>NZ_JCAFVJ010000001.1:0-810050 GCF_059372295.1 Stenotrophomonas sp. YJH_SMC_33
GCTGTGCGTTCGGGCGCTTGCGAAGCAGTGCTTCGCAAGCAAAGCGCCCTCACCCATGTAAGCTCGGTCGCCGCTTGCTCGTGTGCGCTGTCCTGCGCACACGGCAAGACCGGGGTTGGGCGTCCTGCCCAACCCGCCCGAAGCATGCCTCGGGCCCATGCGGTTCACGCCCCCGCAACCGGCCCCACCCCGCCCTCGACAGTTGGCCGCGATCTGTCGGTGGGTGCCGACCGTTGGTCGGCACTGATCGAATCCCGACCAACGCTCGGGATCCACTTTCAACCAACCGATGGGGTCAGATCCGTTTTCCTGTGGAAAACGGATCTGACCCCAACCTTTCAAATGGCCGGCAACACGCTGGACGCCAGCGCTGACAACGGCGAGGATGGAGCCTGGTTCTTCTGGCTGGCCCTGCATGGCGCAACGGATCCTTGAACCCGGTGAGATCGAGACGCTCGACTCGCGCGATGTTCCGCGCATCATCCTGCCCGATGTCACATCACTGTTCGCTGAGCGCGCGACGCGCCTGCGCAGCCTGGCCGCGCACAGTGCCATCGGCGGCTACCTGCAGCTGCTGGCGGCGTTGGCCGATGCACAGCAGGCGCTGCTGGACGGGCTGACACCGCAACAGCGCGAGGCACTGCAATGGCAGGCACGTGCGCAGCAGTCGAGTGCGGCGGCCGGTGCCGGCATGCCGTTGCGGCCGGCCAACACGCTTCACCTGGATGGACGCTGGCGCGACTGGCTGCGCACGCTGTGCCAGCACTGTGCCAACGAGGCCGGGCTGCCGGTGGAAACCCGCCAGGAGCTGCATCGCGTCGCCGCGGCCGACGATGCCTGGCTGGATGCGCAGGCCCATGCCGTGCTGGAGCGTGATGACGCGCCATCGGTGGATGCGGTCGCTGCACTGCTGGTGATGAACGCACTGCAGGTTTACTGGGCGGTGCTCGCAGCCAGCTTCCGCCCTATCGACCTGAAGCCGCTGGCTGATGCGCCAGGGCTGTGCCCGCTGTGCGGCACGTTGCCGGTGACCAGCGTGGTGCAGGCACGCCCACCCTATGCATCGTACCGTTACCTGTCGTGCTCGCTGTGCGCCTGCCAGTGGCACTACGTGCGCGTGCAGTGCAGCCAGTGTGGTGCCGCCGGCAAGGACATCGCCTATCGCGCCCTGGCCGATGTGGACGGCGACAGCGGCGAGGCGGTGCGCGAGAGCGCGGTACGCGCTGAGACCTGCGACCACTGCCACAGCTATCGCAAGATCCTGTATCTGGAGAAAGACCCGTCACTGGAGCCGGTGGCCGATGACCTCGGCACGCTGGCGCTGGATCTGCTGCTGGCCGAGGAAGGCTATGCGCGTGCCAGCCAGAATCCGCTGCTATGGCAATCCGACGGCGATTGAGGCGATGACAGCCATGCCCCCCGCCCCGGCATCGGCCGCCGCCCTGCCCTCGCTGGACCGGGTGCTGCGCCTGCCTGCACTGGCGCCACTGATCGAAGGCCACGGTCGAAGCCGCATCACCCAGCTGCTGCGTTCGCACCTGCAGGTGCTGCGCGACCGTATCAGCGCCGGTCAGTTGTCGACCGCGCAGCTGCAGGAAGCGGTCGACGGCCCGGCGCTGGCGACGGCAGTCGAGGCCGCACTGGCAGCCGATGCACGGCTGGACCTGCAACCGATGTTCAACCTGACCGGCACCGTACTGCATACCAACCTGGGTCGCGCATTGCTGCCCGAGGCTGCGGTGCAGGCCGTCACCCGCGCGATGACCGCGCCGGTGGATCTGGAGTTCGACGTCATCCGTGGCCGTCGCGGTGACCGCGATGCGCGGGTGCAGGCATTGATCTGCGAACTGACCGGCGCCGAAGCCGCCACCGTGGTCAACAACAATGCGGCGGCGGTCCTGCTGCTGCTCAACAGCCTGGCCAACCGCCGCGAGGTGGTGGTGTCGCGCGGCGAACTGGTGGAGATCGGCGGTGCCTTCCGCATCCCCGATGTGATGCGCAGCGCGGGCGCGCGGCTGCTGGAAGTGGGTACCACCAACCGTACCCATCCGGCCGACTTCACCAACGCCATCGGCGCGCGCACAGCGCTGCTGATGGAGGTGCATGCCAGCAACTACGCGATCACCGGATTCACTGCCAAGGTCGACACCGCGGCGATGGCTGCGATCGCGCACGAACATGGCCTGCCGCTGGTGGTGGACCTGGGCAGTGGCAGCCTGTGCGAGCTGGCGGCCTTCGGCCTGCCGCACGAGCCCACCGTGCAGGAAGCACTGGCGGCCGGCGCCGATCTGGTTTCGTTCAGTGGCGACAAACTGCTGGGCGGGCCCCAGGCCGGGATCATCGCCGGCCGCGCCGACCTGATTGCACGGATCAACCGCAACCCGCTGAAGCGGGCACTGCGCATGGACAAGATGGGCCTGGCCGCACTGGAAGCGGTGCTGGCCCTGTACCGCGAACCCGAGCTGCTGGCACAGCGGCTGCCGACACTACGCACGCTCTCGCGCACGCAGGAGCATATCGATGCGCAGGCCCAGCGCCTGCTGCAGCCGATGCGTGCCTCGCTGGCGGCGGACTACACCCTCGAGCCTGCTTCGATGCACAGCCAGATCGGCAGCGGCGCCCAGCCACAGGCGCAGCTGGCCAGCGCCGGACTGCGCATTACCAGCGCGCGCCGTGGCGGACTGGATCGCTTGGCCAGGCATCTGCGTCAGCTGCCGCGCCCGGTGCTGTGCCGCATTGCCGATGACGCGTTGTGGCTGGACCTGCGCTGCCTGGAACCCGCCGACGAAGCGGCCTTCCTGGCCCAATGGAGCATGCTGCAGGCATGATCGTCGGCACCGCCGGGCATATCGACCATGGCAAAACAAGCCTGGTACGCGCACTGACCGGCATCGAAACCGATCGCCTGCGGGAAGAGCGTACGCGCGGCATATCGATCGAACTGGGCTACGCCTATGTCCCGGTGGAAAGCGGGGACGTCGAAGGTCCGGCCGCGACGCTGGGCTTCGTCGATGTGCCGGGCCATGAACGCTTCGTGCATACGATGGTGGCCGGCGCCACGGGTATCGACGTCGCCCTGCTGGTCATCGCTGCCGACGACGGCGTGATGCCACAGACCCGCGAGCATCTGGCCATCCTGCAACTGCTGGGCGTGAACCGCGGTGCGGTGGCGCTGACCAAGATCGACCGTGTGGATGCGGCGCGCCTGGCCCGGGTCGAGATCGAGGTCGCTGCCCTGCTGGCCGGCACGCCGCTGCAGGATTCCCCTGTGTTCATCTGCAACAGCACCGCACCCGACGATGCTGGCATCAACGCGCTGCGTACCCAGCTGCACGCTTGGGCGGCGGACGACGCCAGCACGCGCCAGGCCGAACTGCGCAGCGAGCTGTTCCGCATGCCGGTGGACCGCGTGTTCTCGCTGGCCGGCCACGGCACCCTGGTGACCGGCGCAGTGCACGGCGGCATCGCCGCGGTGGGTGAGCATCTGCAGCTGATGCCGGCCGCCACTGAAGTGCGCATACGCAGCATCCACGCGCAGAACCAGGCCAGTGACCACGCGATGGCCGGGCAGCGCTGCGCGCTGAACCTGGCGGCCATCGCCCGTGATGACATCCGCCGCGGTGACTGGATCGCCGACGCACGCGCACTGCTGGCCACCACCCGCGTTGATGTGCGGTTGCGGCTGTCCGCGTTGGCCGCACCGTTGCGCGACTGGGCACCGCTGCATATCCACTGGGGCACGATGCACCGGCAGGCCCATGTGGTGCTGCTGGAGGACCATGACCACGGTGATGGGCAGTTGGTGCAGCTGGTGTTCGATGCTCCGGTCTGTGCGATGTGTGGCGACCGCTTCATTGCCCGCGATTCAGCGGCCACCCACACGCTGGGCGGCGGCCTCGTGCTCGATCCGGACCCGCCACAGCGGCGCCGGCGCAGTCCTGCACGGCTCGCATGGCTGGGAGCACTGGAGCAACTGGCCGCGGGTGCGGGAATCGGCCCACTGTTGCAGCAGGCGCCCTTCGGTGTTGCCATGGCCGCGCTGCAGCGCTACTGCCGGCGCGCCGCCGACCGGATCGTTCTTCCCGCAGGCGCACAGCGCGTCATCACCCGCGAAGACACGGTGGTCATCCTCGCCTCGCACTGGCAGGCATTGCGCGAGCAGGTGATCGCCTCACTGCGTGGATGGCATGAGCGACGCCCGGACGAACCCGGTGTCGACAGCGGCCGCCTGCAGCGCAGCACCCTGCCCTCGCTTGCAGCGAGCCTCTGGAATGCCCTGCTGCAGGAGCTACTGGACGACGGCAGTGTGCAACGCGTGGGTGCCTGGTGGCGCCTGCCCGGCCATGACCATGCGCCACCGGAACGCGAGCGTCTGCTGCTGGAACGCGTGCTGCCGCAACTGCACGCCGGGGGCTTCGATCCACCGTGGGTGCGCACCCTGTCCGCGGAGATCGGAATGGCCGAAGACGAGGTCCGCGCCGTCCTGCGCCGCGCCGCCACACGTGGCGAACTGTTCCAGGTGGTACCGGACCTGTTCTATGCACCCGCACGCATTGCCGAACTCGCCGCGATCGTCGCGCAGCTGTCACGGGCCAGCGGCACGGTGGATGCGGCCACCTTCCGCGATGCCATCGGCCTGGGCCGCAAGCGCAGCATCCAGATCTTGGAGTTCTTCAATCGCGTTGGCTACACTCGACGCGTCGGTGACCAGCATCGGCCGCGTGGCGACCTGCAGTGGAACGCAGCCCGCGACTGAGCCCACCGCTACCGCCGTACTTTCGGAAGGCATGCGCATCCGGGCATGCGGCTGGGCTTCAAACCCAGTAGGGGGCGTCGATCGTTCCCTGGTAGGTTCGACTCCTGCTGTCTTCCGCCATTCGTGTTTCCGCTGGAGATGTCGGCATGGCCACGCACGTGCAGTCCCCCGCCCCGTCAACGGCCGATGCCCCGCAACGACTGACATCTCTCGCGCATGGCGGCGGCTGCGGCTGCAAGATCGCGCCGGGCGTGCTGAGCGAACTGCTGCGCGGCGTTCCAGCACTTCCGGCACCGGCCGAACTGCTGGTTGGCCGCGAGACCAGCGACGACGCCGCGGTGTACCGCCTCGATGACCGCCAGGCGATTGTCGCCACCACTGATTTCTTCATGCCGATCGTCGACGATCCATTCGACTTCGGCCGCATCGCCGCCACCAACGCGCTGTCGGACCTGTATGCGATGGGCGCGCGCCCGCTGTTCGCGCTGGCCATCGTCGGCATGCCGATCAACACGCTGCCGCAGGACACCATCCGCGGCATCCTGCAGGGCGGCGAACGTGCCTGCGCCGATGCCGGCATCGTGGTGGCCGGTGGCCACAGCATCGATTCGGTGGAACCGATCTATGGCCTTGCCGCGATCGGCGTGCTCGATCCGCAGCGGCTCAAGCGCAATGCCGATGCCCGCGCCGGCGATGTGCTGGTGCTGGGCAAGCCGCTGGGCGTGGGCGTGTATTCGTCAGCACTGAAAAAAGAAGTGCTGGATGCCGACGGCTACCGGCAGATGATCGCGTCGACCACCCGACTTAACACCGTGGGCGTGCCGCTGGCCGCGCTGGACGGCGTGCATGCCATGACCGACGTGACCGGTTTCGGCCTGCTCGGCCACCTGCTGGAAGTGTGCCGTGCCAGTGGCGTTGCCGCCGAGGTGGACAGTGCACAGGTGCCGCTGCTGCCACAGGCACTGGAGCTGCTGCAGCGTGGCTGCGTGACCGGCGCCTCCCACCGCAACTGGGCTTCCTATGGCACCGAGGTGCGCTTCGCCGAGGGCTTGCCAGCACATTGGCAGCCGCTGCTGACAGATCCGCAGACCAGTGGCGGCCTGCTGGTGTCCTGTGCCCCGGAAGCGGTGGACGCGGTGCTGGCCTGTTTCCACGACGCAGGGTTCGTCCAGGCGGCCGTGGTGGGGCGGCTGGCCGAAGGCGCGCCGGGCGTCAGCGTGCGCTGATGCGCTGGAACGACAAGGGCGCCCGAAGGCGCCCCTGCTGTATCGCTGGATGCAACATCATTCGATGTTCTGCACCTGCTCGCGGATCTGGTCGATCAGCACCTTCAGCTCCACCGCGGCATTGGACGTGCGGCTGTCCACCGACTTCGAGCCCAGCGTGTTGGCTTCGCGGTTGAACTCCTGCAGCAGGAAGTCCAAGCGGCGGCCGACCGGCTCGCGCTGCTTGAGCACGCGGCGGATCTCGACGATGTGGCTGCCGAGCCGGTCCAGCTCTTCATCCACGTCCAGCTTCTGCAGCCACAGCACCAGCTCCTGTTCGGCACGACCAGGGTCGACCGGGTGCGGCAGGTCGGCCAGGCGTGCGGCCAGCTTGGCGCGCTGGCCGTCGCGAATGGCCGGAATCAGCGTGCGCACTTCGGTGGCGATGCGCTCGATGCCGTCCACGCGCTCGCTGATGGCCGCAGACAACTTGCCGCCTTCGCGCTCACGGGCCTCGACGAAGCCATCCAGCACCTGGTCCAGCAGCGCCAGCGCCTCGACCTGCAGGGCGGCGGCATCGGTGGCCTCGCCACGGGTCACGCCCGGCAGTTGCAGCAGGTCGGTGAAGCTGACCTGGAGGTTGGGGAAATCGGAGGTCAGCCGGTGCGCAAGGCGACCCAGCTGGCCCAGCAGCGCCTCGTCCACCTGCAGGTTGGCCGCCGCTTCCGGCGCGCGCAGGCGCATCACCAGATCCAGCTTGCCACGGCTCAGGCGCGCGGCGATGCGCTCGCGCAGCTGCGGTTCCAGCGCCCGCAGCTCCTCGGGCAGGCGGGTGCCGACCTCCAGGAAGCGGTGATTGACCGAGCGCAGCTCGCAGCCCAGCGTGCCCCACGGGGTGACCCGCTCGCCGCCGGCATAGGCGGTCATGCTTCGAATCATGGAATGTGTCCGGTGCGTGCAAAGGGGGAATGGTACCCTAGCGCCCTCACCAGAGCCCCCTTGCCCGCCCCATGAAGGCCGCGGGCGTGGCGGCGTACTCCCTCGCCATTACGGAACCCGCACCATGTCCGATTCCCGCCCCAGCGGCCGCCAGCCCGACCAGCTCCGCCCGGTCGTCATCCAACGCGGCTTCACCCGCCACGCCGAAGGTTCGGTGCTGGTGTGCTTCGGCGAAACCCGCGTGCTGTGCACCGCCAGCGTCGAGAACCGCGTGCCGGGCTTCCTGCGCGGCAAGGGCGAAGGCTGGGTCACCGCCGAGTACGGCATGCTGCCGCGCGCCACCCATACCCGCAGCGACCGCGAAGCGGCCCGTGGCAAGCAGGGCGGCCGCACGCTGGAGATCCAGCGCCTGATCGGCCGCAGCCTGCGTGCCTGCGTGGACCGCAATGCGCTGGGCGAACGCACCATCACCCTCGACTGCGACGTGCTGCAGGCCGACGGTGGCACCCGCACCGCCGCCATCACCGGCGCCTACGTGGCCCTGGTCGATGCGGTGAACGTGCTGATGAAGCGTGGCGACATCAAGCGCAACCCGGTCCTGGGCGCAGTGGCTGCCGTGTCGGTGGGCGTGTACCGCGGCACCCCGGTGCTGGACCTGGACTACGCCGAAGACAGCGACTGCGACACCGACATGAACGTGGTGATGAACGACGGTGGCGGCTTCATCGAGCTGCAGGGCACCGCCGAAGGCCACGCCTTCCGTCGCGATGAACTGGACGCGCTGCTGGGCTTGGCCGAGAAGGGCGTGGCCGAGCTGCTGGCCGCGCAGCAGGCGGCGCTGTCGGCATGAACCGCCGCATCGCCCTGACCACCCTGGTGGTGGCCGACTATGACGAAGCCATTGCCTGGTACACCGGCAAGCTCGGCTTCGCACTGTTGGAGGACATCGACCAGGGCCACAAGCGCTGGGTGGTGGTCGGCCCGACAGACGGCAGCGCCGCCGCCCTGCTGCTGGCCCGCGCCAGCGACGAGGAACAGCGCAGCCGCATCGGCAACCAGACCGGCGGCCGCGTCGGCTTCTTCCTCAACACCGACGACTTCGGCCGCGACCACGCGGCGATGGTCGCCGCCGGCGTCGAGTTCCTGGAAGCGCCGCGCGAAGAACCCTATGCAACGGTTGCGGTATTCCGCGATCTGTATGGCAACACCTGGGACCTGCTGGAGCCCCGTCAATGAAGAAACTGGTACTGGCCAGCCACAACGCCGGCAAGCTGGTGGAGATGCAGGAGATCCTTGCCGATCTGCCGCTGCAGATCACCTCGGCCGCCGAACTGGGCCTGGGCGATGTGGAAGAGACCGGCCTGACCTTCGTCGAGAACGCGCTGCTGAAGGCACGCGCGGCCTGCGAAGCGACCGGCCTGCCGGCGCTGGCCGATGATTCGGGCCTGATCGTCGATGCCCTCGGCGGTGCGCCGGGCCTGTACAGCGCACGCTATGCCGGCCACCCGACCAATGCTGCGGCCAACAATGCCAAGCTGCTGGACGCGATGGCCGACATTCCCGATGGCCAGCGCAGCGCCCGCTTCTATGCGGTGATCGTGCTGCTGCGCCACGCCACCGACCCGCAGCCGCTGATCTGCGAAGGCCGCTGGGAAGGCCAGATCATCCGCGAACTGCGCGGCACCAATGGTTTCGGCTACAACCCGGTATTCCTGGACACAACCCACGGCCTGACCGCCGCGGAAATGGAGCCGGCACTGAAGAACGCCATCAGCCACCGCGCCATTGCCCTGCAGCAGCTCAAGCAGCAACTGGCGACGCTGTACTGACGCCACCCGATCGACCCTGGGAAGCCGGCCAGCGGCCGGCACTACCGAAGAAGCCCATGCCGCACGCCCACGACCACTGCAACCACCTGCCCGGCGAAGCCTGCTCCGCCGACCACGACAACCCGCCGCGGCTGGTGCCGCCACCGCTGTCGTTGTACGTGCACCTGCCGTGGTGCGTGCGCAAATGCCCGTACTGCGATTTCAATTCGCACCAGGCCAAGGGCGAGCTGCCGTTCGACGCTTATATCGATGCGCTGCTGCGCGACCTCGACCAGGACCTGCCGCTGGTCTGGGGCCGGGTGGTGCACAGCGTGTTCTTCGGTGGCGGCACGCCCAGCCTGTTCCCGCCGGAGGCGATCGACCGCTTCCTGCAGCAGGCCAGCGCGCGCCTGCGCTTTGCCCCCAACGCCGAAATCACCCTGGAAACCAACCCGGGCACCGCCGAGCATGGCCGCTTCGACCGCTACCGCGCGGCCGGCGTCAACCGCCTCAGCTTCGGCATCCAGAGTTTCGACGATGCGATGCTCAAGCGCCTGGGCCGCATCCACGACAGTGGCGAAGCCGAGCGCGCGGTAAAGATGGCGCAGGACGCGGGCTACGACAACTTCAACATCGACCTGATGTATGCGCTGCCGGAACAGACCCTGGCCGGTGCCGAGGCCGACCTGGAACGCGCGTTCGCGCTGCAGCCGGCACACATCTCCCACTACCAGCTGACCCTGGAACCGAACACGGTGTTCTTCGCGCGGCCGCCGCAGGGCATTCCCGACGAAGACAACGCCTGGGACATGCAGGAACACTGCCAGGCATTGCTGGCACAGGCCGGTTTCGGCCAGTACGAGGTCAGCGCCTATGCGCGCCCCGGCCGGCAGAGCGCGCACAACCTGAACTACTGGCGCTTCGGCGACTACCTGGGCATCGGTGCCGGCGCGCACGGCAAGATCAGTTCCGGCGCCGAGGAGCATGTGCTGCGGCGTTGGAAGCTGAAGCACCCGCAGGCCTACCTGGACAGCGCCGGCACGCCCGCCTCGTTCGGCGGCGACGACGTGATCGCACCGGAGCGCCTGCCGTTCGAATACATGCTCAACCTGCTGCGCCTGCACGAAGGTTTTGGCCTGCGCGATTTCGAGTCGCGCACGGGGCTGCCGCGCAGCGTGCTGGACGCTCCCCTGGCCGAGGCCGTGCAGCGCGGCTGGCTGGACATGACCGATGGCCATGTGCAGCCGACCGAGCTGGGCCGCCGATTCACCAACGATGTGGTGAGCCTGTTCCTGGAGGAGTGATCTTCGCTTGGCAGAGGGTAGTGCCGGCCGCTGGCGCTCCGGTAAAGACAGCGCTGCCGGCCAGCGGCCGGCAGTACCGCACATCAGGGCCATACCGGGCGGATGCGATTCACGTTCAGCCTAAAGTAGCGCCGACTGCGGCCGACACGGTAGATTCACAAGATCGATCCGCGGGAATCCGGATACCGCCTGCCGATGTCAGCTGTCTTTTCCCTCACCTCCGCCGACAAAGCCCGGCTCGCCGCCAGCAACCTGCCACCGCGGGTGCGCGAGTTGTTGGGTGCGTTGATCGGCCTCTGCCGACAGACGCTGGCCGCGCCGCTGATCCTGACCGTCGAAGCGTTGGAGCAGACCCTGCTGCACGATGCCGATCGCGCACGCAATCCGCAGCAGCAGGCCGAGCTGATGGCCCAGCGTGGTCAGTTGCACGCCTTTTCCGGTCATTTCGCTGACCGCATGCTTGATGCCGTGGCCGATGCGCTGATACGGCTGCGCGAACCCACGGCCCACTTCAGCCCCGGTTCCACGCCACCGCCGCTGCCCGGCATGCTCGGGCTGTCGCTGGTCGATGAACATGAAGTGGACCGCGACCTGCTGCTGACCGAGATGGTGCGGCGGGAGACGCTGCGTTCGACCAACACGCTCAACTTGCTGGGCCAACGCCTAGGCGTACTGGCGGCAGCACCGGCCTTCGAGGCCGACACCCTGCCACTGGCACCGCAGGCACTGTGCGCCATGCTGCGCCGGATTGCCGAACAGGATTCGCTCACTGTCGACGTTCAGCTGGCGCTGTACCGCAGCTTCGAACGCCAGGTGCTGGAACGCCTGGGCGACATCCTCGACCGTGCCAATGCCCTGTTGGCCCAGCACGGCGTGCTGCCCGGCCTGGTCTACACCCCCTATCTGGCGCGTTCATCGAGCACCCGGCGGATCATCACCCAGTCGGTGGGCGGTGGTCGCGCCACGCAGCCGGCAAAGCGTGCCGCCGCGCCACTGACCGGCTGGAACGGATCGGCACCGGCCGGCTCCTGGTCGAGCCTGGTGCAGGACGCTTTCCAGGATGACAGCACAGCCGGCGCGGCCTCGCCGGGCCTGACCACCTCCACGGGCAGCGCGCTGCATGCGCTGCTGCAGCAGGCACGCCATGCCAGCGCAGCACCTGCGGATCGCGATGCAGTGCCGAGCGCGGCCGTGGATGCGGTTCTCGCACGCCTGCAGGCGCAGTCCAGCGCCGCCACCGGCGTAGCCGACCTGCAGGCGGCCGTGGTGGCGCAACTGCGCAGCGAGCATGGCACGCAGGCCCAGCTGGGCAGCCACGACCGCGACAGCCTCGATCTGCTGCACATGCTGATGCAGCAGGTGCAGCAGCAGCAGCGTCCGGACCCGGTGCCGGCCGCCCTGCTGGCGCGCCTGCAGGTACCGCTGGCACGTGCGGCAATGGCCGACCCCGGCTTCTTCGTGCGCGACGAGCACCCCGCGCGTGAACTGCTCAACCAGATTGCCGAAGTCGGCGCCCACTGGCTGGTCGACGATGATGTCGACCCGCAGTTGCTGCAGCGCATGGCGCAGAGCGTGCAGGGCCTGCTGGGCCAGGATGCGCGGGCGCCGGAGGCCTTTGCCGCCGCCAGTGAAGACGTGCAGCAGCACCAGCGTGCGGCGGCCCATCGTGCCGAACTGGCCGAGCGCCGCCATGTGGAAGCCGCCCGCGGCAAGGAGCGGCTGGAACTTGCCCGCCGCCAGGCCACCGCGCAGATCGACCAGTGCTGCGACGCGCAGTCGCCGCCGCGCTTCGTGCAGACCCTGCTGCGCCAGGCCTGGGCCGATGCACTGACCCTCACCCGCCTGCGCCATGGCGACGATTCACCGCAGTGGCAGGAACGGCTGCAACAGACCGAGCGCATCGCTGCCATTACCGCCCAGGCCATCAATGCCCCCGGCGGCACCGATACCGCGCTGGCAGCGGACGTGGAGGCGGCCCTGCTGCAGGTCGGCTACCACGCCGAGGAAGCCGCCGCCGTCGCGCGCAGGCTGGCCACGCCCGGTGGCGAGGATGAAAGCACCTCGCGTACCGAGCTCAGCGCACGCCTGAAGGCACGTGCGCGCCTGGGCGAGCACGCTGGTACACCCACCGGCACCTCGCCTGCAACGCCCCGCAGCAGTGCCGAAGAAGCCGCCTACCAGCAACTGTCCACGCTCCCGTTCGGCAGCTGGTTCGACATCGATACCGGTGATGGCACGCTGCGACGCCAGCGCCTGTCCTGGTACAGCCTGCTGACCGGCCACGCCCTGTTCGTCAATCCGCGCGGGCAGAAGATCGCCGATACCGACCTTGATACGCTGGCCCGGCAGATCAGTGCCGGCCGCGCGCAGCTGGTCACCGAAGACAAGGGCCGGCTGGTCGACCGTGCCTGGGAAGCCAGCCTCGGCACGCTGCGCGCACTGGCCACGGGCCGCGCACAGGAGACCCCCGCATGAAGGCCGTACCGCCGCAGGACACCCGCCGCGCGCCGCGCCGCCAGGTCTCGGACCTGGTGCCGGTCACCGACCAGATGCGCGAATGCGTGGTCGGGCGCCTCGGCAATGTCTCCGAAACCGGCATGCTGATGCTGGCCAGCGTGCCGCTGCGCGAGGATGCGCTGTACCAGCTGCGCTTCCCGTTGCCACTGGGTGATGGCCGCCAGCAGGCCATCGACGTGGGCGTGCATCTGCTATGGAGCGAGCCCGCGCACGTACCCGGGCAGAGCTGGACCGGCTTCCGCTTCCTCACCCTGTCACGCGAGCATCGGCAGCTGCTGCGGCAGTGGGTGGGCGAGGACGGCGACGAGGGACCGGTTTCGACGGCCTGAGTGCCGGTTCCGGCACAGCGGTTTTTCGCGGTATGCGGCAGAATCTAGGACCGTTTTCCGTGTCGAGCCACCGCAATGATCCAGCAAGACCCCGGCGCCCTGTATTCCGACCACCTGGCCGTGCTGTGCCGACGTGCCGAACAGGCGCTGGCCCGCGGCGGCTTCGACCATCTGGTGGTGCCCAGCGGCACCCTCCACTACCAGGTGTTCGACGACCGCGATTACCCGTATGCGGTCAATCCTCAGTTCAAGGCCTGGTTGCCGCTGACCCGCGTGCCCAACAGCTGGATCGTGTTTACTCCGGGCAAGCGCCCGGCCGTGATCTTCCACCAGCCCTTCGACTACTGGCACGTGGTGCCGGACGCCCCCAGCGGCTGGTGGGTGGAGCACTTCGACATCCACATCATCCGCAAGCCGGACGAAGCACTGGCCCTGCTGCCGGCCGACCCGTCACGCTGCGCCATCCTCGGCGAGCCGCAGAGCGCGCTGGGCAACTACGTGCCGAACAACCCGGCGCAGGTGGTGAACTATCTGGAATGGCACCGCGGCAGCAAGACGCCGTATGAGATCGCGCTGATGCGCCAGGCGCAGGTGCTGGGCGTGCGCGGCCACCGCGCCGCCGAGGCCGCGTTCCGCAATGGCGCCGACGAATTCAGCATCCACATGGCGTACTGCCAGGCCGTGGGCCAGGATGCCAACGAGCTGCCGTACGGCAACATCGTGGCGTTGAACGAACACGCCGCCGTGCTGCACTACACCGAGCTGGGTCGCAAGGCACCGCAACCGCTGCGCAGCTTCCTGATCGATGCCGGTGCCAGCGCGGACGGCTACGCCAGTGACATCACCCGCACCTACGCCGCCCAGGGCCACGACGAATTCGCCGCGATGATCGCCGCCGTCGACGCCGCCCAGCAGCAGATGTGCGCGGCGGTGCGCCCGGGCTTCGACTACAAGCAGCTGCACGTGGACGCGCATCTTTCGCTGATGGGCGTGCTGAAGGACTTCGGCGTGATCAAGGTCTCGCCGCAGACCGCGCTGGAGACCGGCGTCAGCGCCGCGTTCTTCCCGCACGGCATCGGCCACCTGATCGGCCTGCAGGTGCACGACGTGGCCGGCTTCGCGGCCAGCGACGAAGGCGGCCGCATCGAACGCCCGGCCGGCCACCCGTACCTGCGCCTGACCCGCGTGCTGGAACCGGGCATGGTGGTGACCATCGAACCGGGCCTGTACTTCATCGACATGCTGTTGAACGAAGTGAAGGACGCCGGCCATGGTGATGCGATCAACTGGGACCGTGTGGACTTCTTCCGTCCGTATGGCGGCATCCGCATCGAAGACGAAGTGCTGTGCACTGAGGGCGAGGCGGACAACCTGACGCGGCCGGCGTTTGCGGCGGCCAACGGCTGAGCCCCTCGTGGTTGGTCGCTTGGAGCAAAAGCCGCGCTTTGCCGGGCGGGGTGGGTCTGCAGGACACGCCGTAAACCCATCCATGGGGGCTCGATGGCGCCATCCATGGCGCCAACGGTCCTGCAAACCCACGCCGCCCGGCCTTTGACAGTTTCCTGCGCGCGTCCAACCACGGAAAAGAAAAAGAAAAGCAGAAGCGGGTCGCTCGCTGCGCTCGCTCTGTGTCGACCACGGTCGACACCTACCCAACAGCCGCAATTGCCAGTAGATCCACGCCATGCGTGGATGATTCATTCGATATCTGACAGATGTGCCGACCAACGGTCGGCACCCACCAACAGCCCCGTGAACCTGTCGAAGGCGGGGTGCTGTGGGTTTGCGGGGTGTGAGCCGCATGGATGCGGCGACCAAGCCTACAAGGACGTACTTGCGGCGGCCCCGCAAACCCACAGTACCCCGCCATCCCACGGAATGCCTGCTGTTGCTGTTGAGGTTGCCGGCCAGCGGCCGGCACTACCGCGGGTGCAGGGCGGCAAGCCCTGCAGGACACCCCTACCCCGCCATCACCGCTTCGATCTCGTCGGCGCTGCGCGCCAGGCCTTCGGTCAGCACGCGATGGCCATCGTCGGTGATCAGCACGTCATCCTCGGTGCGGATACCGATACCGCGCCAGCGCGGCTCCACCGTCGTGTCATCCACGCCGATGTACAACCCAGGCTCGATGGTGAACGCCATGCCCGGCTCCAGCAGACGCGAGTCACCGGCCAAGCGGTAGTCGCCCACGTCGTGCACGTCCATGCCGATCCAGTGCCCGGTCTTGTGCCGGTAGAAGCGCTGGTACAGGCCCTCGGACAGGTTCTTTTCCAGCGTGCCCTTCAGCAGGCCCAGCCGCAGCAGGCCCTCGGTCAAGGTCTGCACTGCGGCCAGATGGCCGGCCTCGTAGGGCACGCCCGGCCTGGCCTGGGCCAGCGCCGCCGCCTGCGCCTCGCCGACCAGGTCGTGCAGCGCGCGCTGCTCGGCACTGAAGCGGCCGTTCACCGGGAAGGTGCGGGTGATGTCGCTGGCGTAGCCGCGGTACTCGGCACCGGCATCGATCAGCACCAACTCGCCATCGCGCGACCGCGCGTTGTTGTCGCGGTAATGCAGGATGCAAGCATTGCGGCCGGCGCCGACGATGCTGCAGTACGCGGGCACCGCATCGTTGGCGCGGAACACGCGTTCCAGCTCGGCCTGCAGTTCGTACTCGTGGATGCCGGCCCTGGCGGCCTTCATCGCCGCCAGATGCGCACGCACGCTGATCTGCGCGGCGTGGTGCATCAGTGCCACTTCGGCGCCGGACTTGAACAGACGCTGCTCGTGCAGCAGGTGGCCCAGCTCCAGGAACTCATGTGGCGGCTGCGCACCGTGGCGTACCTGCGAACGCACGCGGTTGACCCAGCCGATCAGCTTCAGGTCGAAGTCGGCGTCGCGGCCGAAGTGGTAATACACGCGCGAGCGCCCTTCCAGCAGGCCCGGCAGGATGTCGTCCAGATCGTCGATCGGGTAGGCATCGTCCATGCCGTACTGGGCCACCGCGCCTTCCTGGCCGGCGCGGCTGCCATCCCAGGCTTCGCGCTCGGCATCGCGCTCGCGGCAGAACAGGATGGCCTCGCCGTGGCGTCGGCCCGGAATCAGCACCAGCACCGCTTCCGGCTCCGGGAAGCCGCTCAGGTACTGGAAATCCGAATCCTGCCGGAACGGGTAATGGGTATCGAGGCTGCGCACCTTTTCGGCTGCGGCTGGCAGCACCAGGATCGCGTCCTCGCCGGCCATGTCCATCAGCTGGCGGCGACGACGCTTGTATTCGCCGGCCGCAATGCCGGTGCGCTGCTTGATGTCCATCAGTTCAGGCGCTGGCGGTGGCGCGAGGCCAGCACCACGTCGCCGTGCAGCAGCAGCACCGCCACGCGGATGAATTCCTCGATCTCCGACAGCGCTTCGTCGTCATCATCGCCGCCGGCCTCGAAATCCTCGCTGGAGGCGCGTGCCAGGCTGGCCATGTCGGTCAGCGCTTCTTCACCCTCTTCGGACAGGGCCGGGCGACGGCCGCCGCTGCCCAGGCCGAAACCACCCAGGAAGGAACGGGTCCAGCTGAACATGGCATCGGCCTGTGCGGACACCTCGTCGGTGTCAGCCAGCAACAGCTCGAAGGCGAAGTCACGGTCTTCCAGCTGCTTGATGGTGGCCTGCAGCAGCTGCCCCAGCACGCTGTCGGCGGCCACCGGCGGCAGGTTGTCGTCGGCCAGCACGCGCGCCGGCCAGTCGTTGCCGGGGGCACCGCCGGCGGCCAGCCAGCCACACAGCGCACCATGCAGCTCGGCAGCGGTGGCGTCCAGGCCCAGCTCCTGGCTGGCGCGGGTAACGTCGTCGACGGAGGGAAGTTCGGTCATCGTGCGGCTCGTTCGGAAAGGAAACCCGGAGCGCGCACGCGCGCGCCCGTGAGACCCCGTAGTGTAGCAACCCGGCGGCATCCTCCCGGTAGCCCTCCGGCCTTGCTGCGACAGCGCTTGACCGCCCTTGCCCGGCTTGCCTATCGTGCCTGCATGGAACCCGCCGACCCCCTTGCCCAGCTGCAGGACTTCGCCGCCCGCGTGGAAGCGTTGCTTGAACGCAACCAGCGCCTGGCCGAGGAGAACCGCAGCCTGCGCCACCAGCAGGAACAGCTGGTGGCCGAGCGCTCGACGCTGCTGGCCAAGAACGAGCAGGCGCGCTCGCGGGTGGAAGCGATGATCAGCCGGCTCAAATCCCTGGAGCAGCACACATGAGCGCCGAACCGGTCAGCGTCCGCATCCTCGATCGTGAATACACCGTGGGCGTCGGCGCCGACGAACGCGACAGCCTGATGGCGGCTGCGCGCCTGCTCGATGCGCGCATGCGCGAGATCCGCGGCAGCAACCGCATGGCCGCCGTGGACCGTGTCGCCGTGCTGGCCGCGCTGAACCTGGCCCACGAACTGCAGCTGCTGCGCGACGAGAACGCCCGCCAGGCCGTGGCCCTGCAGCAGACGCTGGCGGACCTGAACCGGCGGCTGGACCGCGCCATCGACGGCGGCACCTGAAGACCGTGCACAACGCGTCTTCTCATATCTGAATTGGCACGTACTGTTGCCGACGAACGGCCTATCCAGATCCGGCGCGCTGGCTATAATGGCCATGCGTTCTCTGCGGTACTCGACGGCATGTGCAAACATTCGCCTTGTCCCTTAAGAACGACACCGGGAGCGCGACAGCGCCGGGAGTGCAGGTCCGCCTTGTAGCGGGAAGCCCGATGGTTCTCCAGCGTTCCCACTTGAGCCCCCGGGTTCAAGGTCGTTTCGCATGCATCGACATTGCGGAGAATGCAATATTCCAGCAAGGGCGGCGTCTTCGGGCGTCGCCCTTGTTCTTTCCGGCACAATGACGGCTGTTCCCCCGCCGCACGCTGCCATGACCGACCCGCGCCAGGCCCTGCGCCACGACCTGCGGCAACGCCGCCGTGAACTCTCCGCAGCTGCGCGCATCGCCGCCGCCGAATCGCTGGCCGATGCCCTGCTCGCCCTGCCGTTCGCCCCGCGCGAAGGCGCCGTGGCCGGCTACTGGGCGCTGGATGGCGAGATCGCCCTGCACCGCTGGCAGTTGCAGTTGCCCGAAGGCCTCACCTACTGCCTGCCGGTGCTGGCCGGCGACGTGCTGCGCTTCGCGCCGTGGCGGCCGGGGCAGCCGCTGACCAGCAACCGTTACGGCATTCCCGAGCCGGACGTGGCGCTGGAAGACACCCTGGAACCAGCACAGATGGCGCTGGTGGTGGCCCCGCTGGTGGGTTTCGACACGCAGTGCCGGCGGCTGGGCATGGGGGGCGGCTGGTATGATCGCAGCTTCGCCTTCCGCCACGACCGGCCGGCGCCGCCCTGGCTGGTCGGTGCTGCGTTCGCGGTGCAGCAGGTCGAGTCCTTGCCGGTGGCGTCGTGGGACGTGCCCGTGGATGCGATCTGCACCGAAGACGGCACCCTGTTCCCCTCCGCTGCCCCCGTGAACGCATGACCGCCCGCAAGCGCTACTGGCTGATGAAGTCCGAACCGGACGCCTTCTCCATCGATGACCTGGCCAAGGTCAAGGTCGAACCCTGGAACGGGGTGCGCAATTACCAGGCGCGCAACTTCATGCGCGATGGCATGCAGGTGGGCGACGGCATCCTGTTCTACCACTCCAATACCAAGGTGCCGGGCATCGTCGGCCTGGCCACGGTGGCCAGCACGGCCTATCCGGACGACACCCAGTTCGATCCAAAATCCGACTACCACGACCCCAAGAGCACGCGCGAGAACCCGCGCTGGATGCTGGTGGACGTGGCCTTCGACCGCAAGCTCAAGCAGGTGATCGCGCTGGACGAGATCAAGCTGCACGCCGAAGAGCTCGGTGAAGGCTTCCCGCTGGTTGCCAAGGGCAACCGCCTGTCGGTGTTCCCGGTGACTGCTGCGCAGTGGAAGCTGCTGCTGTCGCTGGAAAAGAAATCCTGATTCCCTGCCTGAGAGTTCTCCCATGTCCGAAGCCAAGCGCCTGGCCGCCGAGAAAGCCATCGAGTACGTTGAAGACGGCATGATCGTCGGTGTCGGCACCGGTTCCACCGTGGCCTATTTCATCGATGCCCTGGCCCGCATCCAGCACCGCATCAAGGGCGCCGTGTCCAGCTCCGAGCAGAGCACCGCGCGCCTGAAGCAGCACGGCATCGAAGTGATCGAGCTGAACCACAGCGGCAACCTGTCGCTGTACGTGGACGGCGCCGATGAGTGCGATCCGAACAAGTGCCTGATCAAGGGCGGCGGCGCCGCACTGACCCGCGAGAAGATCATCGCCGAGGCCAGCGAGCGCTTCATCTGCATCGTCGACCCGAGCAAGCAGGTGCCGGTGCTCGGCAAATTCCCGCTGCCGGTGGAAGTGATCCCGATGGCGCGCAGCCTGGTCGCCCGCCAGATCCGCGACATGACCGGCGGCCAGCCGACCTGGCGCGAAGGCGTGGTGACCGACAATGGCAACCAGATCCTGGACATCCACAACCTGCAGATCACCGATCCGGAAAAGCTGGAGCGCGAGCTCAACCAACTGCCGGGCGTGGTCTGCGTGGGCCTGTTCGCGCGCCGCCGCGCCGATGTGGTGATCGTCGGCGGCGAGCCGCCGGTCGTGCTCTGACCCTTTCGAAGGATCCTGACGATGTCGCTGTTGCGTTCGCTGCTGATGCTCCCGCTGCTGGCCCTGGCTGGCTGCGCCACCGACGCGGCCCGCCACTGGGTCGAACTGGATGGCGCCCGCTACCAGGTCGAGCTGGCCACCAACGATGAAACCCGCGCGCGCGGGTTGATGTTCCGCGACCAGATGGCGGCCGACCACGGCATGCTGTTCATCCACGACCGCGAGGAAATGCAGGCGTACTGGATGAAGAACACCAGGATCGCGCTGGACATCCTGTACTTCGACAGCCAGCGCAGGCTGGTCAGCCAGCAGCGTGATGTGCCGCCGTGCTCGGCCGGCGACATGTGCCCGCCCTACCCCAGCGGTGGCCCGGCACGTTACGTGCTGGAGCTCAACGCCGGCCAGGCCGAGAAGCTGCAGTTGAAGGACGGTACGGAGCTGAAATTCGGCCCGGGCATCGAAAAGTAAGGTGCGGCCGGGCTGCGCCCGGCACGCGCTGTAGTGCCGGCCGCTGGCCGGCACCCCTGCAGGGGTCAGATCCCATTCGCTCGCGAAAGGGATCTGACCCCGGATTTTTCACGCGACACCGCTTGAAACCGCCTGCGAATGACGCCAGTCTGTGGCCATGCAGGACCGGATCACACTCCCCGACTGGGATGCACTGGCCGACCTCGAAGACGAGGCGCTGCCACTGTTGCCGACCGCGCTGCTGATCGCGCGCGATGAATACCCCGATCTGCAGCCGTCGACCTACGACGCGTTGATCCAGAGCCACGTCGACCACCTCCGCTCGGAAGTGGAGAGCATCGACAACAGTCCATTGAAGATGGCGGCGATCAACCGCCACCTGTTCGACGAGCTGGGCTACAGCGGCGACCACGACAAGTACTACGATCCGCGCAACAGCTATCTCAACCAGGTGTTCGAGCGGCGCCTGGGCAACCCGATCTCGCTGGCGCTGGTGCAGATGGAAGTGTCGCGACGGCTGGGGATCCCGCTCGACGGCGTGTCCTTCCCCGGCCACTTCCTGGTGCGCCTGCCGGTGGACGACGGCGTGCTGGTGATGGACCCGTTCAATGGTGGTCGCCCGCTGGACGTGGACGAACTGCGCGAACGCGCCAAGTCACACCTGGGCGGGCAGATGCCCGACGACCAGGTGCTGGCGCAGATTCTCGACCCGGCGCCGGCGCGCGCGATCCTGATGCGCATGCTGCGCAACCTGCACGGCGTGTATGCCGAGGCCGGCGAATGGGATCGCGCCGCGCGCAGTGCCGACCGCCTGCTGAAGCTCGCCCCGGAGCAGGACGATGCGCTGCGTGACCGCGGCCTGGCCTATCTGCAGCTGGAATATCTGGCCGGTGCCCGCCATGACCTGGGGCAGTACCTGAAGCGCAATCCCGAGGCCAGCGATGCGCAGTGGCTGCGCGAGAAGCTGATCGACCTCGGCGGGCCGATGCCGCGGCTGCATTGAGGGCGTCGGTGTGTGGACCAACGGTCCACACCCACCGGATGGGCCGGGTGGCCCTCCAGTCAATCGACTTCGACCATCTCGAAATCGGCCTTGGTCACCCCGCAATCGGGGCAGGTCCAGGTCTCGGGAATGTCCTCCCAGCGCGTGCCCGGCGCGATGCCCTCCCCCGGCAAGCCTTCCGCTTCGCTGTAAAGGAAGCCGCAGACCACGCACATCCAGGTGCGCAAGGTGGTGGGGGTGGCATCGCTCATCGGATAATCAGGGCTGGATTCACGGGCCGCCATTGTCCCATCGCGGCCCACGCACCGGTAGCCATCGATGACTTCTGCTTCCCCGGCGCCCCGCGGCGTCTACCTGATCACCCCGGACGAGCCCGATACCGCGCACCTGCTGGCCCGTACCGCGCCGCTGCTGGCCGCTGGCGCCACCTGGCTGCAGTACCGCAACAAGACCGCCAACGACGCGCTGCGGCAGGAACAGGCCACCGCCCTGCAGGCGTTGTGCGCGGAGCGCGGCGTGCCGCTGATCATCAACGACGACCCGGCGCTGGCCAAGGCCGTGGGCGCGGCCGGCGTGCACCTGGGCGGCACCGACGGTGACATCCCCAGCGCGCGCGCCCTGCTCGGCCCCGACGCCATCATCGGCGCCTCCTGCTACGACCAGCTGGCCAATGCCGAGAAGGCCGTGGCTGCCGGCGCCAGCTACGTGGCCTTCGGCGCGTTCTTCCCGACCACCACCAAGATCACCACCAGCCGCGCCCATACCGACCTGCTGCGGCAAAGCGCCGCACTGGGCGTGCCGCGGGTGGCGATCGGCGGGCTGACGCCGGACAATGTCGGTCCCATCATCGACGCCGGCGCCGACCTGGTGGCCGTGGTCAGCGGCATTTACGCCGCGCAGGACCCGGTCGCGACCCAGCGCGCCTACCTCGCCCAGTTCGCGTAACGCCCAGGAAAGCCCCATGAACCACGACCAGTCCCACGCCCTGTTCTCCCGCGCCCAGCAGCTGCTGCCGGGCGGCGTCAATTCGCCGGTGCGCGCGTTCAAGTCGGTCGGCGGCGAGCCGTTCTTCGTCGAACGCGCCGATGGCGCCTACCTGTACGACGTCGACGGCAACCGCTACATCGACTACGTCGGTTCCTGGGGCCCGATGATCGTCGGCCACAACCACCCGGCCGTGCGCCAGGCGGTGAAGAAGGCGATCGACAACGGCCTGTCCTTCGGTGCGCCGTGCGCGGCCGAAGTGACCATGGCCGAAACCATCACCCGCCTGGTGCCATCGTGCGAGATGGTGCGCATGGTCAACTCCGGCACCGAGGCCACGCTGTCGGCGATCCGCCTGGCGCGTGGTGCCACCGGCCGCAACCGCATCGTCAAGTTCGAAGGCTGCTACCACGGCCACGGCGACTCGTTCCTGGTCAAGGCCGGCAGCGGCATGCTGACCTTGGGCGTGCCGACCTCGCCGGGCGTCCCGGCCGGGCTGAGCGAACTGACCCTGACCCTGCCCTACAACGACTTCGAAGCCGCCACCGCGCTGTTCGAACAGCAGGGTGGCGACATCGCCGGCCTGATCATCGAACCGGTGGTCGGCAACGCCAACTGCATCCCGCCGCGCGAGGGCTACCTGCAACACCTGCGTGCGCTGTGCACGAAGCATGGCGCGCTGCTGATCTTCGACGAAGTGATGACGGGCTTCCGCGTCGCCCTCGGCGGTGCGCAGGCGCACTACGGCATCACCCCGGACCTGACCACCTTCGGCAAGATCATCGGCGGCGGCATGCCGGTGGGCGCCTACGGCGGTCGTCGCGAGCTGATGCAGCAGATCGCCCCGGCCGGCCCGATCTACCAGGCCGGTACGCTGAGCGGCAATCCGGTGGCAATGGCCGCTGGCCTGGCGATGCTGGAGCTGATCCAGCAGCCGGGTTTCCACGCCGACCTGGCCGAGCGCACCGCACGCCTGTGTGCGGGTCTGGAAGCGGCCGCCGCCGACGCAGGTGTGGCCGTGACCACCACCTGCGTGGGTGCGATGTTCGGGCTGTTCTTCACCAGCGAGAAGGTGGAGACCTATGCGCAGGCCACCGCCTGTGACATCCCGGCGTTCAACCGCTTCTTCCACGCGATGCTGGAGCAGGGCGTGTTCCTGGCCCCGTCGGCGTACGAGGCCGGCTTCCTGTCCAGCGCCCACGACGATGCCGTGATCGAGGCGACGCTGGCCGCAGCACGCGTGGCGTTCAAGGCCGCCAAGGGCTGATCGCAAAAAAGGGGACGGAGGGGATCAAGTCGTTTGTGCACAAACGACTTAATCCCCTCCGTCCCCTTTTTTCAACCGAAGACGAATTTGCCCTTCATCATCGCGAAGTGGCCGGGGAACGAGCAGAAGAAGGTGTAGTCACCGCCCTTCTGCAGGCCCTGGGTAGAGAAACGCACACGCGTGGTCTCACCACCGCCGATCACCTTGGTGTGCGCCAGCACGCGCTTGTCGGCCTTCGGCAGGTAGCTGTCAGCCAGCGTCATGCGCATGCCCGCCATCGCCACCGGCTGGTAATCGGCAGTGCGGGTCAGCACCCAGTTGTGGCCCATCGCGGTAGCGGCCAGCTTGCCGGTGTGGCGCAGGGTCAGGTCTACGGCGGTGCAGTCGGCGGCGACCTTGATCTCGCGGCTGCTGAAGCTCATCTGGTCGGTGCTGTCGATGCTCACCGCACACACCCGCGCCATCGCCGACGGCGCCAGCATCAGCGCGCCCAGTCCCACTGCCACCACCCAAGCCTTCATCGTTGCATCTCCTGCGGATTCGAGCGCCATTCTAGGCAGGCCTATGCCCGCCCGGCTGCGACCGTCTGTCGCATGGCAGCTCCAGGGTTTCCCGCGCACTCATCGCAATGGCATGCTCGGCCGATGCGGATCGATCTGTTGCTGCTGGATGTGGATGGCGTGCTGGTGCAGTACCAGCGCGCGCAGCGCGTGCTGTATCTGGCGCAGGCGCTGGATGTTCCGACGCAGGCCGTGCAGGCCGCGCTGTATGACAGCGGACTGGAAGCAGCGCATGACAATGGCACGCTTGATGGCCCGGCCTATCTGGCGCAGCTGGGAGAGCTTCTGGGCACGACTGTCGATGTGGCTGCATGGACCGCGGCGCGACGGGCCGCCAGCCATCCTCAGGCGGCCGTGTTGCAACGATTGCAGGCCCTGCAACTGCCAATCGCGGTGCTGACCAACAACGGCGCCCTGATGCAGCAGGCATTGCCCACCCTGCTGCCGGAACTGTTTCCTGCCCTGCAGGCGCGCGTGTTCTGCAGTGCGGATTTCGGCCTGCGCAAACCTGCACCGGCGGTGTTTCTACGCACGCTGGAAGCGCTGGGCGTGGCGCCTTCGCGCGCGCTGTTCGTCGATGACCTGTTCGCCAATGTGCGTGGCGCGCGCGCTGCCGGCCTGCACGCGGAAACCGTGCGCGATGGCCGGGGATTGGGCAAGGTGTTGAAGCGCTATCGGATCGCGTGACGCGCTGTAGAGCCGAGCCCATGCTCGGCTCCTGTTGCCTGACATCGCGATGAGCCGAGCGTAGGCTCGGCTCTACAGATGCCTCTGCAGGCTTCAGCGCGCGGCAATGAACGCAGCAATCGCCGCGCGCAGGCGCTTCAGGCCTTCGGCCACTTCTTCGTCGGTGATGTTCAACGACGGCACGAAGCGCAGCACGTCCGGGCCGGCCTGCAGGGTCAGCAGGCCCTGCTCGGCGGCATGGTCGAGGATCGCCCCGGCCTGGCCGGCGAAGTCCTTGCCCAGCACCGCGCCCAGCATCAGGCCGCGGCCACGCACGTCGCTGAACACGCCGAATTCTTCGTTGATGCGCGCAAAGCCATCGCGCAGCGCCTTCGACTGGCGGCTGACATTGGCGGCGATCTCCGCCGAGGCCAGCTTTCGCAGCGCAACGCGTGCGACCGCAGCGGCCAGAGGGTTGCCACCGAAGGTGGTGCCGTGCGCACCGAACTGCATGGTTTCGGCCACCTTCGGGCCGGCCAGCATCGCGCCGATCGGGAAGCCGCCACCCAGCGCCTTGGCCAGGGTGACCATGTCCGGCACCACCTCGTCCTGCCAGTGCGCGAACAGCGTGCCGGTGCGGCCCATGCCGGCCTGGATCTCGTCCAGCACCAGCAGTGCGTTGTGCTGGTCGCACAGTTCGCGCACGCGCTTGAGGAAGCCGGACTTGGCCGGCATCACACCGCCCTCGCCCTGGATCGGCTCCAGCATCACCGCCGCCACGTCACCGGCGGCCATCGCGGTTTCCAGCTGCACTTCGTCGTTGAAATCGATGTAGCGGAAACCACCGGGCAGCGGCTCGTAGCCTTCCTGGTACTTCGGCTGGGCAGTAGCGGTCACCGCGCCAAGGGTGCGACCGTGGAAGCTGCCGCGGAAGGTGATGATCACCCGCTTGTCGGCCGGGCGCCCCTGGCTGGAGGCCCACTTGCGGACCATCTTGATCGCCACCTCGTTGGCTTCGGCGCCGGAATTGCACAGGAACACGCGCTCGGCGAAGCGGCTGGCCTTGACCAGCTCCTCGGCCAGGTGCAGCGGCGGCGCGCTGTAGAACACGTTGCTGGTGTGCCAGAGCTTGCCGGCCTGCTCGACCAGCGCGGCCACCAGGTCCGGATCGTTGTGGCCGAGGCCACACACGGCGATGCCGGCGGCCAGATCGATGAACTCACGGCCCTGGCTGTCCCACACACGGGCGCCCTGGCCGCGCTCCAGTACCACCTGGCGGGGCTTGTAGACCGGCAGGTAGTAGTGTGAAAGGGAAATCAGCGGATCGGTCGCGGCGGTCATGGCAGTCGGCAGGGTTCAGGAATGCCCATTCTCGCGCCGGAACCCCTGCGGCACAATGCGCCCATGCGACCGCTTTCCGCCCCCCAGCTCAACCCCGCCACCGAGACCGGCTGGCGCCGTCGGTGGTTCGACATCATCTACCGCCATGACACCCGCCCTTCGCGCAATTTCGACCTGATCCTGGTGGTGGCGATCGTCGCCAGCATCCTGGTGGTGATGATCGACAGCGTGCAGCACCTGCATGCCGAATGGTCCACCGGCCTGTACATCCTGGAATGGGGCTTCACGATCATCTTCACCGCCGAGTACATGCTGCGGCTGGCGGTGGTCAGGCGCCCGCTGCGTTACGCGGTGAGCATCTGGGGCATCATCGACCTGCTGTCGATCCTGCCCGCCTACCTGTCGATGTTCATCCCGGGTGCGCAGAGCCTGCTGGTGGTGCGCGCGCTGCGCATCCTGCGGGTGTTCCGCATCCTCAAGCTGACCCGCTACATCGAGGAAAGCGGCGTCCTGATGACGTCACTGTGGCGCAGCCGGCGCAAGGTGCTGGTGTTCCTGTTCACGGTGATCACCATCACCATCATCGCCGGTGCGCTGATGTACGTGATCGAGGGCCCCGAACACGGCTTCACCAACATCCCGGCCAGCATGTACTGGGCGGTGGTGACCATGGCCACGGTCGGCTTCGGTGACATCGTGCCGCAGACCGTGCTCGGCCGCTTCGTCACCTCGGTGCTGATCCTGATCGGCTACAGCATCATCGCCGTGCCCACCGGCATCTACACCGCCGAACTGGCCAGCACCATGCGCGAGGCCGAACTGGCCGCGCGCCGTGATGCCCGCGGCTGCCCGCATTGCGGGCTGGAGGGGCATGAACCGGATGCGCGGCACTGCCGCAAGTGCGGCGGTGAACTGCCGGACGCATTCAGCCATTGAGGCACATGCCGGCCAGCGGCCGGCACTGCCAACCCCGCAGGGTGCGCGCCGGGCATGGCCCGGTGCCGCCGTGGACGGGTCCACGCCCTGTGTGGATCGCCCTCAGCGCATGCGGTTGCTGGTGGTCACTAGGTCGTTGTAGGCGTCCAGGATCGTCGACTGTGCCCCTTCAGGATCGGTGGTGAGCCAGCTGCCCGACGCCTTGCGCTCGGCGGCCAACGCATCGGCGGTGATCGGCTTGCCCTGCTCCAGACGCTCGACACCGCGACCAGCGGTACGCACCAGCTTGTCGGCCGAACGCTGCACATGGCCCCACATCGGGTCGTCCTTGCCGACACCACTGTTGTGGATTTCCGTCACCAGCGCCTGATAGTCGGCCAGCTGGCCGCGCAACGCCGCAACATCCGGCGCGTCGCTCTGGAACGCCATCGCCAGCTGCTTGCCATCGCCGACAAGGCGCAGGTGGTAATAGGCCAGCGAGCGGCCTTCGCTTTCCTCGATCTGCTTCAGCTGGGCGGCGCGGCGATCGTTCTCGTTCTTTTCCAGCGCCGCATCCATTGCTTCGCTGGCCTTGAAGAAATCAGCATAGGCCTGCATCAGCGGGGCATGCTGGCTGCGCATCCCTTCGCCACCATCGCGACGATAGTCCTCGCGGGTGAAGTACCCATCGGCACGCTCGATCAGGGTGTTCAGTGCCTGGAATGCCTGCTGGTACTGTCGCGCGGGTGCATCCAGCGGCGTGGCAGGGGTCTTTGCCAGCGCCTCGGTCAGCGGCTGGCCGCAGTACTCGACGCGGTGCGACAACAGCTTGCCCGGTGAGCGCGGCTGCGCTTCCTTGCCGGTCGGCCCCGCCTTGGGGTCCTTCATCCAGCCCGTGTAAGTCTGGAAGCCTTCGTGGATGGGCTGTTCGACGCCGTTGTAGCACTCGATGTAGGCGTTCACCTTCTCCAGCCCGGGGTCGGCGACCGCCAGCCCCGCCGGGCTGTTGCAGCCGGCCAGCGCGCCGAGCAGGAGAACGGGAATCAGGCGTGTGGATGCGTTCAAATCAGTTCCTTGCACCAGTGAAAACTGCAGCCATCGTCCTGCATGGCGCGAGCGCGCGCTCCAGCACCTCGGGAAGGTGCTGGCATTCGGGGCTGCGGGGCGTGTCATGTCGCGATCAACCTGCTCGATCGCGACAAAAATAGCGCGTTGAGCTTCCCGCCTACTGGCGGTTGCTCTGGAAAACCAGCGAGTTGTATTCCTGCATCAGCTTGCTGGCAGAGCCGCTCGGCGCCATTGAGGGCGAATCCAGCATGCGCCGTTCGAAATCGGTATAGGGCGTGTTCTCGCTGACGCGCTTCAGCCGCTCCTTGCCTTCGCGCCGGAAGTTCTCGGCCTCACGCTCGAAGCTGTTCCAGTCCAGCTTGCCCGGCTCCTGATCAGCCACCTTCGCATGCGCTTCGTCGGAAATGCGGTTGAACGCATCCAGACGCTCGCGCGCCTTGGCCTGGTCGAAATCGTCCTCGCTCATCAGATCCATGATGGCCTTGGCTTCCAGCATCATCGCCAGACGGTAGTACTCGCGCGTGCGCCCCTCGGCCTGTTCCAGCGCCTTGAGCTGCTCGCGCTGGGCGGCGTCGTTCTGGCGCTCCAGCTCGGCGTTGAACGTTGCGCTGGCAGCCACGAACTCCTTGAAGGCGGCCATCAAGGGCGCATGCAGCTGCTTGCCCTTGGCGAACCGGTCATCTTCGTAGTCCTGGCGATCGTAGTAGTCGTGCGCCTCCTTGCTGATCGGCACCAGTGCCTTCAGCGCCTGCTGGTAATGGCCAGCAGCGGCATCGAGCTCGGCCAGCGCCGGCTTGGCAGCCATCGCCTCGGTCACGGGGCCATCGCACTGCTTCATGTCGTAGTCGCTGATCTCGAACGGACCGTACACCTGGGTCTCGCGCCCGGTCGGGCCGGCCTCGACGTCCTTGATCCAGCGCGTATAGGACTCGATGCTGCCGTGGGTCTTCGAATCAAGCGTGTTGAAGCAGCCGATGTAGGCGTTGAGCTTGGCGGTCAACTGCTGCTGTGTGTCCGACGGCGCCGCGCTGGCGTCGGGCGTGCTGGAAGGGCCGGCGTCGCCAGCGGTTGCAGGCGCCTTGCTGCCGCAGGCAGCCAGGACAATCGACAGCGAAGCGGCCAGCGCCGCGACGGAAAGAGTGCGTGACATGGGTTCACGTCCTTGTTGAAAACGATTACAGCCGCGCATTCTAACGCAGCAGGCCGAAGGTCGCAGCCCTCGGCCTCTGCCGGCGACGCGCGATCACTCCAGGAACAGATCCGGCAACAACGGACGCGATGGATCCACCGCATAGCCGGACAGATCGGTAATACCCGCCTGCGCCAGCACGTCATCGTCGATCAGGAACTGGCCGTGGAAACCCGCCGCCTCGCGCACCAGCACCGCGTGCGCAGCATCGGCCATGATCTGCGGCGTGCGGCAGCCAGCCGCATCCACGCCCGGAATCATGTTGATCGCATCGGTGGCGATGACGGTGCGCGGCCACAGCGCATTCACCGCCACGCCCTGCGGGCCGAATTCCGCAGCCAGGCCCAGGGTGACGAAGCTCATGCCCATCTTCGCCAGCGTGTAGCCGGTATGTGCGCCCCACCACTTCGGCTCCAGGCTCGGCGGCGGCGCCAGGGTCAGGATGTGCGGGTTCGGCGCCTGCAGCAGGTACGGCAGGCAGGCCTGCGCGCACAGGAAGCTGCCGCGCGCATTGACCTGCTGCATCAGGTCGAAACGCTTCATCGGCGTATCCAGCGTGCCGCGCAACCAGATCGCGCTGGCGTTGTTGATCAGGATGTCGATGCCACCGAAGGTGTCGACCGTGGCCGCCACCGCCGCCTGCACCTGCTCTTCCTCCCGGATGTCGCACTTCAGCGCCAGGCCCTGCCCGCCTGCAGCCGTCACCGCTTCGGCGGCGGTGTGGATGGTGCCCGGCAGCTTCGGATTCGGCACCGACGACTTGGCCGCGATCGCCACGTTGGCCCCGTCGCGCGCGGCGCGCAGTGCGATGGCCAGGCCGATGCCACGCGAGGCACCGGTGATGAAAAGCGTTTTGCCCTGCAGACTGCCCACGTTCCGCACTCCAGCGTATGCAATGAGCCGCTAGTATGCCGCGCCGACGCGGAGTTCACCCGCCCTTGACGATACTCGGGCCTCCAGACAACGCACGAGGTACACGCCATGCGCCGTTCCCGCCTGTTGCTGCCTGCCTTGGGGCTTGCCCTGCTGACTGCCTGCCAGGGCCGTTCGCCGGAACCCGGCAAGGAGCCACCCGCCGGTGACACGCCCAGCGCGGAGAAGGCCGCCGCCGACGGCAAGATGCGCTGGAGCGAGGCGGTGGTCTGGGATGGCGACCTCAACGCCTGCCGCCAAGGCGAGAACGCGGCCACACGGGATTGCCTTCGCGACGCGATGCGCGCCGGTGGCGCCAGTGCCGAGGCCATCACCGCCGCCGAGCAGTTGTCCACCGGCGGTGAGTTGGCCTATGTGACCGCGTGGCACGAGAACGAAGGACTGGGCATTGCCACGGTCGAGTATCCGTTCCGCGCCAACACCAATGAAGGTACCCGCCTGGTCGATGCCAGCGGCAAGCGCATCGATGTGGATGCCGTGCAGTTGGACGACACCTTGCGTGCCGACCCCACTGTGCAGGAACTGCTGAAGGCCAATCCGCAAGCCACGCCGTTCGCACCGGCGCAGTCGGCCGGCGCCTCGCCGTTGGAGAATGGTGGCATCCGCCTGCTGTACCGCACACCGCTGCGCGACTGCCACGCCTGCCCGGATGTCGGGCAGTTGCAGATCGCCTACGACTTCGACGCCAAGCGCAACTTCATCGGCCAGCAGGTCGTGCCGGCGACGCCGTAAGGCCACCGGCCTCTGTAGAGCCGAGCCCTGCTCGGCTCATTGAATGCAGCCGAGCATGGCTCGGCTCTACATTTCCATTCCTGGTACAGCACTGCCACGCCATCACCACGGGCAAGCCGCTTCACCTGATCCAACGTGTCCACCGCCATGACGGAGTACGTGACCTCCACGCCAGAGTGCAGGCGCCCCTCGGCAGAGTCCTGATCAATCGCCACTGATATCAGCTTGCGGATTCCGGCGAAACGATAAAGATACGCCCTACCGTCTTCACCCACCAGGCGGCCGGTCAGATCCTCATACCCGGAAGCAAGTGCTTCTGCATTCTCAAGAGCGTGTTCATCGTTGTCGGCACTGATCAGGTACACGTTCTCATGCACCAGGAACGATTCCTGCCCTTTGCTCTCGTAATAGAAAATGGCGTGTGCGCAGTACCACATGCATCACCTCAATGATTCCCTTGCGGGTTGTCCCTGGCTTGGATGTCGCGAGTCTTCTGCTGCCAGCGGAATCCACATTTATGCGGCACTTGGCAATGAGCCGTTTAGCCGTTAAGCAGCCCGCGGATCACAAACCGCATCCACGCATGGCGTGGATCTACCGGTACAACTGCACCTGCTTTTTCAACAGATGCGGCACGATCAATCGATGCACCGGGGCAACCGGCAGCATGTACGCGCGCCCGAAGGCGTTATGCGTATGCACCACGGTCGCCACTTCCAGCACGTCGCCCTGCCACTGCAGCGCCAGCTGCACGCGAAGATGGCGGTCGTCGTCTTCCAGCACGATGGCATCGTCATCCATCGACTGCAGGGTGAAGATGCCGAGCCGCTGGCCGGGTTGAGGATCTTCAACAACCTGCACTGCACGCAACGAACCCAGATGCTTCATGCCCAGCAGGCGCATGCCGTGGTTGCGCAGCGCCATCAGCCCATCGAACCAGCCGGGAATGGTCGCCGCCATGTCGCGGTAGGCCTGCAGTGCGGTACGCCCGTCGCGCCGGGTGGTGGCCTGACAGGCGTGCACGAAGTCGGCACCAGGCAACTGCGCACGCAACACATTGCCCGCGCTCGGCGGGCCGGTCACTATCCGCGAAGCCTTCACGGCTTGGGCCCCTGCCCTTCGTTGTCTTCCCAATGCAGGATGCGGCGGGTGACGAAGCGGTAGACCGGCTTGCCGGTAGCAAACCACAGTTCGCGCACCCACGAGGTGCGCTTGAGCAACCGCTTCTCCACCGGCGTAAGCGATTCACGGCAGTACATGCGCTTGTGCTTGAGCAGGTGGCGCAGGTCCTCGCGCGCCAGCAGCCGCATCCAGCGCGAGCGCGGGTTGCCGATCACCGCCAGCTGGAAGTCGATCAGCGCCGGCCGTCCACCTTCAGTGACCAGCCAGTTGGCCTCCTTGGCCAGATCGTTGTGGGCCACGCCGTTGCGATGCAGCTGCTGCAGCAGCCGGCGCGCGGAACGGAACCAGGCCAGGTCGCCGCGCGGTGGGCGCTGGTACATGGCGTCGCCGGCCATGAAGCTGCGATCCAGGTGATGGCCATTCCAGGCCAGCAGCTGCGGCACATCGGCCATGCCGTGAATGTGCTGCAGCGCGCGGGCCTCGCGGCGGGCCAGCCACCATGCAGGCAGCCGCAACCACAGCGGCGTGGCGCCAAGATCACGGCGCACAGAGGGACCATCGGGCCCTTTCACAAGGAGGATCCGGCCGAAGCTGTCGGCCTTCAAAGCATGCGGTTGAGCGTCGGGCGTATGCGGCATGGGCCCATTCTAGGCGATGGCACTGGTTGCAAACGGTCACCAAGCGGCTGGGAACCAGTCACCTTCACGCCCCTATAATCGGGCAATGGACTCTTCATGGATCGACGCCACGCTCGCGTGGATTGCCGCTCACCCCGTGCTGGCGGGCGCCGTTATCTTCCTCATCGCCTTCTGCGATGCGGTGATCATTCTTGGCGCCATCGTGCCGGCGCTGCCACTGCTGTTCGCGGTGGGCGTGTTCATCGGCCTAGGCCAGATCTCCGGGCCGTACGCGGTGGCGGCTGCGGCATTGGGTGCGTTTGCCGGCGATGGCATCAGTTACTGGATCGGCCGCCGCTGGGGCGACCGCCTGCGCGGCGTGTGGCCGTTCAGCCGTTACCCGCAGCTGCTCGACCGCGGCGAAAACCTGTTCCGCCGCAATGCCTTCAAGAGCATCCTGGTGGCACGCTACGTCGGCGCGATCCGGCCATTCGTGCCCGCCATCGCGGGCATGATGAAGATGCCAGCCAGCCGCTATGTACAGGCCAGTGGTATCGCCAGCATTTCATGGGCGGTCCTGTTCCTGGCCCCCGGCTGGATTCTTGGCGAGGCCTATGACGCGGTGGCGGCGGTGGCCGGTCGGCTGGTGGTGGTGGTCGGCCTGCTGGCGGTGATCCTCGGCCTGGTCTGGGCCATCGTGCTGTACGGCTACCGCTGGTCGGCCGCGCGCATGGACAACTGGTTGGCACGCCTGCTGGACTGGTCCAACCGCCACCCCACGCTGGGCCGCTATACCGTCGGCGTGCTTGATCCCAAGCGCCGTGAATCGGTGCCGCTGGCGATGCTGGCGTTGATGCTGCTGGTACTGGGCTGGGGCTGGTTCGCATTGTTGACCGTGGTGGTCGCGCACGGCGAGCCGCTGGCGATCGACCTGCTGGTGCACCAGGCCATGCTGGCGCTGCGTAACCCGCTGGCCGATTACCCGATGGCCGCGCTGGCGTCGCTGGGCGCCTGGCAGGTACTACTGCCGGCCACCGCTGCAGCGATGGGCTACCTGATCTGGCGCCGGCGCTGGATGGCGGCCGCCCACTGGCTGGCCGCGCTGGCGTTCGGCCTGGCGCTGACCATGCTGCTCGGCGCTACCGTCGATGTGGTGCGCCCGGTCGACGCCAGCAGCGGCTTCGGCTTCCCGTCGGTGTCGGTGACGATGGCCACCATCACCTTCGGCTTCTTCGCGGTGCTGATCGCCCGCGAGATGCCCGGCCGTACCCGCGTCTGGCCGTACCTGGTGTCGGGCATCGTGGTCAGCCTGATCGGCTTCTCGCGCCTGTACCTGGGTGCGCATTGGCTGAGCGACGTGATCGGCGGCATGTTGTTCGGCACGTTCTGGCTGCTGGTGCTGGGCATCGCCTACCGCCGCCGCTTCAACCGCTCGTTCTGGGTGAAGCCGGTGGCGTGGCTGTTCTACGGCGTGTTCGCCGTCGCCGCGATGTGGTACGCACCGCGCAACATCCCGGTGAAGCTGGAACGCTTCGAGCCGACCCTGCCGGCCCCGCAGGCAATGGACACGCAGGCCTGGTGGCAGCACGACTGGGCCACGCTGCCGGCGCGCCGCAACGAGTTCGACGACGACCAGCGCTGGCCGCTGGACGTGCAGGTGGCCGGTCCGTTGGCACCGCTGCAGGCGCAACTGGAAGCGCGCGGCTGGAAGCGACAGGAGCAGGCCGGCTGGCAGCAGGCGCTGCTGATGCTGGACAAGAACACCGGCGCCGATGACCTGCCGGTGCTGCCGGCGACGCTGGACACCCGCGTGGAAGCGCTGTTGATGGTGCGCCAGGGTGCACATCGCGATGAGCGCTACGTACTGCGCCTGTGGCCAGCCCCTGCACAGTTGCAGCCGGGCAATACGCCACTGTGGCTGGGCAGTGCGCAGACCCTGCGCTACCAGCGCCATTTCGAATGGATCGGCATGTGGCATCCACTGCGCGGCGTCGACCCGGCATTGAACGCGGTGAAGGACGCCGTGCAGGACCTGCCGCAGCGCGAGGATGTGCACAGCGAAACCGGGTTGCCGGTGCTGCGGTTGAAGACCACCACGCCCCGACCGGCACCGGCACGCAGCCACCCACTGTAGAGCCGAGCCCATGCTCGGCTGCCTTCGCGGGAACCATCAAGCCGAGCATAGGCTCGGCTCTACAGTAGATCCACGCCATGCGTGGATGGCATTCCCCGCATACCCCAGCGTGTGCACCAGGGCGCACACCACCCGGGGCAGGCTGTTACGGCATCCAGCCCAGCAACTGCTGCAAACGCTGGTGCGGGTCGTCCAACTGCAGCAGCTGCAACCGCTGCTGCTCGCTCAGCGGCAGCAGCTCGGCCAGCCGCCAGCCGACCCAGCTGGCCTGGTCCAGCAGCGCTGGGTTGGCCGGCGCATAGGCCTCGCCGGCCTGTTCGATGATGTGCCCCAGCACCGTGGCCAGCAGCGCATGCTGCGGCCGCAGTTCGTCGTCTGGGTCTTCATCGCACCAGCGCACGTCGGCTACCACCAGCCCGTTGTCACGCACGCGCGTGCGCTCGACATGGAAACGGCGGGTGCCGCGCAGACGCAACTGCAGCACGCCGTCGGCGCCGACATCGAAGTCTTCGATGCGTACCTGCACGCCATACGCGGCCGGCGTTGCCGGGGCTCCCACTTCCTGGCCGTCGAGGATCAGGCAGACACCAAAGCCCTCACCACTGCGGCCGCTGTCGCGCACCAGATCCAGGTAGCGCCGTTCGAACACGCGCAGGCCCACCGCCGCACCTGGCACCAGCGTGGTGTGCAGCGGAAACAGCGGCAGCGAACCGTCGACGCTCATCGGGCCTGCAGCGCGGCAAGGAAGCGGCGCGGTGCGCCGTCGAAGCCACCGTTGGACATGAACACCACGTGGTCACCCCTGCGCGCGCTGGCCTGCAATTGCGCCAGCAGCGCGTCGGTATCGGGCACCGCGTGCGCTTCGCCACGCACTGCGGCGATCACCGCAGCAGCATCCCAGGCCAGTTCCGGGCGATGCAGGAACACCACTTCATCGGCCAGCGCCAGCGAGGGGGCCAGCGCCTGCGCGTGTGCGCCCAGCCGCATCGAATTGCTGCGCGGCTCCATCGCGACCACGATGCGCGCATCGCCCACCTTGGCGCGCAGCCCTTCCAGCGTGGTGGCGATTGCGGTCGGGTGGTGGGCGAAATCGTCATAGACGGTGATGCCCTCGTGGCTGCCGATCACTTCCATGCGGCGCTTGACGCTGCGGAAGCGCGCCAGCGCCGGGATCACCTCGGCCGGCGCAACACCCACCGCATGTGCGGCTGCCAGCGCCGCCAGGCCGTTGAGCACGTTGTGGCGGCCCAGCAACGACCACTGCACATCACCCAGTGCCTGCCCGCGGTGGTGCACGCGGAACGCGCTGCCATCGGCAGCCAGCAGTTCCGCATGCCACTCCAGCGATGGATCGAAGCCGAAGCGCTCAACCGGGGTCCAGCAGCCCATCGCCAGCACTTCGGCCAGATGCTGATCCTCGCCATTGACGATCAGTCGGCCACGCGCCGGCACCGTGCGCACCAGGTGATGGAACTGGCGCTGGATCGCGGCCACGTCCGGGAAGATGTCGGCGTGGTCGTATTCGAGGTTGTTGAGGATGGCCACCAGCGGCCGGTAGTGCACGAACTTGCTGCGCTTGTCGAAGAAGGCGGTGTCGTACTCGTCGGCCTCGACCACGAACTCGCGGCCCTGGCCCAGGCGGGCGGAGACGCCGAAATCCTCGGCGACGCCGCCGATCAGGAAACCGGGAGAACGACCGGCGCTTTCCAGCAGCCAGGTGAGGATGGTGGTGGTGGTGGTCTTGCCATGGGTACCGGCCACGGCCAGCGTGTCGCGGCCCGGCAGCACCTGCTCGGACAGCCACTGCGCACCGGAGATATAGCGCTGGCCGGCGTCGAGCACGGCCTCAACGGCGGCATTGCCGCGCGAGAGTGCGTTGCCGATCACCACCTCGTCGGTGCCCGGTGGCACGCTGTCGGCGCGGTAGCCCTGGTCCAGGGTGATACCCAGCTGCTCGAGCTGGGTGGACATCGGCGGATAGATGGCCTGGTCACTGCCGCTGACCGTATGGCCCAGTTCCCGCGCCAGGGCGGCCACGCCGCCCATGAAGGTGCCGGCAATTGCAAGGATATGTACGCTGCTCATGACCGAGGATTGTGACCGATGACGGCTGTATAGGGCCAATGTCCGCTCTTGGGTAAGACAAGTCCTACACAGGATGTGAGGAAACTCCAATCATCTGTCAGGGAAATCCCGATAGCGATGTTCTGTGAACCCGGACACAATTCGAACTGCCAGCCGCAGTACCCGAACCGGTCCTACTCCCCAAGAGGCCATCCCCAAGGGAGCTCATGCTGCGGGGCCCTGAGCAAGCCCTCTGCTGGCGCCTATCAAACGACACAGGCCTGATCCTCACGGACCAGGCCTGTGTTTTTTTCTGCGCCCGTGCGGCCGGCAGCACGCCGGCCCCGCCGGGTCAGGCGTTGATCGCCGCCAGGATGCGGGCTTCGATCTCGTCCAGCTCACCGACGCCGTCAACCCGGGCCAGGGTGCCGCGGCCAGCGTAGAAGTCCACCACCGGGGCGGTCTGCTCGTTGTAGACCTGCAGGCGCTGGCGCACCGCTTCCGGGTTGTCATCGGCGCGGCCCTGCTCCTTGGCGCGGCCGGCGATGCGGTCCACCAGCAGTTCGGTGGGCACGTCCAGCTGCACCACCGCGTCCAGCGGCTGGCCGATCTTGGCCAGCAGGCCGTCCATCGCATTGGCCTGGGCCACGTTGCGCGGGTAGCCATCGAGGATGAAGCCCTTGGCGACATCGGCCTGGGTCAGGCGCGACTCCAGCATGCCCAGCAGGATGTCGTCCGACACCAGGTTGCCGGCATCCATCACCGTCTTGGCCTGCTTGCCCAGTTCCGTGCCCGCGGCGATTTCCGCGCGCAGCATGTCACCGGTCGAAATGTGGGCGATCCCCAGCTTTTCCTTCAGGCGCGTCGCCTGTGTCCCCTTGCCCGAACCGGGCGGTCCCAACAGAACCAATCGCATTGACCTGACTCCAACGTGTTGAAAACAAAGAAGGTTCGCGTCCCGGACGGGCCGGTATCGCTGCACCGCAATAGCGCCACTTTACCGCATCCGGGTAATGTCCCTGCAATGTCCCCTCCCCCGAGCAGGTAGAAGCATGCGCAACGGTACTCTCCTCTACGCCCAGTCCGGCGGTGTCACCGCGGTCATCAACGCCACGGCGGCGGCGGTGATCGAGCAGGCCCGGGCCAAGGGCATCAAGGTCCTGGCCGCCCGCAACGGCATCCTCGGCGCGCTGCGCGAGGAGCTGATCGACACCAGCAAGGAGAGCGCCGCCGCGATCCGCGCCCTGGCCCATACCCCGGGTGGCGCCTTCGGCTCGTGCCGGGTGAAGCTGAAATCGCTGGACGCCGACCGCGCCCGCTACGACCGGCTGCTTGAGGTGCTGCGCGCGCATGACGTGCGCTGGTTCCTCTACAACGGTGGCAACGACTCGGCCGACACCGCGCTGAAGGTTTCGCAGCTGGCCAAGGCCTCCGGCTACGACCTGACCTGCATCGGCGTGCCCAAGACCATCGACAACGATCTGGCGGTGACCGACACCTGCCCCGGCTTCGGCTCGGCGGCCAAGTACACCGCCGTCTCGGTGCGCGAGGCGGCGCTGGACGTCGCGGCGATGGCCGAGACCTCCACCCGCGTGTTCATCTACGAAGCGATGGGCCGCCACGCCGGCTGGTTGGCCGCGGCCGCCGGCCTGGCTGGCAACGGTGATGACGAAGCGCCGCACATCATCCTGCTGCCCGAGCGCGCCTACGACGAGGCCGCGTTCCTGACCAAGGTGAAGGCCGTGGTCGAGCGGGTCGGCTACTGCGTGGTGGTGGCGTCGGAAGGCATCGCCACCGCCGATGGCCGCTTCGTCGCCGATGCTGGCGGCGGCAAGGACTCGTTCGGTCACTCGCAGCTGGGCGGCGTGGCTGCCCACCTGGCCGCACAGGTCAAGGACCAGCTGGGCCTGAAGGTGCATTGGGCCCTGCCCGACTACCTGCAGCGCTCGGCCCGCCACCTGGCCAGCAAGACCGACTGGGAGCAGGCGCAGGCAGTCGGCAAGGCCGCCGTGCAGCTGGCGTTGAAGGGCCAGAACGGCGTGATGCCGGTGATCGTGCGCAGCAGCGATGCACCGTATCGCTGGAAGATCGAAGCCGCGCCGTTGTCGAAGATCGCCAACCACGAGAAGAAGATGCCGGCCGGTTTCATCCGCCGCGATGGCTTCGGCATCACCGCCAAGGCACGCGCCTACCTGTCGCCGCTGATCAAGGGCGAGGCACCGCTTCCCTATGGCGCCGATGGCCTGCCGAAGTACGTCACCCTGAAGAACGTGGCGGTGAAGCAGAAGCTGCCGGCCTTCGAGGGCTGAAGTGTGCCTGCGTCCTGTGCGGAGCACAGGGCGCATTGCGGCGGCCGGCGAAGCGCCCCACAATCGGGCTCCGGCCCGGGGCAAAGGGGCCGCTGCAAGCCAGATTCGACGCTGCCCGGCCTTCAAGGCCCGGGCCTGTGCTGCCATTCCACAAGGACTGTAACCATGAAGCACCCGATCCTGATCGCCGCGCTGCTGTGCGGTGCCGCCGCACCCGCCTTCGCTGCGACCTGCGAAAGCAACTTCCAGAAGAAGGGCAACCCCTTCGTCGGCACGACCTTCACTTCATCGGTCACCCATCCGGACCTGACCGTGGCCAGTGCCATCGGCCAGATGCGGGTGATCGCCAAGAACGCCAACATGGACGTCCTCAGCGAGGACGTGGAAGGCGGCTCGATGCTGATCGAAGAGCCGGAATCGTTGGCCCACAAGCCGATCCCGATGATCATCAGTGCCACCTCCGAAGGCGGCCAGGGTACCGTCGGCATGGTGGTGAAGGTCAACAAGGGCGCCATTGCCTCGGCCGATGGCGTGCGCGAAGAAATGTGCAAGCTGCTCAACCAGGTCAAGCCGGGCAAGGCTGGCGAACAGGCGGCCAAGGCCACTCCGCAGGCGTCGGTGGTAACGATCGCCGCCGACCGCTTTGGCTTCCAGCTGCGCAACCAGAACAAGGACAACCCGGCCGCGATCGAGCCGCGCTACAAGGGCAAGACCTACGCCATCACCGGTCGCATCACCACCGTGCTGCGCAGTGGCGGCACCTACAACACCAGCTTCGACCTGCCCAGCGATGGCAGCATCGACTTTGAGCGCGTGGCCATTTCCTGCTCGTTCGCAGCCAACCAGGCCGCGTATGCGCTGGCCCTGCGCCCGCGCGAGAAAGTGACGCTGACCGGCGTGGTCGACAGCTATGACCAGGTGGGACGTGTGTTGTGGCTGAAGGACTGCCGCGGCAACTGATTGCTGCAGGCATGGGGAAAATGCCCGGGTGCGCAGGCGCCCGGGCATTTTCCTTTCCACAGCGGTTCACGCCTGGCGCACGAGCATCGCAGGATGATGGACGCCCCGCCTGGAGATCATCATGGCCTTGCGTGTTGTTCGACTGGGAACGCCACGCCAACCCGGCGAGGGGCTGCGTATCGGTACCGTGCGGCGCCCGCCGCGCGGCGTGCCGCGCAGCGAGTTCGCCCGGCAGGACTGGTACGACGTCTGGTTCCCGACCCTGTCACCCAGCGCGGCACTGGTGAAGCAGGCGCACGAGGCGAAAACGGCCGCCGACTGGAACGCGTTCTTCCGCCACTACAAGGCTGAGATGAAGTCCCCGGATGCGGCCCACGCGCTGGACCTGCTGGCTGCGATGTCGCAGCACAGCGACCTCAGCGTGGGGTGCTACTGCGAGGATGAGGCGCACTGCCACCGCAAGGCATTGCGCGAGTTGCTGGTAGCGCGGGGAGCGAAGCTGGCCGGAGAATGATGGCGCGCCGCAGTAGATCCACGCCATGCGTGGATGCGGCATCGGTGCCGACCAACGGTCGGCACCCACCTGTATCAATTACAGGCCTTGCCTTCCATCTGCAGCTGCGCGGCGAACATGGTCACCTGCGGAATCTGGCCGGCCGCGGCCTGCTTCTTGGCCTCTTCCAGATAGATGCGCGACTGGCCTTGACCGTCCAGCTCGACCTTGTTGCTCGACGGCAGTCGCCACACGCGCACCACCGCCTGCTGTGCCGGGCATGCTGCGCTGGGCACGCGGATCACATCATTGAGCTTCCAGCCCTTGTCGGCACTTGGCTGTGCCTTGGTGTAGTCGACGAAGCGCGCGCGCGGCTGGCACTGCTCGCTGGTCCGCACCGGCGCAAAGCGATACGGCTCGGCCGCCTGGCCGGTGAAGGCACCTTCCAGGCGCGCGCAGGCCTCGGGGATCTGGCGCAATGTATGCACCGCACCCACCGCCTGGGGCACGCCCACGGCACGCTGCAGTTCCGGGGTTTCCGCGGCGAATGCCGGCACGGACGGGACCAGGGCGGCAAGCATCAACAGGGACAGGCGCATGTGGGATCTCCTACGGGACTGTGCGCAGGCTTGCAGAGACTGGCTTAACGGGGCGCAAAGGCCTGATGGCTCTCGAATCGTGCCCATGGCCCGGCGGCAGGGCCCGCGCGCATGGCGATGCGTTCCGTCTTGAGGGCGCCCACAGGATCACGAGGTGCGGCTCGTAGAGGCCAGTCGAGCATGGCTCGACTCTACAAGTGGCGGCACGCATACTGCGGGCACCAGGGAATGCTGAACACCGCCATACGTCGGACGACCGCCAAGGTCGGTACGGGTTGGTTCCAGGCTGCAGCCCGTCGTCCCCCTCGTGGTGCCGTTCATCGCCACTGGATGCCTACATCCATTCTGCGGAGGGGTCTAATGCTGGAACGTCACGGGCTTTCATTGGCGCTGGGCTGCGCCATTCTCGCGATCCTGTTCGGAATCGTCTCGGCGCGCTGGATCCTGCGCCAACCCACCGGCAATGAGCGCATGGTCGCGATCGCCACCGCGATCCAGGAAGGTGCGCGTGCCTACCTCAACCGCCAGTACCTGACCATCGGCATCGCCGGCGTGGTGCTGTTCGTGCTGGTCGGGGTGTTCCTCAGCTGGTATACCGCGATTGGATTCGCGGTCGGCGCGGTGCTGTCCGGCGCCGCCGGCTACATCGGCATGAACGTGTCGGTGCGCGCCAACGTGCGCACCGCGGAGGCGGCGCGCCATGGCATCAGTGCGGCGATGGACGTCGCCTTCCGCGGCGGTGCGATCACCGGCATGCTGGTGGTCGGCCTGGGCCTGCTGGGTGTGGCCGGCTATTACGCACTGCTGCTGCGGATGGGCCTGCCGATGGAACAGGCGCTGCACGCGCTGGTCGGTCTGGCGTTCGGTTCGTCGCTGATCTCGATCTTCGCGCGTCTGGGCGGCGGCATCTTCACCAAGGGCGCCGACGTCGGCGCCGATCTGGTCGGCAAGGTGGAAGCCGGCATTCCCGAGGATGACCCGCGCAACCCGGCGGTGATCGCCGACAACGTCGGTGACAACGTCGGCGACTGCGCCGGCATGGCCGCCGACCTGTTCGAGACCTATGCGGTCACCGTCATCGCAACGATGCTGCTGGGCAGCCTGATGCTGGCCGAGGCGGGCGCCAATGCCGTGCTGTATCCGCTGGTGCTGGGCGGTGTGTCGATCATCGCCTCGATCATCGGTGCGCTGTTCGTCAAGGTGAAGCCTGGCGGCTCGATCATGGGCGCGCTGTACAAGGGCGTGATCGTCTCCGGCGTGCTGGCCGCGATCGCGTTCTACCCGATCACCACCGGGCTGATGAGTGACAACGTACATGGACCGATGCCACTGTACGGCTGCGCGTTGATCGGCCTGGTCCTGACCGGGCTGATCGTGTGGATCACCGAGTACTACACCGGCACCCAGTACAAGCCGGTGCAGCACGTGGCGCAGGCCTCGACCACCGGGCACGGCACCAACATCATCGCCGGCCTCGGCATCTCGATGAAGTCCACTGCACTGCCGGTGGTGGCGGTGTGTGCTGCGATCTGGGGTGCGTTCGCGCTGGGTGGCCTGTATGGCATCGCCATCGCCGCCACCGCGATGCTGTCGATGGCTGGCATGATCGTCGCGCTCGATGCCTACGGACCGATCACCGACAACGCCGGCGGCATCGCCGAAATGGCCGAACTGCCCTCGGAGATCCGCGACATCACCGATCCACTGGATGCGGTGGGCAATACCACCAAGGCAGTGACCAAGGGCTATGCGATCGGCTCGGCTGCACTGGCCGCACTGGTGCTGTTCGCCGACTACACCCACAACCTGCAGGCCGCCAACCCCGGCCAGGAATTCCGCTTCGACCTCAGCGACCACACGGTGATCATCGGCCTGCTGATCGGGGGCCTGATTCCCTACCTGTTCGGTGCGATGGCGATGGAAGCGGTCGGCCGCGCGGCGGGGGCAGTGGTGGAAGAGGTGCGGCGCCAGTTCCGCGAGATCCCCGGCATCATGCAGGGCACCGGCAAGCCGCAGTACGACAAGGCGGTGGACATGCTGACCCGCTCGGCGATCCGCGAAATGATCGTGCCCTCGCTGCTGCCGGTGGTGGTGCCGGTGGTGGTCGGCCTGCTGCTGGGGCCGCGCGCACTCGGCGGTCTACTCATCGGCACGATCGTAACCGGCCTGTTCGTGGCCATCTCGATGACCACCGGCGGCGGCGCCTGGGACAACGCCAAGAAGTACATCGAGGATGGCCACTTCGGCGGCAAGGGCAGCGAAGCGCACAAGGCTGCGGTGACCGGCGATACCGTCGGTGACCCGTACAAGGACACCGCTGGCCCGGCGATCAATCCGCTGATCAAGATCATCAACATCGTGGCGCTGCTGCTGGTGCCTCTGTTGTAGATCCACGCCATGCATGAACCCGTAGCGTCGAGCAGGCTCGACGCTACGGCCGCGACCGCCTCATCCATCGGATGACAAGCAGCACCACGACGATCATCCAGCAGGCATGGATCGGCCGGTCCCAGCCATCGAAGAGGCTGAGCGGGCTGCCGATGAAAGCGAGCGAAGCCAGCCACGCACACAGTGCGCCGGGCAGCCACGCGCCACGCCAGATGCAGAAGGCGGCGAACACCAGCAAGGGCCAGGCGAAGATGATCGCCGGCGTGAACGGTGCCAGCGAAAGCACGGCCACGCATGCAGCCAGCAACACGCTGCACCAGGCCAGCACCCGTAACGTCCGTGTCGTCATGCCAACCTCCGCGCGTCCATTGACGGTCGTGCGCGAGCATAACGCCTGCGCGCTGCCTTGAATTCCGGCTCGGGTCAGAGCCCTGTCCTGCGGAAAGGGATCCGACCCCGATGGCGGTCAGCGCCCGCGCAGGAAGAATGACACCGGCACCATCACCTGCACCGGGCCGCCAGGCACCTCGGCCGGCGGCGCGGGGACCGGGCTGGCCCGCTGCACGGTGTCCAGCGTCTCCTGGTCGAGCAACGCGAAGCCGCTGCTGCGGCCCAGCACCACCGCCGAAACCACACCGTCGCGGGCCACGGCAAAGCGCACGTAGACCACGCCCTGCTGGCGCAGCCGCTCGGCCTGGCGTGGATAGCGCCGGTGCTTCTGCAGGTGCGCGAGCAGGCGTCCTTCCCAGGTCGCCTCGGCGCGACTGCGCTCGCCGGCGGTGGTCTGCGGTGCGGTGTAGCGTGCGGCCACATCGGCTGCCACCTGCGGCGGTGCGCTGGTCTGCGCGACATTGGTCTCGGCGGTTTCCGGCGCGGGCATCGGCTCCGGCGTACGCAGCGGTGGCAAATCACCCTGCGGCTGCATCGGCGCCTTCGGTTGCTCACGCAGCACCGGCTTCGGCGCCTGCCGCTGCTGTTGCTGTTGCAGCGGCCCAGTGGCAACCTCGCGCGGCGGCACCGGAGGCGCCTGTGCCATCGGCGCCAGCTCCAGCATCAATGCAGCGGGCGGCGCTGCGGCGGCCACCGCCGGTGCGCGCGCCGCCCACCAGCAGGCCACGCTGACCAGCAACGCATGCACCAGCAGCACGATCGCCAGGCTGGTCGCCCAGCGCCGCAGTCCGCTCATCGCGCGCCCTGCTCCAGTCCAACCAGTGCCACCTTCAGGTAGCCCGCAGCACGCAGCGCATCCAGCGTTGCCATCAGTTCGCCGTAGGGCACGCGGGTATCGGCACGCAGGAACAGGCGTTGCGAGGTGTCACCGTGGGTGGCTACCTGCAGCGCAGCGGCCAGCCCGTCGCGTGCCACCGCCTGCTCGCCCACGCGCAGCGACAGATCGGCCTGCACGGTCACATACACCGGCGCCTGTTCCGGCGGCGTGGCACTGACACTGCTGGCCGGCAGCTGCACCGGTACCGACACGGTGGCCAGCGGTGCCGCCACCATGAAGATGATCAACAGCACCAGCATCACATCGATGAAGGGCGTGACGTTGATCTCGTGCGATTCTTCCGGCGTGTCGTCGCGGTCGGACGCGGTCCTGATCGCCATCGTCGCGCCTCAGTGCACCGCGTGCAGCGGTGCCGCTGCGGCACGCGGCACGGCACGATCAAGATCGCGCGAAACCAGCTGCTGCACGGCCGCCGACAGATCGCCGAGCAGGCCCCGCAGGCCGGCCAACACGCGGCTGAAATGGTTGTAGACCAGTACCGCGGGAATCGCCGCGACCAGGCCGAGTGCGGTCGCCAGCAAGGCCTCGGCGATGCCGGGCGCAACCACCGCCAGGTGGGTGGTGTTGCTGTGGGCGATGCCGATGAAGCTGTTCATGATGCCCCACACCGTGCCGAACAGGCCGACGAAGGGCGCCACCGCGCCGATGCTGGCGAGCACACCGATGCCGCGCCGCTGCACGCGCGCGGTCTCCAGCTCGATACGGTCCAGGCGCGAGGCGATGCGTTCCTTGGTGCCGTCGCGCCCTTCCAGATCCTGCGACAGGCGCAGTTCGGTACGAGCGGCGTCCAGCATGGCGAGTGCGGTGCCCTGCTGCAGACTTGCCTCTCCGCTCTGCGGCGGCAGCTGTGCGGACTGCAGCAACAGCGCGCGCGCCGCGCGCAGCTGCCGGGCCTGACGGGTCAGCTCCCAGCCCTTGGCCAACAGCACGGTCCAGGTGGACAGCGACGCCAGTGCCAGCGCGATCATCACGGCCTTCACCACCACGTCGGCGGCCAGGTACATGCCCCACGGGGTCAATGCGGGGGCGGCCACGGGGGCCAGGTCAGCAGGCAGCATCATCTCGGCTTCCATCAGCATCAGGGGTCGCTGCGCGACTACGGGCCGCGCGCGGATCATTGGCGTCGTCCACTTCCACGACCGGATGGGGCTCCAGCCGGGGGGCCGGTCGGCTCAGCACGTAGCCGGCGCTGACCGCGAAGAACAGGCCCACGCCCAACAGCAGGCGCCAGGACGGATGCGCGCCCCAGCAGAACAGGGCAAAGCCCAGCGCCATGCCGGCACTGGCAAACGCCTTGCCCTTGCGCGATACCGCGCCCTGCTCGCGCCACAACCGCAGCGACGGGCCGTAGCGCGGATGCGCCAACAGGCGCTGCTCGAACTTCGGCGAGCTGCGCGCGAAGCAGCCCACGGCCAGGATCAGGAAGATGGTGGTCGGCATCACCGGCAGCAACGCGCCGATCACCCCGAGCCCGACCATCAGCCAGCCCAGCGCGAACCAGAGCCAGCGCATCAGCGCTGCACCTGTGGGCGCGCGCCGCGCATCAGGCGAATTCCACTTCGACGTGGCCGTGCACGCTGCGGAACGCGGCGTCGGCGGCATCGATCACCTGCTGCTCCTGCTCGACACTCAGCGGTACCGCGTCCAGCGCAGCGGTGAACTCACGCCAGTGGCGCGCCGCGCCATCCGGATGCGCGGCCAGGTGGCGGGCGCCAAAATCACGGTCCAGGCCGAGCCTGGCGGCCATCTTGTACAGAATGGTGCCGCCCAGGTTGGAGCCTTCAGCCACGTACAGCCACCCCAACGCGGCGGGCAGTTCCAGATCGGACGGCAACGCCGCGATGTCAGCCCCCGGCAGGGTCTGCTCCAGGTCCTGCAGGTCGCGCGCGACCTGGGTCAGGCGGCGGCGCTCGCCCAGGTCCGGCAGCAGTGCGTCCAGCGCAGGGTTGGCATACAGCGCATCGATGCTGCGGTGGAAGCGATACTGCACGCGCAGGAAACGGGCGAAATTGCTGCGGTCGGCGAAGATGTCGCCGGCCATGATGCGCTTGTCCAGGGCACCGTGGCTGTCGCGGGTGGCGGACTTGAGCCGCAGGCTGCGGCTTTCTTCAGGGGCGATGTGTGCGTTCATGGGGGATGCCAAGGGGGTCGTCCTGCTGTAGACGTTTGCCACGGGGCTTTCCCCAAGGCTATGTGCGCCGATAATGGCGCATCCCTTCTTACCGCAGGAACCGACGATGATCACCACCGAACCGCGCATGACCAACCTGTTCCTGCAGCTGGGCCTGGACGCCAGCGCCGAGGGCATCGCCCGCTTCATCCGCGAGCACCAGCTGGCCACCGATGTGGAAGTGGTCGAGGCGCCGTACTGGAACGATGCGCAGCGCCAGTTCCTGTCCGAGTCGCTGCAGGCCGATGCGGCATGGACCACCGTGGTGGACGAGCTGAACGAGTCCCTGCACGAAGATGCGGTGAAGGCCGCGACCGGGCTGTAAGTAGACGCCGGGCGTGGCGGGGCGCTGGCGATTGCACGGCGGAAGCGGTGCGGACCAAGGTCCGCACCCACCGAGGGCGGTCCGACCCCACCGCTCATACGCGACCGATCAGTACTTCCAGGTCAGCGCCAGCCGCGCAGTGCGGCCCGGCGCCGGCATCACGCCCAACGCCAGCGGGTCCAGGTAGTAACGATCGGTCAGGTTGTCCACGCCGGCTTCCACCGAGAGCTGGTCGTTGAAGCTCCAGCTGGCGAACAGGTCCACCAGCGTGGTTGGCCGGTACAGCTGCTGGATCGCCGACAGGCCTACGTTCCAGTCCTTGTCCAGCTTGCTGATCGGCCCGGCGTTGTGGACCACGCGGGTGCCGAAGGTCAGGCGCTCCTCGAACAGGCGCGAGCCCAGGGTCAGGTTGACCATGTAGCGCGGCGGGTTCTGGGTATTGGTGTACGAGCCCTCGAAGCCGCCGTCCACGCAGTCGGGCGTGTTGGCCAGTTCATCGTTCTTGCGCTGTGCACCATAGGCGCGGCGCTCTGCGGCGATGTCCGGCGCGCAGGTCTTGGCCTTGAAGTAATAGTGCGCGGAAAGATCGGCAAACACCTTGCCGCTGTCATAGCTGGACTGGAACTCCATGCCCGAGACCTTGAACTGGTCGACGTTGCGGATCAGGCCCGCCGACAGCGTGCGGTAGTCACGGGTGATCAGGTCGTCGATGCGGGTATCGAAGTACGCCAGCTTCAGCGCCAGGCGGTCGCCAGCGGTGAACAGGTCGTAGCGGAGGGTGCTGGCACCGATTTCCCAGCTGCGCGCACGCTCCGGCTTCAGCTCGCCCACCGGCTTGGCGGCGGTGAACAGGCCCAGCGTGGTCTCGAACAGGCTCGGCAGCTTGGTGCCTTCGGCGTACTTCACGTAGACCATGGTGTCTTCGCTGAAGCGGTAGGCCACGCTGGCGGTCGGCGAGAACGCGGTGTCACGGCGGCGGATCGGCTGCGACCACGTCCAGCTGACCGGCACTTCCAGGTCCTGCGCCTTGCCGGCGTCGTAGAAGTTCCAGCCACCGATGTCGGCCACCGTGCCCTTCTTGTACGGTGAGGCCAGCAGCGATTCCTGGGTGAAGTTGCCGTTGGCATCCGGATACCAGTTCAGCAGCGCGATGCGCTTGGCCCGCCACGACGGCAGCGCCGGGTTGCCATTGAGCAGTTCGGTGTAGCGGTACTGGCCCTGCACCTCATAGGCATCGGGCGTGGCCAGGCGGTTGCGGTCGTGCACGTCCACGCGGTTCCAGCGGCCGCCGGCCAGCAGTTCCCAGTGCTCATCGGGCTGCCACTTCAGCGAGGCCACGGCACTGTATTCCTTGCGCTCGGCATTGCGCAGGAAACGGTTGTTGACCAGGTCATCGTGCATGACCGGGCCCGAGCTGCCCGGTGCGATGTCTTCGTCACTGTAGGACAGGCCGTAGTCGAGGGTGAACGCACCGGCGCGGGTATCGAACATCGAGGTGTTGCTGGCATCCAGTCCGAAGCGCTTCTGCCGCAGCGGATTGCGGTAGGCATCCTTGTAGCCGGGGTCGCCGCTGAAGCTGGGCGCGTCGTACCACTCGGTGCGGCGATCGAAGTACCAAGGGGTGATGCCGGTCAGGCTGTTGTACATCACGCTGTCGGTGTCGGTGTATGCGGCATTGACGCGTAGATCGATCAGCTCGCTGTCCGGATTGAAGCGGTAGCGCAGGCTGTAGCTGTCCATGTCGACATGGCCCGGATCCCACTGTGGAATGCGGTCACGATCCACGCGGATGATCTGCGAGGCCATGATCTCGCCAGCAGTGCCTTCATAGCGGCGGTAGCCGGCCTCCAGCGTCTGTGCATCGTCGATGCGCCAGGTGCCCTTGAGCAGCGCCGACTTCGAGCGCGCCGAGGTATTGAAGACCTCGGTGTGCGGCGGGTTCAGCGGCGCCAGCGTGCGACGGGTCTGCGGGAAATCATCGTAGCCGTGCTTGCCGGAGAAATAGTTGCCGTTGTCGCGGTACGCATAGGCGGCCACCAGATCGAAGCGGTCCCAGTGACCGGCTGCGGCCACGTTGAAGAACTGGCTGCCGGTGGCGCTGCGGTCGGAACGCGGCGCGGCGCTGTAGGACGGCAGGTTGTTGGCGCTGGCGTTGGCCAGGCCGCCACGCATGCGTACGCCGAAGTCGCGCCCCTCGCGCAGCACGTCACCGATCTTCAGCGTCTCCATCTCGACCACGCCACCGATGCCACCGGAGGCGTTGGCCTGCAGGCTCGGGCCCTTGGTGATGGTCAGGCTGGAGATCAGGTCCGGGTCGAGGTAGGTGCGCTGTGACTGGCCGGCATAGCCGCGGTAGGTATCCATGCTGGACTGGCCGCCATCGATGATCACCGGCACGCGGCCCTGGCCCTGGATACCACGGATGTTGACGTCGAACCCATTGCCCACGCGCGGGTCACCGGCGGTGACACCGGCCACGCCCTTGACGATGTCGCCGTTGGAAGTGCCGCGGAAACGTTCCAGGTGCGTGCGGCTGAGCGTGGTGGTGGAGCCCACACTGCGATAGCTGTCGAGCAGGCGCGCCTCGTCGCTGGTCGCGCCACTGTCGACGCGGTCGCCGGCCACGCTGAGCGTGTCGGTGACGATCACACCGCTGTCGGCCTGCACCGGCGTCGCCGCTTCCAGAGTGACTGCATCTGCGCTGACGCGGCGCACCGCCAGGCCACTGCCCTGCAACAGCTGCTGCAGCGCCTCGTTGGCCGGCAGGCTGCCATTGACCGCACGCGAGGTTACGCCCCGGGCCAGGGTGGCCGGATACACGACCTGCACGCCGGACTGGCGCATATAGCTGCGCAGCGCTTCATCCATCGGCTGCGCTGGAATGTCGAAGCGCTGCACGGCAGCGTGGTTGCCGGTGGCGCCCTGTGCCAGCACGGACGGTGCGGCGCTGGCCAGGCCGGCGGCCAGCAGGGCGATGCACAGGCGGGACGGGCGCAGCGCGCGGCCCGGGCGGTGGGAGTCGAACATGGGGGAACCTGTCAGGTAATCGGTGCCGCAGGCGCGGCGTCATCCGCAACACAGGCGGACACGGCGACGTACGTGGCGGCGGCGGGTACGTTCGCGGGGTAAGACGGTTGGGCGCGCGGCAACCCCAAGAGCGATTTGCGGTCGCGGCAGGTGCCGACCGGCCGGTGATCGTGGTGGGTGCCGACCGTTGGTCGGCACACTGGGACCTTCATCCACGCATGGCGTGGATCTACTGGTGAATGATGGCGACGCCGAGCGGCAGGCGGGTGACCTGCAGACCTGCTGTTGCGGCCAGTGCATCCAGCGCCTGCTCCGGGCGATCGATGCGCAATGCGGCACTCACTGCGGGTAGTCGCGACAGATCGCCGCGCACGAAGGTCGGGCCGGCGCGATAACGCCCCACCCATTGCACGGCGTCGGCGACGCTGGCCTGCTCCAGCAGCAGCTCGCCTTGCCGCCACGCGCCGACGCTGTCGGCAGCCACATCCCGCAGGCGCGTCACGCCGCTGTGCTCGCCATAGACCGCACGCTGGCCCACCTGCAGATAAGTCCAGCCACCGTCGGCCGGGCTGGCCACGCGCACCCTGCCCTGCCCGACCTGGGTTTCAACCTGGTCATCGCCGCGCGCGACGGTGAACGCGGTCGAGATGTCCTCGATCACGCCGTTGCCCGCACGCACGCTGAAACGTCGCTGCGCATCCGGGCTGACCTCGAACCAGGCACGCCCACGCAGCAGCTCGATCTCGCGTGCATGTGCATTGAAGCGCACGGCAATCGCACTGTCCGCATCCAGCACTGCGCGGCTGCCATCGGGCAATTGCACGTTCTGCGCGACGTGCGTGCTGCGATGGTCGGCCTGCAGCCGCAACCAGGCCTCCGGCCATGCCACCAGCATCGCCAGCGCGGCTGCAGCGGCCATCGCCCAGCGCATTCGATGCGGCCGCGGGCGTTCGGCGGGCTGGACCTGCGGGCGTGGCCCGACACTGCGCCACAGCGCGCGCTCGTGTTCGAAGGCACGGCGGTGCCCGGGTTGTGCCAGCCAGCGCTCGAACTCGCGCATGCGCCCCTCGCCGATGTCACCCGAGGCCAGCCACGCGATCCAGCCCCGGGCCTGTTCGGCCAGGGCATCGTCATTGGCGGCGGGCAGCGTGTTCGGCGGGCTCATCGGCTGGCGGACAGGCGCATTCAAGCGCGGGCGGAGGAACTAGACCGCATCCACGGTCCAGTGATCAAGACGTTCCAGTGAGGGCCAGCCCCAAGCCGGGCCGGTCATCGGCCGCTGCGTGCCCAGGCCAGCCGCTGCAGCGCCGTGCGTACATGGTTCTCGACGGTAGTCACCGACACCCCGAGGCGGCGGGCGATCCCGGCCTGGGTCAGGCCCTGCAGGCGGTTGAGCCGGAAGATGGTGCGGGTCGGCTCCGGCAGGTGCCCCGCCGCATCGAGCACCCGCTGCAGTTCGTCCTGTGCCATGGCCTGTTCCTCGGTCGAGATGACCTCGTCCGGCCCCCACAGGTAGTAGTCGGCCAGCAGGCGGTTGCGCCGGGTCGATTCGCGGCCGTGGTCGGTGGCCAGGTTGGCGGCCAGCCGGTACAGATAGGCCCGCGGGTTGTCGATGGCCTGGCTGTCGTCGACCCCACGGGCCTTGAACCACACCGCCTGGATCACATCCTCGGCGCCATTGTCGCCGCCAAGGATACGCTGCACCCGACGCAGCAGTGCCGGCCGCTCACGGATCAGCAGTTCGGTAAGGGAGGCGGCATTGGAGGACATGCGCGGAACCGGGACGACAGACGGAAGGCGCCGCGCATGCTACTCCGTTAATGAGAATCAGTCACGTTCGCATCAGTGGATGCAGCCGGTCAGCCCGTCATAGACGCTCTCCGACGTGCCGGGCAACGGATCATGCAGCGGATTACGGGCCGCCAGCGCCGCATGGAAGTCCTCAACCGGGGTGCCAGGCACCAGCGGCAACCGGCATAGCCAGGTCGGTTGCCGGGCCACGATCGCACCGTCGTTCCGCGACACGGCCAGGTCACTGGCGGCAAATGCCCACAGGCACTCATGCACCGTGCCGCGCACCGCGTCCACCGAACAGCGCAGGCGCAGCGCCCGGATGTCGCTGTACTCACCCTCGCAGAAGGTGTCGCCGCAGATCGCGTCGAACCCGTGCTGCAGACGCCCTTCCAGGGCAAAGAAGCGGTCCCAGTTGGCTTCCTGGTGCGGATAGTCGATCAGGTCCACGTAGGGAAAGGCCTGGGCGGCGGGCGCGATCAGCAGCGCGCAGAACAGGCCGAGTGACAGGGCGGATGGTTTCATGCGGGAACTCCTCGGGTAGGTACATCCAGCCTGCGCGCCCACGCCACCCGGACCCATCGGTCAACCCCGGCCCGCCGGGTCGGCGCCTTCCTCGCCCTGCCGTCAGCCCCCTCCCCCTGCACAGCGCCCGGCAAAGGCATAAAATGGGGGGCTATCCGTCTATATCCCCCACCTGGAGCACGACCATGGGTCTGGAACTCGTCTCGCCCGGCAAGAACCCGCCGGAAGAAATCAACGTCATCATCGAGATCCCGAAGGACTCGGAGCCGGTGAAGTACGAAGTGGACAAGGAAACCGGCGCGATCTTCGTCGACCGCATCCTGTCCACCCCGATGCGCTACCCCTGCAACTACGGCTACGTGCCGAGCACCCTGTGCGGCGACGGCGATCCGGCCGACGTGCTGGTGGTGCTGCCGCTGCCGCTGGTGCCGGGTTCGGTCGTGCGCTGCCGTCCGGTCGGCGTGCTGAAGATGAGCGATGAGGCGGGCAGCGACGAGAAGATCCTGGCCGTGCCGGTGTCGAAGATCTTCAGTGGCTACGCCCACGTGGAAGACATCGCCCAGGTGTCCAGCCACTGGCTGGAGCGCATCGGCCACTTCTTCGAGCACTACAAGGACCTGGAGAAGGGCAAGTGGGTCAAGCTCGACGGTTGGGGCGGCGCCGCTGAGGCCAAGCAGATCCTGATCGAGGCGCACCAGCGCCATCTCGACAGCAAGGCCTGAGCCTGAACCGGATCGCTCCGGCGGCACCCCGCCGGAGCGATGCGGGTCACGTTTCATGACGACGGCACATCACTCTTGCCGCCGTATTAGGTAAATTGCGTCACTTCACACGTCGTCGACATCCATCGTCGAGACAGCCAGGGGAATGTGTCGTGCGTATTCTGCTTGTTGGGGATGCAGCCAGCCTGCCGGCTGAGCTGACCGAATTCATTGCCGATCTTGGGGAAGACTGGCAGCCGCTGACCGCCACCGATGGCCAGACCGCGATGACCGCGGTGGCCACGCAGGGCGTGGATGCGGTGATCGTCTGCCCGCAACTGCCGGATCTCAATGCCACCACGCTGCTGGGCCAGATCCGGACCTTGCGCCCGGAAACCATCCGCATTGCGCTGGTGGACGCCCAGCACGGCAACCGGCCGCCGCCGGCACGCCTGATCGGCGTGGCCCACCGCTTCCTGCCGTTGCCGCTGGCACCGGAAGTGTTGCTGGAAGCGCTGACCAGCCTGGAAGAGCTGCGTGAAGTGCTGGACAGCCCTCGCCTGCGCGACGCCATCGGCCGTATCGAGAAGCTGCCCTCGCCGCCGCACCTGTACCTGAGCCTGACCCAGGCACTGGAACATGACGACGACGCCGACAGCGCCGACGTCGCCAAGCTGGTGGCCGCTGATCCGGCGATCGCGGCCAAGGTGCTGCAGCTGTCGAACTCGGCGTTCTTCAGCCAGGGCCGCACCATCGCCGACCTGCGCACCGCCGTGACCCGCCTCGGTCTGTCGACGCTGCGCGATCTGGTACTGGCCAGCGAGGTGTTCTCGGCACCGACACTGTCCACGGCCGAGCGCAATTCACTGCAGCAGCGCGCCCTGCTCGCCTCGCGGTTGGCGGCACGCCTGCTGCCCGAATCCAGCGCCGAACTGGGCGCGACCGCCGCGCTGCTGGCCGACATCGGCCTGCTGCTGCCCGGCGTGCGCAACGAGCGCAGCGAACCATCGCTGACCGGTGACACCCGCCCGGGCCACGCCGAAGCCGGTGCCTATCTGCTCGGCCTGTGGGGCCTGCCGATGCCGATCATCGAAGCGGTCGCGTTCCATCTGCAGCCGCAGCGTGCCAATACACGCAGCTTCTGGGTGACCGGCGCAGTGCACGTGGCACTGGCACTGGTCAATGGTGATCCGGTGGACGAGGACTACCTGCAGCGCGCAGGTGTTCTCAACAGGCTGCCGCAGTGGCGGGAGCATGCCAACAGCCTGATGGGACTGGTACCCAGCGAGATCTGAGCTGTCAACGCAGGAAGAACCTCGAAGGCGCGCCCAAAGGCGCGCCTTTTTTGCATCAGCGCGCGCCGCAGGCATCCTGCACGCAGTGGCGATACTGCAGATCACACAGGACCTTCGACTTGCCTGCAGCCAGGCATTCCTGACGCAGCTCCTCGCAGTACAGCCCGCCCCCACAGACGCCACCGGTCTGGGCAAACACCGCACCCACCAATGTTGCATAGATCAGTGCAGCAGCAGACAGTTTGTGCAACAGCGTGCTCTTCATCGCTCTCTCCATGTGCAAGTGTCCGCAAGTGGACCCAGCAACTGTGTTGATTACGACACGACAGGAACGTGACTTCCCTCACCTTCCAAGATATTTCGGAATTCCCCTACAAAGAAAGAGGGCGGACCTTGCGGTCCGCCCTCCCGGTACTGCTGTCGCACTTCGAACTATCAGAAGCGCTGGGTGTACTTCATGTACAGGAAGCGACCGACGTCGAAGCCACCGTAGTAGGCGAAGCTCGAGTTCGGCGCCGAGTACTGCAGCGCACCGCGGTGATCGAACACGTTGTTCGCACCCAGGGCGATGGTGGCATCCCACGGAGCCTTCCAGCTGACCTGCACGTCGTGGAAGGTGTTGGAGCCGGTGTGGCGCAGCGGATCCGGCTCACCATTGGCGTAGTGGTTCGGAGCGTCGCACCATGCGTCGTCGATGCAGCTTTCCTTCATGCCCGAGTAGTAGCGGGCAGTCCAGTTGACGCCGAAGTCACCCAGCTCCCAGTTGACACCCAGGTTCGAACGGACGCGGAACAGGCCCGGCTCACCAACGCGACCGATGGTGATGTTCTCACCCTTCTTGTTCTGGCCGGCTTCGTCGTACTTGGCCAGGTAGCTGGTCTGCCAGTCGATGCTGAACTTGCCGATCGACAGTTCCGGCAGGCGGTACTTGACACCCAGATCGTAGCCTTCGGTCTCCATCGAGCCGAGGTTGGCCAGGCCGTAGGTCAGCGCCTCGATATGGCCATCAGCGGCACGGGTGACGCCTTCGCAGCGAGCTGCGTTGCCCAGCACGTAGCAGTCACGCAGGATGCGATCAACGCTGTCAGCGATGATCATGTTCTTCAGCTCGTAGCGGTACCAGTCGAGCGAGATGTCCAGGCCCTGCACCCAGCGCGGGCTCCAGACCAGGCCAACCGTCTTGCTCTTGGAGGTTTCCGGCTTCAGAGCCGAATTCGAACCGCTGACGAACTGGTCCGGGGTCGCGCACGGGAAGGTGCTGCAAGGCGCGAAGCCCTGGCCGACCTGCACGTAGTTGGCCGGCACGCCAGCCGCGGCGCAGGCAGCATTGCCAGCGACGTTGCCCGGCGAGGTCGAACCGCACGGATCGGTATAACGCTCGAAGCTCGAGTTGGTGCCGCCGTACAGATCGTCAACGGTCGGTGCGCGGAAGCCTTCTGCGTAGGTACCGCGGACCAGCAGTTCGTCGATCGGGCGCCACACCAGGCCGAACTTCGAGTTGATCGTGTCACCGAAGTTGCTGTAGTCAGAGTAGCGGCTTGCGACGTTGAAGGTCAGTTCCTTGGCAAACGGCAGGTCCGACAGGATCGGCACGTTCAGTTCCAGGTAGAACTCATCCAGCGAGTAGTTGCCCGAGGTGGTGGTCGACGCCAGGCCGGTCGACTGGCCCGACTGACGGAAGGCGTCCGGCACGAAGCGGCCTTCTTCCTTGCGGTGCTCGTAGCCCATGGCCACACCCAGGTCACCGGCCGGCAGCTCGAACAGCGAACCGGACAGGTTGGCGGTGTAGCTGGTGGTCTTGGTCACACCAGTGTCGGTGTAGGTCGGGAACAGGAAGTTCTGCAGATCACGGTCGGCAAGCGAGCCCTGGCCGTTGACGCCGTAAGGCAGCAGCGGGTTCCACGGGCGGCACTGGCTCAGCGGGATCGGATTGGCGGCGGTCCCGCACTGAGCAACGCCCTGGCCGTTGATGAACGACTTGCCAAGTGCCTGCTCGGAAGCGATCAGGCTCATGTCGCCGTAGCCGGTCTTGGTCAGCTCGTTGCGGTTCCACAGCGCGCCAACGTCCCAGTCCCAGGTCTTGCCGGCAAATTCGAAGAAGCCACTCAGGCTCGGCGCGAAGCGCAGGGTCTTGAGGTCGCTCTTGGTGGTACGCGGCACTTCCCACAGGCGGCGACGGAACTCGACGTCCTGGCCGATCGGGTTGAACGCGCTGTCCTTCGACAGCGGGGTACCGAACGACAGCGACTGGTACGGGTAACCCGCGATCTGCTGGTCGGTGGTGCGCTGGTTGTACAGCACGTCAGCATTGAAGGTGATCGAGTCAGCCAGATCGTAGCTGCCGTTGACATACACGGACTTACGCTCGATGCCGGTCTGCACCATCATCTGCTGGTTGGCGTTGGAGTACTCGGCCGGAGTCAGCAGGTGGTAGTCGGCCGCATTCTTCGGGTCACCGCCCGGATTCAGGGTCTTCCACTCCGGCTGCGGCTGGCCTGCAGCGCGCGGCTTGCAGTCACCCCACACGCGCGGGTCGCACCAGGTGCTGTTCTGGCTCAGCGGGCTCCAGTCGGCAGAGGTCGAATTCGGGCCCAGGCCGCCGTCGCGGCTGAACCAACGATCCTTCGCCCACACTGGATCCTGCTTGGAGTACTCGGCCGACAGGGTCACGCCGCCACGCTCGCCTTCAGAGCCGAGGGTGAACGAGTAGGTGTTGGTGTCGCCGTCGCCGCGGCCGTACTGGCCAACGTAGACGCTGGCTTCAGCACCATCGAAGCGCTTGCGGGTGATCACATTGACCACGCCAGCAATGGCGTCCGAACCGTAGATGGCGGAGGCGCCATCCTTCAGCACTTCGATGCGCTCGACGGCGGCCATCGGAATCTGGCTCAGATCCTGGTAGCCGGCAGTGGTCGCGCCCAGGCGCTTGCCGTTCATCAGCACCAGGGTGCGCTGCGCGCCAAGGTTGCGCAGGTCGACGTAGTAGCCGCCAACGTTTTCGCCGGAGGACAGCGAGTCCGCGCGGGAAATGGCCGGCGAACCTGCCGAGGTCAGGTTCTGCAGGACATCGGCGACGGTGGTGTAGCCCTGCTTTTCCAGGTTCTCACGGCTCAGCGTGAGGACCGGCTGCTGGGTCTCCATCGAGGCGCCGCGGATGCGCGAGCCCGTGATTTCGATGCGATCCAGGGTGGTCGCATCCTTTGCTTCCTGCGCAGAAGCAAAGGCGGGCGTCAGCGCCAACGCAATGCCAGCCGGCAGAAGGCCCAGCCGCACTGCGGGATTACGAACGTTCATCTATCTCTCCAAGGTACGTGTTAGCAGCGTGTTAAAACACCCCAGCACGTTACGATTGCGTTGCAGCGCTGTATTTGCGCGAGCCAACCGGAGACTTTGCAGATTGTGGCGGCAGCAAGCCGCCGTTTTCCCTGAAGCGCGATGCGGACTGGCCGTAGCGGGCGCGGAACGCACGCGCGAAGCTGCAGCAGTTGTCGAAGCCACTGGCCGCAGCGACCTCGCCAACCATCATGTCGGTGTCACGCAGCAGGTCGGCCGCCCGTTCCAGGCGCAAACGTGCTGAAAGCGACTGCGGGCTTTCCTCGTACAGGCTCTGGAAGGTCTTGGAGAGATACCAGCTGGAGAAGTTGGTCAGCTCGGCCAGTTCACCGATGCGCACCACGCGGTGGCTGTTGCCTTCCAGGTACAGGCGGGCGCGCTGCATGCGGCCGAATACCTGACGCTTGCGGCTGCGCGAGCGACCCGGGCAACGCTGCACGTTGTCGGCCAGCCCACGCTGCAGGCCCGCCAGATGCAGCAGCAGCGGGCGCAGTGCCTGTGCCGGCTGGCCACTGGCCAGCGCATCGCGCCACAGGCGCAGCGCAACGCGGGCATCGCCACGGCTCATGCGGCCACGCCCGGCGTACAGGCCGCAGTCGGCCATCTCGGCCAGCACGCGCAGTGCTTCGACAGTCAGGTTCAGGCCAACGCACAAGCCGTTGCGGCCTGCCTGCACCAGCGGCCGCGACTCTTTCTCGAAGGCGATCCACTCGCCCTGGCGCAAGCGGAAGCGTCCTTCCTTGGCTTCCACCCAGGAGCTGCCGCGCACCTGCATCCACACAGTGAAGCTGCTGCCTGCGGTCTGCAGGCTGCCGAGCCGGGCCACGCCCAGGCAGGTCGGCGCAGCATCGTCGAGCGACCGGTCCAGAGAGACGGTTTGGCCGCGATCGGCCAGCGAGAGTTGACGCATGGGGGCACCACGGTTTGCCTAGTACAGGCCTCCGTTTTGCCAAATCAGGCGGCACCACGTCAGGAAAGTCAGACGAGATCGCCACGAATTCGCGGCGAGGTCGCCACGAAGAAATTACGAAGGCCCATTTCCGTTGAACAACAACAACTTGGAGAACGCCGGAAGTAGCGTCGGCGAGCGCTCGGGCAAGCGCATCACGCCGATGTCGGCACCGTCGCTGACCGCCATTGCCACGAACAGCGTGTGCCCATCGGCGCTGGCACTCAGCCCGTTGCCGGCACTGAGGCGTTCCGCATCCAGGCAGCGTTCCGGTTCCTCGCGCCCGGCCTGGATCAGCACCAGTGTCGTGCCACAACGGGTGGACGTACCGAGGTAGCCGATCGCGTTGCTGCCGGCCACAGTCCAGGCACGGTACCGCCACCGGCTGGGCCGGTCATCGCTGATCTGCTGCACGCTTGCCGGTGCCAACGCCGCATCCACCGACCACAGGCCTCCTGCGGCCAGGCGGGTGAACAGCACACGCCCGCTGCTGCGATCGAACCGCGCCTGCGAAACACCGTCGATGCTGGCCAGGCGGTGCCAGGGCTGCACGCTTCGATCAAACAGGCTCAGCCGGGTCTGTTGCTGGTCATCGCGCTCGACCACCAGCAGCTGGTCCGGGCGTGCCCCGTACAGTGCCTGCAGCGGCTGCTCCGACGGGACAGGCAACGGCTGGACGCGTTCGTCACGTGGGGCGATCTCATAGACCACTGTGCGTCCGTGCTCGTCGCGCCCCACCACCAGCAACCGCCGGCTGTCGGCCGACCAATCCGGTGCCTGACGTGCCTCGGGCCGCAAGCCTTCGATCGGCCGCAGCGAATCGGGGCGCTCCATGTCCGCCCACCACAGCGCGAAGCTGCCTGAACGATCGGACGTGAACACCAGTTGGCGTCCATCCGGCGCCGCCATCGGCTGCCCATCCCGGCCACTGGACGCAAACAAGCGCTGCGGCGGCGAGCCGCCCTCCATCGGCACCTTGAAGATGCCGAACTGCGCGCGCCGATGGACGAAGGCCAGCATGCCCGCGCGGCGTGCAGTGGCCGGCCACTGTGCGTCGTCGAGCCCGGCATCGCGCAGCGTGCGGCTCTCGACGTCCAGGTAGTACAGGCGCACTTCACTGTCGACACGGCGTCCAAACACGATCGTCCGGCCATCACGCAACCAGGCCCAGCCACGCAGTTCAGCGGCCTCGCTGGTCAGCTGCTCGGGCGTGCCACCCGCTGCCGGCATGCGCCACAGGTCGCCCAGCTGCGGATTGCGCACGAACACCAGCCACTTGCCATCAGGCGAGTAGCGCGGCGCATAGTCGAAGTCATCCTCGGCAACACCGTAGTCCAGCGCCTCCCATTGGCCACTGGCCAGATCGAGCTTGCGGATGCCCCGATGGGCATAGCGCCCCACCATGCTGCCGAACACCAGGCCACGGCCGTCCGGCGTCCAGTCGAAACTGAGCAGCTCGGTGCCATCGCACCGCGTGGCCTGGCGCAGGGCACCACCGGTCGCGCTGGCGATCAGCACCTGGCAGCCGCCGTTGTTGCTGAACCGCGCGAAGGCGATCTCGCGTCCATCCGGCGACCAGCTCGGGAAGCGGTCAACCGAGCCGGCCGGCGGAGCCAGCAGCTGCCGCGCTGGCGCGTTGCCGGAGGTCTGTACCTTGATCGCCCCACCCCCTTGCCCGTCTTCGTTGGCGCCTTCATAGGCCACCAACGAGCCATCGGGTGAAAGCGTGGGATAGGTTTCAAAACCGCTGGTTGCGGTGATCAACCGATAGGGACGCTGCGGGCTGCCGATCACGCGCGTGCCGTTCTCCACGGCCGCATCCACCGCTGAACTGCTGGCCGGTGCCCGCCGCAGCAGCAGCGCGGCCAGCACCACCACCGTGGCCAGCATCAGCACGCCCAGCACCAGCAGCACGCGCCGGCGGACGTGGCGCCAGCGGCGGCGCGATGCCTGCACGTGTGCCGGCCTCTCCTCGGCGATGACCATCACCGGTTGCAGGTCCGCGATTCCGTCATCGGCTCCTGCGGACGGCGCCGGCTCGACATCGTCCAGTACCTGCACCGGCACCAGCAGGCGATAGCCGGTCTTGGCGATGGTCTCGATATAGGCCTGGCCGTTGTCGTCGTCGTTGCTGAACGCCTTGCGCAGCTGGGTGACGGCCTGGGTAAGCACATCATTGGTCGGCAGCGTGTCCGGCCAGACTTCCGCGAACAGTTCATCGCGGGTGACAACCCGCCCGGGCTGGCGCAGCAGTACACGCAGCACGCCCAGCGCCTTCGGCGTCAGCCGACGCGGGCGACGCGCACCGACGACCTCGACTTCTCGCGAGGACAGAGTGACAGTGCACTCTCCGATCCGGATCCGATCGAATCCGGGGGGCTGGTTTTCACTGCTGTTCATTTTCCGCTACACAGTAGAGACAGGTCCGGGGCAGCGTTTGCCTTCGATACCCTCCCGTCCTGGGAACAGCAAAAAGCCAGACTCCGCACAAAGCATCGGCGCATACCGCAAAAACAATGAAGCGGGCGAATACTAGCCTATGCGGGTTACCTCGCCTATCGCGTGGTCGACATCCAGGCTCTCTCTCGCCGACGCATTCACATAATTTGCTGCACCATTCGCGCCCTGCGGGGCGCGAAATTTTTATCTGGCGTTCATTTTCACATGCGCCGCAGCATGGTCAATCCGACCAGTCGTGAAACCACCAAAGCCACGTACATCACGCCTGAAAACTGCTCCAGCATGACCAATGCACGCGCCTGCGGATGCAGTGGCACGACGTCGCTCAAGCCGACACCCGAGAGCAAACTGAAGCTCAGATAAAGCAGTTCCATCCAGGTGCGCTGTGCACCGCCGCCGGAGCCCTGGAAACTGCCCGGATACCATTGTTGGCACACGGCAAAAGCAAATGCGAAGGCCCAGGCCAGCAGCGTGAATGTGGCGCCTGCGGCGAACAGTTCATCGCGGGTGACTTTATGGTCCTGGAGCATGTAGGCAATGAGCGCACCGGCCGTATAGAAGTACAGCAGGCTCTCCAGCAGTTGCGCGGTGGTCAGCAGCGCAGTGCGGTCCAGCAGTGCACCGGCCAGCGAGAACACCACCGAGGGAATGGCCAGCAGCAGTGCCAGCCAGGTGCCCAGCGGGCTGCGTTGCACCACCCACAATGCCAGGCCCAGCACCGCCATGCCGAACATGCCCAGCGCCGCGCGGCCCGCAGCGGTGTCATCCAGCGCGGGGTACAGCAGCACCGCGATCAGCTGGGCGCCCAACAGCCAGGCCGAAGGATGACGGCGGGCAATGGCCAGCCAACGGGTGGTGATGGCAACAGGCATGGCGTCCTTTCCCCAGGAAGATGGGCGGAGGATAGCCGGGAGCGGCGTGATGAGCGGTAGTGCCGGCCGCTGGCCGGCACCCCCGCTTCCGCATCACTCCTGGCGATAGACCTCGGCACCGGCCGCGCGGAACTCCGCCGACTTCTCCTTCATGCCGGCTTCGGCGTAGTCACGCACATCCTGGGTGATCTTCATCGAACAGAAGTGCGGGCCGCACATCGAGCAGAAGTGGGCCAGCTTGTGCGCATCCTTCGGCAGCGTCTCGTCATGGAACTCCTTGGCCTTCTCCGGATCCAGGCCGAGGTGGAACTGGTCTTCCCAGCGGAACTCGAAACGCGCCTTGCTCAGCGCGTTGTCGCGCACCTGCGCGCCCGGATGCCCCTTGGCCAGGTCGGCTGCGTGCGCGGCAATGCGATAGGCCATGATGCCGTCGCGCACATCCTGGCGGTTGGGCAGGCCAAGGTGCTCCTTCGGCGTCACGTAGCAGAGCATCGCCGTGCCGAACCAGCCGATCATCGCCGCACCGATCGCGCTGGTGATGTGGTCGTAGCCCGGCGCGATGTCGGTGGTCAGCGGGCCCAGCGTATAGAACGGCGCCTCGCCGCACTCGCGCAGCTGCTTGTCCATGTTCTCCTTGATCAGCTGCATCGGCACATGGCCGGGGCCTTCGATCATGGTCTGCACATCATGCTTCCAGGCGATCTTCGTCAGCTCACCCAGCGTTTCCAGCTCACCGAACTGCGCGGCGTCGTTGGCATCGGCGATGCAGCCCGGGCGCAGGCCGTCACCCAGCGAGAAGGTCACGTCATAGGCCTTCATGATCTCGCAGATGTCCTCGAAATGCGTGTAGAGGAAATTCTCCTTGTGGTGCGCCAGGCACCACTTGGCCATGATCGAGCCACCACGGCTGACAATGCCGGTCACGCGCTTGGCGGTGAGTGGCACGTAGCGCAGCAGCACGCCAGCGTGGATGGTGAAGTAGTCCACGCCCTGCTCGGCCTGCTCGATCAGCGTGTCGCGGAAGATCTCCCAGGTAAGCGCCTCGGCACGGCCGTCAACCTTCTCCAGCGCCTGGTAGATCGGCACGGTACCGATCGCCACCGGCGAATTGCGGATGATCCACTCGCGGGTTTCGTGGATGTGCTTGCCGGTGGACAGGTCCATCACCGTGTCACCGCCCCAGCGGATCGCCCACACCAGCTTTTCCACTTCCTCGGCAATCCCGGAGGACACGGCACTGTTGCCGATGTTGGCGTTGATCTTGGTCAGGAAGTTGCGGCCGATGATCATCGGCTCGCTTTCCGGATGGTTGATGTTGTTGGGCAGCACCGCGCGGCCGCGTGCGATCTCGTCGCGCACGAATTCGGGTGTGATCACCTTCTGGATTGAAGCACCGAACGACTCGCCCGGGTGCTGCTGCAGCAGGCCGGCATCGCGGACCGCGTCGAGCCGCTGGTTCTCGCGGATGGCGACGAACTCCATTTCCGGCGTGATGATGCCGCGCCGCGCATAGTGCATCTGGGTGACGTTCGCGCCGGCTCGCGCACGGCGTGGCAGGCTGCGCGCAGGGAACCGCACGGCATCGAGTTTCGGGTCATGCTCGCGGTCGCGGCCGAACGAAGAACTCAGTCCTTCGAGCTGTTCGGTATCGCCGCGTTCCTCCACCCAGCCGCGGCGCAGCGCCGGCAGGCCTGCGGACAGATCGATGCGTACGCCCGTATCAGTGTAGGGGCCGGACGTGTCGTAGACCGTGACCGGCGCATTCTCTTCGCCGCCGAACAGGGTCGGCGTGCGGGTCAGCGCGATCTCGCGCATCGGCACCAGCAGATCCGGGCGCGAGCCGGCCACGTGTATCTTGCGCGATCCGGGAATGGGCCGGGTCACGGATTCGGAGAGTTGCTGGGCCTGTTGCTGCAGGGCGGAGAGCTGTGCGTTCATCGGGCATCGTCCAGGAAGGTCAGGGACGAAGCGGCGGCGCACTGCGACCCCGCGCGGACGGTCCTTGGGCGGAGTCCGGGCACGGCTGCATTGCAAAGCTTCCCTACGCCGGTATGAGCCGGATCAGGTTCCAAGGGACTGTCTCAACCGTGGCCACATGGCCCGGTACCCCCGCTTCTTGGTGTGCATTAGAGCATAGAACGTGCTGCAGCCCATGGCTGTTCCATCCACGCACGGCGTGGATCCGCTGTTTCTGTATTAACAAAACCGTGACATCGCATTCAGTAACGTGCACGCGCATCCTGCCGCTGCGGCCGATGTTTCCTCGCCGCCTTCGCGGCCCCTGCCCGGTCTGTGCTGCATGTCGCCGGCCCCTCGCAGCAAGCTCTGCTCGCTCCCCTCAATCCCTTGATCGGAGAAGCCCCTTCATGGTGTTTCGCGTTTCCATTGCACTGGTTCTGCTGCTGGTGCTGCTCGCCGGTGTTGCACCCGGTCCCTTCAATACCGTGGTGCAGAGCATCCTCGGCGAACTCATCCGCGGCATCGGCTGGCTCTACCTGCTGGTCGTGTTCCTGGCCCTGGTATTCCTGATGTACCTGGCCTTCGGCCGCTTCGGCAACCTGCGCATCGGCGGAGAGGACGCCGAACCGGAGTTCTCGCGGGCCAGCTGGATGTCGATGCTGTTCGCCGCTGGCATGGGCATCGGTCTGGTGTTCTGGGGCGCCGCCGAGCCCATTTCGCACTTCAGCAAGCCACCGGAAGGGCTGGCACCTGAAAGCATGGACGCCGCGCGTGCTGCCATGCGCTACGTGTTCTTCCATTGGGGCCTGCACCCCTGGGCCATCTATGCGCTGATCGGCCTGGCAATGGCCTGGTTCCAGTTCAACCGCAACGGCCGTGGCCAGATCAGCGATATGTTGCAACCGATCATCGGCCGTCACCATCGTGGCTGGATCGGGCATATGGTCAACATCTCCGCGGTCGTCGCCACCGCGGTTGGCGTGGCTACAGCACTGGGCTTCGGCACGATACAGATCGCGGCCGGCGTGGAACGCGTGTTCGGCGTGCAGGCGGGCGTGCCGCTGCAGCTGACCATCATCGCAGTGGCTTTCGTACTGTACATGGCGTCCACGCTCAGCGGCGTCGGCCGCGGCATGAAATGGCTGTCCAACTTCAACCTTGCATTGGCTGCACTGCTGCTCGCGCTGGTGCTGGTACTCGGCCCGACTGGCGCGATCTTCAACACCTTCACGACGACGTTGGGCTCCTATCTCAATCAGCTGGTGACGATGAGCCTGCGCATGTCACCGTTCTCGTCCAGCACCTGGGTCGCGGACTGGACGATCTTCTACTGGGCCTGGTGGATCTCCTGGGCACCGTTCGTGGGTTCGTTCATCGCGCGCATCTCGCGCGGGCGCAGCGTGCGCGAGTTCGTGATCGGCGTGGTGCTGGCACCGACGCTGCTGGGCTTCTTCTGGTTCTCGGTGTTCGGTGGCACCGCGATCTGGATGCAGATCTTCGGCCAGGCCGACCTGCTGCAGGCACTGGGCAACGGCTATGAAACGGTGCTGTTCACCATGTTCGACAGCATGCCGCTGCCGTTGCTGCTGTCGTGCATTGCGCTGGTGCTACTGATGATCTTCTTCGTGACCTCGGCTGATTCTGCGGTACTTGTGCTGGCCAGCATGTCCACGGACGGCGCGGGCGAGCCATTGCGCAAGCACAAAGTGGCGTGGGGTGTCGGCATTGCGCTCGTGGCGGGTTCCTTGCTGTTGGCAGGGGGACTGGAGGCGCTGCAGGGCATGATCACCATCGCTGCGCTGCCGTTCGCGCTGCTGATGCTTCTTGTGATGGTGTCCCTGTACCGGGTGCTGGACCAGGAATACACCCGGGAGCGGCGGCAGGCGCAGCGCCAGCGGCACATGATCGATGCGTGGATTGCACGCGAGATGGCGGCGCAGGAGGAAACCCAGGCGGAGGCAGCGCGCGCGCACGATCAGGATTGAGGGGGTTTTGCAGCCTGCGGCTGCACCGCTTTTTTCAAGCAACGGCAACAACAACTTCAAAAGCGGCTCTGGATTTCTGCTGGTCTGGCGGTGAGGGGGCCGATGGCGGGACACGCCGCAAGTACGTCCCTGTAGGCTCGGCCACGGCATCCATGCCGTGGACGGTCCCGCCATCGGCCCCCTCCCCGCCTCCGGCAATTTCCCGGTGACGGCAGTAGATCCACGCCATGCGTGGATCAGGTGTATCGGAAAACAAGAAGGGGTCGGATCCGTTTTCCTTCGGAAAACGGGTCCGACCCCAACCCACAGCGCGCGGCTGTTGCTGTTGCTGTTGCCTTTGCTCTTGATCTTCTTCTTTCTCTTCCTGCGGTGGCGGCCGCAGGAAACTGTCCGTGGCCGGGCGGGTGGGTTGGCTGGGGGCGTGAGCCGCATGGGCCCGAGGCATGCCTCGGGCGGGTTGGGCCGGATGCCCAACCCCGGTCTTGCCGTGTGCGCAGGACAGTGCACACGAGCAAGCGGCGACCGAGTTTACATGGTCGTACTTGCAGCGGCCCCCAGACAATCCACCCGCCCGGCCAAACCAAGCATCACTGAAACCCTTACCACCGCAGAGGGGGCTCAGCCCGGTCGCCGGAAAACCTCAATATCCCGCCGCCTGCCCATCCTTGCGGCTCTCCGAAGCACCGTAGTAAACACCGGTCTCGGGATCACGCATGATCGCCTGGTACCCGCCATACGGGCCATCGGCGAACACGATGCGATGCCCCTTGCGCATCAACGCGCGCACCGTCTCGTACGGGAAGCCGGTTTCCAGATTCACTTCACCACCATCGGTCATCGCCGTGGCCTGACCCGTCGGTTCAGTCGAGCCTTCGTGCTGGATGCGCGGCGCATCACCGGCTTCCTGCAGATTCATGCCGAAGTCCACCAGGTTCATCACGATCTGCGCGTGGCCCTGCGGCTGCATCGCGCCGCCCATCACGCCGAAGCTGGCATACGGCTTGCCGCCCTTGGTGATGAACGCCGGAATGATGGTCTGGAAGGGGCGCTTGCCCGGCGCGTAGCCGTTGGGATGGTTCTTCTGCAGCACGAACATCTCGCCACGATCCTGCAGGATGAAGCCCAGCCCCGGCGGCGCCATGCCGCTGCCCATGCCGCGGTAGTTGGACTGGATCAGCGAGACCATCATGCCGTCGGCGTCGGCCACGGTCATGTAGATCGTGTCGCCCTCCTCCAGCTGCTTCGGCGTGCCCGGCTGCACTTCCTTCAACGCCTTGTCCATCGAGATCAGCGCGCGGCGCTGCGCGGCGTACTCCTTGGAAATCAGCTTCTGCACCGGCGCCGGCTGGAATGCCATGTCGGCGTAGAAGCGTGCACGGTCGGCGAAGGCCAGCTTCTTCGCTTCGACGAACAGGTGCACGTGCTCGGGTGAGCCGAACGGGATCTTCGAGAAATCGTAGCCTTCCAGCACGTTGAGGATCTGAAGCGCGGCAATGCCCTGGCTGTTGGGTGGCAGCTCCCAGACGTCGTAGCCACGGTAGTTGCTGCTGACCGGCTCGACCCATTCACCGTGGTGCTCGGCCATGTCCTGATAGCTCAGGTAGCCACCGTTGGCCTTGAAATAGTCGCCGATGGTGCGGGCGATGTCACCCTTGTAGAAGGCGTCGCGTCCGCCATCGGCGATCTTCTGCAGCGTGCTGGCCAGATTCGGGTTCTTCCACATCTCGCCCTTGCGCGGGGCGTGGCCGTTGATCGTGAACTGCTCCTTGAAGCCCGGGTACTGCGACAGCTTGGGTACCGAGCGGTCCCAGTAGTAGGCGATCACTTCGGCCACCGGGTGGCCCTCGCGGGCGTAGCGGATGGCCGGCGCCAGGTTGTCAGCCATTGGCTTGCGGCCGAAGCGTTCGTGCAGCGCGAACCAACCATCGACCGCGCCGGGCACCGACACCGGCAGCGGGCCGGTGGCCGGAATGTCCTTCAGGCCACGGCGCTGGAACTCGGCCAGGGTGAGCGATTTCGGCGAGCGCCCCGAGCCGTTGTAGCCATAGAGCTTCTGCGTCTTCGGGTCCCAGACGATGGCGAACAGGTCGCCGCCGACGCCGTTGCCGGTGGGCTCCATCAGGCCCAGCGCTGCGTTGGCCGCGATGGCGGCATCCACCGCCGAGCCACCGCCCTTCATCACGTCCAGCGCGATCTGGGTGGCCAGCGGCTGCGAGGTGGCGGCCATCGCATGGGGGGCGATCACCTCCGAACGGGAGGCGAAGGTGTGGCCGGTAATGCGGTCGGCGGCAAAGGACAGCGCGGGCACGGCAGCCAGCACGGCGGCGGCGAGCAGGGAACGGGCAAGGCGTCGGGACACGGTCGGGTTCCGATGGACGGGTGGTTCCCCGATCTTCGCCGCTGCGGCCTTCACGCGGTATCGGACAGACGTCATGGACGTTGATCCTGGGGTGGAAGAATCCAACGGATTCCGCGCAAAAACCGCCCAGAAAGGAGTGAATTCGGGTTCACCGAAACACTTTCAGCAGCAACCATCCTTGTGCCGCAAGCGATTGCGCTGGATTCACTGGAAACCGATAAAAAAACCGTCGCGAGGGTTGACACCGCCAAAACGGCTGTGTTTCTCTCGATCACATGTTGCATCACAACACGCCACTGCGAACCCACATCGAAGCCGCCGACACCGGCGCCGCCTCGCTGCGTTCGATTCTTGTGCTCGTACTTATTACCCAGCCACCAGGTGCGGGACGAGCCAGCGTGTAAGCAACAAACACACCGGAACTCATCAAAACCCGCACCCGCCCCGGTGCGGGTTTTTTCATTTCAGGACCTGGTTTCAGACGCAACCACCATGACCAACGCTCAGTGCAAAGCCCGGCCCCAGACCACCACCACGCCTCGTGGTGGCTGTGCCTGTGCGATGCGCAGCGCCTCCTCCACCGCTTTCCCCTGACCGGCCGGTACGTCACCTCGACGACCGGCCGTTCTTTTTTCTTCCCACCGCAAGGAACCTCCCCCATGAGCACCAACGACCTGCCCCAGACCAAGATCGCCGTCATCGGCTACGGCAGCCAGGGCCGCGCCCACGCACTGAACCTGCGCGAATCCGGCTTCGATGTGGTGGTAGGCCTGCGTCCGGGCGGCCCGACCGAGGTCAAGGCGCAGGCCGATGGCTTCACCGTGAAAGCACCGGCCGATGCGGTGAAGGATGCCGACCTGGTCGCCGTGCTGACGCCGGACATGGTGCAGAAGAAGCTCTACGACGATGTGCTGGCGCCGAACATGAAACAGGGTGCGGTGCTGTTGTTCGCGCACGGCCTGAACGTGCACTTCGACATGATCAAGCCGCGCGACGACCTCGACGTGGTGCTGGTCGCACCGAAGGGCCCGGGCGCGCTGGTCCGTCGTGAATATGAAATCGGCCGCGGCGTGCCGTGCATCTGGGCGGTCTACCAGGACAAAAGCGGCAAGGCCGCCGAGTACGCACTCGCCTATGCAGCCGGCCTGGGTGGCGCCCGCGCCAACCTGATCCAGACCACCTTCAAGGAAGAGACCGAAACTGATCTGTTCGGCGAGCAGGCGGTGCTGTGCGGTGGCGCTTCGGCGCTGGTGCAGGCGGGCTTCGAGACCCTGGTGGAAGCCGGTTACCAGCCGGAAATCGCCTATTACGAAGTGCTGCACGAACTGAAGCTGATCGTGGACCTGTTCTACGAAGGTGGCATCTCGCGCATGCTGGAGTTCATCTCCGAGACCGCGCAGTACGGCGACTACGTCAGCGGCCCGCGTGTGATCGATGCCGGCACCAAGGAACGCATGAAGGAAGTACTGAAGGACATCCAGGACGGCACCTTCACCAAGAACTGGGTGGCCGAGTACGAAGCGGGCCTGCCGAACTACAACAGGTTCAAGCAGGCCGACCTGGAGCACCCGATCGAGAAGGTGGGCAAGGAACTGCGCGCCAAGATGGTCTGGTTGCAAGGACAGGCCGCGTAAACGCGCGGCCCTCCCCCACCCGCTTTGCAAGGTTCCCCCATGAACTCTTCGACACATCGCAGCGCGCCGCCCAACGGCGCGCGCTGGCTGACCCAGGCGCTGGAGGCCGAAGGCGTCCGCACGCTGTTCGGCTATCCAGGTGGCACCATCATGCCGTTCTACGACGCGCTGGTGGATTCGTCGCTGAAGCACATCCTGGTACGCCATGAGCAGGGCGCGGCGCTGGCCGCCAACGGCTTCGCCCGCGCCAGCAACCAGGTCGGCGTCTGCGTAGCCACATCCGGCCCGGGCGCCTCGAACCTGGTCACCGGCATTGCCGATGCGATGCTCGATTCGGTACCGATGGTCTGCATCACCGGCCAGGTCGGCACGCCGCTGCTGGGCACCGACGCCTTCCAGGAACTGGATGTGTTCGGCCTGACGATGCCGATCGTCAAGCACAGCTGGCTGGTGCGCAGCGTCGATGACCTGCCGCGCGTGGTGGCCGATGCGTTCCGCATTGCCCGTGAGGGTCGCCCCGGCCCGGTGCTGATCGACCTGCCCAAGGATGTGCAGTTGGCCGATGCCAGCCATCTGCCGGCGCATGTGCCCAGCAGCGTCGAATCGCCGCCGGCGCCGGCCGAGGCCGCCATCGCCGAGGCCATCGCCGCGCTGGCCGCAGCCGAGAAGCCGGTGGTCTACGCCGGTGGCGGCATCGCGCTGGGCGATGCCGTGCAGGACCTGCGCGACTTCGTCGAGGCCAGTGCCATCCCCACCGTGATGACCCTGCGCGGCCTGGGTGCCCTGCCGGCCAGCCATCCGCAGTCGCTGGGCATGCTGGGCATGCACGGCACTCGCGCGGCCAACATGGCGGTGCAGGAAAGCGACCTGCTGCTGGTGCTGGGGGCGCGTTTCGACGACCGTGCCACCGGCAAGCTGGCCGAGTTCGCCCCGTTCGCCCGTGTGGTCCACATCGATGCGGACGCCTACGAGATCTCCAAGCTGCGCAGCGCCGATGTCGCCGTGCCTGGCAACGTCGGTCACGCCATCCGCGCCCTGCGTGCGGCCTTCCCCTCCCCCAAGGCCCACCAGGAGGCGTGGCGCAAGCGCTGTGCGCAGCATCGCGATCGCTTCGCCGCACGCTACGACGCACCGGGCCAGCACATCTACGCACCGGCGTTGCTGAAGCGCCTGAGCGAGCTGGCCCCGGCCGATGCGGTGATCGCCTGCGATGTCGGCCAGCACCAGATGTGGGTGGCCCAGCACTGCCGCTTCAACCACCCGCGCAACCACCTGACCAGCGGCGCGCTGGGCACCATGGGCTTCGGCCTGCCGGCGGCGATGGGTGCGCAGTTTGCCTGCCCCGACCGCACCGTGGTGCTGGTGTCCGGCGATGGCAGCTTCATGATGAACGTGCAGGAGCTGGCGACCATCGCCCGCTGCCGCCTGCCGGTGAAGATCGTGCTGCTGGACAACAGTTCGCTGGGCATGGTGCGGCAGTGGCAGGAACTGTTTTTCGCCGAGCGTTACAGCGAGATCGATCTGTCCGACAACCCGGACTTCGTGGCATTGGCGCAGGTGTTCGGCATCGCCGCCACCCGCATCGACAACCGCGACGACGTGGAAGGCGGCCTGGCCGCGCTGCTGGCCGAGCCGGGCCCGGCCCTGCTGCATGTGGCCATCGATGCACGCGCCAACGTGTGGCCGCTGGTGCCGCCGAACACCGCCAACAGCACGATGCTGGAAAGCAATCCCGCCCATGCCCGCCAGGAGACCCCCAATGCAATACCGGCTTGACCTGGTGCTGCACCCGGCCGAAGGCGCGCTGCTGCGCGTGATCGGCATGGCCGAACGTCGCGGCTTCGCGCCGCGTGCGATCAGCGGCGCGCCGGTAGCTGCCGACGATGGCCGCTGGCACCTGCAGCTGGTCGTGGATGGCCAGCGCCCGGCGGAAACGCTGTGCCGGCAGATCGAGAAGATCTACGACTGCGTGTCCGTACAGGTCACCGCCGTGGAAGGAGTATCGCCATGAACACCCGTACCGTAGCGACCACGGTGCCGGTACGGAGGCGTCTTCTTCGCCGCCCGTGCCCGCATGCGGCGGTCTTCGGCACCGCGCTGGTGGCCCATGCCGGCCGCTGATGCCAGCCAGGAAAGCGATGTCGGCGACGTAAGCGTTGCCGACGTTCTGGCAGCGCAGGCCCGCCTGCGCCGCTTCCTGCCGCCCACCCCGCTGCACCATGCCGAGCGCTTCGGTACCTGGCTGAAGCTGGAGAACCTGCAGCGCACCGGTTCCTACAAGGTGCGCGGCGCGTTGAACGCGCTGCTGGCCGGTCGCGAGCGCGGCGACACCCGCCCGGTGATCTGCGCTTCGGCCGGCAACCACGCCCAGGGCGTTGCGTGGGCGGCCTATCGCTTGGACGTGCCGGCGATCACGGTGATGCCGCATGGCGCGCCGGCGACCAAGATCGCCGGCGTCGCCCATTGGGGCGCCACCGTGCGCCAGCACGGCAACAGCTACGACGAGGCCTACGCCTTCGCGGTCGAACTGGCGCGGCGCCACGGCTACCGCTTCCTGTCCGCGTTCGATGATGCCGACGTGATCGCCGGCCAGGGCACGGTCGGCATCGAACTGGCCGCGCATGCCCCTGACGTGGTGATCGTGCCGATCGGCGGCGGTGGACTGGCCTCCGGCGTAGCCCTGGCGCTGAAATCACAGGGCGTGCGCGTGGTTGGTGCACAGGTAGAAGGCGTTGATTCGATGGCGCGCGCGATCCGTGGCGATGTCCGAGAGATCGCCCCCGTCGCCTCGCTGGCCGATGGCGTGCGAGTGAAGATCCCCGGCTTCCTGACCCGCCGCCTGTGCACCTCGCTGCTGGACGACGTGGTGATCGTGCGCGAAGCCGAGCTGCGCGAAACCCTGGTGCGGCTGGCGCTGGAAGAACACATCATCGCCGAGGGCGCCGGCGCGCTGGCGCTGGCTGCCGGCCGCCGCGTCGCGGGCCGCCGCAAGTGCGCAGTGGTCTCCGGCGGCAACATCGATGCCGGCGTGCTGGCCGGCCTGCTTACCGACATCCGGCCGCGTCCGCCGCGCAAGCCACGGCGACGTCGCAGCGAAACGCCGCGCTCGCCGGGCAAGGCCAGCGCCAACGCTTCGCCCACCTCTTCCCCTACCCCCCTGCAAGCCGTCGCACCCGCTGTCGAGGAGATTTCCCTGTGACCACCATCGAACGAATTACCCCCCCGCGCATCCGCATCTTCGACACCACCCTGCGTGACGGCGAGCAGTCCCCCGGCTGCAGCATGAGCCCGCCGCAGAAGCTGGTGATGGCGCGTGCGCTGGACGAACTGGGCGTGGACGTCATCGAGACCGGCTTTCCGGCCAGCTCGCAGTCCGACCGCGAGGCGATGGCCCTGATCGGCCGTGAGCTGCGCCGCCCGAGCCTGAGCCTGGCGGTGCTGTCGCGCTGCCTGCAGGCCGATATCGAAACCTCGGCGCGTGCCCTGGAAGCTGCGGCCAACCCGCGCCTGCACGTGTTCCTGTCCACCAGCCCGCTGCACCGCGAGCACAAGCTGCGCATGACCCGCGAGCAGGTGCTGGAATCGGTACGCAAGCATGTATCGCTGGCACGCTCGTACATCGACGATGTCGAATTCTCGGCCGAGGATGCCACCCGCACCGAGCTGGACTACCTGATCGAAGTCTCGCGCGTGGCCATTGCCGCCGGCGCCACCACCATCAACCTGCCCGACACCGTCGGCTTCACCACGCCGGAAGAAATCCGCGCGATGTTCCAGCAGGTCATCGCCGGCGTCGCCGACGTTCCGAACGCCGCCAATGTGATCTTCAGCGCGCACTGCCACAACGACCTGGGCCTGGCCGTGGCCAACTCGCTGGCCGCCATCGAAGGTGGCGCGCGCCAGGTCGAGTGCACCATCAACGGCATCGGCGAGCGCGCCGGCAACTGCTCGCTGGAAGAGATCGCGATGGTGCTGAAGGTGCGCCAGGCCTTCTACGAGCAGGACAGTTCGATCAACACCCCGCGCATCGTCGGCACCTCGCAGCTGCTGCAGCGCCTGGTCGGCATGCCGGTACAGCGCAACAAGGCCATCGTCGGTGCCAATGCCTTTGCCCACGAATCGGGCATCCACCAGCACGGCATGCTGCGCCATCGCGGCACCTACGAAATCATGCGTCCGGAAGACGTGGGCTGGGAGGATTCGCAGATGGTGCTGGGCCGCCACAGCGGTCGCGCCGCCGTCGAAGCGCGCCTGCGCGCGCTGGGTTTCTGGCTGGACGAAGACGAACTGAAGCTGGTATTCGAGCAGTTCAAGGGCCTGTGCGAGCAGCAGCGCGTGGTCACCGATGCCGACCTGCAGACGCTGATGCAGGGCGGCTCCAATGCACAGGGCTACCGCTTGGCCTCGATGACCATCAGCGATGTGGGCAGCCGCGCCAACGCGCTGGTCGAACTGTCCGACCCGGACGGCAACCGCGTGGCCGAAACCGCACAGGGCGACGGCCCGGTCGATGCGCTGTTCGGCGCGCTGTCGGCCGCCACCGGCGTGCAGCTGATGCTGGACAGCTACCACGTGCACAGCGTCGGCATCGGCGCGGATGCGCGTGGCGAAGCCAACCTGAGCGTGCGCCACGAGGGCGTGGAGTACGACGGCACCGGCACCAGCAAGGACATCATCGAAGCCTCCGCGCTGGCCTGGCTGGATGTTGCCAATCGTCTGCTGCGCCAGCGCCAGGCCGCCGCCCACAGCAGCACCGACGTTCCCACCCCCGCCACCGCCTGAGGAACCCGCCATGAGCGCCTTCGACACCCCCACCCCGGCCAGCGCCGCTGGCCAGCAGTGGAATGCCCAGGACTATGCGATCGATGCCGGCTTCGTGCCTCTGCTCGGCGGCGCGGTCTCGCGCCTGCTCGACCCGCGCGCGGGTGAACGCATCCTCGACCTGGGCTGTGGCGATGGTGTGCTCAGCACCGAACTGGCGCTGAGCGGTGCGCGCATCCACGGCGTGGATGCCTCGCCGGAACTGGTGATCGCCGCCCGCGCGCGCGGTGTCGATGCCCAGGTGATGGACGGCCACGCACTGTCGTTCGACAGCGAGTTCGATGCAGTGTTCAGCAACGCGGCACTGCATTGGATGGGCACTCCCGACCGCGTGCTGGAAGGCGTGCGCCGCGCCCTGCGCCCCGGCGGCCGCTTTGTCGCCGAATTCGGTGGCCATGGCAACGTGGCCACGATCATCGCGGCGGTACAGGCCGCGCGCGTGGCCCACGGCCATGGCGCCAGCACCTTCCAGTGGTATTTCCCGACGGCCGATACCTACGCCGACCGCCTGCGCCAGCATGGCTTCCAGGTGCAACTGATCGAGTGCACGCCGCGCCCAACGGCATTGCCGACCGGCGTGGCCGGCTGGCTGCGCGTGTTCGCCGCGCCGCTGCTGGACGACCTGCCAGCCGAGGCACGGGCTACGGTGCGCGAGGCCGCGAGCGCGCTGCTGGCCGAGCTGCCGCGCAACGCCGCCGGCCAGCCGCTGGCGGACTATGTGCGGCTGCGCGTGCTCGCCCGCCGTCGCTGACTTGACCGTTCCGCCTTCTTTACTGATGTTCGCTATTTCGTACTTCTGCCAGGCATACGCATGACTTCCGCTCCCCGCACCCTGTACGACAAACTGTGGGACGCCCACGTGGTGGTTCCCGAATCCGACAGCGCGCCCGCCGTGCTGTACATCGACCTGCACCTGATCCACGAGGTGACCTCGCCGCAGGCGTTCACCGAGCTGCGCGAGCGCGGCCTGTCGCCGCGCCGCCCGGACCGCACCAAGGCGACGATGGACCACTCCACGCCGACCCTGCCGGCCGCCGCGGACGGCACGCTACCCTATGCCAGCGCCGCCTCCGAGGCACAGGTCGCCACGCTGGCACGCAACTGCGCCGAGCACGGCATCGAGCTGTTCGACATGGCCTCGGACAATCGCGGCATCGTCCACGTGATCGCGCCGGAACAGGGCTTCACCCAGCCGGGCATGACCATCGTCTGCGGCGACAGCCACACATCCACCCACGGGGCCTTCGGTTCGCTGGCGTTCGGCATCGGCACCAGCGAAGTCGGCCATGTGCTGGCCACGCAGTGCCTGCTTCAGCGCAAGGCGAAGACCTTTGCGATCACCGTCGATGGCCCGCTGGCGCCCGGCGTCGGCGCCAAGGACGTGGTGCTGCACATCATCGGCGTGATCGGCGTCAACGGCGGCACCGGCCACGTCATCGAGTTCCGTGGCAGCACCATCGAAGCGATGGACATGGAACAGCGCATGACCCTGTGCAACATGTCGATCGAGGCCGGTGCACGCGCCGGCATGGTCGCGCCCGACCAGGTCACCTTCGACTTCGTCGCCAACACCCCGCGCGGCCCAAAGGGCGCCGATTTCGAGGCTGCGGTGGCGCGCTGGCAGCAGCTGCGCAGTGATGACGGCGCGCGCTTCGACAGCGAAGTACGCATCGACGCCACCGACATCCGCCCGACCCTGACCTGGGGCACGCATCCGGGCACCGCCATCGCGGTGGATGCGCCGATTCCCGCCGCCAACGATGCCGCTGCACAGAAAGGCCTGGACTACATGCACTTCCAGGCCGGCAAGGCACTGGCCGGCACGCCGGTGGACGTGGTGTTCGTCGGTTCGTGCACCAACGGCCGCCTGAGTGACATGCGCGAGGTCGCGCAGGTGCTGCGCGGCCGCCGTGTCGCTGAGCGGGTGCGCATGCTGGTGGTGCCAGGTTCGGAGATCGTCAAGCGCGAGGCCGAGGCCGAGGGCATCCACGAGATCGTGCGCGCTGCCGGGGCCGAGTGGCGCGAGCCGGGCTGTTCGATGTGCATCGCCATGAACGGCGATCTGGTCGCGCCCGGCCAGCTGGCCGTGAGCACCAGCAACCGCAATTTCGAGGGCCGCCAAGGCCCCGGTTCGCGCACCCTGCTGGCTTCGCCGATGAGCGCGGCGTGGGCCGCGGTCAACGGGCACGTGGCCGATACCCGCGAACTGTTCGCACAGGAGGTGGCGTGATGGCCGGTTTCCGTACCCTGACCTCGGCCAGCGTGGTGCTGCGCCAGACCAACATCGACACCGACCAGATCATCCCGGCACGGTTCCTGTCCACCACCGAGCGTGCCGGCCTGGGCCGCAACGCGTTCAATGACTGGCGCTGGCAGGCTGATGGTTCGCCGGTGGCCGACTTCGCCTTCAACCAGCCGCACAACGCCGGCCGCAGCATCCTGCTGGCGGGCCGCAACTTCGGCTGCGGTTCTTCGCGCGAACATGCGCCGTGGGCGCTGACCGACCTGGGCCTGCGTGCCATCGTCAGCAGCGAGATCGCCGATATCTTCCGCGGCAACGCGCTGAAGAACGGCCTGCTGCCGATCGTGCTGGACGAGGCCGACGTGCAGGCGCTGATGCAGCGCCCGGACGATGCGCTGACCATCGACGTGGCTGCGCGCGAACTGCGCACGCCCGATGGCCGCGTCTATTCCTTCCCGCTGGATGGCTTCTCGCAGACCTGCCTGCTGGAAGGCGTCGACCAGTTGGGGTATCTGTTGGGCCGTGTCCCTGAAATCGAACGTTACGAGAGTGAGCATGCACGCTGAAATTGTTGTCCTGCCCGGTGATGGCATCGGCCCGGAAGTGGCCGCCGCGGCAGTGGCCGTCCTGAAGGCCGTCGCCGAGCGCTTCAACCACACCTTCACCTTCAGCGAGCACGACATCGGTGGCGTTGCCATCGACCGCCACGGTGAACCGCTGCCGGCGTCGACCCTGGAAGCCTGCCAGGCCGCCAACGCGGTGCTGCTGGGCGCGGTCGGCGGCCCGAAGTGGTCCGACCCGAACGCCAAGGTGCGTCCGGAACAGGGCCTGCTGGCAATCCGCAAGGCACTGGGCCTGTATGCCAACCTGCGCCCGGTGCGTACCCACGAAGCCGCGCTGCACGCCTCGCCGATCAAGGCCGAGCTGCTGCAGGGCGTGGACTTCGTGGTGGTACGCGAACTGACCGGTGGCATCTACTTCGGCGACAAGACCCGCGACGCCGACAGCGCCAGCGACCTGTGCCGCTACACGGTGGCCGAGATCGAACGCGTGCTGCGCAGTGCCTTCCGCCTGGCCCAGCAGCGGCGTGGCAAGGTCACCTCGGTGGACAAGGCCAACGTGCTGGAGACCTCGCGCCTGTGGCGTGACGTGGCCGCTCGCATCGGCCGCGAGGAGTTCCCGGAGGTGGCGCTGGAGCACCAGCTGGTCGATTCGATGGCAATGCACCTGCTGGCCAAGCCGCGCGAGTACGACGTGATCGTCACCGAGAACATGTTCGGCGACATCCTCACCGACGAAGCCTCGATGCTGGCCAGCTCGCTCGGCCTACTGCCGTCGGCCTCGCTGGGTGAGCCGGGTGCGGTCGGCATCTACGAACCGATCCACGGTTCGGCCCCGGACATCGCCGGCAAGGGCATCGCCAATCCGTACGCGACGATCTTCAGCGCCGCGATGCTGCTGCGCCATTCGCTGGGGCTGGAAGCCGAGGCTGCGGCGGTGGAAGCTGCAGTGCACGCCGTGCTGGACGACGGCGTGTTCACCGCCGATCTGGCCGCCAAGGGCCAGGCGGTGAGTACCGCCGCTGCCACCGACGCCGTGCTCGCCAAGCTGCGCTGACCCATCGGGCAACACCTGTAGAGCCGAGCCATGCTCGGCTCATGCAACAGCAGTCGAGCATGGCTCGACTCTACAGGTAGCAGGCAGCCACGCCAGGCGTGGCTGCATTATTTGGTGGTGTACCCACCATTGACCAGGATGGTCTGCCCCGTCATCCACCAGCCATCGGTTACCAGGAAGCGGATCCACGGCACGATATCGGCGATGTCGGTCAGCCCGGTGCGGGTGAACGCCGAGAGCGCGGCCGCGGTCTTGTGGTACGCCTGCGCATCGGCACTCTCGGCCGGGTAGAAGAACGGCGTGTCCATCGGGCCGGGCCCGATCGCAGTCACCGAGATGCCGCGCTCACCGAACTCCTTCGACGCCGCGCGGGTGAAGTGCTCGACTGGCGCCTTGGTACCGGCGTAGCTGGAATAGAACGGCGTGTAGGCACCCAGCAATGAGGTGACCAGGGTGCAGATGCGACCACCGTCGTTGACGTGGCGGCCGGCTTCCTTGAGGAAGAAGAACGCCGCCTTGGCGTTGACCGCGCTCATCTCGTCGTACTCCGCTTCGCTGATGTCCAGCAGCGGTTTCTTCAATACCTTGCCGACCGTATTGATGGCGATGTCGGGACGGCCGACTGCGGCCACGGCATCGACGAACAAGCGCTCCATCGCTGCCGCCGAGGTCAGGTCGCCCTGCAGGGCCACCGCCTTGCTGCCGGCGGCCTGCACTGCGGCTACAGTCGCTTCTGCATCGGCCTGGGTAGCGGCACTGTTGTAGTGGATGACGATGGCTTTGGCGCCCTGTGCGGCGAAGTCGCGGGCGATCAGGCCGCCCAGGTTCTTGGCGCCACCGGCGATCAGCACGGTCTTGCCCTTGAGGGATTGCTCGGTCATGGCTTCGGTCTCGGGAGGGGGCTACCCGGGGTGGCAACCCTGCCCTGACGACGATATCGTGCAGAAAAAGCGGATAAAGCCCGCCACATTGACTTAACTTTCCAGAGCCAGCGAACAATGGACCGGATCGATCGCTTCCGCATCTTCACCCGGGTCGTGGAGTGCGCCAGCTTCACCCGCGCCGCCGACCAGCTCGGCCTGCCCCGCTCGACCGTTTCGGCGGCGGTGGCCGAGCTCGAACAGAGGCTTGGCACCCGCCTGCTGCAGCGCTCGACCCGCCGGGTGTCCACCACCCATGATGGCGACGTGTTCCATGCCCGCTGCCTGCGCCTGATCGCCGAGGTCGAGGACGCCGAATCGCTGTTCCGTCAAGACGATGCGCAACCGGTCGGTCTGCTGAAGATCGACGTGCCCAGCCGCATCGGCCGCCGCATCATCGCACCGGCGCTGCCCGAATTCTTCGCGCAGTATCCGCAGGTGGAAGTGGACCTGGGCATGACCGACCGCGCGGTAAACCTGATCGAGGACGGTTGCGATGCGGTGCTGCGGGTCGGTCAACTGGGCGATTCCAGCCTGGTGGCGCGCACGCTGGGCCAGCTCGACTTCGTCAACGTCGCCGCGCCCGCTTACCTGCGCGAACACGGCATGCCGCAGCATCCTGCCGACCTGCCGCAGCACCGCGCGGTGAACTACGCGTCGCCGACCACGGCACGGGTGGAACCGTGGGAGTGGCAGGACGGCGGCCAACTGCGCACGCTGCCGATGCCCGGCTGGGTGCGGGTGAACAGCGCCGAGGCATCGATTGCGTGCTGTGTGGCGGGGTTGGGGTTGCTGCAGATTCCGCGCTACGACGTGCAGGCCGAACTGCAATCCGGCGCGTTGGTGGAGGTGATGCCACAGCACGTGGCGCAGCCCTTGCCGGTGACGCTGTTGCAACCGCATCGGCAACACCGCGCGCAGCGTGTTCAGGTGTTCATCGAATGGCTGCTGCCGGTGCTACGGATCGGTCTGCAGCTGCAGTAGATCCACGCCATGCGTGGATGCATGCATCCGTGCCAACCAAGGTTGGCACCTACCGAGCGATGGCGAATCGCGGTAGATCCACGCCATGCGTGGGTGCTTCTGTAGCGTCGAGCCATGCTCGACTCATCCCGTCATCCCGCGAAGAGCAGCCGAGCATGGCTCGGCTCTACAGAAAGCAGATCCCGCGAGCAGATCAATCCGGGCCATGCGTGGATGCAAGCCGCAGTGCCAACCAAGGTTGGCACCTACCAGAGGCGGTGGCCGTGGAACCCGGGGCGTTACGCCCCGGATTCGTCCGGCTTCACCCGGAACCACGCCGCATACAGCGCCGGCAGGAACACCAGCGTCAGCACCGTACCGACGATCAGGCCGCCCATGATCGAGATCGCCATCGAGCCGTAGAACGCGCTGCGCGACAGCGGAATCATCGCCAGCACCGCCGCCAGCGCGGTCAGCACGATCGGGCGGAAACGGCGCACCGTGGCATCGATGATCGAATGCCAGCGGTCATGCCCGGCATCGATGTCCTGCTGGATCTGGTCGATCAGGATCACCGAGTTGCGCATGATCATGCCGGCCAGTGCGATCGTGCCCAGCAGCGCGACGAAGCCGAACGGCGCCCGGAACAGCAGCAGGAACAGGGTCGCGCCGATGATGCCCAGCGGCGCGGTCACCAGCACCATCGCTGCACGCGAGAAGCTGCGCAGCTGCAGCATCAGCAGCGTGGCCACCACCACCAGGAACAGCGGCATGCCGGCCTTGATCGAGTTCTGGCCACGTGCCGAATCCTCCACGGTACCGCCGGTTTCCAGCAGGTAACCACTGGGCAGCTCGGCACGGATGCCATCCAGTGTGGGCAGGATCTGATGAACCACGTCCAGCGCCTGCATGCCATCACTGATGTCGGCGCGCACGGTCACCGTCGGCAACCGGTTGCGGTGCCAGATGATGCCGTCCTCGAAGCCGTACTCCATCGTCGCCACCTGCGACAGCGTGATGCTGCCACCGTTGGCGGTGGGCATCGACAGGCTGGACAGCAGCTCCAGCTGGTTGCGCTCATCGGCCGGCCCGCGCAGCAGCATCTCGATCTGGCGATTGCCTTCGCGATACACGCTCACCGACTGCCCGGCCAACGAACTGGACAGGAACTGGCTGACCTGGGCGCTGCTAACGCCCAGCGCACGGGCGCGCTCCTGGTCGACCACCAAGCGCACCACCTTGCTCGGCTCGCTCCAGTCCAGGTTGACGTTCATCACGTGCGGGTTTTCCCGCACCTTGGCCTCGACCTGGCGCGCGATCGCCTGCACCTTCTCGATGTGCTCGCCGGAGATGCGCATCTGCACCGGATAGCCGACCGGCGGTCCGTTCTCCAGGCGGGTCACGCGCATCTGCACGTCCGGGAACTTCGGGATCACCTCGTGCAGCAGCCAGTCGCGGGTGCTCTCGCGCGCCTTGATGTCCTTGGCCAACACCACGAACTGGGCGAAGTTGGTCGCCGGCAGCTGCTGGTCCAGCGGCAGATAGAAGCGCGGCGAACCGGTGCCCACATAGGACACGTAGTTGGCAATGCCCTCGCGGTGGGACAGCAGCTTTTCCAGCTTCTCGGCCTGGGCCTGGGTCGAGCGCAGCGAGGCGCCCTCGGCCAGCTCGATGTCCACCATCAGCTCCGGCCGGGTCGAGTCCGGGAAGAACTGCTGGGGCACGAAGCGGAACATCATCAGCGAGAACACGAACAGGGCGATGGTCGCGGCGATCACCCACCAGCGATGGCGCAGGCAGGTATCGAGGAAGCGGCGGAAGCTGCGATAGAACGGGCGCTGGTACGGATCATGGTCGTGCCCATGCTGCGGCGGCGCAATCAGGTTGGCCAGCGCCGGGTAGCGGTCGGCCCACTGCTGGCGCTTGGCATGCCAGCGCGCGGACAGGCTGCCCGGCTTGGGCGGCTGCGGATTGAACAGGTCCGGCAGCATCTTGTCACCCAGGTAGGGAATGAACAGTACGGCCGCGATCCACGACACCACCAGCGCGATGGTCACCACCTGGAACAGCGAACGCGTATATTCACCGGTGCTCGATGCCGCCGTGGCGATCGGCAGGAAGCCGGCTGCGGTGATCAACGTACCGGTCAGCATCGGGAACGCAGTCGATTCCCAAGCGAAACTGGCCGCGCGCAAGCGGTCGTAGCCCTGCTCCATCTTGGTGGCCATCATCTCCACCGCGATGATCGCATCGTCCACCAGCAGGCCCAGCGCCAGCACCAGCGCGCCCAGCGAGATCTTGTGCAGGCCGATGTCGAAGTAGTGCATGACGAAGAAGGTCATCGCCAGCACCAGCGGAATGGTGACGCCCACCACCAGGCCGGTGCGCAGGCCCAGCGAGAAGAAGCTGACCAGCAGCACGATCACCACCGCCTCGGTCAGCACCTGCACGAACTCGCCGACCGACTCTTCCACCGATTGCGGCTGGTCGGACACCTTGCGCAGCTGCATGCCGGCCGGCAGGGTCTTCTGCAGCCGTTGGAACTCGGCATCAAGGTTGGCACCGAGCTTGAGGATGTCACCGCCATCCTTCATCGCCACCGCCAGGCCGATCGCCTCTTCGCCCATGAAGCGCATCTTCGGCGACGCCGGATCGGCGAAGCCGCGCTTGACCTCGGCGATGTCACCCAGGTGCACGGTGCGGTCGCCAGCACGGATCGGGAACTGGCGGATTGCTTCGATGTCGTTGAACTGGCCGGTCACGCGCAGCTGCACGCGATCGGTGGCGGTCTCGAAGAAGCTGGTGCCGGTGACCGCATTCTGGTCGGCCAGCGCCTGCTGTACCTGCTGCATCGACACACCCAGCGTGGCCAGGCGGGTGTTGGACAGCTCGATCCAGACCTTCTCGTCCTGCAGGCCGACCAGGTCGATCTTGCCGACATCGGGCACGCGCTGCAGTTCCAGCTGGATGCGGTCGGCGTAGTCGCGCATCACCGCGTAGTCGAAGCCCTTGCCGGTCAACGCATAGATGTTGCCGTAGGTGTCGCCGAACTCATCGTTGAAGAACGGGCCGACGATCTCGCGCGGCAGCGTCGCACGGATGTCGCCCACGCGCTTGCGCACCTGGTACCACAGGTCCGGGATCTGCCTGGAACGCAGGCTGTCGCGGGCCATGAAGATGACCTGCGATTCGCCGGGGCGCGAATAGGAGCGGATGAACTCGTACTCGCCGGTGTTCATCAGCGCCTTCTCGATCGGCTCGGTCACCTGGCGCGAGACCTGCTCGGCGGTGGCGCCCGGCCACAGCGTGCGCACCACCATCGCCTTGAAGGTGAATGGTGGATCCTCGGACTGGCCCAGGTGCTTGTACGACCACGCGCCGATCAGCGCGAAGGCCAGCATCGCGAACAGCACCAGCGGGCGATTGGCCAGCGCCCACTCGGAAAGATTGAAGCGGCGCACCGGCTTACTCCCTGGCCTTGGCGGCAGCGGCCGGCGCGGCCGGCTTCAGCACCGGGCGGTTCTGCCGGTCCACGGCGATCACCGGCTGGCCCGCTCGCAGCAGGTGGCCACCGGCGGCAACCACCCAGTCACCCGCGTTCACGCCGGACAGCACCGGCACGGTCTCGCTGCCAAACGCACCGGTGGTGACCGAGGCGGCCTTCAGCGTGCTGTTGGCCGGATCGACCACCCACACGCTGGCGGCACCGTTGACACCGCGCTGCAGCGCGCCCAGCGGCAGCTGCAGGGTACCGTGGCGACCGGCGCTGCTGTAGACGCGCGCGCTCTGGCCCAGTTCGACATCGGCCAGCGCATCGGCGGCCAGGCTGACGCGGGTGGCATAGGTGCGTGCCTGCGGATCGGCGGCGGCGGCGATCTCGCGGATCGTACCGGGCAGGCGCTGGCCCGGGCGGTTCCACAGTTCCACCTCGACCGGCTGGCCGACCGCGTAGTCGCGGATGGTGGCTTCAGGCAGGTCGATCAGCACTTCGCGGCCGCCATCGGCGGCCAGGTTGAAGATGGTCTGGCCGGCGGACACCACCTGCCCGGCTTCGGCCTCGCGGCTGGCGATCACGCCATCGGCCGGCGCGCGCAGCTGCGCGTAGTCAGCCTGGTTGCGCAGCACATCGAGGTTGGCGCGGGCCGCATTGGCCTGGCCCTGCGCGGCCTTGAACGCCGCGGACTGCTGGTCCAGCTGCGAGCGGCTGACCAGTTGCTGGTCGGCCAGCACCTGGTAGCGCTTGAGGTCATCGCGGGCACGCACCAGGTCGGCCTCGGCCGCAGCCAGCTGCGCCTGTGAGGCACGGGCCTGCAGCGCGAAGTCAGCCACGTCCAGTTCGGCCAGCACGTCGCCCTTCTTCACCCGCTGGCCGGCATCGACGTGGCGCTTGACCAGGTTGCCTCCGACGCGGAACGACAGCGGGCTTTCCTGGCGGGCACGCACCGTGCCCGGGAATGCCGCCGGCGCCTGTCCGGCCTGTTCGCCGGGGTGAACCACCAGTACCGGCACGGCCGCCTGCGGCGCCTGTTCCTGTCCCGAACAGGCTGCCAGCGCAGCCACCCACACCATACCGCCCATCCAGCGCACGATCTTCATCGGTCAACGTCCTGAAAACGCAGGGTTGCAACAAGGGGGAGCCGCGACTGCCGGCCCAATTTAATAAACCGGCCGGTATAGTATAAATATCGAACCGCTTGGTCTAGTATTGTTGCGATGAGTTCTTCCACTTCCCGCAAGCCGTCGGCCAAGCCTGCTGCCAAGGCCGCCGGACCCGGGCGCCCCAAGGATCTGGGCAAGCGCGCGGCGATCCTTGAAGCAGCCAAGGTACTGTTCATCGAACAGGGGTATACCGGCGTGAGCATGGACACCATCGCCGCCCAGGCCGGCGTCTCGAAGCTGACCGTGTACAGCCACTTCGGCGACAAGGAGACCCTGTTCTCCGAGGCCGTGCAGTCAAAGTGCATTGAAATGCTGCCCGATGCCCTGTTCGTGGCCGACACGGACGGCCCGCTGCGCGACCAGCTGATCGGCATCGGTCTGGCCTTCTTCGAACTGATCACCTCCGACGCGGCGATCTCGATCCAGCGCATGATGATGGCGCCGGAGACCGACGAACGCCTGCGCGAGCTGTTCTGGAAGGCAGGACCGGAACGTACCTGCGAGGCCCTGGCTGACTTCCTGCGGGCACGCGCCGAGCGCGGCGAGCTGGAAATCACCGACTATTCGCTGGCTGGCGAGCAGTTCCTGACCCTGGTCAAGGGCGAAGTGCACATGCATATGATGTGCGGCATGCCACTGTCACCGGTGGAATGCGACCCTCTTGCCCACGTGACCGCCAGCATCGACTTCTTCCTGCGCGCCTACGCGCCGCGAGGGGCCGGAACAGCTGAATAACCAAAACTGAACGAACCGGAGGTCGCGATGACTTCCGGCACTGCGACCCCGGCCCCCGGCAGCTGATGCTCTGGGCGCGCCGCCGGCCTCCGGCACCGGTAAAATGGCCGGCCCACTGCGCTGGATTTGAACCTCATGACGATTGATTACGCCCACGCCCGCGAACTGATGGTGGAACAGCAGATCCGTCCCTGGGACGTGCTGGACATCAAGGTGCTCGACGTCCTGGCCCGCCTGCCGCGCGAGGCTTTTGTCGCCGATGCACACCGGGCACTGGCCTACGCCGATGTCGAACTGCCGATCGGCCACGGCCAGAAGATGATGAAGCCGGTCATCGAGGGCCGTACCCTGCAGGCGCTGGACCTGCAGCCGGGTGACGAAGTGCTGGAAATCGGCACCGGCAGCGGCTTCCTGGCCGCCTGCATCGGCGCGCTGGCGCGCGATGTGCTGAGCCTGGAAATCGACCCGGAGCTGGCCGCCGCCGCGCGTGCCCGCCTGGACGCTTCCGGCCTGGGCAGCAACGTCCGCGTGGAAGTGGCCGATGCCCTGTCCTGGCAGACCGAACGCCGCTTTGACGTGATCTGTGTCACTGGTGCGGTCGACGTGGTGCCGTCACAGTTCGCCTCGTGGCTGCGTCCGGGTGGCCGCCTGTTCGTGATCCACGGCCGCTCGCCGGCGATGGAGGCCCTGCTGGTCAAGGCCGACGGCAGCTCCGAGTCCCTGTTCGAGACCGATATCGATTACCTGCGTGGTGCCGCCCCGGCCCCCCAGTTCCACCTCTGAGTCCAAGGAAGCCGCAATGATCCGCCGATCCCTCGCTGTTGCGCTGGCCACTGCCCTGCTGCCGTTGTCCGCCCATGCCGCCGACCTGCTGCAGGTCTACGAAATGGCCCGCAACGGCGATCCGCAGCTGTCGGCCGCCGAATCGACCCGGCTGTACGACAAGGAAGGCGCCGTGCAGGCGCGTGCCGCCCTGCTGCCGCAGATCAACGGCCAGGCCGCGCTGAACCGCACGCGCAGCGAGCCGAACGCCGACGCCAACTCCGGCTCGTTCACCAACAAGCGCCGCACCTACACGATCGACGGCAGCCAGACGCTGTTCAACTGGACCCAGATCAACAACCTGCGCTCGCAGCGTGAGCTGAGCAAGGCGGCGGACTTCACCCTCGAATCGGCCAACGACAACCTGATCGTGCGCACCTCGGCGGCCTACTTCAACGTGCTGGTGGCGATCGAATCGCTGAACGCCGCGCAGACCAACGAAGCGGCCGCGAAGAAGCAGTTCGACTTCGCCGACAAGCGCCTGGAAGTGGGCCTGGCGCCGATCACCGACGTGCACGAAGCACGCGCCCAGTACGACCAGGCGCGTGCCAACACCATCATTGCGCAGAACACCCTGGCCGATAACTACCAGGCCCTGACCGAACTGACCGGCCAGCCGGTGACCAACCTGCGTGGCCTGCCGGCGGACTTCCGCCCGGAAGTGCCGGCCAACCGCGGCAACATCGATGAGCTGGTGCAGCAGGCCACCACCCAGAATCCGGCGCTGAAGGCGCAGGAGCTGAAGGTCAGTGCGGCCGAAGCTGGCGTGCAGGCTGCCCGCGGTGGCCATTACCCGACCCTGTCGCTGGGCGGCAGCTGGGGCAAGAGCGCGACCTGGGGCGACAGCACCGGCGCCGGCTCGTTGTCGCCGGACGCACGCACCAACAGCATCGGCCTGACCCTGAGCGTGCCGATCTTCTCCGGTGGTGCCACCCAGTCGGGCGTGCGCCAGGCGCTGGCCCAGCGTGACATCGCCCAGGACGGCTACGAGCAGCAGAAGCGTGCCCTGGACCGCAATACCCGCAATGCCTACCAGACCCTGGTGCAGGGCATCAGCGAAGTGGAAGCCCGCCGCTTGGCGGTGGTCTCGGCGCAGAGCGCGTACGACGCTTCGCAGGTCGGCCTGGAGGTCGGCACCCGTACCGTGCTGGATGTGATCCAGAACCAGCGCATCCTGTTCTCGGCGCAGCTGGACTACGCCCAGGCCCGTTACACCTTCCTGCAGAACCGCCTGCTGCTGAGCCAGTCGCTGGGCGCACTGGACGTGGCCGAGCTGCAGGACGTGAACCGCCTGCTGACCCAGGACGCGGGCAATCCGGCAACGACGACGCACTGAGCCGTCGCCTGCCGGCAACGAAAAGCCACCCGCGAGGGTGGCTTTTTTGTGCGCGATGCACGGCCATCAGCCGGGCCAGGCCCGCAGCCACCCGATGGCGGCCAGCATGCACAGTCCGGCGGCCACAGGCGCCAGCAGCGCAAGGCCACGTGCCAACGGTGACTGCCCGCGCAGTACGGCCAGGCACAGGGCGGCCATCACCACCAGCACGACCGGGCCGGGCAGCACCGGCAGAATGCCCGCGGGCACGCCGAAAGCCAGCACCGCCGCTGACAGAATCAACGCGACCGGCACCGCCCGCACATGCATGCCGATTGCTTCGTCACGCCGTGCCGGCCACAGCTGCATCGCCAAGCACAGGCCCACCCGCAGCAGCACCAGCAGCAGCGCGGCCAATCCGGCCGCGCCGGCCAGCGGCAGCAACGGCATCAGCCACTGCAGCTGCGGGTGCGGTTGCAGGGCTACCGCCAGCGGTCGCGTGCTGTCCAATGCAGGGAACTCGACCAGCCCGGCCTGCAATGCAGCGACCACGATCAGCAACAGCATGGCCAGCAGCAGCATGCCCGCCAGCAGCCGCGACTGGCGCGCCTTCACCTGCCCGCCCAAGCCGGGAAATCCAACCGCCAGGCCCACGCTGGCGAACGCACCCAGCAGCGGCACGCTCGCCGCCAATACACCACCAAGCCCAAAGCGATAGGGAGCCGTCGCCTCCGGCAGCCAGGGAATCCAGTGCGCGTAGTGCATGTAACGGGCTGCCAGTGCCACCAGCAGCAGGCCGGTCCCGATCTTCATCGTCAACAGCGCACACGCCACCAGAACCATTCGTCGCCACGGCAGCAACCCGACTACACCAATCAGAAGCACCGCCAGGCTGGCCATCAGCGGACCCGGCACCGCGTAGTCGGCCTCGACGCCACAATAGGCCAGCAGTGCACGCAGATGACGGGCCAGCGATTGCGCCACGCCACCCATGGTCGCCACCAGTTCCAACAACAGCGCGCCGCCGAGCACACCGGCGGATGCCCGGCCCCAGCACGCACGCAACACTCCCTGCAGGCCATCGACAGCCGGCAGCTGCTGGTTGAGGGCGTGCAGGCAATACAGCAGTGGCATCGTACCCAGTGCGGCCAGCAACAGGCTCAGCACGATGGCCGGCCCAGCCTCGGCCGCCGTGTGCTGGCCGATCAGCGCGACCACATTGCCCCCCAGCAGCAGCGTCAGCGCCACCACTGCAAGATACTCCATGCCGGGCCGGGCATCACCGATGCCCTCCGGCCTGCTGCCCCCATCCATCGCAAGCTCCCTTGATATCCGTCCAAGCGCGGTCGACAGCAGGCTGGCAGCCTGCGCCGAAGGGCGGTATCAGAATCCTTGCCGTGCACGCCGCGATGTGACCGCAGACACGCCCAGCGACGCGCACCCGGTTCTGTCGCGACAGAACTCCGCCCGCTAAGCAGAATTGATGCAGTCGATCACGTCAGTCGACGGACTGGGCGCAGGCCTGTGCGGCCGGTGGACTCAGCCGCGCGGCGGCGGCAGATGTGGCGCGACCAGGGCCAGCGTGCGCTGCAAAGCGCCACGGCCATTGCTGATCAACGTGCAGCCTGCCCGCGCCATGTCCTCGCGCGCCTGCGGGTCCTGGAGCAGGTGCTGCAGCAGGTCACCCACCGCTTGCACGTCATCGCCGATCAGCAAGGCACCGGCCTCACGCATGCGGCGGGAGATCTCGGCGAAGTTGTGCAGGTGGGGGCCGGTCACAGCCGCAGTACCCATTGCCGCCGGTTCCAGCAGGTTGTGGCCACCAATCGGCTGCAGGCTGCCGCCGACGAAGGCAACCTGCGCGCAGGCATAGAACGGCATCAGCTCGCCCAGGGTGTCGATGACGAATACATCCGTGCCGGCCTCGGGCCATTGCTTCGCACGACGGGTCGCCACGCTCCAGCCCTGCTCGCGCGCCAGCGCCTCCACCTTCGGGAAGCGCTCGGGGTGCCGCGGCGCCCACAGCAACAACAGGTCGGGGTGCTGCTGGCGCAGGCGCCGATGCAGGTCGATCACCGCCTGCTCCTCGCCATCATGGGTACTGGCCGCGATCCACACCGGGCGCCCGGCGGGCACGCAGGCGTGGAACTGCTCGACGAAGCCCTGCACATCCGGCGTGGCGATATCGAACTTGAGGTTGCCCAGGGCCTGCACCTGTTCCCGCGCCGCCCCCAGCTGCACGAAGCGCGCGGCGTCGTCCTGCGACTGCGCGGCCACGCAGGTGACCGTGCGCAGCGCACGGCGGATCAGCGCCGCCAGCACCCGGTAACCGCGCAGCGAACGCGCAGACAGGCGGGCGTTGAGGATATAGACCGGAACATGGCGGTCGCGGCAGCCGAACAGCATGTTCGGCCACAGCTCGGTTTCCAGGATCAGCGCCAGGCTGGGCTGGAAGTGGCCGAGGAAGCGGTTGACGCTGCCCGGCACGTCGTACGGCAGATAGACGTGGTCCAGCGCGTCCCCCCACAGCGCACGCACGCGCTCCGAACCGGTCGGCGTGATGGTGGTGATGACCCAGCGGATGTCCGGACGCTGTTGGCGCAGGGCATTCACCAGCGGCGCGGCGGCATTGACTTCGCCCACCGAGACCGCATGCAGCCAGACCCGCGGCTGGCCGGTCGGCTGCGGATACGAGGCATAGCGCTCGTCCCAGCGCCGGAAGTATTCACGGACCCGGAAACCGCGCCAGACCAGGTGGTACACGGTGATCGGCAGCAGGATGTAGAGCACGGCCGAGTACAGGCCGCGCAGGATCCATTCGGCAGGGTCTTTGCGCATGCGGCAAGGATACGGGAGCCCCCCGGGAAAGACACGCTGCCGGGTTGGTAGAATGGCGCCATGTCCGATGCCACCACCGCCGTCCGTCCGTCGCTGCGCGATCCCCGCAACTGGCCGATGTTCGCCGCCATGCTCGGCGCCTTCGCCATCGCCCGCCTGCCGTGGATGCTGCAGCGTGCGCTCGGTCGGGGCGTGGGCTGGATCAGCTGGCGCCTGCTCGGCAGCCGCCGTCGCGCCGCCGAAGTCAACCTGCGGCTGTGTTTCCCGGAAAAGGACGAAGCCTGGCGCCAGCGCCTGGTGCGCGACAGCTTCGACGCACTGGGTGTGGGCGTGTTCGAGTGCATCCGCGCGTGGTGGGGCAGCATCGACCGCATCCGCCCACAGGTGCAGATCGAAGGCCTGGAACATCTGCGGCGGATGCAGGCCGAAGGCCGCGGCGTACTGCTGGTGTCCGGCCATTTCATGACCCTGGAGATGTGCGGCCGCCTGCTGTGCGACTACGTCGATCTTTCAGGCATGTACCGCAAGCACAAGAACCCGGTGTACGAGTGGGCGGTGAAGTTCGGCCGCCTGCGCTATGCCAAGGCGATGTTCGCCAACGAGGACATCCGCGCGACCGTGCGCCACCTGAAGAAGGGCGGCTTCCTCTGGTACGCGCCGGACCAGGACATGCGCGGCAAGGACACCGTGTTCGTGCCCTTCTTCGGCCATACCGCATCCACCATTACCGCCACCCACCAGCTGGCGCGGATGACCGGTTGTGCGGTGATTCCTTACTTCCACCGCCGCGAGGGCGGGAAGTACTTCCTGAAGATCGGCGCGCCGCTGGAGAACTTTCCCAGCGAGGATGTGGAAGCCGATACCACGCGGGTCAACCAGGCCATCGAAGCGATGGTGCGCGAGGCTCCCGACCAGTACCTGTGGATCCACCGCCGCTTCAAGCGCCAGCCCGGCGGCCGGAGTGATTTCTACAAATAACGGTGGGGCGGGAGGGTTTCGTCCACGCATGGCGTGAATTTGATGACGCGGAGCATTCTGAAGTAGATCCACGCCATGCGTGGATGCTCTAATCCGGGTGCCGGCACCTACAACGGCCAACGGCACCATGCGTGCGGGTACTCACCCAACGTGCCGGCCAGGCCCGCACGGACCGGATTGGCCAGGATGTACATCGCCTTCTCATGAAGGGATTCATCGCTGCGTACGGCATGATCGTGGTAACCGTGCTGCCACAGCGCCCCTCGTCGCTCCAATCGCCGGTTCAGCAGTCGGCTGCTGCGTGATTTGAGCAGGGCCATGCACTCGGCCAGGGTTCCACTGCGCAGTTCCATCAACCAGTGCAGATGGTCAGGCATCACCACCCAGGCGAGACTGTGGCTGAAGCCCCTACGCTCGACGAAGCGCAGGGTGTCGATCAGGATCGCCATGTTCGCCGCATCGGCGAATAACGGTTCACGGCCAAGGGTTGCCGTGGTCAATGAGTACACGTTGCCGGTTCGGGAATACCGACCGTAGCGAAGTCTGGGGCTGGCCATGCCTCCAGCGTGCGCGAACTGCCGGGGCACCGATAGTGGAGATGTCACCGTGTTCAGGTCGGGAAAGCCTCATCCACGCATGGCGTGGATCTACTGATCGACTCCATGGTTGATCCCTACCATGCGCGGATGCGCGGTCACTTCACCGGCGGGGAATCATCTGCGTCGCGGGCCAGCAGGCTGCCGGCGAACAGGGCTGCCAGCAGCACGGTCAGGCCGCCCCAGAACGCGGAATAGAACGCCAGATGCGTGTTGAGCGGGAACACGGTGACCGCCAGCGCCAGCATCGCAGGGCGGGCCCGGTCACGCGCGGCCGTCGGTGCATAGCGCCAGGCCCGCCAGGCCTGGGCCACGGCTGCCAGCCACAGCAGCAGGCCGATCACCCCGGTTTCTGCCAGGATTTCCAGCACGATCTGATGCGCGTGCAGGGCGGGAGCATCCCCCCATACCGCCAGCCCCTCTTCGGCCACGCAGGCGGGATAGGCATCGCGGAAACCGCGTGCGCCGACGCCGTTGAACGGGTGTTCTTCGATCATGCAGACGGCGGCTTCCCAGATACGCGCGCGCCCCGACAGTGCCTCGTCGACACCGCGTTCGCTTCCATCCCACGCCATCGCGGTACGCGCAAGGCGTTCGCGCAGCTGCGGCACGCCTGCGGTGAGCACGCCGGCGCCCAGCACGCCGAGCAGCGCCAGCAGCAGCATCCGCTTCACACCGAACTGGCGCACGCCGCTGTAGGCCAGCACCAGCGCGAAGGTGATCCACGACGCGCGCGAGCCGGCCAGCAGCAGCACGCAGCCCAGCGCCGCCGCGGCCAGTACCCAACCCGGATTGCCAAAGCGACGCGCCAGCGGCAACAACAGGAACGGTGAGAGACTGGCCAGGACCTGGCCGAACTTCAGGTTGCACGGCCCGAGTGCCCCACTGAGGCGATCGACCACGGCTGCCTCAGTGGCCGGGCACAACGCGTGACCACTCACCGCAAGCTTCAGCTGCTCAAGCGACCAGAACCACGGGCTGGTTCCGGCCAGCGCCTGCACCAGCGCATCCAGCGTCCATGCGCCGGTGATCAGCGCCAGGCCACCGAAGGTCAGCCGCCTGCGTTCCGGCGTGGCCACCGCGATCGCCACCAGCCACATGAAGGGCAGGTAGCGCAGGCCGGCAGCCGCCTTCGTCCACGACGCTGCCGGATCGATTGCATCAAACGCCGAGAACGCCTGCGGCAGCCAATAGCCGAGGAACAGGATGGAGGTCAGCGCCCACGCTGCCGTGCTCAACAGATGCGGGCGGCGCTGCAGGCGGCGCATGACCATGCGCGCGGCGGCGTAGACCGCGCCAAGGCCCAGCACGGTCTCCGCGATGCCCGGCAATGGCCACAGTGCTACGTACGTCAGCACCCACCACGGCGCCCAGCGCCCGGCGCGGTCGTCGCGCACGGTGACGGCGGAGTCAGCCAGCGAGGTCGGCATAGAGGCGGAGGGTATCGCGCTGCATGGCCTGCAGCGTAAACGGGATGCGGGTCGGCAAGAACGGCGGCTGCGCCAGCAGGGCCAGCGCACGTTCACCCAACGCGCGTGCATCGCCCAGCGGCACCGCGCCAGCGGGCTGCAGCTGCCGAAGCAGTTCGCCGACGCCACCATGATCCCAGCCCAGCACCGGACGGCCGACCGACAGCGCCTCGACCACGGTGCGGCCAAACGCTTCCGGTTTGTCCGACAGCTGCAGCACCAGATCGCTGGCTGCATAGGCCTGGGCGATGCGCGCGGTCGGCGTGCTGATCTGCACGGCGTCGGTCACGCCCAAGGCAGTGGCCTGCCGGCGCAGGTCGGCCACGTAGGCTTCGCGGCCCGGTTCATCGGTGCCCAGCATCCACAGCTGTGCCGGCACACCAGCTGCACGTACATCGGCGAGCAATTGCAGCGCATGGGCATGTCCCTTCAGCCGGGTGCCCCGCCCCGGCAGCAGCAGCAGCGGGCCCCCAACCTGCGCCAGCCACGGGTAGTCGGCTGCCAGCGCCAGTCGTGGCCGGCGGTCGGCGCGGGCCACGCGCGGAAACTGTGTGACATCGACGCCGCGCGGAATCACCTGCAGCTTCGCTTCGGGTACCGTCGGATAGTGCCGCTGCACGTAGTCGCGCACGGTGTTGGACACGCAGATCACGCGTTCACCGCTGGTCATCACCGCGCTGTAGCGACTGGGCGAATTCAACCCGTGCACGGTGGTTACCCAGTGCGGGCGCTGGGCGGCGGGCATGGCACGGATCGCGTACAGGCCCAGCCATGCCGGCAGCCGCGAACGGGCGTGCACGATGTCCGCGCCGACTTCAGCGAACAGGCGGCGCAGGGTCGGCAGGTGGCGCAGCGTCAGCAGCGATTTGCGGCCGATGTCGAGGGTGAGGTGCTCGGCACCGCTATCGAGCAGGGGCTGCACCAGGCGGCCACCGGCGGAGACCACCAGCGCACGATGGCCGGCAGCGACCAGGGCCGCAGCGATTTCCAGGGTCGAGCGCTCGACACCGCCGGAGTGCAGCGCCGGCAGCAACTGCACCACGGTCAATCGGCGCATCGAAAAGGCCGCCGTTTAGTCGGCCAGCACGAACACGGAACCGCAGTACGGGCACTGCGCTTCGCCATTGGGCTCGTCCTCGATCGGCAGGTATACGCGCGGATGCGAGTTCCACAGCGCCATTTCCGGGGTCGGGCAGCTCAGCGGCAGATCGCTGCGGTGCACGGTGTAGCACTTCTCGGCGTTGGCGGGCGCAGTGGCGGTATGGCTCATGGCGGATGTCGATGAACGGGTTGCGAGGCCTGTGATTCTAGCATCCGGGCCGCCCCGACATTGCGCAACAACAGGTCTTTGCCCGCCGCAGGGCGTCTCCTTGCGCGGTTGCGCGGCAGATCCAAGGCCTCGCACTGGCGGAAATCCTTCAATCGATCCAGCGGGTTCACGCTGGAAACCCGCCGACTGCGAAATTTGCCGCATTTGGATCGAACTAAATGGCACTTGTCAGGCTGCTGCCGCTGTTGCAGGATCGGGCCAGGCCGTGAATCGGCCCACCCCAATCCGACCCGATCGCATGGCCCGCCCCCACCGGACCGGCATCGCCTCTTCCACTGCCCTCCCGGCGGGCGGAGCGATGCTGTCCGTGGTGTCCGCCGATGCGGGTTCTGCCTGCCGCCTGCCTCTCGGGAGACCCTTGCATGACCCTGTCTGATCCACGCCGCGCCCTGCTTCCGCTCGCTCTGGCCCTGGCCTGCGTGACCACTGCGATGCCGGCGCTGGCGCAGGGGCTGCACACCTCGTTCGAACCGGGCGAGCCTGTCCCGGCGCAGGCCACCAGTGCGCTTCAGGTCACGATCGGCAATGGACCGGCCGCGCCCTACGCCGCCAAGCGCAACGCCGGCTACAGCGGCCTGCATGCGCTGCGCTACAGCAGCCAAGGCGGCAGCGCGCGGCGCGAACTGTTCAAGGCCGACCTGCCCATCGAGGCCGATACCACGCTGTCGTGGCTGGTGCTGCCGGAAATCGTCGGCAAGGACACCGTCGCCTCGACCTATGTATCGCTGGACCTGCTGCTGGACGATGGCAGCCGCGTTTCGGCTGGCACGGCACGCGACCAGCATGGCGTGGCCCTTGGCGCCCATGCGCAGGGCGAGTCGAAGACGCTGTACCCGCAGCAGTGGGCGCGCAAGGCGGTGCGGCTGGGCGACGTGCCCGCGCTGAAAGGCCGCCGCGTGGTGGCGATCGAGCTGGAGGTGGCCAGTGCCGAAGGTGCGCCGGTCTCCGGCTGGATCGACGACGTATGCCTGGATGCGCAGCCGCGCCAGCAGCCGCAGCGCGTCTCGGACTGGGTGCTGACCACACGCGGCACCCAGGCCAACGGAACGTTCTCGCGCGGCAACAACCTCCCGGCCACGGCGGTGCCGCACGGGTTCAACTTCTGGACCCCGGTGACCGATGCCGGCGCACTGAACTGGCTGTACCGCTGGAACGAACAGAACGATGCGCAGAACCGCCCGCAGCTGCAGGCGCTGGCACTGAGCCACCAGCCCAGCCCGTGGATGGGCGACCGCCAGACCTTCCAGGTGATGCCTTCGGCCAGCCGTGGCGCGCCGGACGCCGACCGCCGCAAACGCGCGCTGTCGTTCGACCGCCGCCACGAAAGCGCCCGCCCGTACCGTTACGACGTGCGCTTTGACAATGGCATCGCTGCCGCCATCGCGCCGACCGATCATGCCGCACTGTTCCGATTCGACTTCCCCGAGGGCGGCGACGCCAACCTGCTGTTCGACAATGTCGATGCGCGCGGTGGCCTGACCCTGGACGCCGCCACGCAGACGCTGTCCGGCTACACCGATACGCGCAGCGGCCTGTCCAACGGAGCCAGCCGCATGTACGTGGTGGCCAGCTTCGACAAGCCGTGGCGCAGCAGCGGCCGCCTCGACACCGGCCGCCCGACCGGCTACATCAAGTTCGACGCCGGCAGCGACCGGCGGGTGACGATGCGCATCGCCACCTCGCTGATCTCGGTCGAGCAGGCGCGGCACAATCTGGCACTGGAAATCAGCGCTGCCGATACGCTGGAGAGCGTGGCCAGCCGTGCGCAGGATGCATGGGACGCGCGCCTGGCCCGTTTCGACATCGGCAACGCCAGCGACGACCAGAAGACCACGCTGTACTCCAGCCTGTACCGGCTGTACCTGTACCCCAACTCCGGCCATGAAAACGTGGGCAGCGCGGCCCTACCCGACTGGCGCTACGCCAACCAGGCCAGCGCCAGCGATGACAACACCGATGGCAGCGCGACCCGCAGCTATGCGGCCGTGCGCGACGGCAAGGTCTTCGTCAACAACGGCTTCTGGGATACCTTCCGCACCACCTGGCCGGCCTATGCGCTGTTTACGCCCGACGATGCCGGCCAGCTGGTGCAAGGCTTCATCGAGCAGTACCGCGCCGGCGGCTGGATCGCGCGCTGGTCGTCGCCGGGCTACGCCGACCTGATGGTCGGCACCAGCTCGGACGTGGCCTTCGCCGATGCCTGGCTGAAGGGCATCGGCGGCTTCGATCCGGCCGAGGCCTACGCCGCCGCGCTGAAGAACGCGACCGTGGTCCCGCCCGACCGTCATGTCGGCCGCAAGGGCATGGACCGTTCGACCTTCCGTGGCTACGCCAGCGCGGACGTGCACGAAGGCATGTCATGGACGATGGAAGGCGCGCTCAATGACTTCGGCATCGCCAACATGGCCGATGCACTGGCCAAGCGCGCCACCACGCCGGCTGCACGCGAGCGCTACAGCACCGAGGCCGAGTACTTCCGCTATCGCGCCGCCAGCTACGCGACCATGTTCGACCCGGCCGCCGGCTTCTTCCAGGGCCGCAAGGCCGATGGCCGCTGGCGCGTGGACGCCAAGGATTACGACCCGCGCGTATGGGGCCACGACTACACCGAATCCAATGGCTGGACCTTCGCCTTCACCGCCGCCCACGATGGCGAAGGCCTGGCCGCGCTGTACGGTGGCCGCGACAAGCTGGCGGCGAAGCTGGATGCCTTCTTCGCCACGCCGGAAACCGCCGACCCGGCACTGGCCGGCTCCTATGGCGGCACCATCCACGAGATGACCGAAGCGCGCGACGTGCGCATGGGCATGTACGCGCACAGCAACCAGCCGGCGCACCACATCCCGTGGATGTACCTGTACGCCGGGCAGCCGTGGAAGACCCAGCAGCATGTGCGCGAGATCCTGTCGCGGCTGTATGTGGGCAGTGAGATCGGCCAGGGCTATCCCGGTGACGAGGACAACGGCGAGACCTCGGCGTGGTACGTGCTGGCATCGCTGGGCCTGTACCCGCTGCGCATGGGCGCACCGGAGTACGTGATCGGCTCGCCGGCCTTCGAACATGCGCGCGTGGAACTGCAGGGTGGTGCCGTGCTGACCGTGAACGCGGCCAACAACTCGCGTGAGAACGTCTACGTGCAGTCGCTGACGATCAACGGCAAACCGTGGACGAAGACCTGGGTGCCGCACGAGCTGATCGCCAAGGGCGCGACCCTCGACTTCGTGATGGGCCCCCGTCCCTCGCGCTGGGGCAGTGGCGTGGATGATGTGCCGCGCTCGTTGACCGCACGCGGCCAGCGCCCGCAGCTGCTGCACGACCTGCTCGGCAGCGGCGCGAAGGCGACGTTGGCCGATGGCCGCGCCCTGCCCGCGCTGGTCGATGACGATGCCGGCACGACGGTGGGCCTGGGCGGCGGTGCAACCATCGCGCTGGCCGGCCTGGCTGAGGGCACCCCGACGATGTACACGCTGACCAGCGGTGACAGCCGTATCCAGGGCGGTGAGTGGACACTGGAGGCGCGCAACGGCAGCGGCAGCTGGGCCGTGCTCGACCAGCGCAGCGGCGAAGACTTCGAATCCGCCCGCCAGACCCGTCCATTCCGCATTGCAAAACCCGGTCGCTACAGCGAATACCGCCTGCGCCTGGCGGCACCGGCACGGCTGCCGCTGGCGGAGATCGAACTGCTGGCGGCCGGCACCGTACAATGAGCGGCATGCGCTTCCGTTTTCTGCCCTTGGCCCTTGTTGCCCTGTCCTTCTCCAGTTTCGGCCAGACCCAGGCGTTCGATACGCAGCTGACCCGCGACGGCGTGACGCTGAACTACCAGGACGCCCGTGGCGCCCTGGCCGCGCCGCAGCGCAAGCGGGTGATCGATACGTTCTTCTTCGCCTACCTGCGCGAACGTGCGGACTTCCACCCGGCCGCGCCGGCGATGGTGCGCATCGTGATCGACCCGGCCTACACCGGCATCGCCTTCGTCGGTGACAAGGACCAGGCCGCAACGATCACCATCAACCCGGGTTGGCTTGCGCAGCACCCCAACGACATCGACCTGGTCACCCATGAGGCCATGCACATCGTGCAGGGCTATCCGGGCTATGGCGACGCACGGGTGCCGGGTTGGCTGGTGGAGGGCATCGCCGACTACGCACGCGACCGCTACGGCATGGACAATGCCGCTGCGGGCTGGGCACTGCCGGGCAAGGTCGAGACGGGGCAGAACTTCGACAGCGGCTACCGGGTCACCGGTGCGTTCCTGAAATGGGCCGACGCCGAACATCCGGGCCTGGTGCTGGCACTGGACAAGGCCCTGCGCGACGGCCGCTATGCACCGGTGCTGTGGCAGAAGCACACCGGCAAGGCACTGCCTGCGCTGTGGACGCAGTATGCCAAGCCGCGTTCGGATGCACCGCCGCCGGCACCAGCGCGCCGCGGCAAGCGGCGCTGAGCCCCAACGCACTTTACGTTCGCCGGGCATTGCCCGGCGCTACCGCATCGCGGCCTCAGCGCGACTGCACGAAGCCGGCGTACAGCGCGAACAACTGCTGGAAGTACCGCCGCGTCACTCGATTGCGCATGACACCCTCGTCCATGGAAAGTTGGTCGGGCCCAGGGTGGGGAGGCCGGTCCGGTCCCTTCCCACGGCCAGGCCGCGTGGGCGTATTGGGCCGCAGCGGCGTTGCAGGGAAATGACCGGGGTGCGTAGCGCGTGTGGCAGCGGTGGGACCGGCATCGGGACCGGTAGAGTCGACTGTTAGTCGACTATCGCGCGATCGCGCGGGATTTTCGGTGGTTGTAGGAAAGGCAGTCGACTAACAGTCGACTCTACCCGTTTCCGCTGGGCGGAAACGAAACGCGCCCCGAAGGGCGCGTTTCTGCAGATCGCAGCGGAACGAAGGCTTACGCCTTCTTTTCCGCTTCGATCTGCTTGCGGATCTGCGCATCGACCGCCGCAATCGCGGTCATGTTCAGGATCCGGCGCGAGGTCGCGCTGGTGGTCAGGATGTGCACCGGCTTGTTCACGCCCATCAGGATCGGACCGATCGCCACGCCGTCGGTGAACACGCGCACCAGGTTGTAGGCGATGTTGGCCGCTTCCAGGTTCGGCAGCACGAACAGGTTGGCTCGGCCCTGCAGGGTCGAGCCCGGCAGCAGCTTCTGGCGCAGCGCTTCATCCCATGCGGTGTCGCCCTGCATTTCGCCATCCACGTTCAGGCGCGGGTTGCGCTTGAGCAGCAGCTCGCGCACCTGGCGCATCTTCAGTGCATCCTTCGAATCGTGGCTGCCGAAGTTGGAGTGCGACAGCAGCGCCACCTTCGGCTCGATGCCGAACAGCTTCATGCGGTAGGCCGCCTGCAGGGTTGCTTCGCACAGCTGCTCGGCGGTCGGGTCTTCCTGCACGTGGGTATCGACGAAGAAGAACACGCCCTGCTGGTTGATCACGCCGGTCATCGCCGAGGTCGAGGTGACCTTCGGCTCCAGCGGCAGCACGCTGCGCACGTAGCCCAGCTTCTTGTGGAAGCGGCCGACGATGCCGGTCAGCATCGCATCGGCTTCGCCACGGGCCACCATCACCGCTGCGATCAGGGTCGGGCGCGAACGCATCAGGTTCTTCGCCGCGGCCACGGTCACGCCACGGCGGCCGGTCAGGCCGTGGTAGTACTGCCAGTATTCGTTGAAGCGCGGGTCGTCGTTGATGTTGGTGACTTCAACGTTCTCGCCGATCTTCAGGCGCAGGCCGAGGCGCTCGATGCGCGACTCGATCACTTCCGGGCGGCCGATCAGGATCGGATGCGCCAGGCCGTCATCGACCACGTTCTGCACCGCCTGCAGCACCACTTCCTCTTCGCCCTCGGCGTACACCACGCGCTGCTTGTCGCTGCGCGCGCGGTCGTACACCGGCTTCATCATCAGGCTGGTGCGGTAGACGAACTGGGCCAGCTTGTCGCGGTAGGCGCCCATGTCCTCGATCGGGCGCGAAGCCACGCCCGAGTCCATCGCGGCCTGGGCCACGGCCGCCGACAGCTCCACCAGCAGGCGGCGGTCAAACGGACGCGGGATCAGGTATTCACGGCCGAAGCTCGGGGTCTCGCCGCCATAGGCCGAGCCCATGTCGGTGGCCGCGCGGCGCGCCAGCGCGGCGATGGCACGCACGCAGGCGATCTTCATTTCCTCGTTGATCGCAGTCGCGCCCACGTCCAACGCACCACGGAACAGGTACGGGAAGCACAGCACGTTGTTGACCTGGTTCGGGTAGTCCGAGCGGCCGGTGCCGATGATCGCGTCCGGACGGGCGGCGCGCGCCACCTCCGGCATGATTTCCGGAGTCGGGTTGGCCAGCGCGAAGATCACCGGATCCGGGGCCATGGTCTTGACCATCTCGGCGGTCAGGATGCCCGGTGCCGACAGCCCCAGGAAGATGTCCGCGCCGTCGACGATCTCGGCCAGGGTGCGCTTGTCGGTATCGCGCGCATAGCGCTGCTTTTCCGGGTCCAGGTCGGTACGGCCGGTGTGGATCACACCCTCGCGGTCGAAGGCCAGGATGTTTTCCGGCTTCAGGCCCAGCTGCACCAGCATGTTCACGCAGGAAATGCCGGCGGCGCCCATGCCCGTGGTCGCCAGCTTCACGTCCTCGATCTTCTTGCCGGTGATCGCCATGGCGTTGAGCACCGCTGCGCCGACGATGATCGCCGTACCGTGCTGGTCGTCATGGAACACCGGGATCTTCATGCGCTCGCGCAGCTTGCGCTCGACCACGAAGCACTCCGGCGCCTTGATGTCTTCCAGGTTGATGCCGCCGAAGGTCGGCTCCAGCGAGGCGATGATGTCGACCAGCTTGTCCGGGTCGGTTTCATCCACTTCGATGTCGAACACATCGATGCCGGCGAACTTCTGGAACAGCACGCCCTTGCCTTCCATCACCGGCTTGCCGGCCAGCGCGCCGATGTTGCCCAGGCCCAGCACCGCGGTGCCGTTGGAGATCACCGCCACCAGGTTGCCGCGGGCGGTCAGCTCGCTGGCCTGCTGCGGGTCGGCCTTGATCGCTTCACAGGCATACGCCACGCCCGGCGAATACGCCAGCGACAGGTCGCGCTGCGTCAGCATGGGCTTGGTAGCGGAAACCTTGATCTTTCCCGGGGGGGACATCCGGTGGTAATCGAGGGCGGCCTGTTTGAAATCTTCGTTGGACATCGATGTGGGTTACATGAATGGGCAGAAGGGACAGGGGATCATACCCCCGTTGGAGCGTCTGGACCTGTCGCTATCCTGTCGCAGCCATGCTGCGACCGCACAATTCCGTGCCGTATGCGGCGGGGCCCCAGACCAGCATCGGCGTTGCCCATGACAGTCATGGGACGCCTTGAAACGCCGCGGGGCCGTACCACTGTCGTGGCCGGCCCCGCGGTACCACACACCTGGATCAGCCCTTGGCCGGCAGCGCCTCGGGCAGCGCATCGACCGGCGGCGGCAGTTCGCTCTCGCGGCCGTCCAGCGCCAGCTGCAGGCGGTTGCGGTCCAGCGCACCTTCCCAGCGCGAGACCACCACGGTGGCCACCGCATTGCCGATGAAATTGGTCAGCGAGCGGCATTCGCTCATGAAGCGGTCCACGCCCAGGATCAGCGCCATGCCGGCCACCGGCACCTCCGGCACCACGGCCAGGGTGGCGGCCAGGGTGATGAAACCGGCGCCGGTGACACCGGCCGCGCCCTTGGAGCTGAGCATCGCGACCAGCAGCAGGGCGATCTGGTGTCCCAGGGTCAGTTCGGTGTTGGTGGCCTGGGCGATGAACAGTGCCGCCAGGGTCATGTAGATGTTGGTGCCGTCCAGGTTGAACGAGTAGCCGGTCGGGACCACCAGGCCCACCACCGACTTGCTGCAGCCGGCGCGTTCCATCTTCTCCATCAGCGACGGCAGCGCCGACTCCGACGAAGAGGTGCCCAGCACCAGCAGCAGCTCGGCCTTCAGGTAGCGCGCCAGCTTGAACACCGAGAAGCCACACAGTCGGCAGACCAGGCCCAGGATCACCGCCACGAACAGGAAGGCGGTGAGGTAGAACGAGCCCACCAGCCAGGCCAGGTTGATCAGTGAGCCGACGCCATACTTGCCGATGGTGAAGGCGATCGCGCCGAAGGCACCGATCGGGGCGGCCTTCATCAGGATGTGCACCAGCTTGAACACCGGGGCGACCAGCGCCTCCAGGAAGTTCACGATCGGCCTGCCTTTCTCGCCCACCGAGGCCAGCGCGATGCCGAACAGCACCGCGATGAACAACACCTGCAGGATGTTGCCATCGACGAAGGCGCTCACCAGCGTCTTCGGGATGATGTCCATCAGGAAGCCGACCAGGGTCAGGTCATGCGACTTTTCGACGTAGCTGTGCACCGCGGTCTGGTCCAGCTCGGCCGGGTTGATGTTCATGCCGGCGCCGGGCTGCACCACGTGCGCCACGATCATGCCGACGATCAGCGCCAGCGTGGAGAAGAACAGGAAGTACGCCATCGCCTTGGCAAACACCCGGCCCACCGTGCGCAGGTGGGTCATGCCGGCGATGCCGGTGACGATGGTCAGGAAGATCACCGGTGCGATGATCATCTTCACCAGGTTGATGAAGGCATCGCCCAGCGGCTTCATCTTTTCGCCCACCAACGGTTCGTAGTGGCCGAGGATGGCGCCGAGGACGATCGCCACGATCACCTGGAAGTACAGCTGGCGATAGATCGGCAACGGCTTTGCAGGCGCCGGGGCTGCGGTCGGGATGTGCATGGCGGACTCCGGAAGGGGCGTTTTCAGGCACGTACGGCCCCGGGACTGCACGGGAACCGCTACCGTGGAAACTGATCGCCCTGTGCTGCACGCGCAGGAGGTGCGACCAATGGACGCCTTTGTACGCGCTGGGCACGTCGGCGCAGATAACCTATTGGTACTAGCCCCCCGGTTCAGGTGGCGCAGGTGCCTACACTGGCGCCACACCGCCCAGACACGGGAAGGCCGGTGGCCCGGGCTGAACGGCCGGGCGCGTCCTTGCGAAAGTTTCGGCCCCTGCGGCCGTTGTTGTCCTGTCCACACGCAATCCGAGAGAGCCGCACCCAACATGCGCCCGAATCCCACCTTGCTGGCCCTGTCGCTGGCCGCCCTTCCCGCCTTCGCCTCGGCCGCCGATTTCGACAACTGGCCGACCAAGTACGCCTTCGGCGACGGCACCGAACTGGCCGCTACCGCCAACATCGCCTACGACTACAACGATTTCTCCTCGGGCAGTGGCCTGGAGGATGACGACGCGGTGCGTCGCAAGGAGTTCGGTGCGACGCTGAAGAAGAAGGGCGTTTACGACGCGATGGTCTACTACGACTTCCAGTCCGATACCTGGCTGGACGTGTTCGTGCGCTTTGAAAGCAAGGCCTTCTTCGGCCGCGACATCGGCCGCTTCCGCTTCGGCTACATGAAGACCCCGGTCGGCCTGGACGCGAACACCTCTTCGCGCGCCGGCAGCTTCCTGGAAACCGCGCTGCCCGTGCAGGCCTTCTACGCCGGCCGCCGCACCGGCGTGGAATGGGTGCTGGAGCGCCCGCAGTACCTGCTGCAGGCCGGCGCCTATGGCGGCAAGGACCTGCAGGGTGACAACCCCGGCACCACCCAGGCCGTGCGTGCGGTGTGGACCCCGGTGAAGGCGCCGGGTGACGTGATTCACCTGGGCCTGGCCTATTCGCAGGAGAATCCGCGCGGCTACAGCGATGGCCGTGACGTGCACCACGAGGCCAGCGCGCGCTTGCGTGCACGCCCGGAAGCCGGCCTGACCGACATCCGCTATGTCGATTCCGGCGCGCTGGTCACCGCCGACCAGATCCGCCGCACCGGCCTGGAAGGCATCTGGATCCGCGGTCCGTTCTCGCTGCAGGCCGAAGCCCTGCGTGCCACGGTCACCCGCCATGACGGCAAGCCCGACTACACCGGCAGCGGCCAGTACGCGATGGCCAGCTGGGTGCTGACCGGCGAGTCGCGCCCGTACAACGCAGGTGCCGTGGCCAACATCAAGCCGGCGCACGACTACGGCGCGGTGGAACTGGTGGCCCGTTACAGCCGCTTGGACCTCGACGATGGCAGCATCCTTGGTGGCCGCCAGCACGACCTGACCCTGGGCGCGAACTGGTACCTGACCAGCCACTTCAAGTTCCAGGCCAACTATGTGAAGGTCGACGCCAGCCGTCGCGGTGTGCACAGCACGCCGGAGATCTTCGAACTGCGCGCGCAGATGCACTTCTGACCCCTTCCACGTCAGACCCCGGCGGGCGTGCACGTCACGCCCGCCGGCCCTGCGTAGACTGCCGCCATGTACCGGCTCAGCCGCCACCGGATGCTGTTGCTGACCCTCCTGGTGATGGTCGGTGGCACCGTGCTGTGTGCGGTCGCCGCCGGCCACTACGCCTGGCGGCGCGCCCTCGGCGAGGAAAGCAGCCAGGTGCAACGCCAGCTGCAGCTGTACGGCCAGGGCCTGCAGCAGCGCATCGACCGCTTCGGCACGTTGCCGCAGGTACTGGCGCTGGATCCGGATCTGCTGCACGCCCTGCGTGTGCCGCCCTCGCCCACCGAACAGCAGCGGCTGAACCTCAAGCTGCAACGCGCCAATGAAGTCACCCGTGCCTCGACCCTGACCCTGGTCGGCCACGACGGCGTGGCAGTGGCGGCCAGCAACTGGGACCAGCCGACCAGCAACGTCGGCGAGAACTACAGCTACCGCCCCTACTACCGGCAGGCACTGGCGCAGGGCCGCGGCCGCTTCTACGGCATCGGCATGACCACCGGCGTACCCGGCTACTACCTGTCGCAGGCCATCGAGGAAGGTGGCAAGCGGCTCGGCGTGGTGGTGATCAAGGTCGAGCTGTCGGCGCTGGAACAGGAATGGTTGAGCAGCCCGGACGTGGTGCTGGCCAGCGACGACCATGACGTGGTGTTCCTGGCCAACCGTGACAGCTGGCGCTACCGCCTGCTGCGCCCGCTGGGCGCCGATGAGCGCCGCGAAATGCTGGACGCCCGCCAATACGCCGACCGCGCGTTGCAGCCATTGCGCGCGCGTACTGAAGACGTGCTTGCCGATGGTGGCCGCATGGTGCGCCTGCTCGATCCCGTACTGCCGCAGCCGATGCTGTGGCAAAGCCTGCCGCTGCCCGCCGAAGGCTGGAACCTGCATCTGCTGCACGACGCCGGCGCCGCCACCGCCGCCGGCCGCGCGGCCGCACTCACCGGCGGTGCCGCGTGGCTGGCGCTGGGCTTCCTGGTGCTGTTCGTGCAGCAGCGCCGACGCCTGGCCAAGCATCGCCTGCGCAGCCGCCGCGAACTGGAAACCCTGCTCAAGCAGCATGCACAGGAACTGCGCACCGCACAGGATGGCCTGCTGCAGGCGGCCACCGACGCCGACAGCGGACTCAGCCGCAGCCTCGAACACCTGCCGCAGGGCGTGGTGGTGATCGACCGCGAACTGCGCCTGGTCGCGTGGAATTCGCGCTATCTGGAACTGTTCCGGTTCCCGGCAGACCTGGTCCGCGTGGGCCGGCCGATCGAGGAGTTGTTCCGCTTCAACGCACGCCGTGGCCTGCTCGGTCCGGGCCCCGTCGATGAAGCAATCGAGCGTCGCCTGAACCACCTGCGCAGCGGCCGCCCGCACATGCGCGAGAGCGAGAAGGACGACGGCACGGTGCTGGAGATCCGTGGCAATCCGCTGCCTGACGGCGGCTTCGTCACCAGCTATGCCGACATCACCAGCTACAAGAACGCCGCGCGCGAACTGCGCTCCCTGGCCGATGCGCTGGAACACCGCATCGCCGAACGCACCTGCGACCTGGACGAAGCACGCCGCGAAGCCGAGCAGGCCAACCGCTACAAGACCCGTTTCGTTGCCTCGGCCGTGCACGACCTGCTGCAGCCCCTCAACGCGGCGCGCATGTTCGTCTCGGTGCTGCGCGGCAAGCTGAGTGACCCGGCGCAGCAACAGACCAGCGACCACATCGATGCTGCATTGGCCGCGCAGGATGCGATCCTCAACAGCCTGCTGGATATCGCGCGCCTGGAATCGGGCAGCCTGCCCACGCGCGTACAGGCGTTCCGGCTCGGGCCTTTGCTGCAGACGCTGGCACGCGAGTTCGGCATCGCCGCGCAGTCACGTGGGCTGGTGGTCGACTGGGTCGATACCGCTGCGGTGGTGGTCAGCGATGAAGCGCTGCTGCGCCGCATCCTGCAGAACTTCCTGTCCAACGCACTGCGCTACAGCGAACGTGGCCGCGTGCTGCTCGGCTGCCGTCGCCGCGAAGGCCTGCTGTGGATCGAAGTTCACGACCAGGGCCCCGGCATTCCCGATGCGCTGCAGGGCGAGATCTTCGAGGAGTTCCGCCGCCTGCACGACGGCCAGCAGCGCGGCGCCGGCCTTGGCCTGGCGATCGTCGACCGCATCGGTCGGCTGCTCGGCCACCCGATCCGCCTGCGCTCGCAGCTGGGCCAGGGCAGCGTGTTCGCGGTGGGCGTGCCGTTCGGCGAAGCCAGCGCGATTCCCGCTACTGCTCCTGTGCCGGTGCTGATGCAGGAACCGGCCGCGGACAACCCGCTTCGCGGTCGCCGGGTGTGGGTGATCGACGACGATCCGCACGTCTGCGCCGCCAGCCGCGCGCTGCTGGAGCGCTGGGGCTGCGAGGTGGCGCTGGCCGACGGCCCGCAGGCGGCGCTGCAGCTGGCGGCAACAGGCGCGGTGCCAGAGCTGGTGCTGCTGGATGTGCGCATGGGTGACCACCATGGCCCGGTGCTGTACGAGACATTGGCAGAGCTGTGGCAGGCCCGTCCGCCGGTGGTGCTGGTCACCGCCGAGCGCGATGCGGGATTGCGTGAGATGGCTGCCGAACGCGGTTGGGGAATGATGGCCAAGCCGGTGAAGCCGCCGGCGCTGCGGGCGCTGATGAGTCAGTTGCTGATCCGGCATCGCGGGTAGTTTCCAGCCAACGGCGCAGCCCCTCGTGGTTGGTGTCTGGTTGGTCGTGGAAAGCAAAAGCCGTGGGTGGGCCGGTCGGGCTGGGTGCGCGGGGGACGCCGTGAATCCGTCCCTGGAGACTTGGCAGCCGCATCCATGCGGCTGACACCCCCGCGCACCCAACCCGACCGCCCTCCGACAGATTTCGGTGGCCTGCACCCACGAAGAAGAAAATAAGATCAAAAGCGGGTCGCGCGCTGCGCTTGCTCGTGTAGAGCCGAGCCCATGCTCGGCTTCACGGACCGTCCAGAAAGCAGCCGAGCGTGGGCTCGGCTCTACAAAAAGCAGCCTGTCAGGCTGTCTTTGCTTTTGATCTTCTTTTCTCTTCCGCGGGTGGACGCGCACGGAACGTGTCCGTGGCCGGGCAGGTGGGCTGCGCAGGGGCGTGAGCCGCATGGATGCGGCGACCGAGCTTACATGGACGTACTTGCAGCGGCCCCTGCGCAGTCCACCTGCCCGGCCTCACCCATGAACTGCTCTACGTGTCCACCCACGAGGGGCTGCGCCGTTGGCTGGAAACTACAACCCGATGCCGGCGTCGCCCTCAGGCTCCAGCGCCTTCACCAGTACCGCTGCCTGTGTGCGGCTGTGGCATTCGAGCTTCTTCAGGATCGCAGTGACATGTACCTTCACCGTGTTCTCGGCCAACCCCAGCGTGTAGGCGATCTGCTTGTTGAGCAGGCCATCGGCCAGGCACAGCAGCACACGGAACTGCTGCGGGGTCAGCTGGGCCAGGCGGCTGGCCAGCAGTGCGTCGGCCTCGGAGCGTTCGGCGGCCATCGCCGGGAACCACAGGCCACCATCGAGCACCGCCTGCACCGCCTCGCCGATGGTCTCGGCCGGAGCAGACTTTGGAATGAAACCCGCCGCGCCGAACTGCTGGGCACGACGGATCACCCGCGGATGGTCGTTGGAGGAGAGGATCACCACCGGAATGTCCGGATGCGAGCCGCGCACGTGCAGCAGCGCGGAGAAACCGTGCGCGCCGGGCATGGTCAGGTCCAGCAGCACCAGGTCCACATCCGGGTGGGCATCCAGCGCTTCGGCCAATGCCTCGGCGCTGGCGACTTCGCGCACCTGCGCCAGCGGCAGGCTCTGCCGCAACGACTGCACCACCGCCGAACGCAGCAGCGGGTGGTCATCGGCGATCAGGATGGTGTATTCGCTCATGCCGCCATTGTACGGGCAGGTCGCCGCCTCAGCGCCCGGCCGGCTCGACGCTGCTGCGCCAGGCATCGAGGAACTGGCGACGCTTGAGCGCGTCCAGGTACACCAGCAGGCCCGGGCCGAGCTGGATCGGGCGGCGGCTGCGGCCCGGCGCATCATCGCCGCGCGCGTTGCCGGTCACGATCGGCATCAGCCGTGCCTCGCGCGACAGCACCTGCTGGCCGCGTGGCGACAGCAGGTAGTCGAGGAAGCGCCGGGCTTCTTCCGGGTGTGGGCCGGTACGCGGGATCACTGCGGTACGCAGCACCACCAGCGTGTAGTCCTCGGGCTCCACAATGCCGAGCGGGGCACCCGCATCGACGCGCGCCTGCGCGTAGGAGCCGAGCACGTTGTAGACCAGCGACAGCTGTCCGCTGGCCAGCTTGTCCAGCAGCACGCCGGTGCGCTCCTCGCGCACCACGTCGTTGTCACCCAGCGCGCCCAGCAACGCACCGGCGATGCTGCCACGCTGCGCATCTTGGGTAGACAGCAGGTAGCCGACGCTGCTGCGCTCGATGTCATAGGTGCCGACCCTGCCGCGCAGCGGTGCTCCCTCGGCGCGCAGCCGGTCCAGCAGCTGCCGACGCGTGTGCGGCACCTTCGCGGCCGGCAGCATGCGGGTGTTGTAGACCATCACCACCGGCTCGTAGCTGATACCGAACGCCTCGTTGCGCCACTGTGCCCAGGCCGGCAGTGCGGCGGTCTGCGCCGAACGGTGTGGCAGCGCGTGGCCATCGTTGACCAGCTTGGTCTGCAGATCCATGCCGCTGGAGATCAGCAGGTCCGGCGATGCCGGTCCGGCGCGGTCGTGCAGGTAACGCGCGTACAGGTCCTGGGTGATGATGTCCTCGTACACCACCTCGGTGCCGGGATGCAGGCGCTGGTAATCGGCGATCACCACCGCGAACACTTCGATGTCGGTGGTGCCGTGAATGCGCAGCTGCGCAGTGGCCTTTGCCTGGGCCGGGAAACGGCGTACGTCGCCGGGCGCGGCCAGTACCGGCAGGGCCAGCAGCAAGGCAACGGCAGCAGCGAACAGGCGGATCATGGACTGCTCCGTGGCAGGCGGATGGTGGCGACCAGCCCGCCCTGCGGGCGGTTGCTCAGGTCAATGCGGCCGCCATGGCTGTCGACCACGCGCTTGACGATGGCCAGGCCCAGCCCGGCACCACCTGAGGGCGCGCCTTCGCCACGTGCGAAACGCTCGAATACGCGCTCGGCATCGGCCGGGGCGATGCCTGCGCCGTGGTCGGCGATGGTCAGCACGGCCTGCTCGCCTTCCACGGTAAGGGCAATCTGCAGGTCGCCGTCACCGCCGTACTTCAGTGCGTTGTCGACCAGGTTCTTGATCGCCTCGCGCAGCAGCAGCGCATCGCCGTGCACCAGTGCCGGTTCGGCGGTCATCGCCAACTGCACGCGCGGCGCCGGACCGGCCTGCGGCAGCGCTTCATGCAGGGCCTGGTGCACGGTCTCGGCCAGGTCCACCGCTGCAAAGCGCTGCAGATGCGAACGATGGATCACGCTGGCATCGCTGAGCAGCTGGTTCAGCAACCGGCTCATGTGGGTGGCATTGCGCTCGATCGCCTGCAGGCTGCGCCGCATGTCTTCGGGGTCGTCGTCGTCCAGCGCAAGCTGTGCCTGCGCGCGCAGGGCAGCCAACGGCGTGCGCATCTGGTGCGCGGCCTCGGCCATGAATGCGCGCAGTGTCTCGTTGCTGCTGGACAGGCGTTCCATGAAGCGGTTCAACGCCGCCACCATCTGGTCCATCTCGCGCGGCACGCGCGCGTCGAGGGGCTTCAGGTCGGACGGTTCGCGGCGCGACAGCTCGCGTTCCACCCGCACCAGTGGGCGGAACGCGCGGTGCACGCCAAACGCCACCAGCGCCAGCAGCAGGCCGGACAGCACGCCGATCGCCAGCAGTGCGCGATTGACCATGTCCTGCGCGACGGCTTCGCGCGCACGCCGGGTCTGGCCCACCTGCACCTGCACCTCGCCCTGCGCCGAGGCCGCGGCGAAACTGCGGCCGACCACCACGAAGCGCACGGTCTCGCCGCTGTACGCCGCATCAAACAGTTGCGGCTGCGTGCCCGGACGGCGCGGCGGCGACGGCAGATCGCCATAACCTGTGATCAGGTTGCCGCGGCTGTCGGCCACCCGATAGAACACGCGGTCTTCCGGGGCCATCGCCAGGAGGTCCAGCGCCGCATAGGGAAGATCGACCTGCCACTGGCCGTCGACCAGCGCCACCGAATCGGCGATGGACAGCGCCGAAGACACCAGCAGGTGATCGTAGGAACGGTTTGCCGCACGCTGGCCATAGTCGCGCGCGGCGAACAGCAGCGCCACCGCGAATACCGCCAGCAGCGCGCCGAGGTAGAGCAGCAGCGTGCGCCGCAGCGAACCCGGTGCGGCGTTCGCAGCGCGTGCGTCAGCCATCGGCGTCGGCGCTGCCATCGCTGGCTTCCAGCAGGTAGCCGACACCGCGCACCGTGGTGATGCGCAGCGGTGCGCCCGCCAGCTTCTTTCTCAGGCGGCCAACATACAACTCGATGGCATTCGGGCCCGCTTCGTCATCGAAACCGAACAGGCCGTTGCCGATCTCGTCCTTGCCGACCACCTGACCAAGACGGCCGACCAGGATCTCCAGCAGGCGGTACTCGCGATTGGGCAGTTCGATCGGCTCCCCGTCGAGGCTGACCCGGTGCGCAGCGTTGTCGAACTGGAAGCCGCCAATCTGCACCACTTCGCTGGCCTGCCCACGCGCGCGCCGCAGCAGTACGCGGCAGCGTGCTTCGAACTCGCGGAAGTCAAAGGGCTTGCCCAGGTAGTCGTCGGCGCCCACATCCAGCGCCTGCACGCGATCCTCGATGCCATCGCGCGCGGTCAGCATCAGCACCGGCGTGCTGTCACCGCGCTCGCGCATGCCGGCCAGCACGCGCAGGCCGTCCAGCTTGGGCAGGCCGATATCCAGCACCACCAGGTCGAAGCTCTGGTAGCGCAGCACGCTGGCAGCGGCCAGGCCGTCGGCCTGCCAGTCCACGGCATGGCCACTGCGACGCATGCGACGGATGATCGCATCGGCCAGATCCGGGTTGTCTTCGACCAGCAGCAGGCGCATGGGCACGACGGTGGGAGGGGAAGCGAATGCTACCGCATGACGCCGGGGCCGCCCGCCGGGCCATGCCTGGCGACCATTTACGCTGCACCGCACAAACCGCTGACAGGACGATGACAGCTACGGCGACCCAGACTGCGGCCGCGCACCGTCCGGTGCCCACGATTGCCGCGCGCCTGGCGCGCACCTGGGAGGGTTTGTGGAATTCACGTTTGCCTGGCGGCGTCCTGCCGCCATGATGGCGCTGGCTGTCCTGTCGGCGCCGGCCTTCGCTGCCGAAGACGACCGTCCGGTCACCGCCACCCTGGGTGGCCGCCTGCACCTGGACTTCGCCACCTTCGATAATGACAACCGGGGCACCCCGAACAAGGACGACACCGAAATCCGCCGTGCGTGGGTTGACGTGTCCGGCAAGTTCTTCGTGGTCGACTACAAGCTGGAAGCCGATTTCTCCGGCGACCGCGTCGAGGCCAAGGACGTGTACCTGGCGCGCAGCTTCGGCAAGGCCGGCAAGCTGACCGTCGGCCAGTTCAAGCAGTACTTCTCGCTGGATGACCGCACCAGCTCCAACTACGGCAGCTTCCTGGAGCGCGGCAATGCCGGCACCACGCTGGCGCCGCTGTACCGACTGGGCGCGTCGTGGCAGGCCAATCCGGGTGACTTCACCTGGGCCGCCAGCATCTACAGCCTGGAAAGCATCGACGCTTGGCAGGTGAAGGGGCGTGCTGCGGGTGGCCGTGTCACCTGGGCGCCCTCGCCCGCCGATGGCGACGTGCTGCACCTGGGCCTGTCGCTGGCCCGCGAGGCCTATGACAACCCGGGCGCGAACGGCGTTCCGGGCCTGAAGATCCGTCCGCGCCCGGCCGGCCACCTGTCCGACAACAGCCGCCTGACCCTGGTGGACTTCTCCGCCGGCCGCGATACCGATGTCAACAAGTGGTCGCTGGAGTACGCCCAGGTGCGCGGCCCGCTGTCGTGGCAGGGCGAGTTCAGTGGCGCCACCTTCGATGACGGTGCGCAGCGTGGCGACGTGATGGCCGCCTACGGCATGGTCAGCTGGTTCGTCACCGGCGAAAGCCGCGCCTACGACCGCAAGACCGGCCGCTTCGCGCGGGTGAAGGACATCCGCCACAAGGCCGGCGCGTTCGAAGTGGCGCTGCGCTACGACCAGATGTGGGGCGCGCAGCATCTCGATGGTGCGCCGGACCTGCGCCGCGGCAGCACCGAGGCGTGGACGCTGGGTGGCAACTGGTACCTGCGCGACAACCTGCGCTTCATGCTCAACGTGATCGAAAGCCGCAACCGCGACCGCTTGGCCGGGGTGACGGTGGACCGCACGCGCGCGGTCACCGGCCGCCTGCAGTACGACTTCTAGGCCCGACATTCCGGGCATTCCGCCCGGGCCCCTTCCACTCCCCACGTCCTGTTTTCGCAAGGAGTCCGCAGATGATGCTGAGCATCCTCGGCTTTGGCATGGTCATTACGTTCATGTACTTGATCATGAGCAAGCGCCTGTCGCCGCTCGTCGCCCTGATCACCATCCCCATCCTGTTCGCGCTGATCGGTGGCTTCGGTGCCGGCATCGACGAGATGATGCTGGAGGGCATCAAGAAGATCGCACCCACCGGCGTGATGCTGATGTTCGCCATCCTCTACTTCGGGGTGATGATCGACGCCGGCCTGTTCGATCCGCTGGTGCGGGTGATCCTGCGCTTCGTCAAGGGCGACCCGATGAAGATCGTGCTTGGCACCGCGGTGCTGGCGATGCTGATCTCGCTCGATGGCGATGGCTCGACCACCTACATGATCACCGTCTCGGCGATGCTGCCGCTGTACCAGCGGTTGGGCATGAACGCGCTGAACATGACCTGCGTGACCATCCTTGCCGGCGGCGTGATGAACCTGACCCCGTGGGGCGGCCCGACCGCACGCGCGGCCACCGCGCTGCACGTGGACCCGGCCGACGTGTTCGTGCCGCTGATCCCGTCGATGGTGATCGCCTGTGCCGGCGTGCTGCTGCTGGCCTGGTACCTGGGCCTGAAGGAACGCCGTCGCCTGGGTGTTGTGACCCTGCCCAAGGGCGGCAGCTGGATGGACAACAGCGTGTCCGACGACAGCAACGCGCTGCCGACCGTGGAAGATGCCGAAGACATCAAGCGGCCGAAGCTGCTGTGGGTGAACCTGGCACTGACCGTGGCGCTGATGACCGCGCTGATCATTGGCGTGCTGCCGATGCCGGTGCTGTTCATGGTCGGCTTCGCCATCGCCCTGGTGATCAACTATCCGAACCTGGCCGAGCAGCGCCGCCGCGTGGTCAACCACGCCGGCAACGTGCTGTCGGTGGTGTCACTGATCTTCGCCGCAGGCATTTTCACCGGCATCCTCAACAACACCGGCATGGTGGAGGCGATGTCGCACAGCTTCCTGGCCGTGATTCCGGAATCGTGGGGCCCGTACCTGGCGGTGATCACGGCGGTGGCGTCGATGCCGTTCACCTTCTTCATGTCCAACGACGCGTTCTACTTCGGCGTGCTGCCAATCCTGTCCGAGGCCGCCGGCAATTACGGCATCACCCCGGTGGAAATGGCGCGCGCCTCGCTGGCCGGCCAGCCGGTGCACCTGCTCAGCCCGCTGGTGCCGTCCACCTACCTGCTGGTGGGCCTGGCCAAGGTCGAATTCGCCGACCACCAGAAGTTCACCCTGAAGTGGGCCATCGCCATCTCGATGCTGCTGATGATCGGCAGCCTGCTGTTCGGCCTGTATCCCCTTGCCGCCTGACCCTTTGCCAAGGAGCCTTCTGCAATGACGCTTCGAATCGCTTACGTCACCAGTGGAATGGGCAGTGTCGGCACTGCCATCTGCCAGAGCCTGGCCCGCAGCGGCCACACCGTGGTTGCCGGCTGCGCGCCGAACTCGCCGCGCAAGGCCAACTGGCTGCGCGAGCAGCGCGAACAGGGTTTCGACTTCATCGCCTCCGAAGGCAACGCGACCGACTGGGCCTCGACCAGCGCGGCGTTCGCCAAGGTCCGCGCCGAAGTCGGTGAGGTCGATGTACTGGTCAACAACTCCGGCGGCAGCCGCGACCTGCTGTTCCGGCAGATGACGGTGGAGGACTGGAACGCGGTGATCGCTTCCAACCTCAACGCGCTGTTCAACCTGACCAAGCAGGTGGTCGATGGCATGGCCACGCGCGGCTGGGGCCGCATCATCAACATCGGCTCGGTCAGCGCCCACAAGGGCCAGATCGGCCAGGTCAACTACGCCACCGCCAAGGCCGCGATGCATGGCTTCAGCCGTGCACTGGCTGCCGAAGTTGCGTCGCGCGGGGTCACCGTCAACACGCTGTCGCCGGGCTACATCGCCAGCCAGGCGATCAGCAGCTTCCCGCCGGATGTGCTGGACCGGCTGGCCGCCTCGGTGCCGGTGCGCCGCTTGGGTCGCCCCGAAGAAGTGGCCGGCCTGTGCGCGTGGCTGGCCTCGGATGAAGCCTCGTACGTGACCGGCGCCGACTATCCGGTCAACGGTGGCCTGTACATGGGGTGAGCCCTCCCCACGGAGTGCGCGGGGCGGTGAACCTTCGTTCGCGAGTGGGATCCGGCCCCTTTTCTATCGGGTAGCAGGACACGCACGGGGGCCTGCGTCGTTCGTTGGTTTTTCGTAAAGAAGGTTTCATGTTCCGCTCGCATAGTGGCCATGCACCGCGCACGCGTGCCGGTGCCCCCCCCCATGCAACGGACCACCATGCAGACCCGACACCTGACGATCGCCGTGGCGATCGCGCTCTCCGCCGCCGCCAGCGCCCATGCCGCCACCGCCGCCGATACCGGCGCCAGCACCGATGCCGCGCTGAGCGCGCAGACGCTGGACACCGTCTCCGTGATCGGCCAGGGCGAGACCCGCCAGGTGCAGCGCATCACCACCGTCGACAAGCAGGTGCTGCCGCCGGGTACCAGTGGCCAGAAGATCCTCGACCGCCTGCCGGGCGTGTCGGTGCAGTCCAACGATGCCTTCGGTGCCAATGAGGAATCGCAGACCATCAGCCTGCGTGGCTTCGACAAGAGCCGCCTCGGCTACACGCTGGACGGCATCCCGCTGGGCGACAACAGCTACGGCAACTACAACGGCCTGAGCATCGCCCGCGCGATCATCGCCGAGAATCTGGCCGGTGCCGAGTTGTCGCAGGGCATCGGTTCGCTGGGCGTGGCCTCGACCAGCAACCTGGGCGGCACCATCCAGTACTTCTCGATGGACCCGTCCACCGAGTTCGGTGGCCGCGCCAGCGTCACCGTCGGCGACAACAGCCAGCGCCGTGGCTACCTGCGCGTGGATACCGGCGACCTCAACGGCTTCTCGGCCTATGTGTCCGGCGTGCACCAGGACCAGGACATGTGGGCCGCGCCCTACCAGAACCAGACCACCCGCCAGTTCAACGCCAAGGCAGTGTGGAATGTCGGCGACCACCGCTTCGGTGCGTTCGTGGCCACCTCGCGCGCCAGCCAGGCCAACTACGCCTACCTGTCCAAGGACATGCTGGCGCGTGGCCTGGGCTGGGATTGGAACATCTACGCGCCGGACTGGGATCGCGCCGTGGCCGCTGCGTACTGCGCGCCGGGCACCTACAACAAGGCACGCTGCAAGTTCAGCGGCGGCGTCAACAGCATCGACGATGCCTACTACCAGAGCCGCGCATTGCGCGACGACAACCTCTATTCGGTCGATGCCGACCTTCGCCTGGGCGAGCAGGGCCGCCTGAAGCTGCTGGCCTACCACCACGACAACCGTGGCCAGGGCCACTGGTGGGCACCGGGCCAGCCATCCTACCCGGGCACCGACAGGATGCTGCCGATCTCGATCCGCAGCACCAACTACACGATCAACCGCGATGGCCTGACCGCCGCATTGTCGTGGACGGTGGGCATCCACGAACTGGAAGCCGGCCTGTGGTACGAGCAGAACGACCATAACGTGTCGCGCAACTTCTACTACATCAGTGGCCCGTTCCTGGACGACCTGTACCTGAAGAACCCGGACCGCCTGCTGTTCAACCAGGACTTCGACATCCGCACGCGCCAGTTCTACGTGCAGGACCGCATGCGCTTCCTGAACCAACGGCTGACCGTGGACGTGGGCATCAAGAGCCCGAACACCCGCATGCGCGCCACCGCCCAGCCGGGCGTGGAAACCAGCATCGCTTCGGGCACGCTGACCGCCAAGAAGTCGGTGCTGCCGCAGGTGGGCCTGGGCTTCAAGCTCAACGCCAACAATGAACTGTTCGCCTCGTACGCCGAGAATATCGCCGCCTTCGTCGGTGGCGGCAGCGGTGGCCCGTTGCAGGTGTCGCCGGAATCGTTCGCAGCCAGCGCCGGCCTGGAGCCGGAGAAGTCCAAGAGCCTGGAAGCCGGCTTCCGTACCTTCGGCGAGAAGTACCAGGCCTCGATCGCGGCCTACAACGTGAAGTTCGACAACCGCCTGCTGTCGCTGAACCCGTGTTCCAGCATCGAAGTCGGCACGCGTCCGGAGTGCGTAACGCGCTTCATCAATGTCGGTTCGGTGAAGAGCCACGGCGCGGAACTGACCTTCATCCTCAAGCCGATCGACGGCCTGCAGTGGTACAACGCGCTGTCCTGGAACAAGACCACCTACGAGGATGACTACACCTCGGGCGGCGCGATCGTGCCGGTGGCCGGCAAGATCACGGTGGATACGCCGCAGCGCATGGCCTCCAGCGAGATCAGCTGGAACCGCGATGGCTTCTTCGCCAGCCTGCGTGCCAAGTATACCGGCAAGCGCTACTACACCTACACCAACGACCAGTCGGTGCCGGGCGTGACCACCTTCGACGCCGGTGCAGGCTACGACTTCGGCCCGGGCCTGGGCCTGCGCAACGTTCGGGTGTCGTTGAACGCGACCAACCTGACCAACAAGCGCTATGCCGGCCAGCTGAGTTCGTTCGCGCCGACCGATCCGAAGGGCACGCGGTATGCGATCCATGCGAGCGCGCCGCGGCAGCTGTTCATGACGGTGGCGGCGGAGTTCTAAGTCGAAAGCGTTGCTCCGCGGCGTCTTGATTATCATCGCGGGGCAGGGCCGGATGGGCCGGCGCAGGACACGCCGTAAACCCATCCATGGGGGCTCGATGGCGCCATCCATGGCGTCAACGGTCCTGCGCCGGCCCATCCGACCCTGCTCGACGGTTTCCCGCGCCACGGTGCGGAAGGCAAAGAAGAGCAAAACCAAAGAGCCGGGCATTGCCCGGCTCTTTGCTTTTCAAGCGCAATCCCTTCGGCGCGGTGATGTGCTGCCGCCCGCGCGGGAAACTGTCTGGCGGCGGTGGCGCACCCTGGCCAGGACCGTGAGGCGCATGGATGCGCCGATCGAGCCCCCATGGATGGGTTTACGGCGTGTCCTGGCGAGGGTGCCCCACCGCCGCCCAGCGATATCCATCGAGGCGCCAGCGCATCATCCCGCCAACGCATTTCATTCCGGCGCCAGCTGGTCCATCCGTATCCGGTTGGCGAACAGCGAGAACGCCAGCATCCCGGCCAGCCCGTTCGCCCGGCTCACCCAGTGCGGCAGCCAGCGCGGCGGCTTCAGCACACCCGCTTCGAACAGTGGCGCGAACGCAATCGCATCGGTCAGGCTCATCTTGCCGGCAAACAACCAGCGGCAGACCTGCAGGCGGTCCTCGGCCAGCATGTGCCGGAAGAAGGTATGCACCGACACCAGCCCGCGCAGGTACACCGTGTCCTTGGTGAACGCCAGGCCACCATTGGGCGGCACGCCACGGAACACGCGCTGTGCCGAGGCGAAACTCTCCTCCGGGTTCTGCCCGGCATCGCAGAAATAGCGGAACACTTCGATGAAGTCGGCGCCTTCGCGTGCCATCGCGATCGCTTCGGTGCGCAGGCTGATCCGCTTCAGGCGCTCGATGTCGATGCTGCCGGTGATCTGTTCGGCGAAGGTAGCCAGCCCTTCCTGGGTGGCCGTCACCCGCGGCGAGGACAACGCCAGGCTGGGCAATACCGGCTGGCCGCGACCGTTCAATGCGGTGAGCGAATGCACCAGCGCTTCATGGTGGAACAGCTGCGCGCGGTCGTAAGCGCTGAAGCGCGCGCTGGTACGCAGGCGGATGCGGGTCGGACCGGCAGCGGCCTTGGACACCAGCTCCGGATCCAGCTGAACCTGGATGATGCGCGATTCGAAGAACGCATCCAGATCGTTCTGCAGCTGCAGCTGCAGGGCAATGGCCGAGACCGGTACCTGCTCTTCCGGCGCCAGCAGTTCGTGATCGAGTTCGGTAGCGATCTGGATGAAGTGGCGCGCTGCGTCGCGCGTGCTTGGACCATTGCCCGGCAGCGGCTGCTCGGGTGCGCCGAACAGCTGCACCGAACAGGTATCGACTGCCGCAGTGCCCAGCCCCTCCAACAGCTGCGCGGCCAGATCCCAGCTCTGCGCCGACTGCTGCACATAGTGGCCCAGCGGGTGGCTGTCATCGCAGTCGCCGGCGATCGCGGCCAGCGCGCGGCGCTCCTCGCTGAAATCCAGCCTCGGGTAGTCCACCTTCGGCAGCACCGGCTGGCCGCGCGCCACGCTTTCCAGGAACGGTGCCTGCAGCGTGGCCGGCCAGCTGGTCAGGCCCAGCAGGCGGATGCCCCCCACGGCCTCGACCAGGCGCGCATCGAGCGCTGCATGGTGGGCCACGTCACGGTCCAGCGTCGCAGTCGGTTCCATGCGCGGACTATAACGCCCTGCCGTGCCCGGCGCGGTGCGCCGCCGCCCGTGCATCGGCTCGGGCGCTACATGAAATGACTCCACCGCGGACCAACTGTAGAGCCGAGCCCATGCTCGGCTGCCTTGTTACCGCCTACGCGGCTTCCCCGCCGGCCGGAACTGCTGGCCCTTGCCCTTCCTGCCGCCGCGTTCCTGCGCGGTCTCGGCCTGGCGTACGGCCAGCTTCGCTGCGGCCACGGCCACTTCTTCCTTCAGCTTGAAGTAGTTCAGCAGCCGGCTCTCTTCAATCTCGCCCGCGTCGATCGCTGCGCGAACAGCACAGCCCGGTTCCTGCTGGTGCTTGCAGTCGTTGAAGCGGCACTGTGCGGCCAGCGCTTCGATATCGGCGAAGCCGCCTTCGGACAGCGTCTCTTCACCGGTCGGCTTCAGCTCGCGCATGCCGGGGGTGTCGATCAGGCAGGCACCGGTCGGTAGCGGCATCAGCGCGCGGTGCGTGGTGGTGTGGCGCCCGCGCGAATCGTTGGCACGCACCGCGTTGGTCCTCATCCGCTGCTCGCCGAGCAACGTGTTGGTCAACGTGGACTTGCCGGCACCGGAGGAGCCGACCAGCACCACCGTGCGGCCGGGGCCCAGCCACGGTTGCAGCACCGCCACGCTGTCGGCGTCCAGGCCGTTGATCGCATGCAAGGCGATGCCCTGCATCTCCAGTTCTTCCAGCACTGCCAGCGCGTCCTCGCTGTATTCGGTCTGGTCGGCCTTGGTCAGCACCACCACCGGTTCGGCACCGCCACCGCCGACCAGCAGCAGGTAGCGCTCGATGCGGCGCGGATTGAAGTCAGCGTCCAGGCCACAGACGATGAACACCGTATCGATGTTGGCCGCGATCACCTGCTGGTGGTAATGCTCGCCTGCCGCGCCTCGCTTGATCGCGGTACGACGTGGCAGCAGGGCGACGATGCGGATGCCGTCCAGCAGCACCCAGTCACCCACCGCCGGCCGCTCGTGGCTGGGGAAGCGCGGGCGCTGCCATTCCGGCAGCGACTCGGCCTTGATCGACGCATCCGGGCCATCGGCCACCACGTAGTGGGTGCGGTGCTGCTCGATCACCCGCGCCGGGCGGGCCTGCGGATGCGTGGCCATCGCGGCCTGCCAGTCGGCCTGCTGCGCCGGGCCCGGCCAGGGCCAGCCAATGGTCTGCAGGGCGATGAAATCGGGGGTCTGGGTCATCGCGGCCATTCTACCTGTGCCGACGCCCTGCCAGCCCAGCAATGGCGGGCCCGGAGCCCTTGCCATGCAGTGCAGCAATTCCGGTAGGATGGAAGCCCCATGCCTTTTGACGGCCCAGCTCCCATGTCCACCACCTCGCTCAAGCCCCTGGCCATCCGCGAGCGCCTTTCCGAAGTGCGCTACGAAATCCGCGGAGAACTGGCGCGGCGAGCCCGGGAACTGGAGGCGCAGGGCCGCAAGCTGATCAAGCTCAACATCGGCAACCCGGGCAACTTCGGTTTCCGTGCGCCCGAGCACCTGCAGCGCGCGATTGCCGATGACATGGGCCGTACCGACCCTTACACCCACCAGCAGGGCCTGCCGGTCGCACGCGAAGCCATTGCCGCCGCCTATGCGCGCCGCGGTGCGCCCGATGCGCATCCGGACCGGGTGTTCGTCGGCAACGGCGTGAGCGAACTGATCGATCTGTCGCTGCGGGCGCTGTTGAACCCGGGCGATGAAGTGCTGGTGCCCTCGCCGGACTACCCGCTGTGGTCGGCCGCGGCCATCCTCAACGACGGCCGCCCGGTGTACTACCGCTGCGCGCCGGAAAACGGCTTCCAGCCCGACCCGACCGAGATCGAGACGCTGGTGTCCACGCGCACCCGCGCCATCGTGCTGATCAACCCGAACAACCCCAGCGGCGCCAGCTACCCGCGCGAACTGCTGGAGCGCGTGGTCGAGATCGCGCGCCGCCACAACCTGTTGCTGCTGGTCGACGAGATCTACGACCAGATCCTGTACGACGACGCGGTGTTCCAGCCGGTCGCGCCGCTGGCCGGCGACCATCCGTGCCTGACCTTCAGCGGCCTGAGCAAGGTGCACCGCGCCTGCGGCTGGCGCGTGGGCTGGGCGCACCTCAGTGGCGATGACGCACGCCTGGGCGATTTCCGCGCCGCGCTGGACCTGCTGAGCGCGCTGCGCCTGTGTGCCAACGTGCCGGGCCAGTACGCCATCGACGCGGCAGTGAACGGCCCGGACACCATTTCCGAGCTGTGCGCCCCCGGCGGCCGTCTGTATGAAACCCGGCGCACGGTGATCGAGGCCTGCGAGGCCAGCGAACACCTTTCGCTGGTTGCCCCGGCCGGCGCGCTGTACGCGTTCCCGGCCGTGGTCGGTGCCGCCGCCAAGGGCTTCGACGACCACACCTTCGCCCTGGACCTGATGAACAACGAAGGCGTGCTGGTCGTACCCGGCTCCAGCTTCAACGTGCCTTACCGCCATCACTTCCGCGTGACCCTGCTGCCGGAAGCCTCGGTCATGCGCGATGTGTTCGCACGCATCGACCGCGTGCTGGCCCGCCGTGCCGAGGACGCCACCAAGGTCGTGCCGCTGAAGCCGCGCCGTTCGGTGGCCTGAGCCGTGGCGTTGTCCTACCTGGCGCTGGGCGACTCGTACACCACCGGAGAAGCGGTTGCCGTCGAAGGCCGCTGGCCGCACCAGCTTGCCGCCGCCCTGCGTGCGCAGGGCATTGAGCTGTCCGATCCGCAGACCATTGCAACCACCGGCTGGACCACCGACGAACTCGATGCCGGCATCGATGCGGCCGCGCCGCAGGGGCCGTTCGATTTCGTCAGCCTGCTGATCGGCGTCAACAACCAGTACCGCGGGCGTCCTCTGGACGAGTACCGCAGCCAGTTCCGGGCCTTGTTGGAGCGGGCGATCGGCTTCGCCGGCGGTGATGCCGGGCGCGTGCTGGTGCTGTCCTTCCCCGACTGGGGTGCAACCCCGTTTGGTATCGGCAGCGGCCGTGACCTGGCCGCGATCGAGATCGAGACCGACGAGTTCAATGCCGCTGCCGAAGTGATCAGCACCCAGCAGGGCGTGGCCTTCGTCGACATCACCGATATCAGCCGTGACCAGGGCGACAACCCGGCGATGATCGCCGACGACGGCCTGCACCCTTCAGCACGGATGTACGCGCTGTGGAGCGCGCGCGCGCTGCCGGTCGCCGCCCACCTGCTCGGCGGAACGGACTGAGGCGATGGACGGCACGCCACGGAACGGCCCGCCCCTGCCCTGCACTCCCCTGGCCGCACCGCAGGCCCGTGCGATCGCCGAGGCATTCCGCCCCGCGCACGCCTGGGCCAGCCGCCGCGACTACTACTACACCCGCAGCAAGCTGGGCAGCGACCCGCTGTATGACGGCGTGCTGCAGCACCTGCCTGGCGACGGGCAACCCGTGCTGGACCTCGGCTGCGGGCTGGGCCTGTTCGCCCACGTGCTGCGCCAGCGCGGTGGCTCCCAGCCCTACCTGGGCGTGGACGTGGATGCCGGCAAGATCGCCCGCGCCCAGCGTGCCGCCACCGGCCTGCCCGCTGTGCGCTTCGACTGCCTGGACGTGCAGGCGCCGCTGCCGGCGCAGGCCGGGCATGTGCTGCTGCTGGATGTGCTGCAGTACCTGGACGCGGGCCCACAGCAGGCACTGCTGCGTGAGGCCAGTGCACGGGTAGCCCGCGGTGGCCGCCTGCTGCTGCGCACGCCGCTCGCTACCGGCGATGGCCGCGACCGCACTACCCGGGTGGCGGACCGGCTGGCCTGGCTGATCGGCTGGATGGGCACCCGCCCCCGTCATTACCCGGATCCGCAGGCGCTGCAGGCAACGCTGGTCGAAGCCGGATTACAGGTGACCCCCCCGCGTCCCCTGCATGGGCGCACGCCGTTCAACAGCTGGTTGCTGGTGGCCGAACGCCCCGCGTTGTAGCGCCGAGTGCAGTATGTGCCGGCGCTGCGCTACAGGATGATCGCCCCCCCTTGTAGCGCCGAGCCCATGCTCGGCTGCTCTACACCACCAGGGCCCGGCGTTACGGAACCGGCAGCCGCGCCTTCAGCCCCCGCTCGTCCAGCGCCTGCAGCACGCGTTCGATGATCGCCAGGTTGTGGCCGTGGGCGGCCCCCTCATGCAGCAGCACGATGGCGCCCGGGCGCAGGTCCGGCAGCAGCCGCGACAGCACGCCCTCCGGCGTGCAGCCGACACCGTCGTAGCCACGGGCGCTCCAGCCCACGCGCACCAGTCCCAGCGCCTTCAACACCGGCGCCACGAACGGATTGGTCATGCCCACCACCGAGCGGTACCAGCGCACCGGGCGACCGCCCACCGCCTGCAGCGCATGCTGGCAGCCCTCGATCTCGGCACGCATCGCTGCCGGGCCCAGCCGCCAGAAGCGCGCCTGTGGATGACTGTGGCTGTGGTTGCCCAGGTCGTGGCCCCGGCGCAGGATCTCCTGCACCAGCTCCGGCTGCGCCAGCGCCCGCTCGCCGACCAGGAAGAACGTGGCACGTGCCTGGTGGCGATCCAGCAGATCGAGCACGGCCCGGGTCTCCGGGCCGGGACCGTCATCGATGGTCAACCAGACGCTGTTGCCGGCCTCCGGTACCCGGCTCAGCACCGGTGCGTAGAAGTGGCAGTTGGGCAGGAACACCGGCACCAGAAAGAGCGCGTGGCTGGTCACCATCAGCGGCAGGCCCCACCGCCAGCCCGCCAGCGACCAGACCAGGATCACGGCCAGCTGCGACGCCACCAGCCAGGGCAGCCAGCGCCAGGGCCGGGTCGGGATGCGATGCAATGTTCCTGCGTTGCTCATCCCCCATGATGCCATGAGGGGTAGAATTGATGATTCGAATTCCCGGAACCCCGACGTCCATGTCCCTCGATCCCGCCCTGCGTTCGCGCATCGAATCCATCCTCAACGCCAACCGCGTCGTGCTGTTCATGAAGGGCCAGCCGTCGATGCCGCAGTGTGGTTTCTCGGCCAAGGCCGTCGGCGCCCTGCAGGACCTGGGCGTTGAGTTCGCCCACGTCAACGTGCTGGCCGACCAGGAAATCCGTGAAGGCATCAAGGCCTATGGCGACTGGCCGACCATTCCGCAGCTGTACATCGACGGCGAACTGGTCGGCGGCAGCGACATCGTGCTGCAGATGGCCGCCAGCGGCGAGCTGAGCAGCGTGCTGGGGCTGCCGGCACCGGACCGTACCCCGCCGAGCATCACCGTCACGCCGGCGGCCGTGGAAATGCTCAAGGGCGCGCTGGCCGATGCCCCGGGCGCGGCCCTGCAGCTGACCATCGACGCCCGCTTCCAGCCCAACTTCCAGCTGGCCCCCCACGACGAAAGCGCCATCGCCGCCGAGTCCAACGGCCTGCGCGTGCAGTTCGACCTGGCCAGCGCGCGTCGCGCCAACGGCATCACCATCGACTGGGTGGACGACATCCGCGGCAAGGGCCTGGCCATCGACAACCCGAATGCGCCCAAGCCGGTGCAGGAAATCAGCGTGCGCGATGCCGACGACCTGGTGCGTGCCGGCAACATCACCCTGGTGGACGTGCGCCCGGCCGACGAGCGCGAGATCGCTGCGGTGGGCGTGCCGTTCAAGACCTTCGACGGCAACGGCCGTGCCGAGCTGGAAGCCCTGCCCAAGGACACCGCACTGGCCTTCATGTGCCACCACGGTGGCCGCAGCGCGCAGGCCGCCGAACAGTTCCGTGCGCTGGGCTTCACCAAGGTGTTCAACGTCACCGGCGGCATCAATGCCTGGTCGGAAGATGTCGACAACGGCGTGCCGAAGTACTGATTGACGGCGCGGGGTCAGCGCCCTTTCCTGAGGAAAGCGGATCTGGCCCCCAAAAAAAGGGGACGGAGGGGATTAAGTCGTTTATGCCACAAACGACTTAATCCCCTCCGTCCCCTTTTTTCAGCCGGCGAAACCGCCTTCGGCCAGGTAATCCAGTTCTTCCGGGGTGGGGATGCGGCCCAGCACGGCATTGCGGTGCGGAAAGCGCCCGAAGCGACGGATGATGTCGCGGTGCAGCTCGGCGTACTGCAGGTATTCCTTGTCGCCCAGCACATCGAACATCGCCACCGAACGGTCCTGGTCCAACGGGTCCTCGGAGTGCTCGAACGGCAGGTAGATGAAGGCGCGCAGCTTCGGCACCAGCTGCAGGTCCAGGCCTTCCTCGATGGCGCGCATGGCGTAGTGCCGGGCCAGGCCATCGGTGGCATAGGAATGGGCAGTACCGCGGAAGCAGTTGCGCGGGAACTGGTCCAGCAGCAGCATCAGCGCCAGTGCGCCCTCGGCACTGCCCAGCCAGTGTTCACGCCCACGCGAAGCGGCGGCGAAATGCTCATCCAGGAACAACTGGCGGAACTGCGCGTCGAACGCATCGTCGCGGGCGAACCACTTCGCAGGGCCCGCTTCTTTCCAGAAATCCACCACTTGCGCGGCAACGTCCATCACCTACTCCCCAGGGCCGGCGCGCCGCGCCAGGCCATCATCATCATTCATCGAAGCGCAGGTGGCGGACCGACTTGCCGTTGCGCCGGATAAGCTTAAGCGCCTCGATACCGATCTGGATATGATTTTCCACGAACTGGGAGCTGACCTTGGCATCGGAAGCCTCGGTCTTGACCCCGTCGGGTATCATCGGCTGGTCCGACACCAGCAGCAGCGCGCCACTGGGGATGTGGTTGGCAAAGCCGGCGGCGAATACCGTGGCCGTTTCCATGTCGATGGCCATGCAGCGCATCGCCCGCAGCCGCTCCTTGAAGCCCTCGTCGTGTTCCCACACCCGGCGGTTGGTGGTGTAGACAGTGCCCGTCCAGTAGTCGTGGCCGCGGTCGCGGATCATGGTGGACACCGCACGCTGCAGCGCGAACGCCGGCAACGCCGGGACTTCCGGCGGCAGGTAATCGCCCGAGGTACCTTCGCCGCGGATCGCTGCGATCGGCAGCACCAGGTCACCCAGCTGGTTCTTGCGCTTGAGGCCACCGCACTTGCCCAGGAACAGTACCGCCTTGGGCATCACTGCCGACAGCAGATCCATGATGATCGCGGCATTGGGGCTGCCCATGCCGAAGTTGATCATGGTGATGCCATCGATGGTGGCACTGGCCATCGGCCGGTCCAGGCCGATGACCGGCGCACCGGTCAGCTCGGAAAAGGTGTGCAGGTAGCCGCCGAAGTTGGTCAGCAGGATGTGCTGGCCGAACTGGTCCAGCGGCACGCCGGTGTAGCGCGGCAGCCAGTTGTCGACGATTTCCTGCTTGCTCTTCATGGGCGGTCCGGTACGGCGTGGGGGCCGCCATTGTAGGCGTGCACGGGCCAACCCACACCTGGGCCGGCAACGAAGAAGGGCGGCCCTGCGGCCGCCCTCCTGGTTTCCCTGCGGGAACCGGTGGCTTAGAAGCGCACCGACCAGCGCAGGTTGGCACTGTGGTCACGGCTTTCGTCGCCAAACTGGCCGCTATAGCCCAGCTCCAGCTGCTGGCGTGTGGTCAACCATGCCGACAGCCCCAGTTCGGCCACCACCGTCCTGTCAGCCAACGGGGCACCGCTGACCACGAAGCTGTCGCTGCCGGTGGCAAAGGCGAAGCGGGCCGCCGGGTCGCGGTCACCGCTGGCATGGCGGTACCCGACGCCACCGCGCAGGTGCAGCCAGCTGTCCTGCTGGAACGAAGCCTTCAGGCCCTTGTCAAAACGCAGGCCGGCCGTGGCCACGGTGGTACGCAGATCGTCCACCTCACCCTGCAGTGCAGCCGCACCGCCGCGTTCGTTGACGCGCTTCATGTCCACTTCCACACGTGCGAGCTGCAGGTAAGGTTCCAACCCCGCCTCGCGGCCGCCGAAGCGGTAGCTCGCCTCGACGAACGCCTGGCGGGTGCGGCCGTCATAGCGTGCCGCCAGCGTATCGCTGTAACCGGAGAAGGCCAGCTCGCGGGTGCTCTTCACCTCATGCTCGCTCCAGGCCAGGCCACCCCGCAGGCCGAAGGCGCCCCAATCGTGACTGGCATAGGCCCCCAGGTGCGTATTGTCGACCTTGGCACGCGCACGGCGTCCTTCCTGCTGCTTGGCATCGGTACGGCCGGTACCGGCCAGCATGCCCACCTGCCAGCCGTTGATCTCGCGGTCCACGCCTACCAGCAGGCCGCTGCTGTTGGCTTCGGTGCGTGCGGTGTTGCCATTGCCGTCCAGCGTGGTGCTGCCACCGATGGCCTGTACCCAGACCCCCGTGGCGGCGTCGCCGTCTGCTCCCGGCGCGCGTACACCGACGCGGCGCGACAGTGCGGCATCACGCACGTAGCGGCTGCCCTCGACCAGGGCCATCGCGGTGGCCGCATGCAGCTCGCCGCTGAGGCCGTCCAGTGCAGCGCCTACCTGTTGAGGGAACAGCAGGGTCAGTGGGCGCGGCAGGCCCTGGTTGACCGCCAGCCGGTCGGCCACAGTGGCCACCGCGCGCTGGTTGTCGGTACTGGCGGCACTGGCGAGCGGATTGCCACGGGTGACTTCAATGCGCGCGCCACCGGTGCCATAGGACAGCCCGAATTTCAGGAACGGCGAGAACGCACTGAAGTCGGTGGTGGCGAACTGGCCGCGGATTCCGCCCTCGGCACGGATGAAGTTGAACTGCTCACCCAGGTAATAGGTGCCCGCTTCCGGCAGGGCGATCAGGGTGCCGCCCAGGGTGGCGGTACCGGTGACGCGCAACTGGTCACTGTGCCCGCCCGGGGCCAGCTCGGCCTGGTACACACCGGTGGCGGTCTGCACGTAGTCGCCGTTGATGGTCAGCGTGCCGATCGAGTTGCCCGGTGCAACGATACCGGCCACGGTGGTATCGCCCAGCTGGCCGATGCCCTTCAGTGTGCCGTTGCGGCCAACGAGGGTGTGACCACCGCTCTGCGTGCCGTTGAACGACAGCACGCCACCGTTGACGGTCAGGTCGGAGCCTGCGAGTAACCCGCCTGCATTCACACGGCTGTTGCCCAGGCTGGTCAACGCGCTGTTTTCCAGCCTTCCGTTCAATTCGAACGTCCCCTGCGCGGCCACCGAGGTGTGGGCGCCGCGCTGCACGCCGTCGAAGATGACCACGCCACCGTTGACGTTCAGGTCGGAGCCATCCAGCACACCGCGTGCGTTGATGTGGCTGGCGCCCCCCTGGCTGTTCAGCGCAGTGTTCTTCAACGTGCCATTGAGCAGGAAGCTGCCGCCGGCCACGTCCACCGCTCCGGTGAGCGTATTGACGCCATCCAGTTCGAGCACGCCCTCGCGCACCAGCGCACCGTTGAAGCTGTTGTCGCCGCTCAAGCGCAGCCAGCCGATGCCGCTCTTGGTCAGCTTGCCGGGGCCGCCGATGTCGTTGGTCCAGTTGTCCCAGGCATCGCCTTCCCACACTTTCAGGCCACCGGCACGCTGGTTCATCACCACGTCGGTGTCCACGCGCAGCGAACCGTAACCTTCGATGGCCTTGGCCAGGTTCACCAGGCCCCAACCGTAGATGTCGTCGATGCCGGGCGCGCCCAGATCGGTGGTCGTGGTCAGCAGCACATCGCGCACCTGAGCGCTGTCCAGATAGGGGAAGCGTTCAAACAGCAGGCCCAGCGCGCCGGTGACGTGGGGCGCGGCCATGGAGGTTCCACTCAGCAGCGCATAGCCATAGGTAGGCACGCGCTGCTGGATGTCCAGGCTGACGTTGCCGTTGGCGTCGATGCCGACGCTGCCGGCCAGGCTGGAATCATCACCATAGGCGGTCGATACGATGTCCGAACCCGGTGCGGCAAGGCACCAGTTGGCACTCAGGCCGCACTTGTTGGAACGATTGCTCAGGGTCAGATTGGTACCGACGTTGACCACGCTCAACCAGTACGGCTCGATGTCGGCGAATGCGCGCGGCAGCGTGGCGTAGAGGCCGGCGATGGGACTCTGCGCAGGCGTCGGAATGACCGAACTGGTATTGCCGGCCGCCCACACCTGGATCATCCCGCGCGCACGCGATCCGTCGGCAAAGGTGTTCAGGTACTGGCGGTCGTCCGGGTCGTTGTAGATCGCGTCCATGTCCGTCGCTGTTGTCGGTTCCGTGACCAGGCCCCAGCTATGGTTGATGGCACGCACGCCCTGCGCGTTCATCTGGGCATACAGGTCCTGGAAGGCGCTGACTTTCGGGCCGATCGCGCCCAGTGTCACGACCGAGTAGCCAGTCGCCGTGCGCTGCCACTCGCGGATGCTGTCGGAGAACAGCCGGCCAACGGTCAGGTCCGAACCGAAGGACACACCGTGCATGCCGCTTCCGTCCCGGTTCGCCGCGATGGTGCCAGCAACGTGCGTGCCATGGATCTCGAACTGCATCCCCGGCTGCACATAGGGGCCCGACTCGATGATCCTGCGGATGTTGTCGGGCACGTTGGCGTTGTACCCGACATAGCTGATCTGGACGTCATCGCCATCACTGGCGAAGCAGGCCGCCGGCCCACGCACTGCGGTGGTGTTGGTGCAGCGCGTGCCGTCAGCCATCAGATCGGCGATGCGGATGCTGCGGTTGTCCTTGCCGGCGAATTCCGGATGGTCCAGACCCGTGCCACTGTCGAATACGCCCAGGCGGATGCCCGCACCGGTCAGCCCGCGCGCATAGGCCACGTCGGCATTGATCGCAGCCAGGCCCCAGTCGAGTTCGAATTCACTGGTACGCCAGCTCGCAGCGTCGCCGGGCTTGCCCATGACCGGCTCCGCGGAAGCACCGGCGCTGGGAGCCAGCGCCGCCACCGGAATCGCTACCGAGGGAGCGATCATCGCGGGAGCGGAGGCGCTCACCCCGCTTTGCGCGGCGAACGCCGACTGCAGGCTGCGCTGCAGCTGGTAACGGGCCAGGGCGTCGTCACTGTCCTGGGCCAGTACCGGCAGTGCGGTGGCCACCAGCAACGAACCGACAATGGCCGACGCCAGCGGCGAGGGGAGGAAGGAACGGCGCGAAACGGTCGAACGGCGGAGCTTTGCAGCAGTCATCGGTTGCGTCCTTGATTCCATGAGAGGTACGGGCCCGGCTCCCTCGTTGGAGCAGGTGCGTAAGCTGGTGACACAGGTCAGCGCAAGACGTAATCAGCCCATTGCTTCATCCAACGTTAATATTTCCTTCACAAATCCTCCATCAGAAAATTCCTACCCCCCACGCCCCTGTCCAAGGTCACTTGGCAAGCCACACCGGCCCCGGCTAGCGTCGGTGGATTCATGTTTCTGGCGAGGGGAACTGCATGGCATCGACGTTGTTGCGCACCGGGGTGGCACTGGCGCTGGTTTCATTGAGCACGGCACCGGCGGTGGGCGCCTCGCGCTTCGTCGCCGATCCCTACCCCAGCACCTACCAGGCACACCCCGATGCACCGGTGCTGATCCAGAACGCCACCGTGCTGACCGGCACCGGCCAGCGCCTGGACAACGCCGACGTGCTGCTGCGCGACGGCCGCATCGTTGCCGTCGGCCGCCAGCTGCAGGCCGATGCCGCTGTCACCCGCATTGATGCACAGGGCAAGTGGGTCACTCCGGGCCTGATCGACGTGCATTCGCACCTGGGCGTGTATCCCAGCCCGGGTGTCGGTGCGCACAGCGACGGCAACGAGATGACCGCACCGGTCACCGCCAACGTCTGGGCCGAGCACTCGGTGTGGCCGCAGGACCCGGGTTTCGCCACCGCACTGGCCGGCGGCGTGACCAGCATGCAGGTGCTGCCGGGCTCGGCCAACCTGGTCGGTGGTCGTGGTGTGACCCTGAAGAACGTCCCCGCCATCACCTACCAGGCGATGAAGTTTCCCGGCGCGCCGTGGGGACTGAAGATGGCCTGCGGCGAGAACCCGAAGCGGGTGTACGGCGGAGGCAAGGGCGTCGCTCCGGCCACGCGGATGGGCAACGTTGCCGGTTACCGCGCCGCCTTCATCGATGCCGCCGACTACATCGCCAAGAACAAACCGAAGCCGGCCAAGCGCAGGAGCTGGTTCGGCAGCGACAAGGGCGACAGCGCCGGTGATGCTGGCGGCAAGCGCGATCTCAAGCTGGACACGCTGGCCGGTGCGATCGAGGGCGACATCCGCGTGCATATCCATTGCTACCGCGCCGACGAGATGGCCACCATGCTCGACCTGGCCAAGGAATTCGGCTTCAAGGTGGCCGCTTTCCACCACGGCGTGGAGGCCTACAAGCTGGCCGACCGGCTGGCCGCCGACGGCGTCTGCGGTGCACTCTGGGCCGATTGGTGGGGCTTCAAAATGGAAGCCTTCGACGGCATTCCCGAGAACATCGCGCTGGTCGACCGGCCGAAGAACAGCTGCGCCATCGTCCATTCCGATTCACCCGAAGGCATCCAGCGCCTGAACCAGGAAGCGGCCAAGGTGATCGCCGCCGCGCGCCGCGCCCACATGCCGGAGATCCCCCCCGAGCACGCCATCACCTGGATGACTGCCAACGCCGCCAAGGCGCTGGGCATCGAAGGCCAGACCGGCACTCTGGAGGCGGGCAAGATGGCCGACGTGGTGGTGTGGAACGGCAACCCCTTCAGCTCGTACGCGCTGGCCGAGCAGGTCTTCATCGACGGCCGCCGCCTGTACGACCGCAGCGCACCTGCGGCCACGCCACGTTCCGACTTCCAGCTTGGCCAGGAGGTGCACTGATGGGCGCGTTGAACAAGCGTCGCCGGGCATGGCTCGGCGCTACGGTCATGGTGCTGGCCTGCCTCTCCGCATCCGCGCAGGCGCAGGACCTGCTGGTGCGCAACGCGACCGTGCATACGGCCAGCACGCGCGGCAGCCTGAAGCACGCCGATGTGCTGGTGCAGGGCGGGATCATCCGCGCAGTCGGCAGCGGGCTGTCCGCCCCGGCCGGGGCCAGCGTGGTCGAGGCCGATGGCCGCCCGCTGACACCGGCGCTGTTCGGGGGCATCACCGAGATCGGCATCGAAGAGGTCTCCGGTGAAGCGAGCACGGTCGACAGCACGTTGAAGATCGGCGAACAACCGTTGCGCCCCGAGTTCGATGTCACCCTGGCGTACAACCCGGCCTCGGTGCTGATCCCGGTGGCACGCCTGGACGGCATCGGCTTCACCGCCCTGGGGGCGGCCACCGGCGGCGGCTTCGTTGCAGGCCAGGGTGGCGTGATGCGGCTGGACGGCAGCGCCGATCCCCTCGGGCCGCGCGCGCTGTTCCTGCGCCTGGGGTCGGCCGCAGTGGAGCTGACCGGGCAGTCGCGTGCAGCGCAATGGATGCTGCTGCAGCAGATGGTGGACGAGGCGCGTGGCCAGGTTGCCGCGGACTCACCGCACGCGCTGCTGACGCCGGCCGGGCGCCGCACGCTCAGCCGCTACCTGGCCGGGCACGGCCGCATCGTGGTGGAGGTGGACCGCGCGGCGGACATTCGCCAGCTGCTGCGCTGGGCCGCCCGCGAAAAGGTGAAGATCGCCATCGCCGGTGGCAGCGAAGCCTGGCAGCTGGCGCCGGAGCTGGCCGCCGCACAGGTACCGGTGTTCGTCGATGTGTTGTCCAACCTGCCGGCCAGCTTCGACCAGATCGGCGCCACGCTGGAAAATGCGGCACGCCTGCAACGTTCCGGCGTGGCGGTCTCGTTCGTGCAGCGTGGCGACGCCTCGCACAACGCCCGCAAGATGCGCCAGCTGGCCGGCAATGCCGTGGCCAACGGTTTGCCCTGGGCCGACGGCCTGGCCGGCCTGACCCGGGTGCCGGCGCAGGCGTTCGGCGTGGCCGACCAGATCGGCAGCATCGAGCCGGGCAAGCGTGCCGACCTGGTGCTGTGGGAGGGCGACCCGCTGGACGTGGCGCACTATGCCGAACAGGTCTGGCTGGGCGGCCGGGCGATGCCGATGCGCTCGCGCCAGACCGAACTGCGCGACCGCTACCTGCAGCGCAACGCGCAGCCCTGACCTCCAGTTATTCAAGGAAACCTGCATGGCCACCCTGCGCTGGTACTTCGACTTCGTCTCGCCCTATTCCTACCTGCATTGGCAGAAGCTGAAGCAGCTACCCCAGTTCGCACAGATCCAGACCGTGCCGATCGCCTTCGGTGCCGTGCTGCATCACCTGGGCAACCTCGGGCCGGCCGAGATTCCGGCCAAGCGCCGCTTCATGTACCGTCAGCTGCTGTGGACTGCGCAGGCCGAAGGAACACCGCTGCGGTTCCCGCCGGGCCACCCGTTCAACCCGTTGTCTGCCCTGCGGCTGTGCCTGGCCGCCGGTGGCGCCGTGCAGGCGGTGGACGTGCTGTTCGACTGGATCTGGCGCGACGGCAATGCCGCCGATAGCGCCGAGGCCCTGCGCGAACCGGCTGCGCGGCTGGGGATCGAGGATGTCGCCAGCGCCATCGCGGCCCCCGCGGCCAAGGAGCAGCTGCGGAGGAACACCGAGTCCGCCATTGCTGCCGGCGTGTTCGGCGTACCAACCCTGGCCATCGATGACGAACTGTTCTGGGGCAACGACGCCCATCCGTTGATGGCCGCCGTGCTGGCCGATCCCGCCCTGCTGCAGCAGCCCGAGTGGCAGCGCCTGGCCGAACTTCCGGTGGCCGTGCAGCGCAGTCGCTGAACAGGGCCTGGCGCATTTCCCTCGCGCGCCACGCCAGAATTTGAGATAGATTTCACGTTTCCGAACCTACAACCGCCCTGGAGGGGAGCCGCGGATGCGCATCGGAATCGTCGTCGACTCGGCCTGCGACCTGCCGCAGGACTTCATTGCCGAGCACAACATCGTGCTGCTGCCGATCACCGTCCGCATCGGCGAAGCCGTGCTGGCCGATCACCGCGATGAGCAGGCCACGCTGAGCTTCCTGCACGCGCACGTGGCCGAACACGGCGCCGAGGCGGAAACCATTCCCTTCAGCGTCAACCAGATCCGCGACCTGTTCCTGCAGCAGCTGGTGATCGATTACGACCACGTGTTCTGCATGACCATCACCAAGACCCGCAGCCCGATCCATGACAACGCGCTGCAGGCCAGCTTCGCCATCCTCAACGACTACAAGCCGGTGCGCCAGGCGGCAGGCTACAACTCACCGTTCGCGCTGCGCGTGCTCGATACCCAGAACCTGTTCGCCGCGCAGGCGGTTACGGCGGTGGAAGCCGTGCGCCTGCGCGAGAGCAACGCCAGCGTGCAGCAGATCCGCGAGCGGCTGGAGGAACTGTCCGGCAACGTGCACGGCTATATGGTCACCCGTGATCTGTACTACATGCGTGCGCGCGCACGGCACAAGGGCGACCGCAGTGTCGGCCTGCTCAGTGCGGCGCTGGGCAGCGCGCTGGACATCAAGCCGGTGCTGCACGGCTACCGCGGCGAGACCGGGCCGGTGGCCAAGATCAAGGGCTTCGACAATGCCGTGCAGAAGCTGTTCGCGGTGGTCGGCCAGCGCGTGCGTGCCGGGCTGATGACACCGACGGTGTGCGTCAGCTACGGCGGAGAACTGGACGAGCTGCGCACGCTGCCCGGCTACGCACAGCTGAAAGAGGTCTGCGCCACCCATGGCGTGACCGTGTACGAATCGGTGATGAGCCTGACCGGCATGGTCAACGTCGGCAAGGGCGCGGTCACCGTAGGCTTCGCCGATGGGCCGCATCGGTTCGAATGAGCGCTGGCCACGGCCGGAATCTGCACATCGATTCCACTGCGGTTGTGCCAGTCTTGCCGCACTTCAAGGAGAACGCCATGCCTGCGCAGTACCACATCAGCCTGCCCGATCCCTCCAAGGCCCGCGGCAACGACCCTGACCTGTCCTTCCATTCGCAGGGCGCCGCCGGCTTCGCCGAGGAACTGCAGGACGCGCTGCGCAGCGGCGCGCTGTTCGAGCGCTGGAAGGCCAAGCAACCCGACCCGGATGCGGTGGAACCGCAATGGGGCGTGACCGATCCGGAGGCCACCGTGACCGGCGAACAGAAGGATCTGCGCATCAACCTGGTGGCCACCACCCGCATCGACAGCGATGTGTTCAAGCAGCGCCTGCGCCTGCTGGCCGGCAGCCACTGGGAACTGCGCGACGTGCGTTGAGGCCACGCCGTGGTAGTGCCGGCCGCTGGCCGGCAACCGAGGAGATGCCGGCCACCGGCCGGCACTACCCAGTGCGATGTCCCTGGACGGGCGGCACGCCATGGGCTGGTCCGCTCAGCAGTCCATCGTTCCGTGCGCGTTGCCCTCGTCATCCAGCACGTGTGCGTGCAGGACCACCTGGTTGCGGCCAGCCCGCTTGGCGGCATACAGGCCGGCATCGGCGTCTGCCAGCAACTGATCGGCACTGGCCAGCGCCGGCGGATGCAGGTAACCCACGCCGACGCTGATGCTGACCGGGCCTTCCGGCAATGGCAGCGCTTCGACCGCTTCGCGCAGGCGCTCGGCCAGCGCCAGCACGCCCGACAGTGGGCTTCCAGGCACGATGACAGCGAATTCTTCACCGCCATAACGCGCAACGCTGTCACCGCCGCGACCTGCGACGCCCTTCAGCACCCCGGCCACCGCCTGCAGGCAACGATCACCGGCCGGATGGCCGTGCCGGTCGTTGAAGGCCTTGAAGTGGTCGATATCCACCAGCAGCAGGCCCAGCTCGGTGCCGCTGCGCCGCGCGCGATTCCACTCGGAGGTCAGCCGCGCATCGAACTCGCGGCGATTGGCCACGCCGGTGAGGCCATCCTGCCGCGCCAGTTGATCCAGCGCCGCCTGACGCTCCAGCAGATCGGTCTGCAGCAGGACGCTGCGCAGGCCGAAACCAAGGGTGGCTACGACGAAGCCCGCGACGGCCAACGGCCGCGCATGATCGACCACCAGCGTGCCGACCACCAGCAGCAGCAACGGCAGGATGATCGGACCGGCGGCCTGCACCGTCCTCGCCAGCCGCGGGTGTGCCGTGGTGCCTGTGTCCGGCGCCGTGTCCAGCGCCAGGCAGGCGATCAGCAGAAAAGGGACGTCGATCAGCAGGTCGTTGAACGCACCGAACGCATCATCGGAGGTGTAGTGGTTGATGTAGTAGGCCACCAGCAGATAGGCCAGTGCGTACAACGCCAGTGCACGGAAGAACCTGCGCCGTTCGGGCACGTCGCCGGCCAGCCATCGCACCACGGCGAACGCGGCGATGCACAGGTTCTGGATATCGAACATGCGTTGCATGTTGGCCAGCGCGTGGTCGTCGATGTCAACGCGGGCGGCAAACGACTGCGCGTGCACGAAGAACAGCACGCCCAACAGCGCCGCCATCGCCGCATCGATCAGGCTGATGCTGACCCGTTCCCGGCGCGCCCGGGCCAGGATGAACACCAGGGGCACACCGTAAAGCACGTAAAGGAACAGGCTTGCGCGCGGGGTGAAATCGGCACGCCCGGCGCCCAGGGCATCAATCATGTTGAACGCCATGCCGCCGGCCCACAGCAGCAGGGCCAGCGCCGTGGCGCGCCACCCCAGTGCCGCGCGGTCGCGGCGGGCCCGCCACAGGCAGGCGACCGCAGCCAGCAGCGGGGCGCCGGTCAGGAAAACGAAGGAACCCGCCCCGGCGGGACCGGGCCACAGGGCCAGCACCAGCCCATGGCACAGCACATACAGCAGCGCCAGCACTACCGGCATGCATCCCCCCGATCCGCAAGGCCGTCTGAGCGCACGATAGCGCTCCGGCACGCCACAGCGGCGTGATCCACTGCGGCAAAACGACACTCCGCGTGCATCACCATGGTAGTGCCGGCCGCTGGCCGGCAATCCCGGGGAATCCCTGGGCGTTCCGGTGGTGCCGGCCAGCGGCCGGCACCACCGGAACGCGCTCAGCCCTGCAGGGCGCGGGCGTGGTGGGCGATGTGCTCGCCGATGAAGCTGGCGATGAAGTAGTAGCTGTGGTCGTAGCCCGGCTGCAGACGCAGGGTCAGCGGATGGCCGGCGGCCGCGCAGGCCTGCTGCAGGCGCTGCGGCTGCAGCTGGGTCTGCAGGAACTCGTCCGCCTCGCCCTGGTCGACCAGCAGCGGCAGGCGCTCGTCAGCCATAGCGATCAGCTCGCAGGCATCCCATTGCGCCCAGTCGGCCGGACTGTCGCCCAGATAGGCATGGAAGGCCTTCTGCCCCCACGGCACGTGGCTGGGCGCGACGATCGGCGAAAACGCCGACACGCTGCGATAGCGCCCGGGGTTGCGCAGCGCGATCAGCAGCGCGCCATGGCCGCCCATCGAATGGCCACTGATCGCGCGCGCATCGGTGACCGCGAAGTTCGCCTCGATCAGCGCCGGCAGCTCCTGCGCCACGTAATCATGCATGCGGTAGTGCTCCGCCCAGGGCGCACGGGTGGCGTTGATGTAGAACCCCGCTCCCTTGCCGAGGTCGTAGCCTTCGGCATCGGCCACATCATCGCCGCGCGGGCTGGTATCCGGCGCAACGATGATTACTCCGTGCTCGGCTGCATAGCGCTGCGCACCGGCCTTGGTGATGAAATTCTGCTCGGTGCAGGTCAGGCCGCTCAGCCAGTACAGCACCGGCAGCTTCTGTGTTTCCACTTGCGGTGGCAGGTACACGGCGAACTGCATGTCGCAGCCCAGCGTGGTCGAATGATGGCGGTACACGTCCTGCCAGCCGCCGAAACAGGCGCGGTGTTCAATGCGTTCCATGGTGCTCTCCTGCGCGGCGCGTCAGCGCACGCGTGCTTCTGGTAGATGCCGACCTTGGTCGGCTTATCCACGCCCGGCGTGGATGCCTTGGTTGATCAGTTCATCCAGCTGTGCCAGCAGGCGCAGCAACGATTCGACGCCAGGCTGGCCGTCCAGGTTGCGATACGCCGCCACCGCCACGTCGCTGCGCGGTGGCCACTGACCGTCGGCGCGGGCCTCGTAGAGGCGCGGCAGGAATACCTGCGCAAGCCACTGCTCGAACGGCATGCCATCGTCGCTGCCGAAGGCCGAAGTCACCGCACGCGGTGGCCCCACCTCGCCGTCGACCCAGCCCAGCGCGCGCAACGCCTGCTCGATCGGCGCCACCAAGGCCGCGCGCGGGTCTTCCGCACGCGGCCGGCGCAGGGCATCGAACCAGCCCATGACGCGGCTCAGTAATGGACCACCGAACGGATCGACTTGCCTTCATGCATGAGGTCGAAGGCGTCGTTGATCCTGTCCAGGTCCATGGTGTGGGTGACGAACGGCGCCAGTTCGATATCGCCCTTCATCGCGTCCTCGACCATGCCCGGCAGCTGGCTGCGGCCCTTCACGCCACCGAAGGCGGTACCCATCCACTTGCGCCCGGTCACCAGCTGGAACGGGCGGGTGGAGATCTCCTGCCCGGCACCGGCCACGCCGATCACCACGCTCTGGCCCCAGCCACGATGCGCGCATTCCAGCGCCGCGCGCATCACGTTGACGTTGCCGATGCACTCGAAGCTGTGGTCCACACCCCAGGTGGTCATTTCCACGATGACCTGCTGGATCGGCTTGTCGAAGTCCTTCGGGTTGATGCAGTCGGTGGCGCCGAATTCGCGCGCCAGTTCGAACTTGGACGGATTGGTGTCCACCGCGATGATGCGGCCGGCCTTGGCCTGGCGCGCACCCTGGATCACCGCCAGGCCGATGCCACCCAGGCCGAACACCGCCACGCTGTCGCCTTCCTGCACCTTGGCGGTGTTGTGCACCGCGCCGATGCCAGTGGTGACGCCACAGCCGAGCAGGCAGACGTGTTCCGGGTTGGCGTCCGGGTTGATCTTCGCCAGCGAGACTTCGGCCACAACGGTGTACTCGCTGAAGGTCGAGCAGCCCATGTAGTGGTACAGCGGCTCGCCGTTGTAGCTGAAGCGGCTGGTGCCGTCGGGCATCACGCCCTTGCCCTGGGTGGCGCGCACGGCCACGCACAGGTTGGTCTTGCCGCTCTTGCAGAACAGGCATTCGCCACACTCGGCGGTATACAGCGGAATCACGTGGTCGCCCGGCTTGACGCTGGTCACGCCCTCGCCCACTTCCACCACGATGCCGGCGCCTTCATGGCCCAGCACCACCGGGAACAGGCCTTCCGGGTCATCACCGGACAGGGTGAACGCATCGGTGTGGCAGACACCGGTGTGGGTAATCTTCACCAGCACTTCGCCCTTCTTCGGCGGGGCGACGTCGATCTCGACGATCTGCAGCGGCTGGCCGGGACCAAAGGCGACGGCGGCACGGGATTTCATGGGTGGACTCTCCAGAGACAGGCAATGACAGGATGGGCGGCGCCATGTTGCGCCGTCGTTTACTTCAGGTACGAGCGGATCAACGCGCTCATGTCGCGCACGCGTTCGGCGCGTTGTTCGTCGGAGGCGGCGGGCTGGCCGAATTCCTCGCGCAGATGGGCCTCCATCACCTCGGACATCAGGCCGTTGACCGCGCCACGGATGGCGGCGATCTGCTGCAGCACCGGCCCGCAGTCGGCGCCGGCTTCCAGCGCGCGGTCAAGCGCATCGCACTGGCCGCGGATGCGGCGCACGCGGGCCAGGACCTTCTTCTTCTCTTCGGGGGAGTGCGGCATGGCGGGCCAGTTCGGAACTATACTGGGGGATAGTATACATGCGTATTGGCAAAGTGACGGAAATGGCATCTCCCGCCTCCGCAATAGTGCCGTTGAATCCTTTCATATCAATCAATTACAGAAATTGCGCTTCTACCGTTAATGCATCGGGGCATGCTGTAGGATCGGCAGAATCAGGAACCAGACAATGGGTGTTGGCATCCAACTCGGGCGCATCACCGATGAGATCGGCAGTGGCGCGTTTCTCTATGCCTTCTTCTCGACCATATCCGGCAACCTGGAGCCGAATGGCTGGGGAAGTCGATTCCCAATCCTCTTGAATCAGCTATACGCCGGCAGACTGCAGCAATCAGATGCTGCCGCCGCGCTGGCCGAACTACATAGGGTCCGCCGAGAGCTGGCCGAGCTTGCGCCAGCCCGTGTCATATGGTCGTTCGAGGATAGAACCCAGCGTCCACCGTGGGGAGACGATATCGCTGGCGACATCGACAGCCTGGCGACCTACTTCGTCACCTCACATGGGCACGATCTGATCGCGCTTCTGGCCGAGGTGTTTGAAGCACTTCAGGAAGGCGAAGACACGTCCGCCCGGATCATCAACTACTGATGCCCTACGCTCAATCAAACACGCCCTGAGCCGCCAACCGCGCCAGCTCATCCACCACGTAGCGCACCTTGGGCCGCAGGTGGCGGGTCGGTGGCCACAGCGCATGGATGTCGATATGCCGCTGCATGTGCGCATCCAGCACCGATTGCAGCGCCCCGGATTCCAGATGACGGCGTACCAGTGAAACGGGCATCTGGCAGATGCCCAGCCCAGCGATGGCCGCATCGATCACCGCGTCACCATCGTTGAGCTGGTGGGTCGCATTCGGGATGAACGTTCCCTCGGCATCGTCCCTGCCGATCCGCCACGCCACCGGCTGGCCGTGGCGGAAACCAACGACGCTGCGGTGCTGCGCCAGATCCTCCACGGAGGCCGGCACGCCATGCGCCTGCAGGTACTCCGGCGATGCGCAGGTGACCAGTCGTTGGCGACCCAGCCGGCGCGCGACCAGATGCTCGGCCTGGTGCAATCCGCCGAAGCGGATCAGCAGGTCGATGCCCTCTTCGACCGGATCGACGAAGTGATCGGTGAAGGTCATCGTCAGTTGCAGGTCCGGGTATTGCCGGCACAGGCGCAGCAGCACCGGCAGCACCACCAGGCGCCCGAACGAGGATGGCATGTCGATGCGCAGCCGTCCGCTGGGCAGGCCGGCCGACCCCAGGCAGGCCTCGGCGGCGGAGATTTCTTCCAGCGCCGCCGCACACGATGCGTAGTACGCTTCGCCGTCGGTGGTCAGCGCGATGCGCCGCGTGGTGCGGTGGAACAGGCGCACGCCCAGCCGCGCTTCCAGCCGGGCGATGGCCTTGCCCACCGCCGAGCGTGAGATGCCCAGCGCGTCGGCAGCCTCGGTGAAGCTGCCTGAGCGGGCCGTGGTAACGAACGTGACCAGGCCATTCAATGATTCCAGCGGCAGCATCTATCGCGCTCCATTGGGGACAAATAGTCCCGCACCTAGGGAGATCGAAGCGCTTTATGCGCCTGCATGTCAACTCCATTCTGTGTGCATCGCGCCGCTGGCGCCTCCTCCCCGCACCAAGATGACCGACATGACCGCCGCCCTGTTCCGCCCCTTCGATCTGGCAGGCATCGCCCTGCGCAACCGCATCGTGATGGCCCCGATGACCCGCGCCCGCAACCCCGGCGCGGTGGCCAATGAACTCACCGCGCAGTACTACCGGCAGCGCGCCAGCGCCGGCCTGATCATCAGTGAAGGCACCCCGGTCTCGCCGCAGGGCCAGGGTTACATCGACGTGCCGGGTATCTGGTCGGCCGAGCAGGTTGCCGGGTGGAAGCTCGTCACCGAGGCGGTGCATGCCGCACAGGGCACGATCTTCGCCCAGCTCTGGCACGTCGGCCGCATGTCGCATTCCTCGCTGCAGCCCGACGGTGGTCAACCGGTAAGCGCCGGTACCCGGCCGGTCGCCAGCGCACCGAAGAACACCTCGTTCGTCTATCTGGACGACGGCAGCCGCGGCCACGCCGATCCCACCCCGGCACGTGCGCTGGCCACCGAAGAGATCCCCGGCATCGTCGGCGACTTCGCGCGCGGCGCCGACAACGCCATCGCCGCCGGTTTCGATGGCATCGAACTGCATGCCGCCAACGGATACCTGTTCGAACAGTTCCTCAACCCGCTCATCAACCAGCGCGAGGACCGCTATGGCGGCTCGCTGCCCAATCGTGCGCGCTTGATCCTGGAGACCGTCGATGCGATGACCCAGCGCATCGGTGCGCAGCGGATCGGCGTGCGCCTGGCGCCGAACAACCTCACCTTCGACATGCCGCTCTACCCCGACAACGAGGCAACCTACCTGTACCTGGCCGAGGAGCTGGGCAAGCGCGGCCTGGCCTATGTGCATCTCAACGACAACCTGCAGGCGAGCCAGTCGGTGCTGGGCGAGGTGTTCCTGCGGCAGTTCAAGCAGGCCTACGGCGGCACCGTCATCCTGGCAGGTGGCATGACCCGCGAACGCGCCCTGCAGCTGGTCGAAGCGGGCATCATCGACCTGGCCGCGTTCGGCCAGCCGTTCATCGCCAACCCGGATCTGGTCGAGCGCTTGCAGCGCAACGTCGCGCTGGCCACGCCGGACCGCAGCACCTATTACGGAGGCGGCGAGGCAGGCTACCTCGATTACCCGGCCGCAGGCTGATCACGCACGGGGTCGGATCCCCGCCGCCGGCGGGGCTCCGACCCATGTCCTCAGGCATCCTCGCGCACGTACGCGAACGACTCGTCCAACCGCTCGCAGCCGATCACTTCAACGACGATGGCCTGTGCGTCGTCTTCGCTGATGTTTCCTTCTTCAATATCGTCAACGCGGGCAAACAGCTGCTGCAACGCCGCGTACTGGTCGTCGCGAAGGAAGGATTGGTGGGACTGCAACCAGCGCTGCAGATTGCCGGCCAGCTCGCCGTGCGACAGCAGCGTATATGGCGCTTGGTAGTCGGCAACGGCTTCGACCATCTTGCGGAACAGGAAATCCTGGTAGTTGGCGGCCAGCACATCGGCACGATCATCGTCATGCCACACCAGCACGACGGGGGGCTCGGCAAAGCCGGGCGCGTTGCTCCAGAAGCAGTAGCTGTCGCCGCCGCCGGTCCGCGCAAACGGCAGGAGCTGCAGGTCGGGACGCAGGGGATTGTAATGATCCTCGGCGGTCAGCTCCTGCCACGCCTCCAGCAGCTCGTCGTGTTCCAACGGCTCGTAGTCCTGGGCGTACAGCAGCACCGGCGGATCCGCCTGCAGCGTCGGGAATACCACCTCGGACCATTCCGGATGGGGAGCACCCCAACTCAACCGACCCGCTGCATGCAACTGCTTGAACAGGGGCGGGAAGGACTGGCCGGTGGCCTGTTCGATGCCGGATAGCGCGCTCATGGATGTCCTTGTCGATAGAGACCGCCCAGCTTGCCCGAATCCGCGCAGGAGATGAACCGGCCACAGCACGCGGCAGGACTAGACTGCGACCACCGGATGCCACCCATCGCTGCCATGAACGCCACTGCCCACAGCTTCATCGTCAACCTCGACGTCCCCGACCTGGCCGCCGCCGAAGACTTCTACATCCGGGCCTTCGGCCTGCGCATCGGCCGCCGTCTCGGCCCGGGTGCCGTGGAGCTGCTCGGTGGGCCAACGCCGCTCTACCTGCTGCACAACGACGCCGGCAGCGCCGCCACCGAAGACGGCGACGTGCGCGACTACGAGCGCCATTGGACGCCGCTGCACCTGGATTGGGTAGTGGATGACATCGACGCCGCGCTGGCACGTGCAGTCGCAGCCGGAGCGACGCTCGAGCAGTCCTTGCGCGAGCGTCGCTGGGGACGCATCGCCGTGCTGGCCGATCCGTTCGGCCACGGCTTCTGCCTGATCCAGTTCAGTGCTGAAGGCTACGACGCGCTGGTCGAATGACCGTTGCACCACTCACCACGGCAATGGCACTGCCTCGCCATTGGCACGCTCGCCGTAGTACAGCGACGGCAGCAAGCGCGAGAGGAAACTGAACTCCGTATAGCAGTGCTTGAGCAGGCCCAGGCCGACCGCATCGCCGGCCTCGCGGTGCGGATCGGCGCTGTCCAGGCCGAGCACGAAGCGGCTGCGCAGCACACAGCCAAACGGCGTATCACGCGCCACGTGCAGCATCTGCCCGTCGCAGGGATCACCGTTTGCATCCAGGCGGACGTGGTCGCCGAAGCCGATGCGCGCGGCAATCACCGCCGATACATCGCCTGCATCCTGTGCCGCCTGCAGGCGCTGGGGCACCAGCAGCGTGCGCGGGTCATGGAACTTCAGGCGTGCCGCCACCGGCGGAATGTCGGCCAGCGATTCCACCGCATGGATGCTGGCACCGTGGTAGCTGCGCCCGCGCTGCCACGCCGCGTCCCAGCCGCGATGCTCGACATGATCGACCGGATGCCACCAGCGGATGTGCTGGGTGGTCTCGAAGAAGGTGAACCACCAGTCCAGCATGCGGCCCTTGCAGCCGTGCAGATCGCTACGCACCGCCACCAGCAGGGTGCCGTCTTCGCGGCGCTGGATGCCGGTCTCCAGGTGCATCGGCGCCGGGTCGAGCAGATCGTGGTGGTCCAGCCAGGCGCGTGCGTTCACAGCGGTATCCATCGGGGTCTCCTGCGGTGTTGGGAGACCCGACAATACGGAAACGTTATTCGTTTCTCAATTAGCCGGATGCGGTAAGATGGGCACAATGAACAGCACGACCCTGTCCGAGTCCACAACGCCGACCCGCCGCCGCGGCCGCCCTGCGCGCCCGGAGGCGGAAGTCCGCCACGCGGTACTGCAGGCCACCCTGGAGCTGCTGCTGGCACAGGGTTACGAGGCCACCACCATCGAAGCGGTGGCGGCGCAAGCCGGGGTGGCGAAGAAGACGGTGTATCGCCACGCCAGCAATCGCGAGGAACTGGTTGGGCTTGCGGTGCGCGAATGGACCGACGGCTTCGCGCCGCAGCTGCAGCGCGATGCGCACGGTGCCGACGAGGTGCTGCCGTTGCTGCAGGACATCCTGCAGGCGGTGTGCACGCAGGCACTGTCGGCGCAGGCGGTGCAGGTGTTCCGGCTGCTGGCTACCGATTTCCCCGGCAAGGATGCGCTGCTGCAGGCCTATCTGGACAATGGCATCGAACGCGGCCGAGCGCTGCTGGCTGACTGGCTGGCGCGGCAGCAGCAGCGCGGGCTGCTGCGCGAGGGAGATCCTGTTCGCATGGCGCGATTGCTGCTGGCGATGGCCGTGGCCGAGCCGCTGCGCGAACGCGTGATCGGCGTGGTGGCCGAGGATGCGCCGGTGGAGGTGCACCTGCGTGAGTGCATGGCGTTGTTGGCGCCGGTGTTGCGGGTGCCGTAGGGTTGCCCCATCCGCGCATGGACGACAGTGGGTGGTGGGTGCCGTCCGTTGGTCGGCACCACATCATCCATCGCAGCTCATTCGCGCAGCATATCCACGAACGCGCGCAGGGCACCGGGCATCTGCCGCTGCTTCGGGTAGTACAGCGCGAAGCCGGCGAACGGTTCGCTCCAGTCTTCCAGCACTGCCACCATCTGGCCGGATTCGATATACGGCCGCGCCGTGTCTTCCAGCACGTAGGCCAGGCCGATGCCATCAAGCACTGCACCCACGACGGTGCCCTGCTCACTCAACGTGAGCCGGCCCGGCACATCGATCTCCAGCGCTTGCCCGCTACGCTCGAACTGCCACTTGTAGAGATGCCCGCTGGCGAAGCGGAAGCGGATGCATTCGTGTGCCGCCAGGTCCCGCGGATGCTGTGGTGCCGGGTGTCGCCGCAGGTAGTCCGGCGAGCCGACAATCAGCCCGCGCAACGGTGGCCCCATCGGCACCGCCACCATGTCCTCGGGCACGAACTCGTGCAGGCGCACGCCGGCGTCGTAGCCCTCGGCGACGATGTCGACCAGGCCATCGTTCTCGGTCAGCTCCACCCGCACGTCGGGGTGAGCGTGCAGGAAGCGCGCCAGTCGCGGCCCCAACTGGGTCGGTACCGCCGCGCGGGTGGCGTTGATGCGCAGCAGGCCGGCCGGGGCGGCACGGAACTGGTTCATCTCTTCCAGCGCGTCATGCACCTGGCCCAGCGCCGGCTGCAGGCGCTCCAGCAGGCGCTGCCCGGCCTCAGTCAGGGCCACGCTGCGGGTGGTGCGATGGAACAGGCCCACCCCCAACCGTTCTTCCAGCGCGCGGATCGCATAGCTCACTGCCGAGGTCGACAGCGCCAGCTCGGCACCGGCGCGGCGGAAGCTGCGGTGGCGGGCGACCGCGGCAAACGCGGCCAGGTGGGTGAGGTTGTCAGTGGCCATGATTGTGCAGTTCCACTTGATGAATCATGCCGATATCCACGCTTCTTGCCATTGCGAACGCGGCGTATTGTAAAGCGCCTTTCGATAAACCCTGCCAAGGATTCCCCATGTCCCTCGCCCGTGGTTACGCCGCCCATTCCCATACCGCCCCGCTGGTCCCCTATGAGTTCGAACGCCGCGCGGTCGGCCCGGACGATGTGCGCATCGAGATCCTCTACAGCGGCATCTGCCACTCCGACCTGCACCAGGCCCGCGACGACTGGGGTGGCTCGATCTACCCGATGGTGCCGGGTCACGAGATCATCGGCCGCGTCACCGAGGTCGGCAGCAACGTCACCCGCTTCAAGGTCGGCGACCACGCCGGCGTGGGTTGCATGGTCGACTCCTGCCGCCACTGCGACGCCTGCCAGCATGACCTGGAGCAGTACTGCGCCGAGGGCGCGACCTGGACCTACAACGGCCGTGAACGCGAAAGCGGCGCACCGACCTACGGCGGCTATTCCGACCACGTGGTGGTCGAGCAGCGCTTCGTGGTGAAGGTGTCCGACACCCTCGACCTGAAGGCGGCCGCACCGCTGCTGTGCGCCGGCATTACCACGTGGTCGCCGCTGCGCCATTGGAAGGTCGGCCCGGGCCAGAAGGTCGGCGTGATCGGCCTCGGCGGCCTCGGCCACATGGGCGTGAAGTTCGCCAAGGCGCTCGGTGCGCACGTAGTGATGATCACCACCACCCCGGAAAAGGGCACCGATGCCAAGCGCCTGGGCGCCGATGAGGTGCTGGTCTCGCGCGATGCGGCGCAGATGAAGGCGCACGCCGGCAGCTTCGACTTCCTGCTCAATACCATCCCGGTCAGCCATGACACCAATCCGTACATGGGCCTGCTCAAGCGCGAAGCCACCATGTGCCTGGTCGGCGTGCTGACCGAACTGGACCCGCCGTTGACCGGTGGCAGCGTGATCTTCGGCCGCAAGCACCTGACCGGCTCGGCGATAGGCGGCATGGCCGAAACCCAGGAAATGATGGACTTCTGTGCCGAGCACGGCATCGTCAGCGATGTGGAGATGATCGACATCAGGAACGTCAACGAAGCCTGGGAACGCATGGCGAAGAACGATGTGCGCTACCGCTTCGTGATCGACATGGCGACGATGAAGAACGCGGCCTGATCCAGGGCAGATGCGAAAAAGAAAAACCCCGGCAATGCCGGGGTTTTTTTCTGGTAGTGCCGGCCGCTGGCCGGCGCCCCCGCCTGGCACTACCGCAATCCACTCAGTACGCGAATTCGCGGAACACCGGATCGACGTCGCCGTGCCAGCGGCCATGGAACAGCGCCAGCTTGCGCTCGGCCGGGGTCAGGCCGGATTCGACGATCTCCTGCAGCACGTCCAGGAACTTGCTCTCGTCCTGGCCATCGGCATTACGTGCGGCGCGACGCTTGAGGCCTTCCACCGAGATCTTGACCGCCTCGCCGGCGAGGTCACGCACGGTGCCATTGCGGAACGGCAGGTTCATCGCATGCTTCGGCACGCCGTCACGCAGCGCATGGCGCTCGGCCAGGGTGAAGTCACGCACCAGGTCCCAGGCGGCATTCAGTGCGGTGTCGTCATACAACAGGCCCACCCAGAATGCCGGCAGCGCACACAGGCGGCTCCACGGGCCACCATCGGCACCACGCATTTCCAGGTACTTCTTCAGGCGCACTTCCGGGAACGCGGTGGTCATGTGGTCCGACCAGTCGCGCAGCGTCGGCAGCGCACCCGGCAGCACCGGCAGCCTGGCCTGCATGAAATCGCGGAAGCTCTGCCCGCTGGCGTCGTGGTAGATGCCATCGCGGTAGGAGAAATACATCGGCACGTCGAGCAGGTAGTCGACATAGCGCTCGTAACCAAAACCATCCTCGAACACGAAGTCGAGCATGCCGGTGCGGTCGGCGTCGGTGTCGGTCCAGATGTGCGAGCGGTAGCTCAGGTAGCCGTTCGGCTTGCCTTCGGTGAACGGCGAATCGGCGAACAGCGCGGTGGCGATCGGCTGCAGCGCCAGCGACACGCGGAACTTCTTCACCATGTCCGCTTCGGTGGCGTAGTCCAGGTTCACCTGCACCGTGCAGGTGCGGGTCATCATGTCCAGGCCCAGCGAACCGACCTTGGGCATGTACGAGCGCATGATCTTGTAGCGCCCCTTGGGCATCCACGGCATTTCATCGCGCTTCCACTTCGGCTGGAAGCCCATGCCGAGGAAACCCAGCTGCAGTTCGCCGGCCACCTGCGCCACTTCATTGAGGTGGGTGCCGGTTTCCACGCAGGTCTGGTGGATGGTCTCCAGCGCCGCTCCGGACAGTTCCAACTGACCGGCCGGTTCCAGCGTCACCGAGGCGCCATCGCGCAGCAGGGCAATCGTGCTGCCGTTCTCCTGCACGGGCTCCCAGCCGAAGCGGACCAGGCCGTTGAGCAGCGCTTCGATGCCGCGCTCGCCCTCGAAGGTCGGCGGGCGCAGGTCATCCAGGCGGAACCCGAACTTCTCGTGCTCGGTGCCGATGCGCCACTGCGCGCGGGGCTTCTCGCCGGAGGCGATCACCTCCACCAGCTGCGAGCGGTCGGTAATGGGGGTATCGGCGACGTGGCTGGGGCTCGACAAGGGAGAGGCTCGCTGGACGGTGGCGGGGGATGTGGGGCTCGCGGCCTTCCATCGCAAGGGCGCACTATAGCGTGGCACCCCGTCGCGTCATGCGACGGTGACGGGTTTCAGCATCCTACCGACGCCCTCTTGACCCTCGTACACTCAACGTCATGAGCCGCCATTCACGACACCCCGAACTGCACCGCTCCGAGCGCGTCGGCTGGCTGCGTGCCGCCGTGCTGGGCGCCAACGATGGCATCGTCTCGGTGGCCGGCCTGGTGGTCGGCGTGGCCGCCAGCGGCGCCTCCGCTGCGACCATCCTGGCCACCGGCGTGGCCGGCACCGTGGCCGGCGCGATGTCGATGGCCGCCGGCGAGTATGTCTCGGTGCAGACCCAGGCCGACACCGAAGACGCCGACCTGGCAATGGAAAAGCGCGAACTGCACGAAGATCCGCACAGCGAGCTGGAAGAGCTGGCCGCGATCTACCGCCACCGTGGCCTGGAGCCGGCGCTGGCACGGCAGGTGGCCGAACAGCTCACCGCCCACGACGCACTGGGCGCCCACGCGCGCGACGAGCTGGGCATCACCGATACCCTGCGCGCGCGCCCGCTGCAGGCAGCGCTGGCCTCTGCCGGCGCCTTCACCTGCGGTGCGGCACTGCCGGTGCTGACCGCGTTGCTCGCGCCGGTCGACAAGGTCGCGATGATGACCACGGCCAGTACCCTGCTCGGCCTGTGCCTGACCGGCGCGGTGGCAGCCCAGGCCGGCGGCGCCCCGCCGGTACGCGGCGCGTTGCGTGTGATGTTCTGGGGTGCACTGGCAATGGCCGCCGCTGCAGGCGTCGGTCGCCTGTTCGGCGCCCAGGTGACATGACCGGCATGCTGCCGCCAGTTACCGCACTGCTGGCCGAGATGGCCAGTCTGGCCGGCTGCGCACGCGCCGAAGGTTATGCGTGCATCACCGCTCGGCGCGAACATGGCGCCAGCTCGGTGGAGATTCCGCAACCCCAGTTCGCGATCCTGCTGGAAGGCCGCAAGCAGGTGCGTACCGCCCACCAGTCGCTGGAGTTCATCCCCGGCGACATCCTGCTGCTGACCCAGCGATGCCGCATCGATGTAGTCAACACCCCCGACCCACGCAGTGGCCGCTACCTCAGCGCCATCGTGCCGCTGTGTGCCGAAGTGCTGGCGGCCGCACGCACGCTGTGGAGCGGGGAGCTTCCCGCCGCTGGTCATGCGATGGCGCGACTGCCGTTGATCGATCATGGCGCGGTGCTGCGCCAGTGGCGGCAATCGCTGCAGGACGGCCGTTACAGCGAAGCGCGGCTGGCCCTGGCCTCGTTGGTACTGACCCTGTGCCGGCAGGGCCACGGCAACCTGCTGCTGCCGCAGGCGCCGAGCCTGGGCGAACAGATCCGCGACCGCATCGCCGCCGAACCGGCCCGCGACTGGCAATCGCGTGATGTGGAAGCGCTGTTCGCGCTGAGCGGCGCGACCCTGCGCCGTCGCCTGGCGGCCGAGGACACCAGCCTGCGCCAGCTGCTCACCGAGGCCCGGCTGGCGCATGGCATGCAGCTGCTCTACACCACGGACCTGCCGTTGAAGACCGTGGCCGCACGCGCGGGCTATCGGTCTGTGGCGAGTTTCAGCAAGCGCTTCGCCGAGCAGTACGGGCTGGCTCCCACAGACATTTGAGGGGGTTCGGCAGGGCTTGCAGCCCTGCACCTGCAGAGGCAACGGCAACAGCGAAAGCAACAGCAACAGCGGCTATCCGTGGGATGGCGGGGTGGGTCCGGTTGCGGGAGTGTCCGCGGCATGGATGCCGCGGCCAAGCCCCCATGGAAGGGTTTACGGCGTCTCCCGCAACCGGACCCACCCCGCCATCCCACGGATAGCCCGCTGTTGCTGTTGCTTCGGCTGTTGCTGTTGCTTCGGCTGTTGCTGTTGCTTCGGCTGTTGCCGTTGCCTCTGCGGGTGCAGGGCGCAGCCCTGCAGACAACACTCCTTCCCTGAGCATTCCACGTAGTGGTTTGAGCGCCGCGCACACGCCAGCCACGGCACGCTAGGCCAACGGAACCGCCCGTCATCCACCGAGACCCCTCATGACCCTGCGTCGCCTGCCACTGCACGCCACCCTGCTGCTGGCCCTGTCCTCGTTGCCACTGGCCGCCCTGGCCGAAGCCACCTCGCCCGCCCCCACCCGGCAGGGGCCGGCGTCTACCACCAGCGCGTCGGTGCGCTGCAGGTCACCGCCCTGTTCGATGGCGTGGTCGCGCTGGGCCGGCAGGAAGTGGTGGACGTGCCGCCGACGCTGGTCAGCCGCCTGTTGGAAGGCCGCTACGTGCCCGAAGACAAGAAGGGCCTGCAGACCGCGATCAACGCCTTCCTGGTGCGCCAGGGCAACCACCTGACCCTGGTCGATACCGGCACCGCGCAGTGCTTCGGCCCCGGCCTGGGCCAGGTGCTGGGCAACCTGCGCGCCTCCGGCGTGGACCCGGCCGAGGTGGATGAGGTGCTGCTGACCCACGCCCATCCGGACCACCTGTGCGGCGTACTCGACGCGCAGGGCAAGCCGGCCTACCCCAATGCCACGGTGTGGCTGTCCAGGGCCGATGCCGATTACTGGCTCAACCCGGCCAGCGAGGCCACCGCGCCGAAGGGCGTGCGCTTCGCCTTCCCGCTGGCACGCAACGCGGTGGCGCCGTATCAGGCCAGCGGCCACCTGCGCACCTTCAGCCCCGGCGATGCCCTGCCCGGCGGCGCGGTGGCGATGGACACCCATGGCCACACCCCCGGCCATGTCTCCTACCGGTTCGACAGCCAGGGCCAGTCACTGCTGGTATGGGGCGATGTGCTGCACTTCCACGCGGTGCAGTTCGCGCATCCGGAAGCGGCATTTGAGGCCGATTCGGACCGCAAGGCGGCCACCGCCAGCCGTCGCAGTCTGCTGCAGCAGGCCACGGCCAATGGTTGGTGGGTGGCTGGTGCACATCTACCGTTCCCCGGCCTGGGCCATGTGCGCAGCGAAGGCCAGACCTACGCCTGGGTGCCGGCGGAGTATTCGCCGTTGAAATGACCCGTGTAGAGCCGAGCCCATGCTCGGCTACCGCGCTCAGCGTGCCGGGATTCCACAGCCGAGCGTAGGCTCGGCTCTACAGGAAGGCAGGGGATGCCTTACTCCAGCCCCAGCCAGCCGCCGATCACGCCGCGGGCTTCGTCCACGCCGGTACGGTCTTCGCCGGAGAACACCTGCACGCTGACGCTGTCACCGTAAGCCGATTGCAGCTCCTTGCGCACCTTCTGCAGGGACTGCATCTGCTGGCTGCGGCTGAGCTTGTCGGCCTTGGTCAGCAACGCGTGCGCCGGCAGGCCACGCTGCACGGCATAGGACAGCATCTGCCGGTCGTAGTCCTTCAGGGGGTGGCGGATGTCCATCACCACCACCAGGCCCTTCAGGGCTTCGCGGGTGCGGAAATACCGGTCAATGAAGGCCTGCCAATGCGCCTGCAGGTCCAGCGGCACCTTGGCGTAGCCGTAACCGGGCAGGTCGACCAGATGCGCTTCCGGGGTGACCTGGAAGAACACCAGCTGCTGGGTGCGGCCGGGCGTCTTGGAGACGCGGGCCAGCGCGTTCTGGCGGGTCAGCGCGTTGAGCGCACTGGACTTGCCGGCGTTGGAGCGGCCGGCGAAGGCCACTTCGGCGCCTTCGTCAGGCGGCAGCTGCCGCACGTTGTGGGCCGAAAGGTGGTAACGGGCGCGTTCGATGAGCAATGACATGTGCCTAGGATCGCATGTTGCGGCGCCGCGCGCCCGTGCCGGCGGCCGCTGCGGCCATTTTGCTGCACTGCTGCGTTGACCGTGCGCGGAAACGGCGTTGATAATCCGGGCGATGCCGGCGGCCGCCGCCCGGCCCGGTCCATACGGAGCTTCAGCATGCGCCACGCTCGCGTTCTTGCCGTATCCGCCCTTGCCACTGCTGTAGTCGTTGCCGCTGCTGCGTTCGCGCAGACCACGTTGACCCCGCTGCCCGACAACGGGCCGATCAATACCGCCTCGCTGGAGGTGGATTTCAGCAAGACCCACTGGGGCGATGCCAAGGCCGGCCAGGCCAAGGCCTCGGCCTGCGCGGCCTGTCATGGCGTCGACGGCAATTCCACGGTGGAGATGTATCCGTCCATTGCCGGCCAGAGCGAACGCTACGTGGCCCAGCAGATGGCGCTGATCGCCAATGGCCAGCGCAGTTCCGGCGCAGCAGTGGCGATGGTGCCGTTCGTGCAGAACCTCACCCCGCAGGACATGCGTGATATCGGCGCCTACTTCGCCACGCAGAAAGCCAACGCCGGCATCGCCGATGACACGGCGGTCACCGAGGGCCCCTACAAGGGCATGAAGTTCTACGAGATCGGCCAGCAGCTGTACCGCGGCGGCGATGCCAAGCGCGGCCTGCCGGCCTGCATGGCCTGCCATGGCCCCAGCGGTGCCGGCAATCCCGGCCCGGCCTATCCGCATCTCGGTGGCCAGCACGCCAGCTATGTCGCGCGCCGCCTGCAGGAGTACCAGGCCGGCCAGACCAACGAGACCGACAAGGCACACTTCCAGATCATGGCCACGGTCGCGCAGAAGCTGAGCGAGCAGGAGGTGCAGGCGCTGTCGAGCTACCTGCAGGGCCTGCACAACAAGGCCGACGACGTGGCCGCTGCAGCCACGCCGACGCAACCGGCTGCCGCCCCCTGACCACCACTGGTCGGCCCGGGCCGCCACGTCGGCCCACGGCTGCGGTATGTTCCTTCACGCCGGCGACTGCGCCGGCGTTGCTTTTTTCAACGGAGATGCGTGTCGATGAGGTTGATTTCCCGCCTGCTGTTGTCCGTGCTGGTACTGCTGCCGCTGGCAGCCTGCGCCGCCACCCCCGCCAATGCCCCGCTGGTCGAGGGCAAAGACTACGAGCGCATCGCGCAGCCGGGCCCGTTCCAGCCGTTGGCCGGCAAGATCGAGGTGGTCGAGGTCTTCGGCTACACCTGCCCGCATTGCGCCCACTTTGAACCGCAACTGGAAGCCTGGGCGGCCAAGCTGCCGGCCGACGTGCGCTTCACCCCGGTCCCGGCCGCCTTCGGTGGCGCCTGGGATGCATGGGCCCTGGCCTACTACGCCGCCGACGAAGTCGGCGTGGCCAAGCGCAGCCACGCGGCGGTCTTCAAGGCCCTGCACCAGGATGGCTCGCTGCCGATGCAGAACGTTTCGGCCGATGAGCTTGCCACCTTCTACAAGGCCTACGGGGTGACCCCGGACCGTTATCTGCAGGCCCTGCGCGGCGATGCCGTACAGAAGAAGGTCGATGCCGCCCGCGCGTTCGCCCAGCGCACCAGGATCCCGGGTACCCCGGCGCTGATCATCAATGGCCAGTATCTGGTGCGCGGCAACAGCTTCGACGACCAGCTGCGCATCGCCTCGGCCCTGATCGCCCAGGCCCGCGCCGCCCGCGGCCGCTGAACCAACACACACCATCGACACGGCGCTGTCGCCGCCGCATGTCATCATTTCCCCCTGGCTGGCGCCTGGCGCCGGCCCCCACCTTTCCAGATGCTGGAGACGTTTCCATGAAGATCCGTTACGCCCTCGCCCTCGCAGCGCTGCTGCCGATCCTGGCGGCCTGCAAGGCCGACGACGGCAGCACCAACACCACCGCGGCGCCGGCCGAACCGGCTGCAGCTCCGGCGGCCACCGAACCGGCCGCTCCGGCCGCGGGCCGCGAAGGCACCGCTCCGGCGGCCGCCGAAGGCGAAAAGGCCCCGGCCGAAGCCACCCCCGCCGCGGCGCCGGCCCCGACCACCGCCGCGCTGACCGGCCCGGCCCCGGTGGAAGGCGCCGATTACCAGGTGATCCCGAACGGCCAGCCGTTCCAGCCGGCTGCCGGCAAGATCGAAGTGACCGAGATCTTCGGCTACGTCTGCCCGGCCTGCGCCGCATTCCAGCCGCTGGTCGGCCCGTGGAAGGCCGGCCTGCCCAGCGACGTGAACTTCGTCTACGTGCCGGCCATGTTCGGCGGCACCTGGGATGACTACGCCCGTGCCTTCTACGCCGCGCAGACCCTGGGCGTGCAGGAAAAGACCCACGAAGCGCTGTACGCCGCCATCCACTCGCAGAAGACCCTGAAGGGCGAGCGCGGCCGTGACTCGGTGGAAGACATCGCCAAGTTCTACGCCGCCTACGGCGTCGATCCGAAGCAGTTCGCGGCCACCATGGGCAGCTTCGCGGTGAATGCCAAGACCAACTCGGCCAAGCAGTTCGCCCAGCGCAGCCAGATCAGCGGCACCCCGTCGATCATCGTCAACGGCAAGTACCTGGTGAAGGGCAAGAGCTTCCCGGACATGCTGCGCATTGCCGACCACCTGATCGCCCGCGAACGCGGTGCGGCCCAGGCTCACTGATCCAAAGGACGTTGTTCCCGGCCGTGAATTCCCCCCGCACACGGACCCTGCGTTTGCTGACGGCCAACATCCAGGCCGGCTCAAGTACCCGCCGCTACAGCGACTATGTGACCCGCAGTTGGTCACATGCGCTGCCGGCGGGTCGCAAGCGCAGCAGCCTGGACGCGATCGCCACGCTGGCGCGCGACCATGACATCGTCGGCCTGCAGGAGGCCGACCCGGGCAGCCTGCGTTCGGGCTTCACCAACCAGACCCACTACCTGGCCCAACGCGCCGGCTTCAACTACTGGAGTCACCAGCCGAACCGGCGCATGGGCGGGGTCGCATCCAGCGCCAATGGCCTGCTGAGCAAGCTGGAACCGGTTGAAGTGCAGGATCACGCCCTGCCCGGCCGCATCGGCGGGCGCGGCGTGCTGCTGGCCAAGTTCGGCGACGGTACCGACGGCCTGGCGGTGGCGGTGGCGCATCTGTCATTGGGTGCGGGATCGCGGATGTCGCAGCTGGGCTTCATCGCCGAACTGCTGTCCGACCACCCCAACGCGGTGCTGATGGGCGACTTCAACTGCCTGGCAGAACGCCCGGAAATGCAGGTGCTGTACCAGAAGACCCGGCTGCAGCCGCCCGGCTGCATCGTGCCGACCTTCCCCAGCTGGCGCCCCGACCGCGCCATCGACCACATCCTGGTCAGCAGTGGCCTGCAGACTCGTACCGTGGAAGCCGTACCAGCCGCGTTCTCCGATCACCTCGCCCTGGCGATGCAGATCGACGTCCCGGCCGACGCCCTGCGCTGACTCGCCGTTACGGTAGGTGCGGACCGTTGGTCCGCACGCTCTGCGACGGGCGCCGCCCGGCGCCCCCTAAATCGGGGCATAAACGACTTAATCCCCTCCGTCCCCTTTTTTTCAGGCGGTGACGGGTGCCTTCAACCGCCGCGCGGTCATCGTGCTGCCCACCGAGGCCAGCACCGTGCAACCGATCGCCAGCCACTGCAATCCATGCAGGTGCTCGTGCAGCAGCAGCATCGCCCACAGCGCGGCCACGGCCGGCTCCATGCTGATCAGGATGCCAAAGGTCTCCTTCGGCAGGCGCTTGAGCGCCATCATTTCCAGCGACATCGGGATCGCGCTGGACACCAGTGCCACCAGCAGGCCCGCCGCCAGGATCTTCGGGTCGAGCAGCGCGGCACCGGCATGCACCACGCCCACCGGTACCACCACCAGAGACGCCGCCAGCAGCCCCAGCGAGACCGAGTGCCCGGCATGCAGATGACCGGCACGCTTGCCGAACACGATGTACAGGCCCCAGCAGGCCGCAGCGCCCGTCGCGTACAGCACACCGGCCGGGTCCAGCGCGGGGCCACCGCCGATCGGCAGGAGCAACAGCAGCCCCACCGCCGCGCAGCCTACCCAGAGGAGATCGATCGGGCGTCGTGATGACAGCATCGCCACCGTCAGCGGCCCGGTGAACTCGATGGCCACCGCGATGCCGAAGGGAATCGTGCGCAGGGCCATGTAGAACAGCAGGTTCATCAGGCCCAGGGTGAGCCCGTAGCGCAGGATGGTGATCGCATCCACGCAGCTGGTCTTCCAGCGCCATGGCCGCCAGAACATCAGCAGCAACAGGGCCGAGAAGCCCACACGCAGCGCGCTGGTGCCCTGGGCGCCGATCAGCGGGAACAGGTGTTTTGCGTAGGAGGTGCCGATGGCCAGCGAGGTGACCGAGCCGAGCACCGCCAGCGCCGGCAACATCGGCGCAAGTCGTGAGGTCTGCATGCGCAAAGTCTATTGCGCCAGCGCCGAGCACTTGGCTCAATTGACAGCCCGTTCGTGCAACTTCTGCTCGCCATGGCCACCGCCCCCGTGCTCGACAGCTTCGACCGCGCCATCCTCGACCTGCTGCAGCGGGACAACACCCTGCCGCAGCGCGAGATCGCCGAGACCGTGCACCTGTCCACCCCGGCCGTGCAACGCCGGATCAAACGCCTGCAGGACAGCGGTGTGATCTCGGCCAACGTGGCGGTAGTCGCCGCAGCCAAGGTCGGGCGACCGCTGACCATCATCGTCGAAGTGCGCGTGGTCAGCGAGCAGCGTGATCACGTGGCGCCGTTCAAGCGCCGCGTGCAGGACGACCCGGCGGTGCAGCAGTGCTACTCGATCACCGGCGACGGCGATTTCCTGCTGCTGGTGTCGGCCGCGTCGATGGAGGAGTACGAGGCGATCACCGAGCGGTTGTTCGGCGGCGATGACAACATCGAGCGCTTCCGCACCTCGGTAGCACTGGGAACGTTGAAGCGCAGTTTCAAAGTGCCGCTGGCCCCGGTTCTGTAGCGCTGAGCCATGCTCGACTGCGCTTTGACCGCAAAGTAACAGCCGCCGAGCATGGCTCGGCGCTACAGTCGGAGACCATGAACACATCGCCCTCCCACGCCCACCGCCTGCGCCGCTGGTTGCTGCGCGGCCTGTGGCTGGCCATTGCCGTCGTTGCGATGATGGCGTTGTGGAACAGTCCCTGGGCCGCCGCACCGAAGATGCTGTGGACACTCGCGCGGATGCCGCCGGCCACGCAACTGCCGGTGCCAGTGGACGGCGTGCGGCCACGCCAGATCGCCAACACCTTCGGCGCACCACGTGGCCGTGACCGCTCCCACGCCGGCATCGACATCTTCGCCAAGCGCGGCACCGCGGTGCGCAGCGTCACTGCCGGCGTCATCGCGGACGTCAGCGAGCGCGGCCTCGGTGGCCGCCAGGTCTGGGTGATCGGGCCCGGGCGTGAACGTTACTACTACGCCCATCTGGACGACTGGGCCGAGGGCCTGGCGCGCGGCCAGGTGGTCCAGGCCGGCGACCTGCTCGGGCATGTAGGCGACAGCGGCAATGCCAAGGGCACGCCGCCCCACCTGCACTGGGGCATCTACGGCGCCGATGGCGCGCGCGATCCGCTGCCGCTGCTGCGCTGAACCCAATGCGCTGCGTCGCGGCCCGCGTGAGTGCCTACCTCGTTCATGATTTGTAAATAGGAATAGTTCGTATTACCATTTCTTGCGTTTCCGGTGGTGCCAGGACGGCCTGCCCGCCCGTTTCCCCCCGTAGCGCCTCGCCTTCTGGATGCCGGCCGAGCGCGCGTGCTCGTCCAGGACCCCCATGACCCGTTCCGCCTTCCGTATCCCGCAGCCGCAGCGGCTGTCCGTTGCCGTACTCGTTGCACTCTGCGCCCTGGCCCCGGCCCCGGCCGCCTTCGCCGACACCGCCGCCGACCCGACCACATTGGACAAGGTAGTGGTCAAGGGCGAACGCGCCGAAGGCTATTCGGTGCGCCGAACCTCGGCCGGTACCCGCTTCGACCTGGCACCGCGCGAGATCCCGCAGTCGCTCAGCATCATCAGCCACCAGCGCATCGAAGATCAGAACCTGGACGACATCATCGACGTGCTGGCCAACACCACCGGCGTGACCAGTACCCAGTCCGACAGCGAGCGCACCGAGTTCTACGCACGTGGGTTCTACATCGACGCCTACCAGTTCGATGGCCTGCCCACGCAGATGGTGCAGAACTGGAGCTACGGTGATTCCGGCCTGGACCTTGCGCTGTACGACCGCGTGGAAGTGGTGCGTGGCGCCACCGGCCTGCTCAGTGGTGCCGGCAATCCGTCCGCGTCGGTGAACCTGATCCGCAAGCATGCCGACAGTGCCGAGCTGGCCGGCAGCGTGTCGGTGAACGTCGGCAGCTGGGGCCGCACCCGCACCACCGTGGACGTAGGCAGCGCGCTCAACGCCAGTGGCACGGTGCGCGGCCGCGTAATCGGCAGCTACCTGGACACCGATGGCCAGATGGACCGCTACAACCAGCGCAAGACGCTGGGCTATGCCGTCATCGACGCCGACCTGACTCCGGACACCCAGTTGAGCGTGGGCTACGACTACCAGCAGAAGCGCGCCAACGGCGCGACCTGGGGCGGTTTCCCGATGCTGTATTCGGATGGCTCGCGCACCGGCTACGACGAATCGTTCAACGCCAGCCCGGACTGGACCTACTGGGACACCACCAGCAAGCGCGCCTTCGCCACCCTGCAGCACGCCTTCAGCAATGGCTGGAAGTTCAAGGTTGGCGCCACGCACGATGAGACCAAGGCCGACGACAAACTGTTCTACCCGGCCTACAACGACTGGACCACGGGCGAATCGAACTTCGACAGGACCACCGGCGCGGGCATCTCGCCATCCGCAGGCTTCTACAACACTGAGCGCAAGGTCACCGGCGTTGATGGCTACATTGACGGCCCGTTCCAGCTGTTCGGCCGCGAGCACCAGCTGATGGCCGGCCTCAGCTACAACAGGCGCGAGTACGCCAACTACGGCGACTACCAGGTCGGTGGCCCGGGCCAGACCTGGGATCCGTTCGCCAGCTATCTGAACTGGACGGGCAAGATCGGTGAGCCGAACTGGAACCCGCTGGCCCTGGCCAGCGAGGGCACCATCACGCAGAAGGCCGGTTACGCGGCCGCGCGCCTGTCGCTGGCCGATCCGCTGAAGCTGATCATTGGCGCACGCTACACTGACTGGAAGAGCGAGGGTGAAGGCGCCGACCGCGCGCACAAGGTGACCACGCCGTACGCTGGCCTGGTCTTCGACATCAACGGGACGTACTCGACCTACGCCAGCTACACCGAAATCTTCCAGCCGCAGACGCTGAAGGACCGCAACGGCAGCTACCTCGATCCGGTCGATGGCAAGAGCTACGAAGTGGGCGTCAAGGGGGCGTGGTTCGACAACCGCCTGAATGCCTCGCTGGCGGTGTTCCGCATCGAACAGGACAACGTCGGCCAGGCCACCGGTGAACCCGTGCAGGGCAGCCAGAACGAGTTCGCCTATCGCGCCGCACGCGGCACCGTCAGCCGCGGCTTCGAGTTCGAGGTGAACGGCGAACTCGCCCCGGGCTGGAATGCGACCTTCGGTGCGTCGCGCTACGTGGCCAAGGACATCAACGACGCCGACATCAACACCAACCTGCCGCAGACCGCACTGAAGCTGTTCACCAGCTACACCCCGCAGTCGCTGCAGGCACTGACCGTCGGTGGCGGTGCCAACTGGCAGAACCGCATCTACTACCCGGTGCCGGCCTACGGCCGCATCGAGCAGAGCGGCTACGCACTGGTCAGCGCCTTCGTGCGCTACCGCATCTCGTCGGAGTTCAGCGTGCAGGCCAACCTCAACAACCTGCTGGACAAGAAGTACCTGTCGCAGATCAACGGCTACGGTGCCTACGGCGATGGCCGCAACGGCTCGCTGACGTTCACCTGGGCGTTCTGATCAGACGCGGGGTACGACCGCGCCGCACCTGTAGAGCCGAGCCCATGCTCGGCTCAGAGAATCAGCCGAGCGCGGGCTCGGCGCTACATCCGCAAGGCAGCGCCGGAACTGTCCGGCGCTGCCACCCTCACATCAGAAGCGCAGGTCCGCGCGCAGGTACCAGTAACGGCCACGCGGGATGTCGTAGGTCGAGGCGTCGTAGCCGTTCAACGAGCACGACAGGCAGATCGGCGGATCCTTGTCGAACACGTTGTTCAGGCCGGCGGTCAGCTGCAACCCCTTCATCCAGTCGATCTTGTAGCCCACCTGCATGTCGTGGAAGGTGGTGGCCGACAGCGTGTTGGTACCCGCAGCCTGGTTGCTGCACACCGGGAAGGCCGCGGCATCGCCACAGTTCTCGGTCAGCTCGGAGATGTGCCGCACCGTCCAGTTGGCGCTCCAGCGGTCCAGCGTCCAGCCGATGCTGGCGTTGCTGGTCCATTCGGGAATCGAACTGTCAGCCACTTCCACGCCGGGCTTCTGCGGCTGCTTCTGCCCGGCCGCGCCGGTGGCCTCGTAGCGGCCGACAAAGGTGTTCTTCCAGCCCAGCTTGAACTGGCCGATGGACGTCTGCGGCAGCGTCCAGAACAGATCCACATCCCAGCCGTCGGTCTTGATCGACCCCAGGTTGGTCAGGCGGTTGTTGAAGCTGCTGACCGCACCGGTGCTTGCACGGGTAATGCCATCACAGTAGATCGGGTCCAGCGTCTCCACGCACAGGTCCAGCTGGGTCTGCGCGTTGATTGCCTGGATCGCACCGTCGATGGCATGGCGGTAGAAGGTCACCTCCACATCGAAGCGCTCCGACCACGAGGCATTGTTGCCGAACCACGGGCTCCACACGAAGCCGGCACTGAAGCTGCGCGAGCGCTCCGGGTCCAGCTCGCGGTTGCCGCCGGTGGTCACCGAGATCTGCGAGTTGGCCTGCTGGAACCCGGCCGGTACGCCCAGCGCAGCACAGTTGGCCGCGCTGCCACGCGGCGGCGTACCGCCCAGGCCCACAGAGCACGGATCGAACAGCTGCAGGTCGGCACGCGCCGCCGAGCCGTACAGTTCACCGATCGACGGCGCGCGGAAGCCCTCGGCGTAGGTGGTGCGCAGCACGAAATCATCGGTCACCTGCCAGCGCAGGCCGTACTTGGGCGTGAACTCGCCACCGAAGGTGGAGTAGTCCGAATAACGGCCGGCCAGGCTCAGGTCCAGCTTCTTGCCGAACGAGGAATCGGCGAAGATCGGCACGCTCAACTCCAGGTAAGCCTCGTTGACATCGTAGGAACCGGAGGTCGGCTGCGACGGCACGCCGTTGTAGTGACCAATCACCGTCAGCGGATCGGGCTGGTAGGAGCCCTTGTACTTGCGGTACTCGAAACCGGTGGCGAAGGACACCGGACCTGCCGGCAGCGAGAACAGCTCGCTGGACAGGTTGGCGGTGAACAGGCTCAGCTCGTTCTGACTGCGGTCGCGCACCACCGGCTGGATCCACTTCAGCATGTCCGGGGTGATCGAACCGACGCCACCAAAGATGTTCAGCGGCACGCAGCCCGGCGTGGCCGCGCACACCGCCGGATCGCCCAGCGCCATGTTCACCTTGTAGATGTCATAGCTGCCGTAGTTGGTCTGTTCGGCCTTGTTCTTGCTGTACATGCCGTTGACGTCCCAGTACCAGCTGCGGTCGGCGGCATGGAAGTCACCGACCAGGCCGGTGGCGAAATAGGTGGTGTCCACTTCCTGCTTGAACACGCGCGCACCGCCTTCCACCGGACGGCGGCCGATCAGGCTCAGGTTGTCGCCCGCTACCAGGTCAAACCCGAACGGGTTGTACGGGTTGAGTGCAGACACGGTGATGTTGTCGGCCAGCGGATTGCCGGTGGCGCCATCGGGGCCGAAGAACAGCGGCTCGGGGCCGGCCTGGTTGGTCGACTCGCGACGGTTGCCCAGTGCCTTGACGTACCACTGCACGTTGTCGGTGATGTCGAAGCGGAACTGGCCGAACAGGCCTTTACGCTCCGACGGTGTCAGCACCATGTTGTATTCGGCGAAGTTGAAGCGGTCGGCGGTAGCGAAGCAGTGGTAGTCATCCGTGCGGCTGCAGCCGGCACTGCCGTCGTAGCGCGGATTGCTCACGCCGGTATTGGGCACGATGTTCTGCACCGCGCCGGTGTTCGGGTCGGTGAACATGAAACGGCCCTGCGGAATGCCGCCGCTGCCGAAGGCCAGACCGGTGCCGGGAATCGGGAAGCGCGACTGTTCGCGGTCCTTGGCAAACACCGGATCCTGCTTGGTCCAGCTGGCGCCCAGGAACAGGCTGAAGCGGTCGCCGCTCTTGCCCCAAGCCAGATCCACGCCCTTCTGGGTGCCGTCGCCCTTGCTGTACTCGCCGTAGTTCAGCGTCACCTGGCCACCATCGAAGTCACGGCGGGTGATGATGTTGACCACGCCGGCAATGGCGTCGGAACCGTACAGCGACGACGCGCCATCTTCCAGCACTTCGATGCGCTCGACGATGGCCAGCGGAATGGTATTGAGATCGGTGGCCGAGCCGACGCCGGAGGCGGACGACTCATTGACCCAGCGGATGCCATCGACCAGCACCAGCACGCGCTTGGCCCCCAGGTGGCGCAGGTCGACCTGCGCCGAGCCGGCACCCACGCCACTGCCATCGGGCGGGAAACCGAAGTTGCCGGACGAGTTGAACTTGGCGTTGAGCGCCGAACCGGAGCCGGTGAGCTGCTGCAGCACTTCGCCGATCGAGGTCAGGCCGGTGCGTTCGATGTCACCGCGCGTCAATGTCTGGATCGGCACCTGGCCTTCGACTTCAGCGCGCTTGATGCGGGTGCCGGTCACTTCCACCGCATCGAGGTTGGTGGTGGATTGTGCAGCGGCACCCAGCGGTGCCAGGGCCATCACGCACAGCGCGACGGCAACCGCCAACGGGCGGTGGTGCAGGTGATTCATTCGCTCTCTCTCCAAAGGAATGTCGGGACATGGACTGCCGCGCTCCCCCCTGCATGGCGGCAGCGTCTCCTTTGTAAACAAGTGGTAAAAGGCCCGGCGTGACGGTCGACACTCTTTCACGTGGAATTGACGCAATTACAGGCGCTTTGCGTCCGATAGCTGCAGTTATGACCTTGCGATGGTGTTCACGGCACGCGGCCTTGATGCCGGCCGCGACATCGCGCGCCGGGAGTTGCCGCATTTATCGAACAGGTCTTTGCCGAACCGTTTCAGGAGTAGTCTGAAATTGCTTGATTCAGAAGGCCCCGCTGATTGGTCCGGTCCAGACTCGAACCTCCAGCCAATCGCAGGAGGATCGATCATGAAACCAGCAAGTGGCGCGCCGGGCATTACGATGGTGATGACGCTGCTTCTTTTCCTGGCAGGCGAATCGAGAGCGGGCGGCGTGATCGAGTGCAACGACTACCCCTCTCCCAGCAATGCGGCCTTGGCCTCGGGAGAGGGACTGACGGTTGTGGTGGATTTCGAAGAGCCGAGTTGACTGCTTTCGACGTTGAACATGACCCTGAGAGCGGAAAGTGGCGAGCAAATCCGACCCCGGTTCCAGCGCAGATTGAAATGGCTTTTCTGCGGATCCTGGATGCGACGCTGTCAGCGGGGCAAGCGCCGCCCATGCAGCAATCACCGCATGAGCGGCAGTGAGACAACGCTCTATCGCACGAAGGCAATCCGCTCCATACCGGTCGCCTCGGCCGCGGCCAGAATCCTCGCCATGCCTTCGTACTCGGCCGCCGGATCGGTGGCGATGCGCAGCTCCGGCAGGTTGCCGGCATGTTCGCCCACCTGTGCCTGCAGGCGCGCCTGAAGCTCGCTGATCGTCATGGGCTGGCCATTCCAGCTGAGCTGGTTGGCAGCATCCAGGCGCAGCTCGATAGGCGGCGGCGGTTCGGGGCGATCGATCGTGCGATCGGTGGCCTGTGGTAACTGCACGGCAATCGGCCGGGCCACGATCGGCGCGGTCACGATGAAGATGATCAACAGCACCAGCATCACATCCACCAGTGGCGTGACATTGATGTCCGCCAGCGGACCGCTTCTTCCTGCGCTACTGAACGCCATGTGCCGCTCCCTGCAGCCGGGCCGTTCGCCCAAGGCCGACGTTACGACGCCTCCCGTCCCCTGCGGCAGTGGCCTGCGCGGGGTCATTCAGCTGTCGTTGCCGACGCTCGGCGTGCACGCAATGCGAAACTGAATTCAGCCATCGCCCGCTATGCTGGTCGCCATGACCCGACGCACTTCAACTGCCCTGTCCCTGCTGCCCTTGGCCACCACGCTGCTGATCGGCTGCGCCAACGCCCAGTCCCTCGACGCCCAGAACGCGCAGCTGAAGGCCGCGATCGCAGCCGCCGAACGCGGCCAGTTCGATCCCGGCCAGGCCGCTGCACTCAGCCGCCATCCGGCTTACGGATGGCTGGAGTACGCCAACCTGCGCCGTAACATCGACACCGTCGATACCGCGCAGGCACAGGCCTTCCTCAAGCGCTATGACGGCCAGGCCGTGGCCAACACGTTCCGCAGCGTGTGGCTGCCCTCGGTCGCACGCCGCCAGGACTGGCCCACCCTGCTCGCCAACTGGGTGCCCACCGACAACGCCGGCCTGCGCTGTGCGCAACTGACCGCGCGCCAGGTGACGGGCAAGGTCGATCCGCAGTGGATCAGCGAGGCGCAGGACCTGTGGCGCAAGAACGGCAAGTCGCTGCCGGACGGCTGTGATGCCGTTTTCGCCGTGCTGCAGGCGCAGGGTGGCCTGAGCGACGCCCTGCGCTGGGAACGCATCGATGCCGCCGCCGACGCCCAGCAGCCGGCCGTGATGCGCAGCGCCGCACGTGGCCTGCCTGCCACCGACCTGGCGCTGGCGAACAATTACGCTGCCTTTGTCGACAAGCCCAATGCCAGCGCGTTGAACTGGCCGCGCAACGAACGCAGCCGGCGCATCGCCACCGATGGCCTGGCCAAGCTGGCCAAGGCCGACCCGGCCGCCACCGAACAGCAGCTGCCGCAGTACGCCCAGGCGCTGGGCCTGAGTGCCGCGCAGCAGGGCCAGGTGCTATACCAGATCGCACTGTGGACGGTGGCGTCCTACCTGCCCGATTCGGCGCGCCGCCTCAACGCGGTGCCGGAATCGGCGTATGACGAACGCCTGCACGAATGGCGCGTGCGCGAAGCGATGTCGCGCGGCGACTGGCCGGCGGCGCTGACCGCCATCCGCAAGATGGGCAGCAAGCAGCGCAGCGACCCGCGCTGGCGCTACTTCGAAGGCCGGATGCTGGAGAAGACCGGCCAGGCCCAGCAGGCGCAGCCGCTGTTCCGCGAAGCCGCACGCGCACCGACCTTCCACGGTTTCCTGGCCGCCGACAAGCTGCAGCAGGGCTACACGCTGTGCCCGTGGAAGCCGAATGACAGCGCGCAGGCACAGGCAGCGGTCGCGCGCGACCCGGCCATCCAGCGCGCGATGGCGCTGTACCAGATCGACCGCGCCAGCTGGGCCGTGGCCGAATGGAACAGCGCGCTGTCGCGCTTCGATGACACCCAGCGCCGCCTGGCGGTACGTGTCGCGCAGGACAACGGCTGGTTCGACCGCGCCGTGTTCGCGCTCGGCAAGCAGCCGCAGGAACAGCGCCTGTACGACCTGCGTTTCCCGCTGCACCACGACGCCACCATCCGCCGCGAGTCGGCACGCAATGCCATCGACCCGGCCTGGGTGGCTGCGGAGATCCGAGCCGAAAGCACCTTCACTCCGCGTGCGCGCTCGCCTGCCAACGCCATGGGCCTGATGCAGGTGCTGCCGGCCACCGGTGCCAGCGTGGCCAAGTCCATCGGCCTGACCGGCTACGGCGGCGCCGACAGCCTGTACGACCCGGACACCAACATCGCGATCGGCACCGCCTACCTGCGCCAGCTGATGAACAAGTACGACGGCCTGCCGTACGTGACCATCGCCGCGTACAACGCCGGCCCGACCCCGACCGCACGTTGGCAGGGCCAGCGCCCGGGCTTCGATCCGGACCTGTGGATCGAGACCATCAGCTACAAGGAAACCCGCGAGTACGTTGCCCGCGTGCTGGCCTTCAGCGTGATCTACGACTGGCGCCTCAATGGTGATGCGCTGCCGCTGAGCGACCGCCTGATGGGCCGCCTGGTGGACAAGCGCAAGCGCTTCAGCTGCGCGGCCGACGCCGAGCAGGGCGGCGATTGATCACCCTCCTTCTGTAGAGCCGAGCCCACGCTCGGCTGCTGTTCTGTCCGGTAGCGCTACCGCCTAAGCAGCCGAGCATGGGCTCGGCTCTACAAGTCGGGCATGCGATGATCCCGACCATGAAGATCTATCTTGTCGGCGGCGCCGTGCGCGACCGCCTGCTGCAGCGACCTGCCGGCGACCATGACTGGGTGGTGGTCGGTGCCACGCCCGCGCAGATGGAAGCGCAGGGCTACACCGCCGTCGGCCGCGATTTCCCGGTGTTCCTGCACCCGGAGACCGGCGAGGAATACGCGCTGGCGCGCACCGAGCGCAAATCCGGCCGTGGCTATCGCGGCTTCGTGGTCGATGCCGATCCGGCGGTGACGCTGGAAGAAGATCTGCAGCGCCGCGACTTCACCATCAATGCGATTGCCTGCGACGAAGACACCGGCACGCTGGTCGATCCCTATGGCGGTGTCCGTGACCTGGAACAGCGCGTGCTGCGCCATGTCGGGCCGGCCTTCGTCGAGGATCCGCTGCGCGTGCTGCGCGCGGCGCGCTTCATGGCCCGTTTTGCACCACTGGGCTTCACCGTCGCCGAAGAGACCATGGCACTGATGCGCGAGGTCGCCGCCAGCGGTGAACTGGACGCGCTGGTGCCGGAACGCGTCTGGCAGGAACTGCGCAAGGCGCTGGTCAGTGAACGGCCCTCCGCCTTCCTGCGCACGCTGCACGATGCGCAGGCACTGGGCCCAATCCTGCCCGAACTGGAAGCACTGTACGGCGTACCGCAGCGTGCTGAATTCCACCCGGAAGTCGACACCGGCATCCACCAGGAAATGGTCAGCGACATGGCCGCGAAGCTCGCCCCCGGCGATGACCTGGTCGGCTTCGCTGCCCTCACCCACGATCTCGGCAAGGGCCTGACCCCGCCGGAGGAATGGCCGCGCCACATCATGCACGAGCAGCGCGGCATCAAGCCGTTGAAGGCACTGTGTGCGCGGTTGAAGATTCCCACCGAACACCAGCAGCTGGCCGAAGCGGTGTGCCGCGAGCACTTGAACGTGCACCGCATCGATGAACTGCGCGATGCCACCGTGCTGGAACTGCTGGGCCGCTGTGATGCGCTGCGCCGGCCGGAACGCGTGGCCCGCATCGCACTGTGCTGCGAGGCCGACAAGCGCGGCCGGCTCGGCTTCGAGGACGCCGACTACCCACAGGGCGAAACGCTCAAGCGCCTGCACCAGGCGGCGCTGTCAGTACAGGCGCGGGACCTGGATACCACCCATCTGAAGGGCCCGGCCATCGGTGAAGCGTTGGCCAAGGCGCGCGTAAAAGCCATCGCCGCCGCCCGCTGATCCGCAACCGCCGTGGCGGCCGCGCACCGACTCCCATGGGTAGTGCCGGCCGCTGGCCGGCAACCCCAATTCCCTGGATCAGTGCGCCATCCCACGGGTGATCGCCGCCGCACGCTGCTTCAGCTGGGCCACGGCATCGGGAATCATCTCCATGCCCACGTCCAGGCCCGGGTTCAGCACCAGGCCGACGCCGTCGCCGATACCGGCCAGCAGCGCGTGCACCGCGATCGGCATGGCATGCGCAAACTGCGGCAGCTGCTCGTGCCACAGGCCCGCGCGCTCGGGGGCGGTGAATACCGCGAACATCGGTTCGCCGCTTTCGCTGGTCAGCACCAGCGGCGAGATGCTCTCGTCCCAGGCGCCATCTTCGCCAATGGCCTTGTCCAGCAGCACGAACGCCGTCGAGGTCAGCAGGCCATCGAGGAACTGCGCTGCGGTCAGCGTGCCGTCCTGGGCCTGCAGCAGGCGCACCTCGAGGTCGTTGAGGGGGTCGAACGGGGTGTCGTGGTCCATGGTCGCTTCCGGTACGTGATTGCAGGGCAGACTTTAGCAGGCCCGCTCCTCAACCGAGGAATCCATGCCGCCACAGCCAGCCCAACGCCGCCAGACCGGCCACCACCACCAGCATCAGCGGCAGGCCGAAGCGGTGCCGCCACGGGATCGGCACCCCACCCAGCTGCTGGTCCATGGTGTCGGTGTCCAGCACCCAGCCGTGCCCGCACCGGGTGCAGGCCAGCTCATTACGGCGATGGTAGGTGAGGCCGAACAGCAGGTCGATGCGCGCCATCTTGTAGCGCAACTGGGGCGCGAACTCGGTTTCCGTCTGGCAGCGCAGGCAGTGGTGGGCCTCGGTGGGGCCGACCACCACCACCCGCTCCTGCTGGCCGATCAGGATCATGGATCAGCGGCCCTGGCAGGCGGGTTGGGCCAGCAGCCAGGCTTGGGCGGCGGCCACGGTGGCGGCGTCACCCTCGACGCGCTGGTCGGGCTCGATCTTCAAGCCGTCGCCACGATCATTGCGGTCCCGCATCACGCTGGTGGTCAGCAGCAGGCGGCTGCTATCGGCAAGCGTGTGCACGACATTGCCAGTGGAGACACCCGCAGTGGGCTGACCGAAACTCCGCGTCTGCGGACGACCACGCCACGCCAGCGCCGAGGCCTCGCCCGAACTGCCGGTGCGCGGTCCGAACAGCACTGCCACCGGCGCGCCGGGCTGCCGCAGCACATACCCGGACTGGCCGAAGTCCAGCACCGACTTGCCTGCACGCTGCACGGCGGTCGCGGTCAACGTCCAGCGCTCCGGCCCCTGTGCGGTTTCGAACGACCCCACATCTTCGTTGTTCACTACCGAGGTGCGCAGCAGCGGTGCCATGCCCAGCAGCATCGGCCACATGTTGCCACCGCTGTTGTCACGCAGGTCGACGATCCAGCCACAGCGCGCGCCGTCGTCCTTGCTGCGGATGACCTGCTGCCACCGCGCAGCACGCTCGATGTCCTGGCGGAACTTTTCCTGCGGCGTCGCGCCCGGCGTGGAGGCGTAGCCCTCGATGACCACCCAGCCGATGCGCATATCCACCGCATCGGCCGCCTTGGCCCGGTCCACGGCGGCGGCGCCGGCCTGCTGCGCCCGCGCAAGGAATTCGCTCTGGCGCTGGGTCGTCGTCCATACGCCGTGATTGCCCGTGCTGACCGCAATGGCTTCGCGCAGAACGGCCAGCCGTTGCGCGGGGTCGCCCTGCACCGATTGCAGTCGTGTGCGGGTGCCAGGCCAGTCCACCCGGTCGCGATACAGCGCCTGCCGTTCAAGCAGGTTGAGGATCTCGGCCTCCGCCTGCGGCGAGGGCACTTCGATTGCCTTGGGCGTATCGGCCATGGCGTTGGCAGCCACCAGCGCGATCACCAGCGCACCAATGCGACGCACTCCCTTGCGAACCTGCATGTGACGTTTCCTTGTCGTTGAGGCAGGCGCACAGCATAGCCCGCAGGTGATGGCTTTCGCCATGCGCGAACTGTCGTATCTGGCCCCGCCGCGGGTTGCAGCAAGACAGCGTGCACGCGATCAGTAAATTGCAACTTTGCCCATGTCATCGCCACGTAGAACGCGAGAAGGTTGCCTCCGTCGGCGCTTCCTGCGCTGACCGGGATTGGCGTCCTGAATGAAGCTTTTCACGAGCGGGCTTGCAACGTCGTTGCCGGCCCGAACAATGCACCGTCCGTCGTTCTGCGGCGGGCGGTGCGTGGGGATCCCCGGATCCGCCGGCGTCCTTCCTCGTGAAGAGCTTCACCGGCACGCCAACCCGCACCGCCCGCCACCTTGCATCCCGCAGGTGGCCTTGCCTTGTGAGGTTGCTGCCATGAACACGCCCTACCCCACCTATCCACGCCTGCATGCACTGCTCGGTGCTGCATTGCCCGGCCTGCAGCTGTCCACTACCGCAGCCGAAGCGTTGGAAGATGCGCTCACCGAAGTCCACGAACAGGCGCCGCCCTCCGCATTCTTCGCGCGGTTGCACGGCGTCGCTCACAGCCACGGAGCCGACGGCCAGGCGTGGCGCGAGCGGCAACTCAGCGAGGCGCGCGGTCGGGAACTGGCCGAGGCAACGCGCTGCCTTGCCGCATTGTCCGCCTGCGGCGGCGTGTTGCTGGCTGCACAGTCGGCGCGCGAGACGGACGATGCGCAGGCGCAGTGTCCGCCGCAGGTGGAGGAAGGGTTGCTGCATGCGGTGGTGGTGTTGGCCGATCATGCCGGGGCGCTGGTGGAACCGGATGCGTGCGCACCGCTGCTATAGAGCTGCGCCTATGCCCGGCTGCGCAGAGGTCATGGCGTGGGTGGGATTCGTGCCGACCAAGGTCGGCACCTACCCAAGGTTGCGGTTGTCACCAGTCCGCGCGCAGGCCGATGTTGCCTTCGATGATGCAGCGCTTCTCGTTGCGGTCACCGCCCAGCTCGCGCGTGTAGTCGGCCACCGCGTACGCGCTGATGGTGCGGTTGAAGCGCCCTACCACGCCGACACCGGCTTCGAGCGCGCGTGAGCGCTGCGAATTGATGATCGTGTCGTCGTCGAAGCGGATGCGGTCCTCGCCGGAGCGGCCATGCCGGTAATTCAGCTTGAAATACGGCTGCCAGCCGTTGTCGGCCAATTGATAATCGCCGGCCAGACGCAGGCCGATGCGGCCGGTCCAGGCGTTGTCGTTGTCGAAACGCACGCTCGACACCTCATCGCGGCGGTCGTCCAGCGACGTGCGTTGCCAGATCACCTGTAGCTGCGGTTCCAGCCACCATGCGGACTGCCCAAACCGCAGCAGCGGCTTGCCGGCCTCCACAGACACGCTGGTGCCATCACCGCTCAAGCCGAAGCCAAGCCCGCGCGAGGAACGCACGCGGCCGTCGTAACGGCTCTGCATCGCCACGGCGTCGATGTAGCCGCCGCTGCTGTCGGTGAACGTCCAGTACAGGCCCACGTGCTTGTCGTCCAGGCGGTTCTGGCCCACCTGCACGTTCTCCCAGCCCAATGCCAGGCCGGTGGTCTTGCCCTGCGCGCGGGTGCGGCCGACGAACACGCCGATCTGGTTGCGATGGTTGTCGGAGGCAGCGGCCCACACGTCGAGACCAGCCTGCAGGCCCATCACATCGCCATCGAAGCCGGGCTGCGCATCGCCCTTCCAGTGGATCTCGCTGCTCTGCCCCACCAAGCGGCCCCAGGCGGTGCGGAATGCGCCCTGGTTGTACAGCAGGCGCTGCTCGCCCTGCCGCTCGTGGAAGGTGCCGAGGCTGGCCAGCGAGGTCTCGCGCAGGAGCGGCGGCACCACGGCATAGGTGGCAGTCTCCACGCGGTACAGCGGCACCACCGCGCCCTCGGCGGGGCGTGCACCCGGCGTCGGCGGGGCACCGGTTCCGGGCAGCGCACCGCCGGCCACTGGCACGTCCGGCACGGCTGGATCGCTGGGTGGCGCCACCGGCGCGGGTTCCGGTGGCGGTGGTGGCGGCGCGGTCTCGCCCGCGGTCAGGTCCGGATCGGTGGCGCCTTCGGGCGGCGGCGGCGGTGCCGGGATGATCGGCGGCGGTGGGGCCACTGGAGGCGTCAGCGGTGGCGGTGTCGCGCTGCCGCCACCGTTGGGTGCTGGCGTCGGCCCGGTCACCAGCGTCGAACGCAGGTACCAGTTCTCGGCGGTACCGGCACTGACACCGCCCTTGAACAGGAAGTACTCGTAGGCACCGGCCGCAACCGGTGCGAACAGCGAGAACGCGCCCGGCGCGGTGCGGCCACCATTCAAGGCCTGCACCACCAGGATGCCATCGGCCAGCGTGGCGGCGCCGCTACCGCCGGCATTGAGCACGCCGATGCCGGTGGTCCCGGTGGCAGTACCGCCGTCGATCACCAGACGGTCGCTGGTGGACTTGTCCGCGCCCAGCACGGTACGCAGGTAAAGGCCACCGCCATCGCCTCGATAATTGCCACGCACGGTGAACACGTCGCCCGCGCCGGTACCGGTCAGGTCGATGCGCCCGGCATTGACCATCTCCACCAGTGCGCCACTGTTGAACGGACGGATGGCATGGCCGCCACTGCCCGCATACACGGTACTGGTGTCATCCACGGTGAGCGTGCCGGTGCCGGTTGCGCTGTCGCCCAGCACCAGGTCGCCATCGAAGCTCAGCTCGGTGCTGTTGGTCAGGCTGATCGTCTCCCAGTTCTGGAAGCGGCCCACGCCCGTGGTCTTGACGTTGCTCAGGTTGAGCTGGTCGATGCCACTGCCGCCGTCGAACAGCGGCACCGCACCTAGGTTGCCTTGGTTGAGGTTGCTGAGGTTGGCCACGTCGTTGTCCGGGCCCATGTCGATCGCGCCGTAGACGATGCCGCCGCCATTCCAGTTGAAGGTGTCATCGCCGGTACTGAGCAGTACCTGCCCGCGCACGGTGCCGTCGGTGATGGTCACGCTGTCGTTGCCGCCGCTGACGCTTATGTTGCCGCCGATGTAGGCGGTACCCGAGATGATGATGGTATCGGTGTCGAAACCGGTCACCACATTGCCATCCACGGTGCCGCCGGACTGGTCCCACAGGTTCTTGTCCAGCTTCATGTTGACGCGGCCGATGCGGCCACCGGTCATCCACGCCTGGTCGCCATCCTCGAACGCGCCGATGATGCGGCCACCACTCATGCGGAAGGTATCGATGTTGTCGCCCTGCTGCAGCGCGCCGATCGTGCCGCCACTCATGACGAAATCATCGCGGCCACTGCCCTGCGCTACCAGGCCGGTGACGGTGCCGCCGGTGACGGTCATCTGGTCATCGCCGTTGCCCTGGTCGACGCTGTCGATGGTGCCATTGCCCAGCAGCAGCACATCGTTGCCATCCCCTTGCAGGACGCCGCCGCTGATGCTGCCGGCCTGCATGTCCAGGCGGTCGTTGCCTGAATCGAACTGTACGCCGGTGCGCCCGCTGATCGTTCCGCGGTTGACCAGCACGCTGTCGCCCGCACCGACGAACTGCAGGGCGGTGTTGTTGCCGGTGCTGATGCTGCCCGCATTTTCGACACGGCTGCCGCCACCGAGCTGGACCGCCACACCGCCCACCGAACTGATCGTGCCCAGGTTGGACAACAGATGCCCACCAGCACCAACAAGCGAAATCGCGCTGCTGCCACCGCTCTGCTGCAGTTGTGCCGTGTTGGCGATATTGATGGTGATGCCGGCCGCGCCATTGGCCGTGATGGGAACAGTCTGCGGGTTCGGCGCATTGGCATCGCAGGTGACCGTCTGGCCGGCGACGGGGGCGGCGCTGTCACAGCCGGCCCAGGCGACGCTGGCACTCAGCAGCATGACGGACGGGACAGCCAGGGCCTGCAGCACGGAAACGGTGAGGCGGCGCGGACGGAAAGCGCGCGGAACGGCACGGGACATACAGCACTCCTGGACAAGGGATCAGGAACTGCGGATATGCGGTACTGCGCAGGCAGTCTGCCGTGTGGTGAACGGTTTCGATAGGTGAAATTGCGTGGCGGCCATCACAGTTCAGTTGCGAACTTGATCGGCCATCACCCCACCTCCACGTGGCTGAAATTATTCATCTTTGCAGCGGTCACAGGCCGCGCGGAGAGCATCCACGCATGGCGTGGATGAGGTGCCATCAGATCTTCAGATAGATCTTCCGCCGGTCCAGCCACCATGCCACGCCCCACCACAGCGCGACAAACACCAGCGCCTGCAGCATGGACGCCAGCTCCAGCGCCTGCGGCATTGCGGTGGCCAGTCGCTGCCAGACCCACCCCCAAACCCCGGTAGCCATCAGCACCACCGACATCACCGATGCGCCCAGATACGCCGTGATCGCATTGACGCCGAAGCGCCGGCCCAGCGCCGGCCAGCCCTTCTGGTCGATCAACAGGTGGCCCAGCCACAGCCCCAGCGCCGCCAGGCCACCGGTCCACAGCACGTAGCTGGGCGTCCACAACTGCTTGTTCAACGGCAGCACCACCGCCAGCAGCAGGCCCAACACCGCAGTCGCCACACCCAGCCCGGCCAGCGCCGCGGCACGTCCGCTGCGCAGCAGGCCTCCGGCCAACAGCCCGAGCACGGTACTGGCCAGCGCGCCCAGCGTGCTCAGCAATCCTTCCGGGTCATGGCCCAGCCCGGCATCGGCGTGCCATTGATAGATCCACGGCGCGAACAACGCGGTATCCAGGCGGCTGGCCGGGTTGGTCCATGGCGCCAGGTCACCGATGCCCAGCAGCAACACGGTGTACCCCACCAGCAGCGCGATCAGAGCGCCCACCTGCACGCGCGGCCGCGCGTAGACCGCCAGCACGCCCACCAACGCCGCACACACCGCGATGCGTTGCAGCACGCCCCAGATGCGGAAGTGATGGGTATCCAACGCCCACCAGATCAGCAGGTGCAGCAGCGCACCGGCCAGCAGGATGCGCAGCGCGCGCTCCAGCACGCCGCGCGCCAGTGCAGGTCGCGCCGACACGTCCAGCGCGCGCGGCGCTACGCTGAACGCCATCGACACGCCCACCAGGAACAGGAAGAACGGGAACACCAGATCGGTGGGCGTGCAGCCATGCCATTCCGAATGGCGCAGCGGTGCGAACACCGCACTCCAGTCGCCCGGGTTGTTGACCAGCAGCATCGCCGCCACGGTGATGCCACGCAGGGCGTCGATCGAGCCCAGTCGGCGTGGCGGCGTCGGGTTCATCAGGCGGCCTCGTACTGTCCGGCAATCCAGGTGCCACGCACCTGCAGGGCATCATCCAGCAGCACCAGGTCGGCCTGGTAGCCCTCGGCGATGTGCCCCAGGCGGTCGTCGACGTTGAGGAACTGCGCCGGGTAAGTCGAGGCCATGCGTGCGGCTTCGGCCAGCGGCTGGCCGAGCAGCTGCACGGTGTTGCGCACGGCGGTGGCCATGTCCAGCGCCGAGCCGGCCAGCGAACCGGCGGCATTGCGCACCACGCCGTCGATGGCGGTGATGGTTTCGCCGTAGAGCACGTAGCTGGGATCATCGGCACCGACCGGCGGCATCGCATCGGTCACCAGCAGCACGCGGCCGCGCGGCTTGGCCGCCAGCGCCACGCGCAGGCTGGCCGGATGCACATGCACGCCATCGACAATGACGCCGATCCAGCTGTCGCGGTCTTCCAGCGCAGCGCCCACCGCACCGGGCTCACGGCCCTGCAGCGGCGACATCGCGTTGTACAGATGGGTGAAGCCACGCACCCCAGCATCCAGTCCGGCGCGAATCTCTTCGTACGTGCCAGCAGTGTGGCCAGCAGCAACGATCACGCCACGTTCGACCAGCGCACGGATGGTCTCCAGCGGCACGCGTTCCGGCGCCAGTGTCAGCAGGGTCACGCCGTTGTCCAGCGAGGCGGCCAGCGCGATCTCGTCTTCGTCCGGCACGCGGAACTTGCTGGCATCGTGCGTGCCCTTGCGCGCCGGCGCGATGTACGGGCCTTCCAGGTGGATGCCGATCACGCCCGGCACGCCCTGCGCGATGGCCTCGCGCATCGCACCGATGGCTTCGCGCATCACCGCCACGTCATCGCTGATCAGCGTCGGCAGCATCGCGGTGGTACCAAAACGACGATGCGCCTGCGCAATGGTGCGCAGCGCCGCCACGTCCGGCGTGTTGTTGAACAGCGCGCCGCCACCGCCATTGACCTGCACATCGATGAAGCCGGGCAGCAGCCAGCCGCCGTCCAGATCGATCTGCTCGGCCGCCTGGCCCAGCTGCGGTGCAGCGTCAGGCAGCAGCGCGCTGATGCGACCGTCCTCGATCACCACCGCCAGATCGTCGCGGAACTCCTCGCCAGCCAGGATGCGGGCGTTGCGCAGGACCGTGGCCATCACACCGTCTCCGTAACCTTGTTCAGATGCGGCGGCAGATCCGGGTTGAAACCACGGCGCAGCGCCAGCGCATTGATTGCGCGATAGAAGCTCTGCACGGTCAGCAACGGTGCGCACAACGGATGCGGCGCTGCAGCCACCGGCAGGTTGCCGCCGGCCCCGGCCAGCCACACCTGCGCGCCCCGGGCAGAAAATTCCTCGACCACCGCGCGGGTGCCGGCGCCGGTTTCATCGGGCTGCGCGAAGGCCAGCACCGGGAATCCACGGTCAACCAGCGCCATCGGGCCGTGCTTGACCTCGGCCGAGCTGTAGGCTTCGGCATGCAGGCTGCAGGTTTCCTTGAACTTCAGCGCCGCTTCCTGGGCCGCCCCCAAGCCCAGGCCACGGCCGAGCACGAACAGGTTGGTGGCCTCGACCAGGCCTTCGGTCACCGCGCTCCAGTCGCACTGCCACGCCTCACGCAGCGCGTCGGGCAGCAGGTCCAGCGCCGCACGCAGGCTGCTGTCCTGCTTCCAGTACGCGGCCAGCTGCAGCAGCGCGGCCAGCGACGCCAGGTAGCTCTTGGTCGCCGCCACGCTCTTTTCGGCACCTGCGTGCAGCGGAATGACCGTGTCGGCCAGCTGCGCCAGCGGTGAATCCTCGACGTTGACCAGCGCGATCACGCGCGCACCGGCCGCCTTGGCGGCCTCGGCGTTGCGCAGCAGGTCCGGGCTCTTGCCCGACTGCGAGATGACGATGAACAGTGCGCCGCGCAGCTGCAATGGTGCGGCGTAGACCGACCCCACCGATGGCGAGGCCGACGCGACCACCAGGCCCAGCTGGGTTTCCAGCAGATACTTGCCATAGGTGGCGGCATGGTCGGAGCTGCCGCGTGCACAGGTGACCACGAACGGCGGCGGTGCAGCACGCAGGCTGGCGGCCAGGGTTTCGATGATGGCGTGGTTGCGCGAGAACTGGCGCGCAACCACGTCGGCCGCTTCAGCGGCCTCGGCGAACATCAGGGTGGACGTGGGGTCTGACAGCGACATGGCAGGCTCAGGCAGGATCGGAAGGAAGGGGGCGTGCGCCGGCGGGGCGCATCGGCGCGGTCGAACCACGCACCACCAGCTGCGGCACGAAGCCCTGGTTGTGCAGCGGCGCCGGCGCGTCGTCGTAGGCATCGCTGCGCAGCTGCGCGATCAGCAGGCGCGCGGCGTGGCGGGCGATGTCTTCGGTGGCCTGCTTGGCGGTGGTCAGCGGCGGCCACGACTGGCGCGAGAACGGGCTGTCCTCGAAACCGGCAATGGACAGGTCGTAGGGCACGTTCATGCCGGCCGACTTTGCGGCGGCCAGTACACCGGCGGCGATTTCATCGTTGGAACCGAAGATGGCGGTAGGTGGCTCGCGCAGCGCCAGCAGGCGGCGCGCACCGCGGAAACCGTCATCGAAGGTGTAATCGCCCTGCACCACCAGGTGCTTGTCCACGGTCATGCCGTAGTCCTTCAGCGCGGCTTCGTAACCGGCGTAGCGCTCGCCCGAAGACCGGTGCGAGCTGCCGCCCCAGAGGAAGCCGATGCGCTGGTGGCCCAGCTGGATCAGGTGCTCGGTGATCTCGTAGGCGGCCTCGCGGTCGTCCACGAACACACAGGCGCCATCGGCCGGGTCTTCGGTGGCGGCAATGATGCGCACCAGCTTGATGCCGCGCGCGGTCAGCGCCTGGATCAGGTCGCGGCGCTCGGACATGGGCGCGGTCAGCACCAGCCCGGCCAGGCGCGAACGCTGCACCCAATCGGCCAGCTCGTCGGCCAGCAGCGGCGAACTGGAATCGCAGGGGTGGATCTGCAGGCCGAAACCGGTCTCGCGGCACGCGGCCAGTACGCCGTTCTGCACGCCGATGATGTGGTACGGGTTCGGGTTGTCGTAGACCAGCCCGATCACGAAGGTAGTGCCGCTGCGCAGGTTGCGCGCGGACGGATCGGGCTCGTAGTCGAGCTCGGCGATGGCACGCAGCACCCGCGCACGGGTGGCCTGCATCACCGAGGGCTCGTTGTTGATCACCCGCGAGACCGTCTTCAGCGAGACCTTGGCCTTCTCCGCAACGTCCTTGATGGTCGCTCTGCGCATGGGTTTTCCCTGGGGTTGGCTGCCGTCCATCATCGCCGATCAGGCCTTGTCCTGCGGCAGGCCGGCGCGATGGCCGATCACCGAATAGAACAGGATGTACAGGTAGCACGGCACCATCAGCAGCACGAACACCAGCTGGAAGTCGATGTGCTGCTTGAGCACGGCGAACAGCTGCGGAATGATCGCGCCGCCGGCAATACCCATCACCAGCAGGGCCGAGCCGGTCTCGGTGAAGCGACCCAGGCCGCGGATCGCCAGCGGGAAGATCGCCGGCCACATCATGGCGTTGGCGAAGCCCAGCAGGGCCACGAAGGCCACCGACACGTAGCCGTGGGTGGCCCAGGCGCCGAGGCAGAACACCACGCCCAGCACCGCCGAAATGGTCAGGTAGCGCGACTGCGAGACCACCTTGGGGATCACCAGCAGGCCGACCACGTAGCCGATGAGCATCGCGCCGAGGGTGAGCGAGGTGAACATCTTGGTCTGGTCCAGCGGCAGGTCGAAACCATGACCGTAGGTACCGATCGCATCACCGGCCATCACTTCCACGCCGACGTAGACGAACAGGCAGAGCACGCCCAGCCACAGGTGCGGGAACTGGAAGATGCTGCTGCGCTCGGCTGCGCCGGCGGCCGTCGGGGTGGCGTTGGCCTCGGAGGACTTGATCTCCGGCAGCGGCGAGAACAATACGGCGACGGCCAGCAGCACCAGCAGGCCCGCCATGGCCAGGTACGGCGCATGGATCTTGGCGGCGAACTCATTGAGCAGGGCCACTTTGGTGACCGCGTCGGCCGCCTGTACCTGCTTGTCCAGGTCACCGATGCCATGCAGTACCAGGGTGCCGATCAGCACCGGCGCCAGCATGCCGGCGATCTTGTTGCAGATGCCCATCAGCGCGATGCGACGCGCTGCGGTCTCGATCGGGCCGAGGATGGAGATGTAGGGATTGATCGCCGTCTGCAGCAGGGCCAGCCCGCTGCCGATCACGAACAGCCCGCCGAGCGCACCCGGGTACCAGCGCTGGGTCGCGAACTCACCGAACAGCGCGGCCCCCCCGGCCATCACCAGCAGGCTCAGGCTCAGGCCCTTCTTCATGCCGGTGCGGCGCAGGATCCAGGACGCCGGCAGGGCCAGGAAGAAATAGGACAGGTAGAACACCATCAGCACCAGGAAGGCACCGACCTCGCTGAGTTCGAAGGCCAACTTGACGAAGGTGATCAGCGGGCCGTTGAGCCAGGTGAAGAAGCCGATCAGGAAGAACAACACGCCAACGATGGCGATGGAGGTGGCCACGTTCGGGCGCGCGCTTGCAGCGGGGACGGCGGACATCAGGAGGGCTCCTGCGGCGACGGCCGCAGAACGCGGCGTCGGAGAGTGGCTGGGAACAACGTTGTCACATTCTTTCGATGGACAACGGCGGTTTGTCAACTTCCATGCACGCCTGCCTGAACCTCGTGCTGCATTGCGCAAGTCCACCGCGGTATGCCCCGCTGAATGCGCGGCAGTCCTAGAGCCACGTGCGGCAATGGCTCCCACGTGAAACTCGCACTCACACCATGTAAACGTTTACTGCACGCCGCGTTCGTTGCAACGCAGCAACGAAAGTGTCACGAACTCGTTGACATCGTTGTCAGCGCGGTTACAGACTCCGCCACAATCGCCGCCCCGGTTCCGGGCCGGCCCCACCTGACAGCAGGAGCCCGCGTGACCGCCAGCCACCCCGCCCCGGCCCATGTCCTGTCCCGCGTTGCGCCCTCGTTCCTGGCCGCCGACGTCGGTGGCACCCATGTGCGCGTGGCCCGGGTCCAGGCCAGCGGTGATGCCGCCCACCCGGTGCAGGTGCTGGAGTACCGCAAGTACCGCAATGCCGACCACGCCGGCCTCAGCGCGATCCTGTCCGACTTCCTCGGCGAAGGCCCGCGGCCCACGCATTGCGTGGTCGCCAGCGCCGGCTACGCCCGCGAGGACGGCACGGTGATCACCGCCAACCTGCCGTGGCCGCTGTCGGCGCGCCAGGTGGAAGCCGACGTCGGCCTGCAGCGGGTCTACATCGTCAACGACTTCGAAGCGGTGGCCTATGCCGCCGCGCAGGTGGACGCCAGCGGCGTGCTGCACCTGTGCGGGCCGGACACCGCCACGCGCGGCCCGACCCTGGTGGTCGGCCCCGGTACCGGTCTGGGCGCCGCGCTGTGGATCCCCACCGCGCACGGCCCGGTGGTTCTGCCCACCGAGGCCGGCCAGCCGACCCTGGCGGCCAGCACCGAACTGGAAATGGCCATCGTCCGCCACATGCAGCGCGACCGCGCGCACGTGTCGATCGAGCATGCGATCTCCGGCCCCGGCCTGATGAACCTGTACCGAGCCGTGTGTGCACTGCAGGGGCAGGCGCCGACGCTGGCCAGCCCCGACGCAGTCACCGCTGCGGCCATGGCCGACAGCGATGCGCATGCGCGCCAGGCGCTGGATGTGTTCTGCGGCCTGCTCGGCAGCACCATCGGCGACATGGCCCTGTTCTACGGCGCCCACGGTGGCGTCTACCTGGCCGGCGGCATCCTGCCGCAGATCCGCGAATACCTGCGCGCCAGCACCTTCGTCGAACGCTACCTGCAGAAGGGGCCGATGGGCGAAGCACTGGCACGCATCCCGGTGAAGGTCGTCGAGCACGGCCAGCTGGGCGTGGTCGGCGCTGCCAGCTGGTACCTGCAGCAATCGGCCGCCTGACACCGCAACAGGCTTCAACGCAATCGCAGCACGCAGTACGTGGCACGCCAACGCACGGGACTTCGCCGCCGCCCCGCGCATGTCATCGCAACCGTAACCGAACACCGCCGCCGGCACCCAATCGAGTGATGAGGAGAGACATCATGAACACCCGCAAGACCCTGCTTTCGGCCGCCATCGTCAGCTGCATCGCCTTCAGTGCGCACGCGCAGCAGGCGGCCCCGACCGCCACCGATCTGGACACCGTGACCGTTACCGGCATCCGTGGCTCGATGGAAAAGTCGCTGGACACCAAGCGCGAAGCCAATGCGCGTGTGGAAGTGGTCACTGCCGAAGACGTGGGCAAGCTGCCCGCGCATAACGTGGCCGATACCCTGCAGCGCCTGCCGGGCGTGAACATCAGCTCGTCCAGCGCCGATGAAGGCGGTTTCGACGAAGCCGACCGTGTCAGCCTGCGCGGCACCAGCCCGAGCCTGACCCAGACCCTGATCAACGGCCACAGCGTCGGCTCGGCCGACTGGTTCGTGCTCAGCCAAGGTAGCAATGTCGGCCGCAGCGTCAGCTACACCCTGCTGCCGTCGGAACTGGTGCGCTCGGTGGAGGTGAACAAGTCCTCGCAGGCCAAGCTGCAGGACGGCGGCACCACCGGCACCGTCAACATCCTCACCCGCAAGCCGCTGGAATTTTCCAAGCAGATCACCGCTGAAGCCTCGATCGGCGCGGTGCGCTCGGACCAGGCCAAGTCGACCGACCCGCAGCTGTCGGGCCTGTTCAACTACAAGAACGACGACGGCACCTTCGGCGTGATGGTGCAGGGGTTCAGCCAGAAGCGTGAACTGCGTCGTGAAGCGCAGGAAATCCCGTCGGGCTTCTTCAAGATCGACCCGAACGGCACCGTAGCCAAGTCGAACCCGGACCTGGCCGGTGTCTATGCGCCCGCCCTGCTCGGCTCGACCCTGTTCGAGCAGACCCGCGAGCGCAAGGGTGGCCTGATCTCACTGCAGTTCAAGCCGGCCGACAATCTGACGCTGGGCCTGGAAGGCTTCAGTTCCAAGATGGAAGCCAACAACTACAACCGCAACTTCATGTTGTGGGGTAGCAAGATCATGGGCGACGACAAGGACGACGCCGGCGTGATCACCCGCCCGGGCCAGGCCCCGCTGCCAGGCTATGTGGTCAAGGATGGCGTGCTGACCAACGCCAACTTCGCAGGCGTCGCCGGTACGCCGTACGCGGTGTACGACATGATCTACCGCGAGGCCACCGCCAAGAGCAACTACATCACCCTCGATGCCGACTGGCAGATCAACGACAGCCTCAACGCCAAGTTCCAGGCCGGCAGCACCAAGGGCACCGGCACCACGCCGCGCCAGTTCATCGCGGAAGTGACCGTGGCTGACGGCGGCGGCGCCAATTGGACCACCCACGGCAACGGTTCGCCGGTGGACTGGAACGTCGGCGGCGACATCAGCCCGAACGGCGTGACCAGCTTCGGCACCTGGGGCAACCAGGAAGTCACTGCCGAAGACAAGGAAAAGTGGTTCACGGCGGACTTCAATCAGTACTTCAACGATGGCGGCGTGCTGAACTCGCTCGACTTCGGCGTGCGCTATGCCGACCACAAGCGCGAGGCGCTGTCGCCGGAAGGCGCAACGCCGGGCGCGATCTGGGACGCACTGAAGGGCGCCCCCACCGGCAGCTTCCCGGGTGGCTTCGCCGGCGGCATCGGCGGCAATTTCCCGCGCAACATCTGGTACTACACCCCCGGTGCGCTGAAGGACGCAGTGCTCAACAACTCCACCTGGCTGGCCGGCAATGACGGCCCGACCGGTCGCCACAACTATGGCGCCGAGTGGAAGGTGGCCGAAAAGAACTTCGCCGGCTATGTCCAGGCCAACTTCAGCGGCGACCGTTGGAGCGGCAACGTCGGCCTGCGCTACGTCAACATCAAGCAGGACATCGACACCTACCAGGCGGTCAGCGATATCGCCAACGCCGACGTCAGCAGCCTGTTCGGCAAATGGAAGGCGCTGTCGTTCGAAAACAAGCACGACCGCATCCTGCCCAGCGCGAACCTGAAGTTCGATCTGGCCGATGACCTGGTGTTCCGCTTCGCCGCGTCGCAGACCCAGACCCTGCCGGACTTCTCGGCACTGGGCGCATCGTCCTGGGGTTCGGACCTGACCAAGGTCGGCGGTGGCGGCAACCCGAAGCTGAAGCCGGTGCTGTCGACCAACTTCGACGCCAACCTGGAGTGGTACTTCATGCCGCGCGGCCTGGTGTCGCTGGGCGCGTACTCGATGAACCTGAAGGACTACGTGGCCTTCGGCACCCAGACCCAGATGCTGTACAGCGAGCTGAGCAACCAGCTGGAGGCCTACCAGGTCGCCGTGCCGGTCAACGCCGACGGCAAGGTCTACGGCATGGAGTTCGCCTACGAACAGCCGCTGGGTGAGAACTTCGGCCTGAACGCCAACTACACCTACGCCGACGGCAGCACCTCCCACACCTGGGAAGACGGCAGCAACAACCTGCTGGGTACCTCGAAGAACACCTACAACGTGGGTGCCTACTTCGAGAATGATACCTTCGGTGCGCGCGTCAGCTACACCTACCGGTCCTCGTTCCTGATCGGTCTGAAGGGCGCGAGCCCGTACTACCAGGATGATTTCGGCACACTGTCGCTGTCGCTCAGCTACAAGGCGACCGACTGGATGAGCGTGAGCTTCGATGCGCTGAACCTCAACAACCCGACCCTGAAGTACTACCAGAGCGCCTCGATCCCGAGCGCGTTCTATGAGAACGGTCGCCAGTACTACCTCAACTTCCGCTTCAAGTACTGATCCAGCGGCGGCAACATCGCCGAGTCGTGCACGCACGCCGGGCCTGGTCATTCCGGGCCCGGCGTTTTTCATGTATAGCGTTCATCGCACCGTTCCAAGGAGTCGTTCCGATGGTCAAGCCTTCCCGCGCCCGGATGCGCAGCGCGCTGCTGGGCAGCCTGATTGCCCTGCTGCCGGCACTGCCGGCGCTGGCCGCCGATCCCACGCCGGCCACCGAAGCACCCGGCCCGCAGCTGCGCACCGGCAGCCTGATGCTGATTCCCGCGCCAGCCACCGTGCAGCGCGGCCAGGGCAGCGGCATCACCGTACGCGCCGATACCGCGCTGCACGCCGAAGGCGAAGCCGCGCAGCGCGTCGCCACCCAGTTCACCGACCTGCTGGCGCGCAGTGGCGGTCCGCGCCTTACGCCGGCCAAGGGCAAGACGGCAGCCGCCCCGGGCGGCATCCGCTTCCAGATCGTGCCCACCTTCCGTGACAGCGGCGAGAGCTACACGCTGGAAAGCACCGCGCAGGGCGTGGTGATCCAGGCCGGCAACGAAACCGGCCTGTTCTACGGCGCAACCACGCTTGCCCAGCTGGCCACGGGCGGAAGCAACGGCGTGCTGCCCGCGGTACAGATCCAGGACGCGCCGCGCTTCAGCTGGCGCGGTTTCATGCTCGACTCGGCACGGCATTTCCAGAGCCTGGACGAGATCAAGCGCGTGCTCGATGCGATGGCCGCGCACAAGCTCAATACCTTCCACTGGCACCTGACCGATGACCAGGGCTGGCGCATGGAGATCAAGCGCTACCCCAAGCTGACCGAGGTGGGAAGCTGCCGCCTGCCGGCGGGTGATGGCGGCGTCGATCCGGCCAATGGCCAGGAGCATCCGTACTGCGGCTTCTACACGCAGGAGCAGATCCGCGAAGTGATCGCCTATGCCGCCAAGCTGCATATCCAGGTGATTCCGGAAATCGACGTGCCCGGCCATGCCACCGCCGCGATTGCCGCGTACCCGGAACTGGGTTCGATCGACACCCCGCTGAAGCCGATCAGTGAATGGGGCGTGTTCCCGAACCTGTTCAACGTGGAAGACAGCACCGTCACCTTCCTCGAGAACGTGCTGGAAGAAGTGATCGAACTGTTCCCTGCGAAGTACGTGCACGTGGGCGGCGACGAGGCAGTCAAGGACCAGTGGGAAGCCTCGAAGCAGGTGCAGCAGCGCATGCGTGCACTGGGCATCAAGGATGAAATGGCCATGCAGAGCCACATCATCAAGCGCCTGGAGACCTTCCTGGAGAAGCACGACCGGCGCCTGATCGGGTGGGACGAAATCCTCGAAGGCGGCCTGCCACCGCAGGCCACGGTGATGTCGTGGCAGGGCACCGAAGGTGGCCTGGCCGCGGCCAGTGCTGGCCATGACGTGGTCATGTCGCCGGTGGGCTACCTCTATCTGGATTACCTGCAGACGGCCTCGCCGAACGAACCGCCGGGCCGCCCGGCCCAGGTCAACCTCGGCAAGCTGTACAACTACGAGCCGGTGCCGGCCGAGCTGGCGGCCGACAAGCGCCAGCACATTCTCGGTCTGCAGGCCAACATGTTCACCGAGCACACGCGCACCTACGCACGCCTGCAGCACAACCTGTTCCCGCGCCTGGCGGCAGTGGCCGAGACCGGCTGGAGCACGCCGGAACATCGCGACTTCCGCGATTTCCTCGCGCGCCTGCCCGCGCAGCTGCAGCGCTACCGCGCCTGGGGCCTGGCCTACGCGCAGACCCCGTTCGAAGTGGGCGTGGACTACACCAACAACCGCGCCGCCAACACGGTGACCGTGTCGCTGGCCAATCCGCTGGGCTATGAAGTGCGCTACAGCACCGATGGCCAGCCGGTGACGGCGCAGTCGCCGCTGTACCAGCAGCCGCTGACCGCGCAGCTGCCCGCTACCGTGCAGGCCGCCGCGTTCTACCAGGGCCAGATGCTGGCGGCGAAGCCGACGGTCGCGGCGTTCAGCGCACAATCGCTGCTCAGCCGCCGCAGCGATGAGCTGCTCAGCTGCGTGGGCAAGAAGGGGCTGGTGCTGCGCCTGGAGGACGATGGCCCGCGCGAAGGAAATCGCGCGGTGTTCAACGTGGATATCTTCCAGCCCTGCTGGCGCTGGCCGCAGGCGCAGCTGGACGGCGTCGGCAGCGTGGAAGTCCGTGCCGGGCGCATCCCCTACTACTTCCAGCTGGCCCACGACGAGCCGAAGCGTCGCTTCGAAAAAGCGAGGCGCGCGCATGGCGAGATGCAGGTGCGTCGCGGAGATTGCAGCGGCAAGGTGCTGGCCGAAGTACCGCTGCCGGCCACGCCCGATGCCGATGGCTTCGTGACGCTGCGTGCGGCGCTGCCGAAGGGGACGCAGGGCACCGGTGACCTGTGCATCAACTTCACCGGCGACACGCGCCCGGCGATGTGGGTGCTGGATGAGGTCACGCTCAGGTAGGTGCCAACCTTGGTTGGCGCTTTGCGGCCGGATCCACGCATCGCGTGGATCTACTGATTCCATCCACGCATGGCGTGGATCTACTGTAGAGCCGAGCCCATGCTCGGCTGCTTTTCAACCGGAAAGCCGAGCATGGGCTCGGCTCTACAGGAACCTCACCCTCGCCAGCGCAGCAGCAGGTCGCGCAGCGGGGTCAGGGCCGTGACCATGCCGACCAGCACGCCCACCGTGTTGGCGATGGCGTCCATCGGGTCGGCCATGCGGTTGCTGGTCAGTGCGCCCTGCGCGAACTCGATGCCGATGCCCATCAACACCAGGGCCACGCCCACCCACAGCAGCGGCCTGCCGCGGCGGAACAGCTGCACAGCGCTGCCGGCCAGGATGAAGTAGGCGACGAAGTGCTCGCCCTTGTCGCTGTTTTCCGGCAACGGAATCGGCGGTGGCGGGATCAGGCAGACCACAATCACCAGCAGCACGGCCAAACCCCACAGCACGGCCCACAACCGCGGCCGCCGCAGCGGCTTGATCACCGGCAACACCTCGCTCACAGGCGCCAGCTCAGGTCACCCAGTTCGAAGGCCGGTTCGAAATCGACGCCACGCTGCAGGCCGATGGCCTGGAAGCGCTCGCCCATCTCGGTCGGCAGGGTCAGCTTCTTTACCTGGTCGCGCAACTGGATGCGGCCGACCTCGTCGGTGCGTTCCTCGGCCAGCAGCAGCACCTGGTCCAGGCCGTTGCCGAGCAGGAAGCTGGCCTGGCTGCAGTAGCCCGCCAGCTCGAAACCGCCGTGCATGCCGGCCTCGGCTATCGCGGTGAAATCCACCGACCCGGTGATGTCCTGCAGGCCCGGCCAGCGGTGCACGTCGTTGTGCACGTGGTGGCGGTAGAACGCACGCACGGTGCCCTCGTCGCGGTCGTGCTGGTAGAACTCGCTGCGACTGTAGCCGTAGTCGACGAACAGCATCGCACCACGCTGCATGCCACCAGCCACCGCCTGCAGCCAGTACGGCAGCTGCGGCAACACTTCGGAACGGTAGCCCTCGGCGAAAGGCTTTTCCAGGTAGCGCTCGATATGGCGCACCGCACCGTTGAGCAGGATGTCGGCCGGCTGCGCGCCACGGATGAAATTGCCTTCGGCGTCCAGCTCGACGGTTTCCTCGTAGACCTCGCCATCGCGGATCAGGAAGCGCGGGGTCGGCAGCGCGTCGATCACCTCGTTGGCGAACACCACGCCTTCCCAGGCCTCGTCGAACGGGCGGTCGACCCAGTCCACGCGCGCGGCCAGCTCGGCCGGCAGGTTCTGCTGCAGACGCTGCTGCTGGCGCTCGCGCAGATCGGCACTGGGTTCGAGGATGGCGTAGCGCGACGGCAGCGCATCCAGCTCGGCCAGGCGCAGCAGCACGGCCTCGGCGAAGGCGCCGGTGCCGCCGCCCAGCTCCAGCATCCGCGCCTGCGCGCCGAGCTGGGCGAACACCGGTGCCAGCGCATTGGCCACGCTGCCGGCAAACAGGCTGCCAAGCTCGGGCGCGGTGGTGAAGTCACCGCTGCCACCGAACTTGCTGGCGCCGGCGCTGTAATAGCCCCAGCCCGGGGTGTACAGGCACAGCTCCATGAAGCGCGAGAAGGGCATGGCCCCGCCCTGCGCGAGGATTTCAGCACGCAGGGCGGCCGCCAGCTGGTCGCTGTGGGCCAGGGCATCGGCTTCGGGCAGGGGGAAGGTGGGCTGCATGGCGTGTTCGAATGCGGTGACAATGTGCACAGGATAGCTGAGCCTTGGAGGACCCTCGATGAGCGATACCCACCCCGTGGTCCTGATCACCGGCAGCGCGCGCCGGATCGGCGCGGCCATCGCCCGCCAGTTCCACGCCTGTGGCTGGTCGGTGGTACTGCATGCCAACACCTCCAGCGCCGAACTGCAGCAGGCCGCGTTCGATTTCGACAATGTGCGGCCGGGCAGCGTGCTGGCCCTGCAGGCCGACCTGCGTGACGCCGACGCCCTGCCCGACCTGGTGGAACAGGCCGTCACCCACTTCGGCCGCCTGGACGCGCTGGTCAACAACGCCTCCAACTTCTTCCCCACCCCGCTCGGCCAGGTCACCGCCGAGGCGATGGACGCACTGTATGCAGTCAATGCACGTGCGCCGCTGCTGCTGTCACAAGCGGCGGCGCCCTACCTGCGCCGCCAGCAGGGCTGCATCGTCAACCTGACCGACCTGCACGGCACCGATCCGATGCGCGACCACATCGCCTACACCATGGCCAAGGCCGCGCTGGAGATGGCCACCCGCGCACTGGCACTGGAGCTGGCGCCGAAGGTGCGGGTCAACGCGGTGGCGCCGGGTGCGATCCTCTGGCCGGAACAGGGCAAGGACGATTTCGCGCGCGAGGCGCTGCTGGCGCGCACGCCGCTGGCGCGGATCGGCACGGTCGAGGAGATCGCCGAAGCGGTCTACTGGCTGGTGGCCGAAGCCAGCTTCGTCACCGGCCACACCCTGCGCGTGGATGGTGGGCGCACCGTCAGCTGAAATCTTGCCGGCCAGCGGCCGGCACCACCGGTAGCGCCGGGCCATGCCCGGCGAGCGCAGCGGCAACAACAACCCATCATTCCAGGTCCACCACCTCGAACGCCTCGCCAAACTGCGCGTGCGCCCGCCACAGCGTGGCCAGGTCCTGCCCGCTGACCGGGTCGATGAAGCCCGGCGCGATGTCCGCCAGCGGCTTCAGCACGAAGGCATGCTTCAGTTCCGGGCGCGGAATGCGCAGGTGGCCGGGGCCTTCCACCACCAGGTCGCCGTAGAACACCACGTCGATGTCCAGGGTCCGGTCGGAGAAGCGCGGCCCGCTGCGATCGCGGCCGTGCGCGTCTTCCAGCGCGTGCAGCCAGTCGTCCAGTTCCTGCAGCGGCAGGTCGGTGTCGATCGCCACGGCGTTGTTGAGGAAGGCCGGGCCGTCGAAGCCGACCGCGGCAGTACGGTAGGCCGGCGACACCCGCAGCGCGCCGAAACGCTCGCGCAGGGCCGTCACCGCGGCGTGGAGGTAGCGGCGGGGCTGGACGTTGCTGCCCAGGCTCAGGAGCACGGTGGTCATGCGGTTCAGGTGACGGCACTTGGGGGGCGTGGACATGCCGTCGTCACGGCGGCCTGCCTACAATCCGGGACGCACATGATAGGGCACCGACATGACCTATTGCGTTGGAATCGAGGTGGACGAGGGCCTGGTCTTCGCTGCCGACACCCGGACCAATGCCTCGCTGGACGATGTGCGCGTGCATCGCAAGCTGCACGTGTTCGAATATCCCGGCCAGGCAGCCTACGTGCTGATGGCGGCTGGCAACCTGGCCACCACCCAGCTGCTGGTGTCGCGCCTGGGCCGCGACGCCGCAGAGCGGCGCGTGCCCAACCTGCGCGACATGACCCACCTGTTCGAAGCCGCCGCGTATGTGGGTCAGCTGCTGGTGGACAGCCAGGTGCACAGCAGCCACAGCGAACACGGCCATGACGGGGTCAACACCCAGGCCACGCTGATCTTCGGCGGCCAGATCGCCGGCGAGCGGCCCGGGCTGTACATGATCTACCCGCTCGGCAACGCCATTGCCGCCTCGCCGGAGACGCCCTACCTGCAGATCGGTGAATCCAAGTACGGCAAGCCGATCCTGGATCGCATCCTCAGCCCGACCATGCGGCTGGAGGACGCCGCGCGCACGGCCATCGTCTCGCTGGACTCCACCATCCGGTCCAACCTGTCGGTGGGCCTGCCGATCGACCTGGCGCTGCTGCGCGACGGTGAACTGCGTATCGGCCGGCAACTGCGGCTGGGCGCGGATTCAGCGCTGTATGCCGATATCCACCAGAACTGGTCACGGCGCCTGGAACAGGCGGTGGACGCCCTGCCGCGGTTCCCCTGGGAAACCGACGAACGGTAGTGCCGGCCGCTGGCCGGCGACCGCGTTGATACCAGCACACAGGGATGCCGGCCAGCGGCCGGCGCTACCGGGGCATCAGCCCAGCGCTTCTGCCACGGCGCGGAAGACCTGCTGCATCTGCAGCGGCTTGTGCAGTACATGCACCTCCACTCCGGCCGGGAAGGCGTCGGCCGAGACCGGCACCGCAGGGTCTTCCAGCACCAGCGCCGGGCCGCGGTAACCGAGCGCAGCCATCTCGCCCAGCAGCTGGCTGGCCGGCAGCAGCTTGGAGCCGGCATCGGCAATCACCAGCGCCGGCATTGCCTCCTGCTGCATCCAGCGCAGCGCCGCCGGGCCATCGGAGGCCAACTGCAGCTGGTAGCCCTGGCTGGACAGCGCGTTACCGAGCAGCGACAGGCGCGTGGCTTCCCCATCGACCACCAGGATCGACTGGCCGCTGCCCAAGGCCACCAGCTGTTCGATCGGCTCGCTGCCGTCGATGATCTCGTGCATCGGCAGGCGCAGTTCGAAGCAGGTGCCCTGTCCCGGCTGGCTGCTGACATGGATGCTGCCACCAGCGCCCTCAACAATGCGCTTGCAGGAGATCAGGCCCAGGCCAGTGCCATCTGCCTTGGTGGTGAAGAATGGATTGAACAGGTGCGACAGCGTGTCCGCATCCATGCCAATGCCTTCATCGGCAACGCAGATACGCATCCAGTCCACGCCATCGCGCTGGCCGGCATGGCTGGCGGTCAGGCTCAGTCGGCCGCCGTTGGGCATCGCCTGGATCGCATTGAGTGCCAAGTTCAGCATGACCTGCTGCAGTTCGGTGTAGTTGGCATCCACTACCAGGCCTTCGTCCTGCACCTGCAGTTCCAGGCGCACGGCATCGGGCACGTTGCTGCGCAACAGCAGGGCCACCGCATCGAACAGGCCCTTGATCTCGATACGCTCGCTCGGCTTGCGCGAACCGCGCACGAACGACAGCATCGATTCGGCCATCTCGTGGCCGCGGCGGCCACACTCGGCGATGACGTCGGCCAGGTGGTGCAACTGCGGATCGTCGGTACGCGCCTTCAACAGGTCCGGCATGATCAGCAGCGGCTGCAGGATGTTGCGCAGGTCATGGCTGAGGCCGGCGGCGAGCAGCGACAGGCTTTCCAGGCGCTGCGCGCGCATCAGTTCGGTCTCCACCCGTGCGCGCTCTACGGCGCTGCGGGCATCGCGGATCGCACGCGCCACCGCCGACGGCAGGCGCGCCGGCTGGTGCTTGATGATGTAATCGTTGGCGCCTTTCTGCAGCGCCGCCACCGCGTTCTCCTCACCCATGGTGCCGGAGACGAAGATGAAAGGGACTTCCGGCGCCGTCTCGCGCACGATGCGCAGCGCATCATCACCGGAAAACCCCGGCATGCTCAGGTCGGACAGCACGATGTCCGGCTGGAACGCGGCCAGTGCCTGGCGCAGCTCCGCCTCGCTCTCGACGCGCTCGAAACGAGCGTCCAGGCCCGCATCGAGCATCTGTTCGGACATCAGCTCGGCATCTTCCGGTGAGTCCTCCACCAGCAGGATGCGCAGCGCCCCCAGGGCAGGACCGGTCAGGGGCATGGGCTCACTCGAGTTCCGGTGCCTGGTTGATCAACGCCCAGAACTTGCCCAGGGTCTGCACCGCACCGAAGAACTGGTCCACGTCCACCGGCTTGACCACGTAGGCATTGACCCCCATGTCCCAGCTGCGGGCCAAATCACTTTCCTCGCGCGAGGACGACAGGATCACCACCGGCAGGCGCTTGAGTTCTTCGTGCTCGCGGATCTGCCGCAGCACTTCCAGGCCGTCCATGCGCGGCATCTTGATGTCCAGCAGCAGCACCGCCGGCAGGCCTTCCTCGCGGTTGGCGAAGGCGCCGCGGCGCAGCAGGTAGTCCATCACTTCCACGCCATCCTCGACGTGCACGATGGGATTGGCCAGACGCGCCTCTTCCAGGGCGTCGATCGCCATTTCGGCATCGGCCGGGCTGTCTTCGGCGAGAAGAATGGTGCGCAGAGTCGTCATGCAGAGGGACCTTGTTTGTCCGCGTCGGTCGCGGGGGGCAGGTAGAAGTGGAAGGTGGCGCCGACGTCCGGTTCGGCCTCGGCCCAGATACGGCCGCCATGGCGGGTGAGCACGCGACGGACGCTGGCCAGGCCGATACCGGTTCCGGGGTAGTCGCTGGCCTTGTGCAGGCGCTGGAACACACCGAACAGCTTTCCGGCATAGGCCATGTCAAAGCCTGCACCATTGTCGCTGACCGTGAACTGATGGCCGCCGTCGGGCTGGGGCTGGTAATCCACGCGGATCTTCGCCGGTTCGCGGTTGCCCGAGTACTTCACAGCGTTGCCAAGCAGGTTCAGCCAGACCTGGCGGATCATGTTCTCGTCACCCACCACGATCGGCAGCGGCGCGATGTTCCACTCCACCTGGTGCACGTGGCCGCTGGCCTCAGCCTCGGCCTGCAGATTGGAATCGAGCATGGCGCGGGTATCGGCCACCAGCGACTGCATGTCCACCGCCTGGTGCCGCATTGCCGCACGGCCCAGCCGCGAATAGACCAGCAGGTCGTCGATCAGCGCGGCCATGCGCCGCGCCGAACTGGAGATCACTTCCAGGTAATGGCGGCTCTTGTCATCGGCCGCATCGCCGAGATGGCGCGACAGCTTGTCGGAGAATCCAGCCACGTGGCGCAGCGGCGCCCGCAGATCGTGCGAGACCGAGTAACTGAAGGCTTCCAGTTCCCTGTTGACCTCGGACACCTGTGCAACCTTGCCTTCCAGCTGGCGGTTCAGTTCCTCCACACGCAGCTGCACCGCACGCTGCACGGTGACGTCGCTGACCGTGAGCAACACCACTTCGTCATCGGTGTCCGGCAGCGGCATGCGCCGCGCGTTGAGCAGCATGTAGCGCACCAAGCCATCGGCGGTGCGCTGTTCATGCTCGAAGTCCCAGAGTTCCCGGCCGCGCAGCAGCACATCGGACAGTCGCTGGCGCATCACCGGGTCTTGCCACGCACCGTTGCCGACGTTATCCAGCACCAGGCCCTCGGCGCGCTCATCCTGCAGACCATACAGCTCGGCGAAAGCAGGATTGTGCAGCTGCACGCGCAGATCGCGGTCGAGCAGCACGATCGGCTCGCGCACCGTCTGCAGCACCGACGCTGCTCGCGCGGCCGAACGCAATGACTGCCGCTCGGCGTGCAGGCGGCGGCCGATCTGCCGCTGCAGCAGCCACAGCACCAGGCCGAGCAACGCCAGCTGGACCACCAGCGAACTCCACGACACCAACTCGGTCTGCTTGCGCTGGCGGGCGGCCTGCTCGGCGCGCTGTGCCAGCAGCTTCTGCTCGCTGGCCTGCAGTTCCTCCACCAGCCCGCGGATCGGATAACGCGTGCTCAGGTCCTGCACCAGCTCGCGCTGGTCACTGTTGGGCTCTGACTTTGCCAGTTCGCGGGCAAGCGCCATGCGCCCTTCCAGCATCGACTCGATGCGGCCGATGCGGATCAGCTGCTCAGGATTGTCGCGGGTCATCCGGCCCAGTTCAGCCAGGCGACCGGGAAGTTCATTGGCTTTGGCCATGCGCTCGCGCAGGCCAGGCGCGTCCACGCCCTTGGACAGGGTCAGCGCGGCCGATTCGACATCGCGTACATCGGCCTGCAGCTGCTGCAAGGCCACGCCGACAGCCTGGGTATGATTGACCCAGGCCATCGCATCTTCGCTGTCCTGCTGCAGGTGGCGCAGTGTCAACCACGGCACCACGATGATCGCTGCGGCGGCCAGCGCCAGGGCGGGCATCCGCCAGCGGTCCCAGATGTCATCACTGAAAACCAGCGCCATAGTTCCTCATCAACACGGCCGCAAAGCATGGGCCGTACCCGGCCCCAGTGCGGCGGAACCGGCAATATAGCGCAGGCGGGTCAAAACTCTGGAGTTTCCAGCGCCGCTGGCTGAACGGCTGGTACTTCGGCGCTGTACGGCCGAGCCCACGGTCGGCTGGAACCCAACGGCAGCCGAGCACGGCTCGGCTTCACGCGGGAGTGGGCGCCCCATACCGGGGCGCCCACTCCGCCAGGTCAGCGCTTGGCAGCAGTGCTGACCTTCAGTGCAGCGGCATCGACGCGGGTCACGCCCTTGATGCCCTTGGCAGTGGCAACCGCCTTGTCCTTCTCGGCCTGGGAGGCCACCGCGCCGCTCAGGCTGACAACGCCGTTCACGGTTTCCACCTTGATCTCCGTGCCCGGAACGTTGCTGCTGGCCAGCAGGTCGGCCTTCACCTTGGTGGTGATCCAGGTATCGGTCACAGGCTCATTGGAGTCATGGCGATCAGCATGCGTGGCCGGATGGCTGCTGGTCGGCGGGCTCTTGGCAGCGGGATCCTTTGCAAATGCAGCCGAGGAGGACAGCGCCAGGCCCAGCGTCAAGGCAGAAGCAATCAGTGTGCGGGAGGTATTGCTCATCGTGTCGTACTCCTTCGGGATGTGCTGCCAGTCTGGACAAGCCGCCGTAGAGCAGGCGTGGCGCTGCGGTCATGCCGCCGTGAATCGGACCGTTTCCTGGGGCAACGGTTCAGTTTGGCCTGCCACCACCCGTCGTATACCCTGCCCTTCCCACAGCCGGAGCTCTGCCATGCGCCCCGACCTGCAACTGGCCCTGATCGGCTACGGCCTCGCCGGCCGCGTCTTCCATGCGCCGCTGATCCAGCACACACCCGGGCTGGCGCTGCACAGCATCGTCAGTTCGCAGCGCGACACATTGCTGCGCGCGTTCAGCGACGTGCACGTGCGTGCGATGCCGCAGGACGTGTTCGACGATCCGGCCGTGGACGCAGTGGTGATTGCCACACCGAACGCGCAGCACGCGCCGCTTGCAATCGCGGCGCTGGCCGCGGGCAAGCACGTGCTGGTCGACAAGCCGTTTGCGCTGGATGTCGCTGAAGCCGAAGCGGTACTGGCTGCGGCACGCAGCGCCGGCCGCATCGCCACCGTGTTCCAGAACCGGCGCTTCGATGCGGATTTCCTCACCCTGCAGGCGCTGCTGGCCGAAGGCGCACTCGGCGACGTGGCCGAGTGCCATGCGCATTTCGACCGTTACCGGCCGCAGGTGCGCGATCGCTGGCGCGAGCAGGACGGGCCCGGTAGTGGCCTGTGGTACGACCTGGGTCCGCATCTGCTGGACCAGATGCTGGTGCTGTTCGGCTGGCCCGAGGCGATCGATGCGGATCTTGCCGTGCTGCGCCAAGGCGGCAGCGGCATCGATTACTTCCACGCCGTGCTGCACTACCCGCGGCATCGCGCGATCCTCCATTCCGGTTCATTGGTCGCGGCACAGACCCCGCACTTCAGCGTGCATGGCAGCAAGGCAAGCTGGATCAAGCACGGCCTGGACGTGCAGGAGGCGCAGCTGCGCCGCGGTGTGGCACCCGGTGCGCCAGGCTGGGGTATCGATCCGCGGCATGGTGAGCTGGTGCGCTGCGATGCCGAAGACAACGTGCAGCGCACGACGGTGGACAACCTGCCTGGCGACTACCGGCGGCTGTATGCGCAGTTCGCCGCGGCGATGCACGGCGACGGCGAAGCTACGGTCAGCCCGGTGCAGGCACTGCAGTTGATGCAGTTGCTGCAGGCGGGCATGGACAGTGCGCGCGAAGGGCGGCGAATCGCGTTGGGGTGATCGGCAGGGCTGCGCCCTGCACCCGCAGAAGCGGTAGTGCCGGCCGCTGGCCGGCAACCTCAACAGCAAAAGCCGGCTATCCGTGGGATGGCGGGGTGGGTCGGGTTGCGGGGGACGCCGTAAATCCGTCCCTGGAGGCTTGGCCGCGCCATCCATGCCGCAGACACCCCCGCAACCGCCCCCACCTGGCCTTCGGCACTTTCCCGCGATCTGCCAGTAGATCCACGCCATGCGTGGATGACGTGCAAACAATCGGAAAATGCTTTTGCAGAGTCGAGCCATGCTCGACTGCCCCTGGCGCCATGGGGGTCAGCGCCCTTTCCTGCGGAAAGGGGTCCGACCCCGATTGCTTACGACTTCTTGATGGCGTGCCCACCGAACTCGTTGCGCATCGCCGACAGCAGGCGGTCGGTGAACGAGTTGGATTCGCGCGAACGCAGGCGTTCCAGCAGCGACAAGGTGATCACCGGGGCCGGCACGTCCAGCGCGATGGCTTCGGCGACGGTCCAGCGGCCTTCACCGGAATCCTCCACATACGGCGCGATGCCATCCAGCGACGGATTGCGCTTGAGTGCTTCGGTACTCAGGTCCAGCAGCCACGAACGCACCACGCTGCCGTGCCGCCAGACTTCGGCCACCTGGGCAAGGTCCAGCTCCATCTCCTGCTTGCGCTCCATCAGCGCGAAGCCTTCGGCGTAAGCCTGCATCATTCCGTACTCGATACCGTTGTGCACCATTTTGGTGAAGTGGCCAGCGCCGGATGGGCCGACACGCGCCCAGCCGCGGTCCTCGGCCGGTGCCAGCGTACGCAGCAGCGGCGCGATCTGCTCCACCACCGGCGCTTCGCCACCGACCATCAGGCTGTAGCCCTCCTGCAGGCCCCACACGCCTCCGCTGGTGCCGCAGTCGACGTAGCCCAGGCCGTCCTCGGCCAGCGCCTTGGCGCGGCGGATCGAGTCCTGGTAGTTGGAGTTGCCGCCATCGATGACGATGTCACCCTCGGCCAGGTGCGGGGTCAGCTGGCCCAGCGTCTGGTCGACGGTTTCGCCGGCCGGCACCATCAGCCACACCACGCGCGGCACCGGCAGCGCGGCCACCGCGGCGGCCAGCGAATCAACCACCTCCAGGCCGGCCTCGGCGGCGCGCTGGCGGGCGCCTTCGCCCGGGTCGTAGCCGACCACGCGGTGGCCGCCGCGATGCAGGCGCTGGGCCATGTTGGCGCCCATGCGGCCGAGGCCGATCATTGCAATATCCATTGTTTCACCTTCAGTTGGGGTCTAGGGTCAGGCTGCCTGGCCTGCCGGTAGCCGCGCAGTGGCGCAGCTGCGCCTCGCGCCAACGCCGGTAGAGCGTGGTATGCAGATTGTGCACCGCCAGGTCGATCGAAAAGGGGGTTCGCGGGTTGCGGTCAAGCAGGCGGGCGATGTGGTAGCCGATGGGACGTATACCGCGCGGATGCACATAGATCACGAACTGCTGGTAGAACGGATCGTCCAGCAGGCGGTCCATGCGTGCCAGCGTGGCGTGGTAGCGCGGCGCAAGCGCCGCGCGCACCTCAGGGTCGCGCTCGAACAGCAGGCGTTCGAAGTAGCGCTGGCCGGTGCGCGGGATGTCCTGCGCGAGTTTCCATAGTTCGACGTTGCGCTGGTCGTACCAGGCCAGGCCGCCATGCGTGGCCAGCGCCCGCGCAGCGTCCTCGCCCACCTCGACCACCACGAAGTTCTCGGCCTGGTTGCTCAGGTCGTCCAGCGTGCCCTTGTCGTATGCATGCTCGATGAAACCAGGCACACCGACGAACGCCTGGCGCCCCATCGCCGAGGTACGCACTGCCTTGCCATCGGCGAAGAAATCGCCGGCATGCGCGCCAAGCAGGATGCTGTCGGTCCCATGCAGGGCGAGAAAGGTGCCGATCGACAGCTCATCCGCAGAGAACTCGGTATCGAAGGCAGCATCGCCATACAGCTCGCGCTGGGTGGCCAGCTGCGCGACCTGGCGGCCGACACCGCATTCGGCACGCACGGCACCGTTGTAGAACGCCTGCAGCGCCTTGCTGTTGCCCGCGCTGGGAACGAAACCGCGGCCAAGACTGTGCGTACGCTGCCAGCCTTGAGCGCGCGGGCCCTGCAGGCCGAAACCGATCCAGCCCATCTGCAGGCCGAAGAAGCGGAAGCGGGTGTTGGCCTGCAATGCCGAGGCGGCGCGTTGCGTGGCCGCCCCCAGCTGGAACGCATAGGCGCAGATCGTGGCCGGATCGTCCAGCAACTGCTGCAGCAGCGCTTGGCGTGCAGCAGCGGACATGTGCGCCGGCCAGCGCACGTGCAGATCGCCTGCTGCCTGCGCCTCGGCCAGCGACGCACGGGTGCACACCGCGCCACCATGCACCTGCGGCTCCTTCAGCGCGGCCTCGTCGAAGCGCCAGCCCAGCCGCAGCAGCAGCCCCTGGGCGCAGTCGCCGGCTGTGGCCGCCACGCCCATCACAGGCGCGAGCAACAGGGCCGCGCCCATCAGCCAGCCGTGCACGTTCACCCTTGGTCCGTGCGGACCGGCGCGGGCTCAGGAACTGCTGCGGGTGGTGGCGGCGGTGGCGTGCCCGCAGCCTGTGGCAGGTACTGCTGCAGGCGCTGGAAGAAACGGCGATAGAAATCGGCGTCGGTAACCGTGCTGCTCGCCACTTTCACCAGCGAATCGTCATTGCTGCCGAACGGCAGTGATACCGAGCCCAGTGCACCGACGCCGACACTGGCGGACGTCGGGCTCTTCTTCAACGCATAACGGTCCTGCACGGCGCTTACGAACACCAACGCCTGATCGCCCCGGGGCGCACAGGAGATGCGCAGCACCAGCTGCTCATGGTCGTCTTCGCGCGGCTGGAAGTTCTTGTTGCCTTCCACCTGTGCGTCATCGGCACGGGCGATGGCGTACCCCTGGCTGAGCAGGGTGCGCCGCGCCGCTTCACAGGCATCGCCGGGGCGGCCATCGACGGTACGCGAGAACGTGTCGCCGGAATCGAAGGATTCGCGCAGCAGCGTGCTGTCTGCGGCACGGCCACCACAGGCCGACAGGATCAGGGCGCTGCCAAGCGCCACAACAGCACTGGAAACGAGGGAGGACCGCATGGGTGCTCCTGCGAGGACGGTACCGGCAAGGGTAGCCCCCCAGCTGTGTGCGGCAGGTCGAAAGCACCCGCGTCAGGCGGCCCCGTTTGCAGCCGGTTCATGCACGAAAAAAGCAGAAGGCCGGCAATGCCGGCCCTCGGGTATCACATACCGTGTCCGGCTCAGTCCGCCCAGCGACCGGCGCCGGTCGACTGCGGCAGCACCTGTGCCGACAGCGGGCGGTCGTTGGCCAGCAGGTTCACCGCATCGGCCAGGATGGACGCCGACTCGCGCAGCAGCGGGTCCGGGCGCTTCTCGGCCGCCTTCTCGCGCGCGGCGTCCTTGACGATGTCGCGCTCGTTGCCCGTCAGGCCGTCATCGCTGCTGTCATCCGCCAGCGGGTCCAGGGCCAGGCCCAGCTCCTTGCGCTGCAGCTGGCGTTCCTTGCGCTGGGCATCCTGGCGCTCACGCTCGGCGCGGCGCGTGGCCTCGTTGAGCGAGATGTACTTCTTGGCCGCCTCGGTGCGGAACTGTTCCACGTCCTCGTTCCACCACTGGAACTCCTTGTCGGTGGCGATGCGTGCGTCGTGGCGGGTTTCCAGCTTCGGCAGCAGCGGCGCGAAGTTGCCGTACTGGGTGTGCGGCACGGCGGCGATGCGGGTCCACGGCAGGGCGTTGTCGTAGGTGCTCTCGCCGAACTCGGTGGCGTCGACACTGGCCGGGAAGGCCAGGTCGGGCACCACGCCCTTGTGCTGGGTGCTGCTGCCGCTGATGCGGAAGAACTGGGCGATGGTCAGCTTGACCTGGCCAAAGCGCTGGGTCTCGCCGCTCGGCCAACGGTCGAGGTCGACGATGTTCTGAACGGTGCCCTTGCCGAAGCTGGTTTCACCGATCACCAGGCCACGACCGTAGTCCTGGATGGCACCAGCAAAAATTTCCGAGGCCGAGGCCGAACCGCGGTTGATCAGCACCGCCAGCGGGCCATCCCACGCCACGCCCTGGTTGCGGTCGCTGTTGACGGTGACGCGGCCACCAGACTCGCGCACCTGCACCACCGGGCCCTGCTCGATGAACAGGCCGGTCAGTTCGATGGCTTCATCCAGCGAACCGCCGCCGTTGTTGCGCAGGTCCAGCACCACGCCGTCCAGCTTGTCGTTCTTGAAGCCGGCCAGCAGCTTGGCCACGTCGCGGGTGGCCGAGGCGTAGTCGGCCGCATTGCGGCGACGGCCTTCGAAGTCCTGGTAGAAGGTCGGCAGCTTGATCACGCCGATCCTGCGTGCCGGCTCGCCATTGGCGGCCGGGATGGTCATGGTCTCTCCCTTCGCGGCCTGTTCGGCCAGGCGCACCTTCTGGCGGGTCAGCACCAGGGTGTGGTGCTTGCCGTCGGCACCCTCGGCGGCCGGAATGAATTCCAGCTTCACCTGGGTATCCTTGGCACCGCGGATCTTGGCCACGACGTCGTCGATGCGCCAGCCGATCACGTCCTCGACCAGGCCGGACTTGCCCTGGCCGACGCCGACGATGCGGTCACCCGGCTTCAGCGTGCCATCCACTGCAGCCGGGCCACCGGCGATGATCTCGCGGATCACCACCATGTCGTCCTGCCGCTGCAGCTGCGCACCGATGCCTTCCAGCGAAAGCGACATCGCCTGGTTGAAGTTCTCGGCGGTGCGCGGGGTGAAGTAGTCGGTGTGCGGATCGACAGCGCTGGTGTAGGCGTTCATGAAGAACTGGAAGACATCCTCGCCCTTCAGCTCGTTGACCGACTTTTCAAGCGTGGCATAGCGCTTGTCCAGCGTCTTGCGGATGTCATCGGGCTTCTTGCCGGCCAGCTTAAGGCGCAGCCAGTCATTCTTCACCGACTTGCGCCACAGCTCATCCAGCTCGGCGCTGCTGGCGGCCCACGGCACCTTCTTGCGGTCGTACTCGAAGCGCTCGTCGGTGGTGAAGTCCGGTTCCTGCTTGAGCAGCTTGCGCGCGTAGGCCACGCGCTCGCCGACGCGCTGCTTGTAGACCGCAAAGACCTGGAATGCCGGCTCCAGCTCGCCGCCGCGAATGGCCGAGGAAATGTTGGCTTCGAACGGCGCAAAGCGCGCCACGTCGGCCTGGGTGAAGTACTGCTTGCCGCCGTCAAGCGTCTCCAGGTAGCGCTTGAACACGTCCTTGGACGTGGCCTCGTCCAGCGCGCGCGGGCGGTAGGCATAACGGCTGTCGGACAGCAGGCCGTACACCAGCTTGGAGGTGGTCACCTGATCGGCGGTTACCGCAGCGGGCAATGCCGGCGAGTCGGCCTTGGCCGCCAGCGCCAGCGGCGCCACCAGCGCCAGGGCCATCAGGAATGCGGGGGCTTTGAATTTCATTGACGTGCTCGAAGGCGCCTTGCCAAGGGGGAGACTGCGGGGTGTTAAGACACCACGACAGTGCCGAAAGTTGCCGGGTTTGTCACCCGGCCGCGCTCGGTGGAAAACCAGCCTAGCCGGGCCGGTGTAGCAAATTGTGAATGCATGTAGAGCCGAGCCAATGCTCGGCTGGCCGGCAGCAAGCAGCCGAGCATGGGCTCGGCTCTACGGCAGGCAGAGGTGTGCGGACCAAGGGTCCGCACCCACAGGAGAAGTAGCTCCCACCCACCGGCAGGGTGTCAGGAAATGCCGGCGCCCTTGGCCTGGACGTCGGCGTGGTACGACGAGCGCACCATCGGGCCGGAGGCCACGTGGCTGAATCCCAGCTCGTAGCCGTAGTCCTCCAGCGCCTTGTAGTCCTCGGGAGTCCAGTACTTCAGTACCGGGTGGTGATGCGCGGTCGGCTGCAGGTACTGGCCGATGGTGATCATGTCCACATCGTGCGCGCGCAGGTCGCGCATGGTGGCCTTGATCTGTTCGAAGTCTTCGCCCAGACCCAGCATGATGCCGCTCTTGGTCGGCACGCCCGGGTGCTGCGCCTTGAAGTTCTTCAGCAGGTTCAGCGACCACTGGTAGTCCGCACCCGGGCGCACATTGCGGTACAGGTCCGGTACGGTTTCGATGTTGTGGTTGAACACATCCGGCGGGTTCTGCGCCAGGATCTCCAGCGCGCGCTCCATGCGGCCCTTGCCACGGAAGTCCGGCGTCAGCACTTCGATGCGGGTACCCGGCGACTTTTCGCGGATGGCGGTGATGCAGTCGACGAAGTGCTGGGCACCGCCGTCACGCAGGTCATCGCGGTCGACGCTGGTCACCACCACGTACTTCAGGCCCATGTCGGCCACGGTCTGGCCGAGGCTGGCCGGTTCGTTGGCATCCGGCGGCTTCGGGCGGCCATGGGCCACGTCGCAGAACGAGCAGCGGCGGGTGCAGACCTCGCCGAGGATCATGAAGGTGGCGGTGCCATGGCCGAAGCATTCGTGGATGTTCGGGCAGCTGGCTTCCTCGCATACGGTCACCAGGCGGTTTTCGCGCAGCTTGGCCTTCAGGTTCTGCACGGCATTTCCCGAGGGAATGCGCACGCGGATCCATGACGGCTTGCGCAGCACCGGCGCGTCGGCGAACTGCACCGGCGAGCGGTTGATCTTGTCACCGCCCAGCTGCTTGACCCCGGCCTGCAACGGCGCGGCGGATGGGGAGTCGCCCTGCACGATCTGCAGGGGAATGGAACGGGCGGTGGTTTCAGTCATGGCAGTTCCGGGAGCGGTCAGGCGGCCGCAGAAAGATCGGGCAGTTCGTGCGTGGGCTGGAGCAGCAGGCCGAACTGGCGGGCCAGGTGCTCCAGCAGTACCGGCTTGACGGCCTCCATGCCGGAGGGCCCGCCCAAGTCTACTACCGAGGTCACCTGCAACCCCTGATAGCCACAGGGATTGATGCGGTGGAAGGGTTCCAGGTCCATGGCCACGTTGAAGGCCAGCCCATGGAAGGTGCAGCCGCGCCGCACACGGATGCCGAGCGCAGCGATCTTGGCACCACCGACGTAGACGCCCGGGGCGCCCTCGCGGCGTTCGGCACCGATGTTCCACTCGGCCAGCGTATCGATGAGGGCCTGCTCGATGCGGCACACGTAGTCGCGGACCCCGATCCCCAGCCGCGGCAGGCGCAGCAGCGGATAGACCACGATCTGGCCGGGACCGTGGTAGGTCACCTGGCCACCTCGGTCCACGTGCAGCACCGGGATCTCACCCGGTGCCAGCACGTGCTCGTCCTTGCCGGCCTGGCCCAGGGTGAACACCGGGTCGTGCTCGACCACCCACAGCTCGTCGGCATCGTTGTCGCTGCGCTGGTCGGTGAAGCGCTGCATGGCGCGCCATACCGGCTCGTAGGCCTGGCGGCCGAGGTCACGGACCACCGCCGGACGCGGCGCGCGGTGTTCCGGGGCGGCTTCGGCCGGGCAGCTGTCGGCTACAGCGTCCACTTCACTTCCGGGTGGTCGCGCAGCGCCTGGTGCGCCAGGTCGTACTGCTCGCGGCTTTCGGCCTTGAACACGATGCGGACGGAGACGTACTTGCCGTTGGAGGAGTGCTTCCAGCTGATGCGTTCGTTGACCACATCGATGCCGGCAGCCAGCAGCAGGCGGGGGAGCTCATGTTCCAGGCCGCGGTTGGCCGGGCCCATGGCGCTGAGCTCGAACTGGCCGGGGAACTGGAAGCCGTGGTCGGGGTTGTCGGACTTGATTTCCATGGAGCCATTATCGGGCCGCAGGGCAACAAACCCAAGAGTATTCATCAACGCCAAACGGCGCACCGGTGAGTCGCTGCGTTGCAGCTGAACAGACGTTCAGCATTGGTCATTGCCCCGAAGCCCGCTACAGGAGGGTTCAGGATTGTCCTCACGAGACAATGTCGTTTTCGGAACAGACAAGTGATTCGAACGCGCTCGTTCCGTCACGTCCCCGCGAGTACCGTGTCGCGGCATACAACGACAGACAGAACAAAGCCCTCCCAATGAGTCCCCCTTCCCACCGCCGCCTTGCGGCCCTCGGCCTGTACGGCCTGCTGGCTGCTGCCCTCCCGCTTGCCGCCCAGGCGGCCGAACAATGTGGCCCGGACGCGATGCGCGACCATCCGCCGCAGGTCAATTTCCGCGTCGACAACGACCTGTTCGGCGGCCGCCACCAGGATCAGGGCTATACCAACGGTGCGCTGTTGACCCTGGTCTCCCCCAATCTGGTCGATTACACCGACGACCCCTGCCTGCCGCGCATGGCGCGCTGGGTGAACCGGTACCTGGAAGGGCTGCATCCGGGCAGGTTCGAACAGCAGAACATGATCTTCAGCATCGGCCAGGGGATTTTCACCCCAACCGATTTCAGCCGCAGGGACCTGATCGAGGACGACCGCCCTTACGCCGGCGTGCTGATCGCAAACTTCGGTTTCAATGCGCGCAGCGGCGACCGCCTGCAGACCACCCAGCTGACACTGGGCGTGGTCGGCCCGTGGGCGCAGGGCAAGCAGGTGCAGAATGCCGTGCATGAAGTGTTGGGCGACGAGAAATTCAAGGGTTGGGACAACCAGCTGCACAACGAACCACTGTTCATGCTGACCCATGAGCGCATGCGCCGCTGGCCGGGCGATGCCAGCGTCAATGCCGACGGTTGGGGTTGGGACGCGATCAGCCACTACGGCGGGTCGATCGGCAACCTGGAAACCAAGGCCAATTTGGGCGGTGAAGTGCGCTTCGGCTGGAAGCTGCCGGATGACTTCGGCAGCACGCCGTTGCGCCCGGCAGGTGAGAACACGGCGCCGACCCGCGGCGGCCGCCCAAGCGGGTGGTCCTGGCACCTGTTCGCGACCTCCGACGCTGCCTGGGTGATCCGCGACATCACGCTGGATGGCAACACCTTCCGCAACAGCCACAGCGTGGACAAGCGCCATGTGGTGGCCTACGGCGGGTACGGCGTGGCGGTGATGTACGGCCGCTGGAAGTTCGCTGCCGCGCGCTACCACAGCACGCGCGAATTCAACGGCCAGCGCCAATCGCCGGTGTTCGGCAGCTTCACCATCAGCCGCTCGCTGTAGGCGAGGGGCTGAGGGTGAAGCGGGTAGGTGCCGACCGTTGGTCGGCACACCGGTTACTGCATCGCTCGCTGCAAGTGAGGCGCTGCCGGTAGTGCCGGCCGCTGGCCGGCTCTCGCAGTTCCGGATGGATTCATGGGGAGCCGGCCAGCGCCCGGCACTCCCCCTATCCGCATCCGACATCCCGAAACGAAAAGGCCGGCATACGCCGGCCTTTTCATTCACCACGCCGGGGCGTGGATCATTCCGATTCCCACCACATCCAGAAGCTGTCCCACAGGCGCTTGAAGAAGCCGGCCTGTTCGACGGCAGCCACAGCGACCAGCGGCGCTTCGGCGACGACCTTGCCGTCCAGCGTGACCTTCACGGTGCCGATCTGCTGACCGGCAGTGAACGGTGCCTCCAGGGTCTTGGGCACGTCGATGCTCGGCTTCAGGTCGTTGTAGCGGCCGCGCGGCACGCTGACCAGCATCGGCTGCGCCACGCCCAGCTGCACCTTGTCGGCGGTGCCCTTCCAGACCTTGTGCTCGGCCACGGGCTTGCCCGGCTCGTACAGGCGGTGGGTCTCGAAGAAGCGGAAACCCCAGTTCAGCAGGGCCAGGCTGTCATCAGCGCGCTGCTTTTCCGACGCACCACCCAATACCACGGCGATCAGGCGCTGGTCGCCGCGCTGCGCCGAACTCATCAGGCAGTAACCGGCTTCGGAGGTGTGGCCGGTCTTGATGCCGTCGACGCTGCCATCTCGCCACAGCAGCAGGTTGCGGTTCGGCTGCTTGATGTTGCCGACCTGGAATTCCTTGATCTTGTTGTACGCGTAGGTTTCCGGGTAATCACGCACCATCGCGCGGCCCAGCAGTGCCAGGTCATAGGCGGTGCTGTGGTGGCCTTCGGCGGTCAGGCCGTGGGCGTTGACGAAGTGCGAGTTCTTCATGCCGATCTTGGCGGCGTAGCTGTTCATCAGCGACGCGAAGGCTTCTTCGCTGCCGGCCACATGCTCGGCCAGGGCGATCGCGGCGTCATTGCCGGACTGGATCGCCATGCCCTTTTCCATGTCTTCCAGGCGTGCGGTCTGGTTGACCGGGAAGCCGCTGTAGCTGCCATCGGTGCCGGCGCCGCCTTCGCGCCAGGCGCGCTCGCTCATCATCACCTGGTCATCCGCACGGACCTTGCCGTTCTTGACCTCGGCGGCAACCACGTAGGACGTCATCACCTTGGTGATGCTGGCCGGGGCCAGCTGCTCGTGGATGTTTTCGCCAGCCAGCACCTGGCCGGTGGCGTAGTCCATCAGCACCCAGGCCTTGGATACGCTCGGCACCGGCGCCGGGGGGGTGGCAACGGTGGCCGGGGCGGCGGCGGCAGGCGCAGGCGTGGCCGGGGTCGGCAGCGGCGTCTGGGCGGAAGCCAGGCCCACCACCAGGGTGGCGGCCAGGGCGGTGGCGGCGGAACGGAAATTCATTGGACAGCAGGCTCCAGGGGACGGCCAGGAATGGAGGGTGGAACGAAGCGGCCATTGTAAGGCCGTGCGAGCCTGGGCCGGCAGCACCAGCCCAGGCGGGTCAATCCTTGACGATCTGCGGCGAACCCAGGCCCAGACCGGCGATGCGGCCGACAAGTTCCGCGGCACTGGCATGGTCGCTGGCGGGAACGCGCAGCCGGAACAGGGTGCGGCCACCGGCGGCGATGTCGCTGATGGTCGCGCCGACAATGCCGGCCGCGTTGAGCTGGCCCATCGCGCGGTTGGCATTGTCGCGGCTGGAGAAGCTGGCGACCTGCACCATCACCGCGCCGACCACCTGCTGCGACAGGCTGGGGGCTGCTGCGGTGGCGGGCACCGTACGCACTGCGGCCGGCGCGACCGTGCGCGGCGCGGCGCTGGCGACTGCAACCGGCGCCATTGTGGGGCTGCGCACCGGCGGTGCGCTCGGCGGCAGGCTGCTGACCGCCACGTCCGGCACCGCGCTGGCCACGCCCTGTGTGGTGGCCGGCTGGCCACGCGCAGGCGTGGCGTCGGCCGGAAGGCGCTTGACCAGGCGATCGATGTCGCTGTCGGCGGTGGCACGCGCAGCCGTTACCGGGCGCGTACTGGCCGCCGCGACAGCCGTTTCGGCGGCACGGCGCTCGCGGCGCGACGGCTTCTGCGCCAGCAGGTTGCCCTCGCCCGGCTGCAACGCGCGCACCTCCACATTGCCGGTACCGCGCTGGGTGATGCCCAGCCGCACTGCGGCGGCATAACTGAGGTCGACCACACGGCCATCATGGAACGGGCCACGGTCGTTGACGCGCACGATCACCGACTCGCCGTTGTCCAGGTTGGTCACACGGGCGAAGCTGGGCAGCGGCAGCGTCTTGTGCGCGGCGGTGAACTGGTACATGTCGTAGACCTCGCGGTTGGAGGTCAGGCGGCCGTGGAACTTGGCGCCGTAGTACGACGCGGTACCGCGCTCGACATAGTTGCGGGTGTCGTCGAGCACCTTGTACGACTTGCCCAGCACCACGTACGGCGACTTGTTGCCGATGGCCGAACGCTCTTCGGCGGTCACTTCCGGCTCGGGAATGCAGGCGACGTTGGGAATGTAGTCCGGGGTGCTGTCGCGCACGCCTGGCTTGTACAGCCCCCCGGCGGTGTAGTTGCCGCGCGTGTTCGGGTCTTCCTTGGCCGCGGCATAGGGCGAGCCTTCGGGGCAATGCGCCGGGCGCGAGCCCCGACCCTGCACCACCGTGCCGCTGGGCTTGCCACCGTGGCCGGCCGTGGCCGGCTTCTTCGGCGCACTGCTGCAGGCCGCCAGCGCGAGGACGATCAAGCTCGGGACCAGCCATCTGATGTTCATGCCGGGGGCAGCTCCTGTCCGGCGATGGCCTGCGACAACTGGAACACGGCCATCGCGTACATCTTCGAGAGGTTGTAGCGGGTGATCGCGTAGTAGTTCTGGAAGCCCAGCCAGTACTGCTTGCCGGTGCTGCCTTCAAGCGTGATCGGCGTTGCGGTGGCGCCCGGCTGCACCGCAGCGCTGGGCTGGTAGCCGCGCTGGGCCAGGTCGGCCAGCGACCAGGTCGGCATCCATTCGGTCGGGTTGAACTCCTCGCGACCCGGCGCCAGCGTGGCCGGTACGGCCACCTGGCCACCACGGACCCAGCCGCCCTTCTTCACGAAATAATTGGCGATGGACGAGAACACATCGTCGTAGCTGGTGAACAGGTCGCGACGGCCATCGCCATTACCGTCCACGGCGTAATCGAGATAGCTGGACGGCATGAACTGGCCCATGCCCATCGCACCGGCATAGCTGCCCTTGAGCGTGGTGATGTCCAGCTTTTCCTCACGGCCCAGCTCGAACAGCTTGGCCAGCTCATCGCGGAAGAACAGCTCGCGGCGCACTTCGCGTTCCAGCTTGGCCGGGTCGCCACTGCGCGGGTAGTAGAACGCCAGCGTGTACAGCGCATCGAGCACGCGGTGGTTGCCGGCATTTTTCCCGTAACTGGTCTCCACGCCGATGATCGCCACGATCACCTCGGCCGGCACGCCGGTGCGCTGCTGCACGCGATCCAGTTCGGCACGATGCTGGGCCAGGAACGCGCGGCCGCCATCGATGCGTGCCTTGCTGATGAACATCGGCCGGTATTCGTTCCACGGTTTGACCCGTTCGGCCGGACGCGACATGGCGGCGATGATCGGCTGGCGCACCTGCGCCTGGTCGAGCACGCTGCTGATCTGCTCCGGCCTCAGGCCATAGCGCTTGGCGGTATCGGCAATGAAGCGGGCCCGTGCAACCTCGAACGGCACCGGGGTGAGATCGACCGGCGGTGCGGTGGCGGCAGCGGCTTCAGGCGCGGCCTCGGCCGGACCATGGGCCTTGGCGGACGGCTGGCGCGGCGTGCTGCTGGCCTGCGGCGAAGACGGTGGGGACTTCGGCTGGGTCGCGCAGGCGACCAGGCCGAGGGTGAGCATGCAGGCCAGAGTGCGTCGAATCATCGTCGCAGGTTAGCAGGTCATGGATGAATTAAAACCCCTAACACCATGAATCACAACGATTTGCCCCCGTTCAGCGGGAAATGTGAAGACGTCGTGATCGGGCTCCCCCATTCAGATAGAGGTGGCCGGTTGCGTCCCCATCCCCGCAGACGCAACCGGCGACCGGATCCGGTCGGTACCTGCGCGGCTGCCGCTCCCCAGTGACAGTTCCCCGCGCTCCCTGTACCCGTTGGATCAGTACTGCTCCCGCCCGACGCCCCCTCGCGCTGCATCGATTGACGGCGCGCCGTGCCGAACGGGCCGCCATTGTGCAGGCCGATTACGACAAGTCCATTGATCAAGATCAACGCGGCGTAAAAGTGTGAACCAGCTAACGTTTTTTGCGGACTTTGGTCAGCGGGTGTGCTGTCGTGCAGCGTTGTGAGAACGCTTCCATAACTGGCGTTGCGCAGAGTCAGGAAGTTTCCAGCCATCGGCGCAGCCCCTCGTGGGTGGTGTCTGGGTGGTCGCGGAAAGGAGAAGCCGCGGGTGGGCCGGTCGGGTTGGGTACGCGGGGGACGCCGTGAATCCGTCCCTGGAGGCTTGGCAGCCGCATCCATGCGGCTGACACCCCCGCGTACCCAACCCGACCGGCCTCTGACAGATTTCGGAGGTCTGCCACCCACGGAGAAGAAAAAGAAGATCAAAAGATCGCGACGCTGCGCTTGCTCGTGACCCGAGCATGGATCGGCTCTACACAAGGCAATGAAGCGACCCGCCAGGCCGCCTTTGCTTTTGATCTTCTTTTTCTTCTCCGGGGGAGACGCGCACGGAACCTGTCCGTGGCCGGGTAGATGGGCTGCGCAGGGGCGTGAGCCGCATGGATGCGGCGACCGAGCTTACATGGATGTACTTGCATCGTCCCCTGCGCGGCCCATCTACCCGGCCCCACCCATGAACTGCTTTGCGCGGTCATCCACGAGGGGCTGCGCCGTTGGCTGGAAACCCTATCCCCCGTGCACAGGTCGGTGCCCGCGCACCGCCATCACCAGCCCGATACCCGCCAGCAGCGACACCGCCGAGGTACCGCCATAACTGATCAACGGCATCGGAATGCCCACCACCGGCAGCAGGCCGGAAATCATCCCGCCGTTCACCAGTACGTACACGAAGAACGCCAAGCCCAGGCTGCCGGCCAGCAACCTTGCGTGCGTGTCGCGGGCGTGCACCGCGATCCACAGGCAGCGGCCGACCACGAACAGGTACAGCGCAAACACGGTGGCCACCCCGATCCAGCCGAACTCTTCGGCCAGCACCGAGAACGCGAAGTCCGTGGTGTACTCAGGCAGGAAGTCCAGCGTGGCCTGGGTGCCCTGCCCCCAGCCGCGCCCGTCCCAGCCACCGGAGCCGATCGCGATGCGTGACTGCAGGATGTTCCAACCGGTGCCGAGCGGGTCTGCCGCCGGATCGAGGAAGGTCAGCACGCGATCCTTCTGGTACTGACGCAACAGACCGAACCATGCCAGGGGTGCGGCCACCGCAAGCCCTGTTGCCCCGGTCGCCACCCATCCCCAGTGCAGGCCCGCCAGCAACAAGGCGAACACGCCGCTGGCGGTGACCAGCGTTGCGGTACCGAGGTTGGGCTGCATCAGGATCAGTACTGCAGGCATGCCGATCAGCACCGCAGCCGTCAGTACCGTGCGTGGCGACGGCGGCAGCGGTTGGCGATGCAGGTACCAGGCCATCATCAGCGGCAGGCTGAGCTTGAGCAGTTCGGACGGTTGCAGGTAGAACACGCCGAGGTTGAGCCAGCGCTGCCCGTATTTGCCGGTGCCGACCACGTAGACCGCCATCAGCGGCAGCATCGACAACGCATACAACGCTGGTGTCCACGCCCGCAGGCGCAGCAGCGAAACACGCGACAGCAGCCACATCGCCACCAGGCCACCGGCAAAGCGCGCCGCCTGCCCGGCCACGGGGCCGGACACGCTGTGCAGCACCGCCAGGCCGACGCCCATCAGGATCAACAACGCAACCAGCAACGGCAGATCGATCGTGCGCACCGCCTCACGGCAGCCGCCAAGCAGTCGTTTCCATTCCACACGGCCACGGTAGCAATGCGTGCTTGCGTGAAGCTGTCAGCGCGGTGCCGCATTTGTAGAGTCGAGCCATGCCCGACTGCCTTTCATACAGCAGAAGCAGCCGAGCATGGCTCGGCTCTACAAGAATCAGGAGCAGGAAGCGCGGCGACTAGCCGTAGCCGCCGTGCACCGGGTTGTGGCTGCGCACCGCCATCACCAGGCCGAAGCCGGCCAGCAGTGACACCGCCGAGGTACCGCCGTAACTGATCAGCGGCATCGGCACGCCCACCACCGGCAGCAGGCCGGAAATCATCCCGCCGTTGACCAGTACGTAGACGAAGAACGCCAGTCCGGTGGCCCCGGCAAGCAGGCGCGAATAGGAATCGCGCGATTGGCTGGCAATCCACAGGCAACGCCCGATCACCAGCAGGTACAGCGCCAGCACGGTGGCCACGCCGATCCAGCCGAATTCCTCGCTCAGCACCGAGAACGCGAAGTCGGTGGTCTGCTCGGGAATGAAGTTCAGGTGCGACTGCGAGCCCTCGCCCCAGCCCTTGCCATCGAAGCCCCCGGAACCGATCGCGATCTTCGACTGGATGATGTTCCAGCCGGCGCCAAGCGCGTCCATTTCCGGGTCCAGGAACATCATGATGCGGTCCTTCTGGTACGGCCGCAGCAGCCAGAACCAGGCCACCGGCGCGACCGCGGCCACGCCGCCTACGCCCAGCCCAACCCACCACCACGGCAGGCCTGCCAGCAGCAGCACGAACACGCCACTGGCGGCGATCAGCACACCGGTGCCGAAGTCCGGCTGCAGCATCACCAGGCCGGTCGGTACGCCGATGATGACCAAGGCCACGAGCACGGTATTGAAGCGCGGTGGCAGCGGCATCCTGTGCAGGTACCAGGCCACCATCATCGGCAGGCTCACCTTCAGCAGCTCGGCCGGCTGCAGGTAGAAGAACTTCAGGTCCAGCCACTGCCGGCCATACTTGCCGGTGCCGAGCACGAACACCGCCAGCAACGGAATCATCGAGATCGCATAGATCATCGGCGTGGCCGAGCGGATGCGCAGGATAGGCACGCGCGAGATGCCCCACAGCGCCGCCATGCCCACCGCGAAGCGCGCGCCCTGGGCCATCACCAGGCTGTCGCCTCCGGCACTCTTCAGGGTCGCCAGGCCGATCACCATCAGCGCGCCGAGGGCCAGGCACAGCACCCAGTCCAGCGTACTGAAGAAGCGGCGCAGCATGTCGCCGGCCCAACGCAGGAACACTCTCATCGTGCGGGCTCCGCAGGGGTCGGCCGTGGCGTGGCCGGCAACGCGGCGGCCTGCGCATCCGGCTGCGGCGCGGGTGCAGGCGCCGGTGCAGGCACGCCGATCAGCACCGGATGTTCTCCCACCTGCGCAGCGGCAAGATCGCCGGCCTGGCGCGCGCTCGCGTCTTCGTTGTCGAACGCGGTGGCGCCGATGGCAGTGGTGCCGCGCTCGCTGTCCAGCGGCTGCATGCCTTCGGGCATCTTGCCCAGCAGGTAGGCATCGAACACCTTGCGGGCGATCGGCGCCGCGGCTGAACCACCGTAGCCACCGCCTTCCACCGCCACCGCAATCGCGATCACCGGGTTTTCGACCGGCGCGAAGCCAACGAACAGCGCGCGGTGGCGCAGGTGCATCGGCAGGCTCTTCGGGTTCACTGCAGCAGTGCCCTTGCGGCTGATGACCTGTGCGGTACCGGTCTTGCCGGCCATCACGTACGGCGCACCCACCGCCACGCGCCAGCCGCTGCCGCCGGGCCGCATGGTCGCCATCATGCCCTCGCGCACGGCCTGCACGTTGTTGGGGTTGGGGCTGATCGGCTTGCTTTCGCCGGCCGGCATTGCCGTCCAGTCGCTGTCGAATCCTTCGCGCTGCTGGATCACCAGGTGCGGGGTGCGCAGCTGGCCGTCGGCCAGCGCGCTGACGCCGCGCGCCAGCTGCAGCGGGGTGACCTTCCAGTCGCCCTGGCCGATGCTGATGTTGACCGTGTCGCCCGGGAACCAGGCTTCCTTGCGGGTCTTCCGCTTGTAGGCCGGCGACGGCAGGATGCCGCCGATTTCGCCGGTGAGGTCGATGCCGGTCGGCTGGCCGAAGCCGTAGTACTCCATGTAATGGTCGAAGCGCTCGATGCCCAGGTCCAGCGCCAGCTTGTAGTAATAGGTATTGACCGATTCGGCGATCGACTTGCGCAGGTCGGTCCAGCCGTGGCCGCCGCGATGCGCATCACCCCAGCCACGTGAAGTGCCGGGCAGGTAGAACATGCCGGTGGACAGCACCTTGTCTTCCGGGCGGCGCACGCCCGAATCCAGGCCGGCCAGGCCGATCAGGGGTTTCAGCGTGGAACCGGGGGCGACGCCACCGAGCACCAGGCGGTTGAACTGCGGCCGCGACGGGTTTTCGTTCAATGCCTTGAAGTCGGCATGGGAAATGCCGTTGACGAACAGGTTGGGGTCGTAGGACGGCAGGCTGACCATCGCCAGCACTTCGCCGGTACGCGGGTCCATCGCCACCGCCGAGCCTTCCTGGTCGCCGAAGGCAGCCACCATCGCGCGCTGCAGGTCGGCGTCGATCGACAGCCGCAGGTCCGCACCGGACTGCGCGGCCACCCGGCCGATGGTGCGGATCGCGCGGCCCTGCACGTTGGTCTCGACCTGTTCATAGCCGACCCGGCCACGCAGCTGCTGCTCGTAATAGCGCTCCAGGCCGGATTTGCCGATGTGGGTCAGCGCGGCATTACCTTCGCCGAGGATTTCCAGATCCTTGTCATCGACGCGACCGACGTAGCCGATGATGTGCGCGAACAGATCGCCATACGGGTAGCGCCGGGTCAGGTAGGGTTCCAGCTCGACCCCCGGGAAACGCCAGCGGTCGACGGCAAAGCGCGCCATCTCCTCGTCGCTCATGCGCAGCTTCAGCGTGACCGGCAGGAACTTGCGGCGCGCCTTGCGCGACTTGTTGAACGCTTCAAGCTCTTCCGGGCTGATGCTGATGATCTTCGCCAGCCCTTCCAGGGTGGCGTCCATGTCCTTGACCTTGTCTGGGGTCACGTCCAGGCGGAACGCCGGCACGTTCTCGGCCAGCAGGCGGCCATTGCGGTCGTAGATCATGCCGCGCCCGGGCACCACCGGCCGCGGCTTGATGCGGTTGGCTTCCGAGCGCGTGGCATAGACGTCGTGGTCCAGCACCTGCAGCTTGAAGTACCAGCCGCCCAGCCCCAGCAGGCAGACCAGCACGCCCAGGAAACCGAGCGCCGCGCGACGGCGGAACTGCTCGGCTTCGGCGTGTGGATTCTTGACCTGGCGGCGCGGAATCATGGCTCAGCGCCCGCGCTTGCCGAAGCGCACCGCGTCCAGCAGCACGAACACCAGCGGCCACAGGCCCATGCCCAGCAGCGGGGCCCACCAGTACGACCACGGCAGGGTCGGTTCGCCCACCAGGATGTGCACCAGTGCGCTGACGATGCGGTCGTTGAACAGCAGGCCGCCGATGGCCAGCATCTGCTGCGACATCGGGAAGAAGCGGATGCGCGCGCGGAAGCGCTGCAGGATGAAAGCCAGCATCACCAGCCGAAGTGCCTGTTCGCCGAGGACACCGCCGTACAGCAGGTCGGCGATGACGCCGCTGGCGAAGGCGATGCCCAGGCCGACGCGCTCGGGCGCTTCGATGACCCAGTACGCCAGCACCAGCGCCAGCCAGTACGGGCGCAGCGGCTGCAGCAGCGCCGGCAACGGCAGCAGGCCCAGCAGCAGCGCCACCACCAGGCTGGCCGGCAGCACCCATGGGTTGTCGCGCAGGCGGCTCATCGCTGCGCCTCCGGCGTGGTCGGGTGCCGGCCAGCGGCCGGCACTACCGGAGCAGCAGGATCAGGGGAGGATGCGGGGGCAACAGACCTCGTTTGCGACGAGGGCTGTTGCCGGCCAGCGGCCGGCACTACCGGGGCGCTGACCGGAGCTGGCGTCGATGCCGCTGGCGCGGTTCCCACGGGCACGGTGGCGCCGGTGGCCGGGCCACCCGGGGCGGTTTCTTCCAGCTGCAGGCGCAGCTCCGGCGGAATGCGGATCGCCGCGCCCGGGCGCAGCAGCAGCACGTCGCGGCCGCGGTCGAGCTGCGCCGCCGGCTTCAGTTCGCCGACCAGGAAGGCATGGGTGTCGTCCGGTCGCAGTGCAGTGATGGTGCCGACCGGGAAGCCCGCCGGGAAGCGGCCACCGAGGCCGGAGGTGACGATCTCATCGCCCACTTCCACCCCGGCGCTGAGCGGAATATCGCGCAGTTCCAGCGTGTCGCCGCGGCCATAGACGATCAGGCGAACGCCGTTGCGGGCCACGGTAACCGGCACGGCATGGTCAGGGTCGGTCAGCAGCAGCACGGTAGAGGTGCCGCCGGTGACGCTGATCACCTGGCCCATCAGGCCGCCGGCGTCGATCACCGCCTGGCCGACATGCACGCCCTCGCGGCTGCCGGCATCGAGTACCAGGCGCTGTTTGACCGGGTCCAGGTCGATGTCCAGGATCGGCGCCAGCTGCACGTCCAGGCCACTGCGCTCGGCCACGTTCAGCAGTTCGCGCAGCTGGGCATTGTCCAGTGCGGCGGTCTGCAGGCGGGTCAGGCGCGCGTTGGCCAGCAGCAGCTGGTTGCGCAGTTCGCGGTTTTCGGTGACCAGCTGGCTGTGGCTGGCGGCGGAATCCTTGACCTGGTTGCCGAGCTTGCCGGGCAGGCCGGCCAGTGCCCAGACCGGCTGCACCAGGCTGTTGGCCTGCTCGCGCAGGCGCGCCAGCCAGCCGGCCTGGTCATCGAGCACGATCAGCGTGATGGCCAACGCGAGATAGGCCAGCAACCGCAGGGGGCTGGCGGCATCACCGGATCGGGAGGCGACGGGAGGACCGGCGTAGGGCGGCACGGCAACGATTCAACTGGCAGAAGGCGGAAGGGAAACACGCGGGCGCCCCGCCGGTGCCGGCCCGCCATCACGGCGGGCCGCACCCCGGAAGGGCGCGGCGGGCAGGAACGGCCGGGACGGCTTATTCCGGCGCAAAGAACTCGTTGCCGTGCATGTCCACCAGCTCCAGCGCACGACCGCCGCCGCGGGCCACGCAGGTCAGCGGATCGTCGGCCACCTGCACGTGCAGGCCGGTTTCCTCGGAGATCAGGCGGTCCAGGTCGCGCAGCAGGGCGCCGCCACCGGTCAGCACGATGCCGCGCTCGGCGACGTCGGCGCACAGTTCCGGCGGGGTCTGCTCCAGCGCCAGCTTCACCGCGCTGACGATGCCCGACAGCGGTTCGTGCAGGGCCTCGAGCACCTCGTTGGAGCTGATCTTGATCATCTTCGGCACGCCCTCGGCGAGGTTGCGGCCGGAGATTTCCATCTCGATCACTTCCGCCTGCGGGTAGGCGCAGCCCAGCTCGACCTTGATGCGCTCGGCGGTGGCTTCACCGATCAGCATGCCGTGGTTGCGGCGCACGTAGTTGGTGATGGACTCGTCGAAGCGGTCGCCGCCGATGCGGACCGAGGCCGAATAGACGATGCCGTTGAGCGAGATCACCGCCACTTCGGTGGTGCCGCCGCCGATGTCGATGACCATCGAGCCACGGGCTTCGGTGACCGGCATGCCGGCGCCGATCGCGGCGGCCATCGGCTCTTCGATCAGGAACACGTCACGGGCACCGGCTTCCTCGGCCGATTCCTTGATCGCGCGGCGCTCGACCTGGGTCGAACCGGCCGGCACGCAGACCAGCACGCGCGGGCTCGGGCGCAGCACGCGCGACTTGTGCACCTTCTTGATGAAGTGCTTGAGCATCGCCTCGGTGTAGGTGAAGTCGGCGATGACGCCGTCCTTCATCGGGCGGATGGTGGTGATGTGGCCCGGGGTACGGCCCAGCATCTGCTTGGCTTCGGCGCCTACGGCTGCCACCGAGCGGGTGCCACCGATGGCACGGTCCTGGCGCACGGCCACGACCGATGGCTCGTTCAGTACGATCCCCTGCCCGCGCACGTAGATGAGGGTGTTGGCCGTGCCCAGGTCGATGGACAGGTCGTTGGAGAACATGCCACGGAGTTTCTTGAACATCTGAGGAAGGAGTCCTGAGGGGTGTCGTGCCCGCCGCGGGATGGCGAAAAAATGGGCAGAAATCGAGGCCGACAAGCCTAGCAACCCGCCTGCCGCCGAGCAAGGAAAAAACTAGCTGAACCCGCGTCTTCACAGGCTTTCGGCCTGATCAGGTCTCACCCGGTTCTGGCCCTGAGCGGCACCAGCGGGTAACCTTTGCGCCGTCGGGCGCCCAAGGGCGCCGTTTGCTTGCCCGCTGAACCGGGCCGGCCCACCCCAAAATTCACCGCATAGGCTTACATCGATGTCCGCTCTGATCTGTGGTTCTCTTGCCTTCGACACCATCATGGTGTTCCCGGACCAGTTCAAGAATCACATCCTGCCGGACAAGGTGCACATCCTGAACGTGTCGTTCCTGGTCCCACGCATGCGCCGCGAGTTCGGCGGCTGCGCCGGCAACATCGCCTACAACCTGCACCTGCTGGGTGGCCAGCCGATCCCGATGGGCACGGTGGGATCGGACTTCGGCCCGTACCGCGAGTACTTCGAAGGCCTGGGCATCGACCTGTCGCGCGTGCGCGTGATCGATGAGCTGTTCACCCCGCAGGCGTTCATCACCACCGATCACGACAACAACCAGATCACCGCCTTCCACCCGGGCGCGATGATGCGTTCCTACGAGAACCACGTGCGTGGCGTGCCGGGCGTGACCCTGGGCCTGGTCGGCCCGGACGGCCGCGAAGGCATGATCCAGAACGCGCAGGAATTCCACGAGGACGGAATCCCGTTCATCTTCGACCCGGGCCAGGCCATGCCGCTGTTCAACGGCCCGGAGCTGCGCGCGTTCATCGATCAGGCCGACTACGTGGTGGTCAACGACTACGAGTCGAACCTGCTGCAGGAGCGCACCGGCTGGGACGAAAAGGAGATCGTCAGCCGGGTCAAGGCCTACATCACCACCCGTGGCCCGAAGGGTGCGGTCATCCACACCCCGGAAAAGAGCTACGACATCCCGCCGGCGCACGAGCGCCGCGTGGTCGACCCGACCGGCTGTGGCGACGCCTTCCGCGCCGGCCTGATCTACGGCATCCAGAAGGGCTACGACTGGCTGACCATCGGCCGCATGGGCAACCTGATGGGCGCGCTGAAGGTCGAACACCCGGGCACGCAGAACCAGCGCTTCACTTTCGATGAGTTCAACGAGCAGTTCAAGCAGCAATTTGGCTACGCGCTTAGCGCGTAACCAAATTGCTCGCGCATTCCACCTTATCCCCGCGCCTTCGGCGCGCCCCCTTGAACAACAAGGGGCTTTCCACCCGATGCGCTGCTGGGAATGCTGTTGGTAGGTGTCGACCTTGGTCGACACACTGTTTGATTCCTGTAGAGCCGAGCCATGCTCGGCTTGCGCGCGCCAGCGCGATCTGACCGGAGAGCAGCCGAGCGTGGGCTCGGCTCTACATCATCAGGCGCCCTGCCAGGCAGCCAACAAGGCGCGGCAATCGGCGAAATGCCAGTCGGCACGGCCCGGCCACGGATTTTCCGGCAGATTGACCAGCACGGTGTGCGTGCCTGCGGCACGGCCGCACTCCAGGTCGTAGGCGTGGTCACCGACCATCACTGCCTCCGCAGCCCCGATCCCCCAACGCCGCAGATGCTGCTGCAGGCCATCCGGTGAGGGTTTGGGCACCGCTTCATCGCGGCCGATGATGTCGGCATCGTCGAACAACGCCCCGACCCCGATCGCGTCCAAGGTCAGCTTCGCCAGCGCATGATCATTGCGGGTCAGGATGCCGAGCCGGCAGCCTGCCGCCGACAACGCGCGCAGCAGCTTCAGCGCACCCGGTGCCGGCAGTGCGTCCTCGGCCAGCGCGCGCTCATGATCCAGCAGCCACGCGCGCTTGGCCTGCGCCGGTGCGTCCGGCAAGGCCGCAATATGGTCAAGGATGTCTTCCTCGGCCGCGATCTCCAGCGCGTGGCGGATCGCGGCGAAATCATGCACGGCGACGGTCAGCGTGCCATCCATGTCGAACACCCAGTGCCGGATCGCGGACAACGCGTGCACGGCGCTGCCCGCCGCAACGATCACTGCCACCACTGCGGCATGCGGCTGGCGTCGACGCCACCGGTTTCGAACACAGCGGTGCGGGTGCCACCGGCCTTGACCGGGAACTCGATGCTGATCGATTTGCCCTTGCGCGCCAGCTTCCACAGCGCCTTCTGGTCGGTGATGAACAGGGCAATGGCTTCATCGGTCTTCGGACGCCACGCCGCCATGGAAATCGGCTTGCCGTCGTCCACGGTTACTTTCACCGTGCACTGCGGGCAACGGAAATCGCCGGCCTGCAGCACCAGATACGCATGCCGCTTCCACTCCGGATGATCGCGGAACACCAGCTGCACCGGCTTGGCGCCGCTGCCATCCACGTCCACCCGTTCCTTGCTGTAGATCTGCGCCGAAACCTGGTTGCCCTTGTTGCCCACCGGGATCTGGTTGTACTGCCACAGTGCCTGCATGCGGCGCAAGTCGCGCGCGGCATCGCCCTTGGCCTTGACCTCGTCGAAGCCTGCGGCGATGCGCTCGGCGGCCGCGGTGTCCTTGTACTGGTCCAGCAGCGAGGCACCATGCAGGCGCGCGCGCTCCCAGTCCTGCGCGGCCACGGCCATGTCGTACTGCTTGGCCACGTCTTCGGCCTTGGCCTCCTTCTGCGCCTGCACGGCGGCTGCGGCGGCTTCCTTCGCCTTGCGTTCTTCCTCGGGGTTGCTGCAGGCGGCCAGCGCCAGCGTGCAGGCGGTGAGCAGGATCAGTCGTTTCATGGCGGAGGTCCTTTGCGAGTGCATCCCGATTCTATCGGCAGCGAAAAGCGGATACACCAACGGCGGGTTTCCCCGCCGTTGGTGGTGAAGCAGTGACCGGTTGCCGGCCAGCGGCCGGCACTACCGCTTACTTGGCTTCAGCCTTGGCCAGCATGTCCTGGACCGAGGCGGTGGTGATCGGGTGGTAGCCCGGCTTGGCCTTTTCGAAGGCCTGCTTGGCCAGCTCCAGCCCCTTCGGGGTCTTCACCAGTTCGGCGTAGATCGGCAGGATCAGCTTGCGACGGCCGACGCGCTCGATGAATGCCGCCGCGCCTTCATTGGCCTGCTCGTAGCCGCTGCGGATCGCCAGCGGGTACCAGCGCATGGCGATTTCGCCATTCGGGGTGCCGGTGAAGTGGAAGGCCTTGTCCAGCGTGGCCAGCTTGTCCAGCGGCTGGGTCGCGCCCAAGCCGTCGATGAAGCGCACCCATTCCTGGGTGCTCCAGTCGGCGATGACCTGGCTGCTGGGCACGGTGCCGGCGCTGGCAAAGGCGATGCGTGCGGTATCGACGCTGCTGAAGTTGCGCGACTGCGCCTTGGCCGCGAACGCCGGGATACCCGGCTCGTCCAGCCATGCCTTCAGTTCGGCCTCGGTCACTGCCGACGGATTCTTCGGCAGCAGGTTCTTCTTCATGTAGCCGACGAACTGGTCGGTGTTCGCGCTCTGGAAAGCATGGTCATCGAACCAGCCGCGCAGGAACGGATCGAAGGTCTCGCGGCCGAAGCGCTGCTCCAGGAACTCCAGGAACCATGCACCCTTGACGTAGGCGACCTGGCTGAGCGCTTCGTCGGGGTCGCGCTCGTTCAGCGGCGGCAGCGCCAGCGCCTGGTCGGCCGGGCTCATGTCCTTCACTTCGGCCAGCAGGTCGGTCTGGTCGATCTGCTTCTCCATCTCGGCCATCTCCTTGCCGTACAGGGCTTCGGTGATGCGGCCCTGGACGTAGGTAGTGAAGCCTTCATTGAGCCAGATGTCCTTCCAGCTGGCGTTGGTCACCAGGTTGCCCGACCAGCTGTGCGCCAGTTCATGGGCGACCAGCGAGACCAGCGACTTGTCGCCGACGATCACGGTCGGGGTGGCGAAGGTCAGGCGCGGGTTCTCCATGCCGCCGAACGGGAACGACGGCGGCAGCACCAGCATGTCGTAGCGGCCCCAGCGGTATTCGCCGTACAGCTTCTCGGCGGCACCGATCATCTTCTCGGTGTCCTCGAATTCCTTGGCGGCCTTGTTGACCATGGTCGGCTCGGCCCAGACGCCGGAGCGGCCGGAGATCGGCTCGAACACCAGGTCGCCGGCCGCGATGGCCAGCAGGTAGGACGGAATCGGCTGCGGCATCTTGAAGGTGTAGTCACCGTCACGCGCGGCCTTCGGATCGTTGTCGGCGCTCATCAGCACCATCACGTCCGGGCGCGAGACCACGTGCGCGCTGTAGGTGAAACGCACGCTCGGGGTGTCCTGCAGCGGCACCCACGAACGGGCGTGGATGGCCTGCGACTGGCTGAACATGAAGGGCAGCTTCTTGCCCTCGGTCATCGACGGCGCCAGCCACTGCAGGCCCGAGGCCGTCGGTGCGGTGTGGTAGCTCACTTCCACCTTGGCCGGCTGTTCCGGGGCCTCGATGGTCAGCTTGCTGCCGAACACCTTGTCAGCGGCGGCCAGCTCGAACTTCAGCGGGCTGCGCGCGCCGTCGGCGGCGACGGCCTCGACCTTGGACACGGTCAGCTCGCGGGTGTCGAGCACCAGCTGCCTGGCGTCCTTCTGCTTCCATTCCAGGGTGTAGGTGGCGGTGCCGCCGATCTGCTTCTGGTCGAAGTCCAGCTTCAGATCCAGCGCGATGTCCTTGATGACGACCTTGTCCGGCTCGGCGTACGAGCTTTCGTCGTGGCTGCGGTTCTCGGCGTTCACGGGGGCGGCAGGGGCCTTTGCGGCAGTCGGGGCGGCGGCGGGCGCGGCCGCCTCCTGGGAGCAGCCGGCGGCCAGGGCCACGGCCAGCGGAAGGAGCATCAGCGGATTACGCATGAATCGGGACCGTTACGGGGATCAAACCCCAATGGTAACTCCCTCCGGCCGCGCAGGCGTTGCGCGGTGCGGGGTAATGGCGGCCCACAGCACCGGTAGTGCCGGCCGCTGGCCGGCATCCGCACGGACGATGACCGGGCACGGGGATGCCGGCCAGCGGCCGGCACTACCCGGACACCGGGCTTACAGCTTGTAGCCGGAGTGGATCGAGACGATGCCGCCGGTCAGGTTCTTGTAGTGGCAGCGCTCGAAGCCGGCCTGCGCCATCATCGCCTTCAGTTCGTCCTGCGGCGGGTGCTTGCGGATGCTCTCGGCCAGGTACTGGTAGCTGTCCGAATCGTTGGCGAACAGCTTGCCCAGCTTCGGCAGGATCTTGAACGAGTGGAAGTCGTAGATCGGCTTGAACCAGTCCGCGGTGACTTCGGAGAACTCCAGCACGCGGGCCTGGCCGCCCACTTTCAGCACGCGGTACATCTCGCGCAGGCCAGCGTCCTTGTCGGTCACGTTGCGCAGGCCGAAGGCGATGGTGACCAGGTCGAAGCTGTTGTCCGGGAACGGCAGGGCCTCGGCGTTGCACTGCACGTAGTCCAGGCCCAGCACCAGGCCGCGGTTGGTCAGGCGGTCACGGCCGACCGACAGCATGCCGGCGTTGATGTCGCCCAGCACCACCGAGCCCTCGGCGCCGACGCGCTCCTTCAGCAGGGCGGCGATGTCGCCGGTGCCGCCCGCCAGATCGAGCACGCGGTCGCCCGGCTTCACCTGCGCGGTGGCCACGTAGTAGCGCTTCCACGCCCGGTGCACGCCCAGGCTCATCAGGTCGTTCATCAGGTCGTAGTTGCGCGCGACCGAGGTGAACACCTGGCCGACCAGCTTCTGCTTGTCCTTGGCGGCGACGTCGCGGAACCCGAAATGGGTGGTACCGGCTTTGTAGGGGGATTCGCTCATGGCCCCGATTATCGCACCGCCGGGGGCCAGCGGCACCCCCTGCCCGTATCATGGCGGGCCACGACTTACCGGAGCCCCGCATGATCACCACGCCCGACTACCAGGCCCTGCTGCAGACCGCCATCGCCGAAGCCCGCCAAGGCCTGGCCGAGGGCGGCGTGCCGATCGGCGCGGCCCTGTACCACAACGACGGCCGCCTGCTTGGCTGCGGCCACAACCGCCGCGTGCAGGAAGGCGACCCGTCGGTGCACGGCGAGACCGATGCGTTCCGCAAGGCCGGCCGCCAGCGCCGTTACCAGGACACGATCATGGTCACCACCCTGGCACCGTGCTGGTACTGCTCTGGCCTGGTGCGCCAGTTCAACATCGGCACCGTGGTGGTGGGCGAATCGCGCACCTTCCAGGGCGGCATCGACTGGTTGCGGGAAAACGGCGTCAACGTGATCGACCTCGACAACCAGGAATGCGTCGACCTGCTCGGCGATTTCATCAGCCGCCATCCGGACATCTGGAACGAAGACATCGGTGAATGAGCCACACACCGTCATCCGTTGAACCCGTTTAATGAACGCTTCAGTGCCGCCACCTCTTAGTGCGGACAGCGTTTGCGGCCATTGCCGTGACCGCGCGCACAGTCAGCTGGACTGCGTGCACACACTGCGGTAACACCCCACCCGGCTGACACGCCTAGGGTGGGGTTACCGGGGCTCGTTTCCCCGGCGGAGCCAGCCATGTGCGCGCACGCCGTACGACCTACGCCCGACCCGATCCTCGAATCCATCCGCGAACGCCTGCAGCAGCACTTCGCGCTGCACCGGCGCAGTGCGTCGTTCTGGAGTGCCTACCAGGGCCTGCAGCTGGAACTGGTGCGCGGCCAGCCACGCGATCACGAGCGACTGTGCAACGCGATGGCCACCATGGCCGAGCAGATGGGGGCGGTCGAGCACGCGCAACTGATCAGCAATCGCCACACCGGCTCCACATCCCGCTGACGCGGCATGCACCGGCAGATACGCCACACTCCGATGAACCCCCACTCCCTTTCCACTCAACCGAACTGGATTGTCATGCACGCTGAAGTCCCCACCATTCCTCCGGTCATCAACGTAGACGCCGAGCTTGACCACTGGCGCCGCCAGCATGCCGAGGGCGCACTGCCGCACAACTCGTTCGGCTCCTACGTGCCGTGGATCAAGTTCGCCTGTGATTCGCTGATCACCCAGCCGCGCGCCAGCGAGGCCGAACGTGACGAAATGTTCCAGACCCAGTACGCCCTGCAGATCATGCCGCGGCTGAGCGAAGCACAGGCCCGCGAGTTCGTCGACCTCTGCTGGCAGCACGTCTATCAGAGCAGCCCGGTGCGCAGCCTGCAGGCGCCACGACTGCAACGCATGCGCGCCTGACGGCCGCTGCACGGCGCCTCCACGCGCCACTGCCGATCATCCTCGTCACCTGGGTGGGACGACGACGATGAAAGCACGAAACCTGTTCAATACGATCGCCAAGAAGGCCGCGGCCGCCACGGGCTCGCCGTGGACCTTCCTGGCTGCAGTGGCGATCGTGGTGATCTGGGGCATCAGTGGCCCGGTGTTCGGCTTCAACGACACCTGGCAGCTGGTGATCAACACCGGCACCACCATCATCACCTTCCTGATGGTGTTCCTGATCCAGCACACGCAGAACGCGGACACCGCCGCGATGCAGATCAAGCTGGACGAGCTGATCCGGGCAACCGCCGAGGCCAACAACGAGCTGTTGGACCTGGAAGAACTGGACGAAGCGCGCCTGGAAGAGATCCGCGCCGAATACGAGCGCATGGCCCGCGAGGCCGGTGACGCGCTGCTGCGCGTGCGCGCCTGCCGCGCGGCCCCGCGCGATGATGAAGCGATCTGACGGTAGCGCCGGGCCATGCCCGGCGAGCACGAAGTGCGGTCCGTCCCAGACGTCAGGCATGCAGGAACGAAAAGCCGCCGGGCGTGGCCCGGCGCTACCGGTATCGAATTGCTGCTCAGCTGCGCTCGTGCCAGCCACCGCCCAGCACCTTGTACAGCGTGATGCGGTTGGCCTGCTGCGCCAGCCGCGCCTGCAGCTGGGTCTGTTGTGCGTTGTAGGCGGTACGTCGCGCATCCAGCAGGGTCACGAAGCTGTCCAGGCCCGCGTCGTAGCGCGCCTGCGACAGGCGGTTGGCCTGTTCGGCCGCTTCCACCAGGCGCTGCTGTGAACTCACCTGCTCGTCCAGGCTGACATTCAACGCCAGCGCATCGGCGGTTTCGCGGAAGCCCACCTGGATCGACTTCTCGTACTGCGCCAGAGCGATATCACGATCGGCGTTGGCGATGGCCAGGTTGGCGCGCAGCTTGCCGCCCTGGAAGATCGGCAGCGTGATCTTCGGCAGGAAGCTCCACACGCGCGTACCGCTGTCGAACAGGTTGGACAGTTCGCTCGAACCACTGCCGATGCTGCCGGTCAGCGAGATGCTGGGGAAGAACGCCGCGCGTGCCGCACCGATATTGGCGTTGGCCGCCAGCAGCTGGTGCTCGGCGGCCATGATGTCCGGGCGCTGCAGCAGCACGTCGCTGGGCAGGCCGGCCGGCGGCGGTGCCAGTGCCAGCAGCTGCGGTTCGATGCCGTCCGGCAGCAGTGCCGGATCGAGCTGGCCACCGGCCAGCAGCGCCAGCGCGTTGCGGTCCTGGGCCAGCTGGCCACGCAGGCGCGCAGCATCGGTGCGCGCGGTCTCGACCAGCGTGCGGGTCTGGGTCAGTTCCAGTGCCGAACTGCCGCCACGCTCGTGGCGGGCCTCGGCCAGGCGCAACGAATCTTCGTAGGTCTTCAGCGTGGCCTCGGCGATCTTCAGGCGCTGCGCGTCGGCACCATACGTCAGCCACGCAGTTGCGGTCTCGGCAACCAGGCTCAGCTGCGCGTTGCGGCGGTTGGCGGCCACCGCGAAGTACTGTTGCAGTGCCGCTTCACTGAGGTTGCGCACGCGGCCGAACAGGTCCAGCTCGAACTCGGCCACGCCGACACCGGCGGTGAACTGCTCGCTGACACCGGCATCGGTGCCCTGGCGCTGCATCTGGCCGGTAACGGCCACGCCGGGCACGCGATCAGCGCGCTGCACACGGTACTGGCCGCGCGCGCGTTCAACGTTGAGCACGGCCACGCGCAGGTCGCGATTGTTCTGCAGCGACTGCTCGATCACCTGCTGCAGGCGCGCATCGGTGAAGAAGTCGCGCCAGCCGACGGCGGCGGCATCGGCCACCTCGCCCTGCGCGGCCTCGGCCGGCCACTGCGCCGGGATCGCCGGGGCGACAGCGGTGTTCTTCGGCACCAGGGTGGAGCAACCTGCCAGCGCGAGCGCGGCGGCAATGGAAAGGAACAGGGATGCACTTTTCATGGGAATGACTTCCATCGGTACTGCCGGATGGCAGGAGGTAGTGCCGGCCGCTGGCCGGCAACCTCGTTGGATTCACATCAAGCGATCAGCAGATGCCGGCCAGCGGCCGGCACTACCGTTACAGGTCACATCGTGGATTTGCGCTTGAACACGCGCTGCACCACCACGAAGAACAGCGGCACGAAGAACACGCCGAGCACGGTGCCGACGATCATGCCGCCGAGCACGCCGGTGCCGATCGCCTGCTTGGCGCCGGAACCGGCACCGGTAGAGATCGCCAGCGGTACGACGCCCATGCCGAAGGCCAGCGAGGTCATCACGATCGGGCGCAGGCGGTCGCGCACGGCGTGCATGATCGACTCGATCAGGCTGGCGCCCTTTTCCAGGTTTTCCTTGGCGAACTCGACGATCAGGATCGCGTTCTTGCTGGTCAGGCCTACCGTGGTCAGCATCGCCACCTGGAAATAGATGTCGCGTTCCAGGCCCTTGAAGGTGTTGGCCAGCACTGCGCCGAGGATACCCAGCGGGGCCGCCAGCAGCACCGCGGTCGGCACGCTCCAGCTTTCATACATCGCGGCCAGGCACAGGAACACGATCATCAGCGACAGCGTGTACAGCAACGGCGTCTGCGAGCCGGCCTGGCGTTCCTGGTAGGACATCGCCGTCCACTCGATGCCGAAGCCCGCGGGCAGCTGCTTGGCCAGCTGCTCGATCTCGGCCATGGCATCGCCGGAGGCGACACCCGGGGCCGGTTCGCCCTGGATCTCCATCGCCGACACGCCGTTGTAGCGCTCCAGGCGCGGCGAACCGTAATCCCAGTGCTTGGTGGCGAATGCACTGAACGGCACCATCTCGCCCTTGTCGTTCTTCACGGACCAGAGGTCGAAGTCCTCCGGGACCATGCGGAACGGCTGGTCGGCCTGCACGAACACGCGCTTGACGCGGCCACGATCGACGAAGTCATCGATGTACGAGCTGCCCCACGCAGCGGCCAGCGTGCCGTTGATCTGGTCGATCGACAGCCCCAGCGAGGTCGCCTTGGCCGCGTCGATGTCGATGCGGAACTGCGGCGTGTCCTCCTGGCCGTTCGGGCGCACGTTGGCCAGCTTCTTGCTGGCGGCGGCCAGGCCGAGCAGCTGGTTGCGTGCGGCGACCAGTGCCTCGTGGCCCTGGCCGCTGTTGTCCTTCAGGAAGAAGGTATAGCCCGAGGCAGTACCCAGTTCCGGAATGGCCGGCGGCGGGAAGGCAAAGATGAAGGCATCCTTGATCTGGCCCAGGGCAGCCATCGCACGACCGGTGATCGGCATCACGCCATTGTCGGCGTCACGCTCGCTCCAGTCCTTCAGCTTGACGAACGCCATGCCGGCGTTCTGGCCCATGCCGGCGAAGCTGAAGCCCTGCACGGAGAACACCGAATCCACCGCATCCTTCTCGTTCTGCAGGAAGTGGTTCTCCAATGCCGCGATCGATTCCAGCGTGCGCTCCTGGGTGGCGCCGACCGGGGCCTGCACCAGCGCCATCAGCACGCCCTGGTCTTCGTTGGGCAGGAACGAGCTGGGCAGGCGCACGAACAGCACGCCCATCAGCACGAACAGCGCCGCCACGATGCCCATGAAGCGCCACGGACGATGGATGATCCCGCGCACACCACGCTGGTAACTTTCGCTGGTGCGGTCGAAGCCACGATTGAAACCGTTGAAGAAGCGACCGGCCAGGCCGCGGTGGGCAACATGATGCTCGCCCTTCTTCAGCGGCTTGAGCATGGTCGCGCACAGTGCCGGCGTCAGCACGATCGCCACCAGCACCGACAACGCCATTGCAGAGACAATCGTGGCCGAGAACTGCCGGTAGATCACGCCGGTGGATCCGCTCATGAAGGCCATCGGGACGAACACCGCCGACAGCACCAGGCCGATACCCACCAGCGCACCGGTGATCTGGCCCATCGACTTGCGGGTCGCTTCAAGCGGCGACAGTCCTTCCTCGGACATGATGCGCTCGACGTTCTCCACCACCACGATGGCATCGTCCACCAGCAGACCGATCGCCAGCACCATCGCGAACATGGTCAGCATGTTCACCGAGAAGCCCAGCATCGCCAGCACGCCGAAGGTACCCAGCAGCACCACCGGCACGGCGATGGTCGGGATCAGGGTGGCGCGGAAGTTCTGCAGGAACAGGTACATCACCACGAACACCAGCACGATCGCTTCGAGCAGGGTCTGCACCACGCCCTTGATCGACACGCGCACGAACGGGGTGGTGTCGTACGGGATCTCGGCCTTCAGCCCGGCCGGGAAGAAGCTCTTCATGTCTTCCAGCGCAGCGTCCACGCCGGCCGCAGTATCCAGCGCGTTGGCGCCGGTGGCCAGGGTGACCGCCAGGCCGCTGGCCGGCTGGCCGTTGTAGCGGGTGACGAAGTCGTAGGACTCGGCACCCAGTTCGACGCGGGCGACATCACCCAGGCGCAGCTCGGCACCGTCCGGCGCGCCGCGCACGATGATGTTGCGGAACTGTTCCGGGGTCTGCAGGCGCGACTGCGCGTTGATGGTGGCGTTGAGCTGCTGGCCCTTCACCGACGGCGCACCGCCGAGCTGGCCGATCGCCACCTGGGCATTCTGTGCCTTGATTGCCGCAGTCACTTCCGCGACGGACAGGCCATAGGTATGCAGCTTGTTCGGGTCCAGCCAGATGCGCATGGCGTACTTGCCACCGAATACCTGGATGTTGCCCACGCCTGGCACGCGGCTCAGGCGATCGACGACATTGGAACCGACGTAGTCGGCGATGTCGTTGGCGTCCATGCTGCCGTTCTCGGACACGAACGCGATGACGTTCAGGAAGCCCGAGCTGGACTTGGCCACGTTGATGCCCTGCCGCTGCACTTCCTGCGGCAGCAGCGGCATGGCCAGCTGCAGCTTGTTCTGCACCTGCACCTGGGCGATGTCCGGGTTGGTGCCGCTCTCGAAGGTCAGGGTGATGGTGGCCTGGCCGTTGGACGAGCTGTTGGAGGAGAAGTAGATCAGGCCATCAAGGCCCTTCATGTTCTGCTCGATGATCTGCGTCACCGAGTCCTCGACCACCTTGGCCGATGCACCCGGATAGGTGGCGCTGATTTCCACCGCCGGCGGTGCGACGTTGGGGTACATCGAGACCGGCAGCTTGAACAGGGCCAGGCCGCCGGCGAGCATGATGATGATGGCGATCACCCACGCAAAGATGGGTCGATCGATGAAAAAGCGTGCCATGGAGTTCTCCGCTTACTTCGCGTCGCCGGCCGGGGCGGCAGGCTGGGCGGCTGCCGCCGGCTTGGCCGGAGCAGCGCCCTTCTCGGTGGCCTTGACCGGCATGCCGGGGCCGATCTTCTGCAGGCCTTCGACGATGACCTTGTCACCGGCCTTCAGGCCGTCCTCGACCAGCCACTTGTCGCCGACCGTGCGGCTGACCTTGACCGGGCGCACTTCGACCTTGTTGTCCTTGCCGACCACCATCGCGGTGGTGTCGCCCTTCGGATCGCGCGCGATGCCCTGCATCGGCACCAGCACCGCATCGCTGCGCACGCCGCCGCCGATCACCGCACGCACGTACATGCCCGGCATCAGCAGGCCGTCCGGGTTGTCCACCTTCACGCGCAGGCCGAAGCTGCCGGTGGTCGGATCGACGCTGACTTCGGAGAACTCCAGCGTGCCCTTGTGCTCGAAGGTGCTGCCGTCTTCCATCAGGATGCTGACCGGCAGGGTCTGGTTGTCCTGCAGGCGGCCGGCAGCCAGTTCGCGGCGCAGCTGCAGCAGTTCGGCGGAGGACTGGGTCAGGTCGACATAGATCGGATCCAGCTGCTGCACGGTCGCCAGTGCATTGGCCTGGCCGGCGCTGACCAGCGCACCCTGGGTAACGCTGGACTTGCCGATGCGGCCGCTGATCGGCGCGGTGATGCGGGCATAGCCGAGGGTGACGTTGGCCGCGTCCAGCGAGGCCCTGGCGGCACCGACATCGGCCTCGGCCTGCTTCTGCGCGGCGACGGCGTTTTCCAGGTCCTGCTGGCTGACCGCGTCGACCTTGGCCAGCTCGGTGATGCGCTTGGCGCTCAGGCTCGCGGCGTTGGCCGTGGCTTCGGCGCGGGCCAGCTGGGCGCGGGCGCTGTTGGCCTGGGCGCGGTAGCTGGCGTCCTCGATCTGGTACAGCGGCTCGCCGGCCTTGACCATGCCGCCTTCGGTGAACAGGCGCTTGGCAACGATGCCGTTGACCTGCGGGCGCACTTCGGCGACCAGGAAGGCGTTGGTACGGCCCGGCAGTTCGCGGGTCAGACCCACGGTTTCGGACTTCAGCGTGACCACGGTGACGTCACCCGGGCCCTGCTCGGGGGCCTGGGGCTGGCCGCCGCAGGCAGCCACGGCTGCGGCGATGGCCAGCGACAGTGCAAAGGGTCGGATTCGGCTCAGCAACATGACGGAAAGGCTCTTAGGGGAAGGAATCTCAAATCGCGCTGATACAGGCCGAAAGCGCCAGCAGGCAACGCGCACCAGCGGGGAGTGGGAGCCGGACCGGCCTGCCACGCACACGACGGGAATGATGGGAGCGAAATATACATACATGATTGTTTGTTTGTAAACCGGTACAATTCAGCCACGTTTCACCCGCACTCGTACCTACCCATGGCCCGCAAGACCAAAGAGGACACCCAGGCAACCCGGGAAGGCATCCTTGACGCCGCCGAAGCCTGCTTCCATGAACACGGCGTGGCCCGTACCACGCTGGAGATGATCGGCGCCCGCGCCGGCTATACCCGTGGCGCGGTGTACTGGCACTTCAAGAACAAGAGCGAGGTGCTGGCCGCGATCGTCGAGCGGGTGCACCTGCCCTTCATGCAGGAACTGGAGCGCACCTCCACCGACCAGCGCGACACGCCGGTGCACGACCTGCGCGCGGTGATGATCCACTCGTTCATCGAGCTGTCCGAGGACGAACGCCTGCGCAAGACCATGGAGATCATGCTGCGCAGCGATGCGTCGGCCGACACCAGGGTCCTGACCGAAATGCAGCAGGCCGGCTTCCGCGATGCGCTGGACCGGATGGAGCGCGCCCTGCGCCGCGCCAAGGACCTGGGCCAGCTGCGCGAGGGCGCCGACCCGAAGATCGCCGCACGCATGCTGCACGCCACCGTGCTGGGCGTGCTGCACGGCGCGATGGTCGAACCGGAACTGATGGACCTCAAGCGCGATGGCATGCTCGCGCTGGACATGACCCTGGCCGCCTACGTGAAGGATGGTGTGTTCGTTCCCGGCACCGTCCCCGAGCCGCTGCCCGAGGCGTGAACGAGGCTGCTCCCATCACTGCGGCACCCCCTGCAAGGGCAGATCGATGATCCTGGACAACGTGGTGTGGGGCTTCATCGGGTGTGGCAGCGTCACCGAGAAGAAGAGCGGGCCGGCCCTGGCCAACACGCCGGGCTCACGGGTAGTGGCGGTCATGCGCCGCAATGCCGCATTGGCCGAAGACTATGCACGCCGCCACGCGATTCCGCGCTGGTACGCGGACGCCGATGCACTCATCGCCGATCCGGAGGTGAACGCGGTCTACGTTGCAACACCGCCCTCCACGCACATGCACTACGCATTGCAGGCGATTGCTGCAGGCAAGCCGGTCTACATCGAAAAGCCGATGGCCATGAACCACGACGAGTGCCAGCGCATCATCGCGGCCAGCGCCCGCAGCGGCGTGCCCGTGTTCGTGGCCTACTACCGCCGTGCCCTGCCCCGCTTCGCACAGGTGAAGCAGTTGCTGGACAGCGGCGCGATCGGTACGCCGCGCAGCGTGCGCGCCACCCTGCATCGGCCACATTCGGCGGCTGCCGCATCGCCGGACTTCTGGCGAACCAACCCCGCCATCGCCGGCGGCGGGCTGTTCGTCGATCTGGGCTCACACACGCTGGACCTGCTCGACCATCTGCTGGGGCCCCTGAGCGACGTGCGCGGCCTGGCCAGTTCGTTGACCGGCGCCTACGCCGCCGAAGACAGCGTCTCGATGTGCTTCCGCAGCGGGGTGGGGGCGCACGGCATCGCGCAATGGAGCTTCTGCGCGTTCCGCCGACAGGACGAGGTCGAGATCACCGGCGACCTGGGGCAGCTGCGCTTTGCCACCTTCGAGGACGTTCCGGTGGTGCTGGAGACCGAAGCGGGCGTGCAGGCATTCGATATCCCGAACCCGCCATCGGTCCAGCAGCCGTTGATCGCCTCCGTCGTGGACGAACTGCGCGGCCACGGGCACTCGCCCTCGAACGGCATCAGCGCCGCCCGCACCAGTGCAGTGATCGACCAGGTACTGCAGGCCTACCGCGCCCGGCAATCGCGCTGAGCGCCAACGCAAAAGGCCGCCCTGCGGCGGCCTTTTGCGTTGCAGCGGATGGAGTCAGGGCCCTCGCCACGGCGAAGGATCCGACCTCGATGCGCATTACAGGATGTAGCGGCTCAGGTCCGGGTCCTGCACCAGCTCACCCAGGTGTGCATCGACGTAGGCGCTGTCGATGGCCAGGGTTTCGCCATCGCGGTCCGGTGCCTCGTAGCTGAGCGAATCCAGCAGGCGCTCCAGCACCGTATGCAGGCGGCGCGCGCCGATGTTTTCCTGGCGCTCGTTCACCTGGAACGCGATCTCGGCCAGGCGCTCGATGGCATCGGCAGTGAAACTGACCTTGACGCCTTCGGTGGCCAGCAGTGCTTCGTACTGCTTGGTCAGCGCCGCCTTCGGTTCGGTCAGGATGCGCACGAAGTCGCCCTTGCTCAACGCGCCCAGCTCAACGCGGATCGGGAAACGGCCCTGCAGCTCCGGAATCAGGTCGCTGGGCTTGGCCAGGTGGAACGCGCCCGACGCGATGAACAGGATGTGGTCGGTCTTGATCGTGCCGTACTTGGTGGACACGTTGGAGCCTTCCACCAGCGGCAGCAGGTCGCGCTGCACGCCTTCGCGGGAGACATCGCCACCGCCCACGTTGTCGCCGCGCTTGGCAACCTTGTCGATCTCGTCGATGAAGACGATGCCGTGCTGCTCGCAGGCCTCGATCGCCGCAGTGCGGATATCGTCCTCGTTGACCAGCTTGCCGGCCTCTTCCTCGATCAGCAGAGGACGCGCGGCCTTGATGGTCAGCGTGCGCTTGTGCGCCTTCGCGCCGCCACCCAGGTTGGCGAACATCGACTTCAGCTGCTGGCCCATTTCCTCCATGCCCGGCGGGGTCATGATGTCCATGCTGACATTGGCCGCCAGGTCGAGCTCGATCTCACGCTCGTCCAGCTCACCGTTGCGCAGCATCTTGCGGAACTTGATGCGGGTCTCGTTGTCCTGCGCCGACGGTTCGTTGCGGGCGACTTCAGGATCGAAACCGATGCCGCCGCTACGACGCGGCAGCAGCGCATCGAGGATGCGGTCTTCGGCGCGTTCTTCGGCCTGGGTACGCACGCGCACCTTGGCCTGTTCGCGATAGAGCTTGACCGCGGTGTCGGCCAGGTCGCGGATGATCTGCTCGACGTCCTTGCCGACGTAGCCCACTTCGGTGAAGCGCGTGGCTTCGACCTTCACGAACGGCGCGTTGGCCAACGTAGCCAGGCGGCGCGCGATCTCGGTCTTGCCGACGCCGGTCGGGCCGATCATCAGGATGTTCTTGGGCATCACTTCATTGCGAAGCTCCGGCGCCAGCTGCATGCGGCGCCAGCGGTTGCGCAGGGCGATGGCCACGGCACGCTTGGCGTCGTGCTGGCCCACGATATGCCGGTCCAGTTCCTGCACGATCTCGCGCGGGGTCATGGTGGCGGAGGATACTTCGATCTTCGGCATGGTTGTGCTCACGGATTCAGATGCATGTAGAGCCGAGCCATGCTCGGCTGACGGGCAGCCCTGCCGAGCATGGCTCGGCACTACAGAAGAGCGGTCACAGCTCCTCGACCACCACGTTGCGGTTGGTGTAGATGCAGATGTCGCCGGCGATGCCGATCGCTTCACTGGCAATCGTGCGCGCATCCAGTTCGGTATGTGCCATCAGCGCGCGCGCGGCCGACAGTGCATACGAGCCACCGGAGCCGATGGCGATGATGCCGTCCTCCGGTTCGATCACATCGCCGGTGCCGCTGATGATCAGCGAGGTTTCCTTGTCAGCCACGGCCAACAGGGCTTCAAGCTTTCCGAGGCGGCGCTCGGTGCGCCAATCCTTGGCCAGCTCGACCGCAGCGCGCTGCAGCTGGCCGTGCTTTTCCAGCTTGGCCTCGAACAGCTCGAACAGGGTGAAGGCATCGGCGGCGGCACCGGCGAAACCGGCCAGCACCTGGCCGTCGCGGCCAAGGCGGCGCACCTTGCGCGCGTTGCCCTTCATCACGGTGTGGCCCAGCGTGACCTGGCCGTCGCCGGCAATGGCCACGTGCTCGCCGCGACGGACGCAGACGATGGTGGTGGCGTGGAAAACGTTGGGGTTCTGACTGGGGTCCATGATGCCTCCGGGGTGACAGAACCAGAGGTGGGGACTGCGCTGCGCCCTTCAAGCCACCCGCGACCGGCCACCGCAGGGGCAACGTTCAGCTTTCTCCGCTGCCCTCGCTGCTGCGTCGGCGCTTCGCGCGCGGATGCGCGGCGTCGTAGACCTTGGCAAGGTGCTGGAAATCGAGGTGGGTATAGATCTGCGTGGTGGCGATGTCGGCATGGCCCAGCAGCTCCTGCACACCGCGCAGGTCGCCGGACGATTCGAGAATATGGCTGGCGAAACTGTGCCGCAGCATGTGCGGATGCACATGCTTGAACAGGCCCTGGCGCTGCGCCAGCTGGCGGATGCGGATCTGCACCGCGCGCTGGCTGATCGGCCCGTTGCGGCCAGGAAACACCGGCGAGGCCGGGCCGCCACCACTTTCGGCACGCCACGCCTGCAGCGCTTCGCGTGCGGGCCTGCCGAACGGCACCCGGCGCTGGCGGTTGCCCTTGCCCAGCACGTTGACCAGGCCGCTGGCGAAATCCAGGTCGCGCCAGGTCAGTGCGCAGACTTCGCTCAGGCGCAGGCCCGAGGAGTAGAACAGCTCCAGCAGCGCGCGATCACGTCGGCCGAGTTCACCTTCCGGTTCAAGCTCGACCAGCTGTACGGCTTCGTCGGCATCGAGCACCTGCGGCAACCGGCGCGGTGCGCGCGGGGCCTTCAACGTCGCTGCCGGGCTGGCCTCGATGCGTCCGTGCTTGAGCAGCCAAGCGTAGAAGCTGCGGCAGGCCGACAGGCGGCGCTGCAGGCTCTTGGCCGACAGCCCGCGCCGATGCTCATCGGCCACGAACTGGCGCAACGCATCGGCATCGAGTGCCTCCACGGCTACGCCACGCGGCTCGGCCCAGACCGACAGCGCGTCCAGGTCGCGGCGGTAGGCGTCGAGTGTGTGCGCCGACATCCGCCGCTCCACCTGCAGATGCTGCAGGAACGCCTGTACCGCGCTCATCGCCGTCGTGCCCTGCTCAGCTCGGGAAGCGCTTCAGGCCAGTGGCCAGGGCGTCGCCCATCATGCGCAGGAACAACGTGCCCATGCCCGGGTAGAAACGGTTCGGATCATGGCTGCCGACCGCGATCAGGCCAACCCCCGGCAGCGGCAGCAGCGCGGTGGTCTGCACCTCCTCGCTGCGCGCGCCGTACAGCACGGCGTTCTTCTCCGGCTGCAGGCGGCCGCAGATCGGCTCGCCGTCCTTCAGGCAGTCGCGGAACGGGCCCAGTTGCGGATCATCGGCGGCGATCACCTGCAGCCAGTCGGCCTGTTCCAGCCCGGCCACCGGCGCATGCACCACCAGCCGCACCAGGTCGCCGGCGAAGTCTTCCTGCAACGAAGCGGCCATCGCACGCAGAGTGTCGGCCGCATTGTCCTGCTTCATCAGTGCCAGGGTCAGCTGATGCGTGCGCACCGCCAGCCGCTCGTTGACCTGGGCGGTCGCGCCCAGGTCGGCCAACCGTCGCGCCAGCTCGCGGTTCTTCTCGCGCAGCACTTCCAGCTGGTAGCTGGCCAGCGATGCGGTCGGGCCGTCATCGCGCGGCACCACCAGGGTCAGGGCCAGGTCCGGGAACTGCTTGAGGAAGCCGGGATGACGCCGCAACCAGGCAGCGACTTCGTGGGCCCCGAGCTTGTCGACGGTTTCGCTCATGCCATCCACTCCCCTTCGAAGACGAATGCGGTCGGGCCGGCCATCACCACAGGCTGGCCATCCCCCGGCCACTGGATGCGCAGGTCACCACCGGGCAGGCTGATGCGGGCATCGCGCTGCAGGCGGCCGCGCTGCATCAGGGTCACCGCAGCGGCGCAGGCGCCACTGCCACAGGCCAGGGTTTCGCCGACGCCGCGCTCGAACACGCGCAGGCGGGCGTGCGCCGGGCCCATCACCTGGGCGAAGCCCACGTTCACCGAGCGCGGGAACGAAGCATGCTGCTGCAGCAGCGCACCGACGCGCTCGACCGGCGCAGCATCGATCAGGCCGACTTCGATCACCGCATGCGGGTTGCCCATCGACACTGCGGCGAAGCGCACGCTTTCGCCCTGCAGCGGCAGCAGGTATTCCTCGCGCGGATGGGCGAAGCCCATCAGCGGCACGTTGGCCGGCTCGAAGGCAGGCACGCCCATGGTTACGGCGAACTGTCCGTCACCGAGCACCTTCACTTCATGGCTGGCCAGCGGGCTGTCGATGACGAACGCATCGCCCTGCGCACTCCCTTGGCGCACCAGCCAGGCCGCGATGCAGCGTGCGCCATTGCCGCACTGCTCGGAATTGGAACCGTCGGCATTCCAGATGCGGTACGAGGCCGCCGAGCCTTCCGCACGCGGCGCTTCGATGGTCAGGATCTGGTCGCAGCCGACGCCGGTGTGGCGGTCGGCAAGGCGCGCGGCCAGTTCGGGCGTAGGCGGCGCGGTGCCGTCACGCAGGTCGATCACTACAAAATCATTGCCCGCGCCGTGCATCTTGCTGAAGCGCAGCGCCGTGGAACTGGCCTTACTCATCCCCGCTGCCCGCCTTCTTCGCTGGCGCGGGTGCCGGCTGAGTGGTCGTTGCAGCCGGATCGACGGTCGTGGCGGGGGCAACGGCGCCCTGGGCCTCCGCCGGGGTCGCCTCGGTGGCGGGCTCGGCAGCGGGTTCGACGGTTTCTTCCACCGGCACCGGCTTCTGCGGCAGTACCAGCGGGCCCTTGTTGCCGCAGGCGGCGAGGAGCAGCAGCGAGGCCGCTGCCAGCGGAATCAGGATGGCGTTTCGATGGGGGATCTTCATGCCCCGAGTATAGCCATTGGCGGCTGAGCGGTTGGTGCAGGGCGGCACGCCACGCATCCGCCGGGCATGGCCCGGCGCTACCGTAACCGGGCGCCGCAGGTAGCGCCGGGCCATGCCCGGCGGGCAATCATTGCTTTGGCGGCAGCGGCCGCGTCCACAGCCAGATCGCCACCACGGTCATGCTGCCGATCGAGAACCACTTCACCCAGGCAATCGGTACGCACCACAGCATGATGGCGGCGCATACCGCCATGGTGATCGTGGCCATCCACTTGCCGTAGCGGCTGACCGCCCCGTGTGCCTGCCAGTTGGCGATGGCCGGGCCGAAGCGTGGATGCTGCAGCAGCCAGTTGTGCAGGCGCTCGGAGCCACGCGAGGCGGCCCAGGCCGAAATCAGGATGAATACGGTGGTCGGCAGGCCCGGCACGAAGATGCCGACGATGCCGGTGCCGAGGCTGACATACGCCAGCAGCCACCACGCCCAGCGGAAACGCACCACGCGCGGAGGCGTGGCGGCATCGCGAGGGGCGGAAGGATCTGGCGCGCTCATGGCCGCAAGGATACCGGTTCAGGGTGCCAGGCAGCGCCCGGCACCCTGTCGCGATCACGGCTGGGCGATGCCCAGCTGCTGCAGCACGAACGCGTACGACTCGGACAGCTCGCGGTAGCGCTGGAAGCGCCCCGACTTGCCGCCGTGGCCGGCTTCCATGTTGGTGCGGAACAGGATCGGGTAGTGGCCGGTGTTGTCGTCACGCAGCTTGGCCACCCACTTGGCCGGCTCCCAGTACTGCACCTGCGAATCCCACAGGCCGGTACCCACGAACAGCGCCGGGTACGCCTGCCGCTTCACGTTGTCGTAGGGCGAGTAGGACAGCATGTAGTCGTAATACTGTTTCTGTTCCGGGTTGCCCCACTCGTCGTACTCATTGGTGGTCAGCGGAATGGTCGGGTCGAGCATGGTGGTGACCACGTCGACGAACGGGACCTGCGCCACCATCACCCGGTAATCCTGCGGGGCCTGGTTGGCCACCGCGCCCATCAGCAGGCCGCCGGCGCTGCCACCGGACGCGGCCACGCGATCCTTCGCCGCCCAGCCCTGTGCGACCAGGCCACGGGTGACGTCGATGAAGTCGTTGAAGGTGTTCTGCTTGTGCAGCAGCTTGCCGTTCTCGTACCAGTCGCGGCCCATTTCCTGGCCGCCGCGGATGTGGGCGATGGCATACACCACGCCGCGGTCGAGCAGGCTCACCGCGGTCTGGTTGAAGTACGGATCCATCGACATGCCATAGCTGCCATAGGCGTACTGGAACAGCGCGCCCTTGCCGTCCTTCTGGTAGCCCTTGCGGTAGACCAGCGACACCGGCACCTTCACGCCATCACGTGCGGTGATCCAGACGCGGTCGGTTTCGTACTTCGACGCGTCATAGCCGATCACCGGCTGCACCTTCAGCTGGCGGCGTTCGCCGGTGGCGGTGTTCAGCTCGAACACGGTGGTCGGGGTGGTCATCGAGGTGTATACGTAGCGCAGCCAGGGCGTATCGGCCTCGGTGTTGTCGCCCAGGCCCATCGAGTACGCTGGCTCATCAGCCTTCACGTAGTCGCTGCGGCCATCCTTGAACAGCAGGCGGATGCGTTCCAGGCCCTCGGAGCGTTCGGCGATGGCGGTGTAGCCATCGAACAGTTCGAAGCCTTCGATGAACACCGCATCGTCGTGCGCGATCCAGTCCTTCCACTGCGCACGCGAAGTGGCATCGGTCGGCGCAGTGACCAGCTTGAAGTTCTTCGCGCCGTCGTTGGTGCGGATCACCCAGCGGCCGTCGTAGTGGTCGGCATCGTACTCGACGTCACGCTGGCGAGGGGCCAGCACGGTGAACGTGGTCGGGTCGCCGGCCGGTGCGTAGCGCTCTTCCGAGGACACGGTGCTGTGCACGCCGATGGTGATGAAGCGATCATCGCGGGTGCGGCCGATGCCCATGTAGAAGCTGTCGTCCTTCTCTTCGTAGACGACGGTGTCGGCGCTGGCTGGAGTGCCCAGCACGTGCTTCTTCACGCGCACGGTCAGCAGCGTTTCCGGATCGTTCTCGACATACAGCACGGTGCGGTTGTCGTCGGCCCAGACCAGGTCGCCGGAACTGCCGGTGATCACATCGGGCAGCACCTTGCCGGTGGCCAGATCCTTGAAGCGGATCGTGTACTGGCGGCGGCCCACCTCATCCTCGGCCCAGGCCAGCAGCTGGTTGTCCTGGCTCACTTCCATCGAGCCGACGCTGAAATAGCCCTTGCCGGCGGCCATGGCGTTGACGTCCAGCAGGATCTCCTCGGCGGCCTCCATGCTGCCCTTGCGGCGCGCGTGGATCGGATAGTCCTGGCCGGTCTCGAAGCGGCTGTAGTACCAATAGCCGCGCTCACGCGCCGGCACGCTGGAATCGTCCTGCTTGATGCGGCCGACGATCTCCTTGTACAGGGTGTCTTCGAGCGGCTTGAGCGGCGCCAGCACCTGGTCCGCGTAGGCATTCTCGGCCTGCAGGTAGGCCAGCATGTCCTTGTTCTCGCGCTTGTCGTCGCGCAGCCAGTAATAGTCATCGTTGCGGGTCGCGCCGAACGGCGCCTTGACCACATGCGGATGCTTGGCGGCATCCGGCGGAACAGGCGGAGTGGCGGCGGTGGCAGTAGTGGTCATCAGGCTGGCGAGCAACAGGCAGAGAGTGGATTTCATGTAGTGGGGTTCCTTGAACTGCAATGCAATGGCGTCCTTGTGCCCGAGTCTGGGTTGCAGGAGGGCTGCGGGCAACCCTGCGGATCGTCATGGGGAGTGCCGGCCGCTGGCCAGCAACCTCACGAACCCGGAGACGGTCGGAATGCCGGCCGGCGGCCGGCACTACCAGAACGCATGCCCCAGACGCGCGGCGTACCATGGGCACATGAGCACCCTGCCCCACACGCCGGGCTACAGCCGGCGCAGCCATGAAATCGCTCCATTCCACGTGATGTCCCTGCTGGCCCGCGCACAGGCGCTGGAGCAGGCCGGCCACGATGTGATCCACCTGGAAATCGGCGAACCGGACTTCACCACCGCCGAACCTGTCGTGCGCGCCGGCCAGGCCGCATTGGCCGCCGGTCATACCCGCTACACCGCCGCACGTGGCCTGCCGGCTCTGCGTGAGGCCATCAGCGGCTTCTATCGCAGCCGTTACGGGCTGGATATCGACCCTGAACGCATCCTGGTCACACCGGGTGGGTCCGGTGCGCTGCTGCTGGCCAGCAGCCTGCTGGTCGATCCCGGCCGCCACTGGCTGCTGGCGGACCCCGGCTATCCGTGCAACCGCCACTTCCTGCGCCTGGTGGAAGGCGGTGCGCAACTGGTACCGGTCGGGCCGGAGACCGCCTACCAGCTGACCCCGTCACTGGTGGAACAGCACTGGGATGCCGACAGCGTCGGCGCGCTGGTCGCCTCACCGGCCAACCCGACCGGCACCGTGCTTTCCGCCGACGATCTGGCCGCACTGTCGCAGGCCCTGCACGCGCGGGGCGGCCACCTGGTGGTGGACGAGATCTACCACGGCCTCACCTATGGCCTGGATGCGCCCAGCGTGCTGCAGGTGGATGACAGCGCGTTCGTGCTGAACAGCTTCTCCAAGTATTTCGGCATGACCGGCTGGCGGCTGGGCTGGCTGGTGGCACCGCCGGCCGCGGTACCGGACCTGGAGAAGCTGGCGCAGAACCTGTACATCAGCGCCTCGAGCATCGCCCAGCATGCCGCCCTCGCCTGTTTCAGCGAGGAATCGATGGCGATCTTCGAACAGCGCCGCGACGCGTTCCGCCAGCGTCGCGACTTCCTGCTGCCCGCACTGCGTGAGCTGGGCTTCCGTATCGAGGTCGAGCCGCAGGGCGCGTTCTACCTGTACGCAGACGTCAGCGCGTTCACCGACGATGCGCAGGCGTTCTGCACCCACTTCCTGGAAACCGAGCATGTGGCATTCACGCCCGGGCTGGATTTCGGCTTCCATCGTGCCAACCAGCACGTGCGCCTGGCCTATACCCAGGAAGTGCCGCGATTGCAGGAGGCGGTGGAGCGGATCGCGCGTGGGTTGAAGAGCTGGGGCACCTGATCGCCCTGCGCGAACAGCATCCACGCATGACGTGGATCTACTGGCTCCACGCCACGTGGATACGCGGACCCAACGAAAAACGCCGCCCGAAGGCGGCGTTTTTCATTCCGTCACTTACCGCCGAGGCGTTCCCACAGGAAGCTGTAGGCCAGCGCCGACATGTGTGCGGCCTGCGCGTTGTTGGCGGCGCCGCCGTGGCCACCTTCGATGTTCTCGTAGTAGGTCACGTCCTTGCCGGCGTCGATCATCTTCGCCGCCATCTTGCGGGCATGGCCCGGATGCACGCGGTCATCGCGGGTGGACGTGGTGAACAGCACCGGCGGGTACTTCTTCTTCGCATCGAACAGGTGGTACGGCGAGAAGGTCTTGATGAACTCCCAGTCGCTGGTATCCGGGTTGCCGTACTCGGCCATCCACGATGCGCCTGCCAGCAGGTGGTTGTAGCGCTTCATGTCCAGCAGCGGCACCTGCACCACCACCGCACCGAACAGCTCCGGGTACTGGGTCAGCATGTTGCCGGTCAGCAGGCCACCATTGCTGCCGCCCTGCACGCCCAGGTGCCTGGCGCTGGTGATCTTGCGCTTGACCAGATCGCGCGCCACCGCGGCCATGTCTTCATAGGCCTTGTGGCGGTTCTGCTTCAGTGCCGCCTGGTGCCAGCGCGGCCCATACTCGCCACCGCCACGGATGTTGGCGACCACGTACACGCCGCCCTTTTCCAGCCAGGCGCGGCCCATGCCACCGGAATAGCTCGGGGTCAGCGAGATCTCGAAGCCACCGTAGCCGTACAGCAGGGTCGGATTGGAACCGTCCAGCTTCATCGCCCGATCGTGCACAACGAAGTACGGCACGCGGGTGCCATCCTTGCTGGTGGCGAAGTGCTGCTCGATCACCTTGCCCTTGGCATCGAAGAAGGCCGGCATGGTCTTCAGCGTTTCCGGGGCCTGGCCGATCTCGGCCAGCGCCAGCGTGGTCGGGGTCAGATAGTCGGTGGCCGTCAGCCACACCGCGTCGCTGTCATTGCTGTCGACCGCAGCCACCCCCAGCGTGCCGAAAGCCGGTGCACCAACGAAGCGGCTGGTCTGCCAGCCATTGGCGCCCGGCGTCAGCACCGACAGGCGGTTCTTGACGTCGTCCAGCACGTTCAGCACCAGATGGTTCCTGGTCCAGGTGGCGCTGGCCAGCGAGGTGGTCGCGGTCGGGGTGAACAGCACGTCGAACTCGCGCTTGCCGGCCAGGAAGTCATCCAGCTTGGTGGCCAGCAACGAACCGGGCGCATAGGTCTTGCCCCCGACAGTCCACGGATCACGCAGCTCCAGGGTCAGCCATTGCTTGTGCAGGCCCTTCTCGGCCGAATTCGGCGCGTCGATCTTGGTCAGCGTGCCATCGTCACCGCGCAGATAGATCTCGTTGTTGTAGAAGGCGAGCGTGCGGCTGACCAGGTTGCGTTCGAAGCCCGGAGTGTCATCGTGCGTCGCCGCGATGTACATGTCTTCCGGCTTGCCTTCGTAAACCGTCGTGGCCGAGGCCATCGGAGTGCCACGCTTCCACAGCTTGGCCACGCGCGGGTAGCCGGAGGTGGTCATCGAGCCGGCACCGAAGTCGGTGTAGACGAACACGGTATCGCGGTCGATCCAGTTGAGGCCGCCCTTCGACTCCGGACGGAAGAAGCCATCCTTGATCCAGGTCTTGTTGGCCAGGTCGAATTCGCGGGTGACGTCGGCATCGGCGCCGCCGCGCGACAACGCGATCAGGCAACGGCTGTAGTCCGGGCGCAGGCAATCGGCGCCGTGCCAGACCCAGTTCTCACCCTCGGCCTTGTTCAGTGCATCCAGGTCGAGCACGGTTTCCCACTGCGGCGAGGCCTTGCGGTATTCGGCCAGGGTGGTGCGTCGCCACAGGCCACGCTCGTGCTGCTGGTCCTTCCAGAAGTTGTAGTAGTAGTCGCCGATCTTCTGCACGGCGGGAATCTTGGCATCGGAGTCGAGCACCTCGCGGATGCTGGCTTCCATCTGCTTGAATGCCGGGGTCTGCGCAAGGCGCGCCTCGGACTTGGCGTTCTGTTCCTTGACCCAGGCCAGCGGCTTGTCGCCGGTTACGTCTTCGAGCCAGGCGTAACGGTCGGTGTCTTCAGCGGCCACGGCGGTCCCCACCGAGGCAGCGGTCATCATGCCAGCCAACAGGCAGGCGGAAGCGAATCGTGACATTGCAGCTCCAGGCAGTCATAAGCCCTGGAACGCTAGCATGGATCACCGCTGTCGCCCCCGTGTCGAAGGTCAGGCCGCGGCGGTGGCGCCCCGACGGCGGCGGGCCGCACCGCCACCGCGTCGGTCCGCCTGTCCACCGGTGTGACGCGCCCGCCGCAGCCACGACAGGCGAGGCAACGGGAAGCGCAGCAGCGCCCACCAGGCCACCAGCGGCATGCCCACCAGCCACATCGGCAACCAGCCCAGCCATGCGCTGCTACCACGCGCGGCCGGCCAGACCAGGACCAGTGCCACACCGGCCAGGGCCAACTGCCGCACGCTGCGCAGCAGGCGCGGGTCGGCACGTTCAAGGCTGACGCGTTCAGCTGCAGGGCGACGGACGGAACGTGCGTTCATGGGGCTTCTCCGGTAGACAGTGCAACACAGCTTGGTCAATGCCCTTCTCAAAGGCTGCGACACCATTGACGGATCGCGCACGCTCAGTCGACCATGCTCACGCAAAGCCCTCCTGAGCCCGCTCCCGCATGACTTCGATCCGCCCGCTCTGCGCCATGCTCTTGGCCCTGTCCCTGGCGGGCCCCGCCGTGGCCGCCAGCGAGCCGCCATCGCCCCGTGCCAGCGCCCCACGCGTCGCCGACCCGGATGCGCCGATCGACCTGAAGCGCTTCATGGGTACCTGGTACGTGATTGGCCGCGTGCCGAACTTCGTCGAGCGCGGCCATGTGGCCAGCGTCAACGAGTACGAACTGCGCGACGCGCACAAGGTCGGCATCACCTACCGCTATCGTGATGGCTTCGGCGAACCCCTGCAGGAGATCCGCGCACGCGCCAGTGTCGATCCGGACAGCGGCAATCACGGCTGGCGCACCTGGTTCTATCGCGTGGTGCCTACCCATTCACGGGTGCTGGAAGTAGCACCGGATTATTCCTGGGCACTGATCGGCTACCCGGGCCGCGAGATGGCCTGGATCTTCTCGCGCACACCGGACATGGACAAGGGCCTCTACAAGGAACTGGCCGAGCGCCTGCGTGACGAATACGGGGTGAACACCGACAAGCTCAAGCGTGTGCCACAGCGCCCGGAGCAGGTCGGCAAGCTGGGTTACGAAGTACCCAACGTGCGTTGAGAGAGCGCCGGGCGCAGATGTAGTGCCGGCCGCTGGCCGGCAGCTCCGGCACACCTGGAGCAGCGCATCGTTGCCGGCCAGCGGCCGGCACTATCTGAGGCGGGCTACTTGCGGGTGTAGTGCGCGACCAGGCGGTCGCCGAGCATCTGCAGCAGCTGCACCAGGATCAGCAGCACCACCACGGTAACCAGGGCCACGTCGGTGCGGTTGCGCTGGTAGCCTTCGCGCAGCGCCAGGTCGCCCAGGCCGCCGGAACCGATCGCGCCGCCCATGGCAGTGAAGCCAACCAGAGCAACGGTAGTGACCGTGGCGGCGGCAATCAGGCCCGGCCGCGCCTCGGGAAGCAGCACCCGGGTGACCAGTTGCCAAGTGGTGGCACCCATCGACTGCGCGGCCTCGACCACGCCGCGGTCCACTTCGCGCAGCGCGGTTTCCACCAGGCGCGCGTAGAACGGCGCCGCACCGATGACCAGCGCCGGCAACGTGCCGAGCACGCCGATCGACTGGCCCATCAACCACAGCGACACCGGGATCAACACCACCATCAGGATGATGAAGGGTACCGAACGCAGCAGGTTCACCACGATCGCCAGCGCGCCATAGGCCAGTGGCCGGCGTTTCATCTGCGGCGCGCCGAACACGTACAGCAGCACGCCCATCGGCAGGCCGATGGCCAGGGTAAGCGGCAGCGAGCCGGCCATCATCAGCAGCGTCTCGAGGGTGGCCTTGCCGATATCCACCCACTTGTCCGCATCCAGGTGGCGGAAGAAGCCGCCGGCAGTAGCGATGATCATCGACGCAGTTCCTCAACGTGCACGCCGGCGGCCACGAACGCGGCCTGCGCGGCGGACTGGTCACCGCCCACCAGGGCGACGACCAGCTGGCCATACGGGGTGTCCTTGATCCGGTCGATACGGCCGGACAGGATGTTGTAGTCGACCCCGGTCTGCCGCGCGACGCTGCCGAGCAGGGGTTCGTAGGTGTCGCCACCGAGGAACGTCAGCCGCACGATGCGGCCACCGACGGCATCGAAATCGCGATGCAGCGCACCTTCGTCCATGTGCTCCGATTCGCTGACGAAACGGCGCGTGGTCGGATGCTGTGGATGCAGGAATACCCGGGTGACCGGCCCGGTCTCGACCATCTGGCCGGCGTCGAGCACGGCGACGCGGTCGCAGACGCGGCGGATCACGTCCATCTCGTGGGTGATCAGCACGATGGTCAGGCCCAGCTCGCGATTGATCTTCGACAGCAGCGACAGCACCGATGCCGTGGTCTGCGGATCGAGCGCACTGGTGGCCTCGTCGCACAACAGGATCTGCGGACGCGTTGCAAGTGCGCGGGCAATGCCGACGCGCTGCTTCTGGCCACCGGACAGCTGCGCCGGATACTTCTGCGCATGCGCTTCCAGGCCAACGGTCTGCAGCAGCTCGACCACGCGTGCGTCGATCTCCGCCTTCGGCGTGCCGGCCAGCTCCAGCGGGAAGGCGACGTTGCCGGCCACCGTGCGCGACGACAGCAGGTTGAAGTGCTGGAAGATCATGCCGATGCGCCGGCGCAGCGCGCGCAGGCCGTCCGCGTCCAGTGCGGTGACATCCTCGCCACCGATCAGCAGACGCCCACCACTGGGTTCTTCCAAGCGGTTGATCATGCGGATCAGCGTCGACTTGCCGGCGCCGGAATGGCCGATGATGCCGAATACCTCACCGGCCTCGATGGTCAGGTCCAGCGGCTGCAGCGCGCTCACTGCGCGGCCGGCAACGGCATAGGATTTGTGCAGGCGCTGGAACTCGATCACGGGCGTGGCTCACCGGCTGGGTGACGGAAGGGGGCGTGCAGCCTACCAGCGCAGGCGGTCGCGCGCCCGCGCCATGGGCCAGAATGTTATTCCTTTTGGTTCTAAGCCGCTGCCCGCGGTAGCGCCGGCCGCTGGCCGGCACCTGCAGCGGTCCCTCCGGCGCGAGGGGTTGCCGGCCGCCGGCCGGCCCTACCCCGGCTCAGGGGTGGTCCAACGGCTTCGGCGGCTCCTGCCGGTTCACCCGCTCGCGATGCAGCAGGTACAGGCCGGACGCAACGATGATCGCCGCCCCCACCCAGGTATAGCCATCGGGCAGCTGGCCCCAGAACGCCAGGTCCCAGCCGATCACCCAGACCAGCCCGCTGTACTCCAGCGGCGCGATCATCGAGGCCTCGCCCAGCTGGAAGGCCCTGGTCAGGGCGATCTGGCCCAGCGCTCCGGCCAGGCCCATGCCGCCGATCAGCGGCGCATGTGCCAGTTGCAGTGGCACCCAGCCGGGAAGGGCCAGCAGGCCGGCACCGATGGCCATGATCACCAGGAACCAGACCACCATCGACTGCGAGGTATCGGTGCGGGTCAGCAGGCTGACCGTGATCGCGGCTACGGCATAGGCGGTGGCCGCGGCCAGCACCATCAGCCCAGGCACCGAAATGAAGCCGTCCACGCCCGGCCGCAGCACGACCAGCACGCCGACCAGGCCGATGCCGATGGCCACCCAGCGCCGCGGCCCGACCCGTTCGCCCAGCAGCGGCACCGACAGCGCAGCGATCAGCAGCGGGGCAACGAAATAGATGGTGTAGGCAGTGGACAGCGGCAGGTCGCGCAGGGCGAACACGAAGCAGCCGATCATCGCCATGCCCAGCGCACCACGCAGCAGGTGCAGCCCCCAGCGGCGCGGCACCAGTGAACGCGGCCCGGCGCTGGCCAGCACCCAGACCAGCACGAACGGCAACGAGGCCGCGCCGCGCAGGAAGGTCACTTCCAGGGTGGGATAGCTGGCCGACAACTGCTTCATGCCGGCGTCCATCAGCGAGAAGCAGGCGACCGCAGCGACCATCCAGGCCACTGCGCGCGAGGGAGAGCGTTGCACGTTCATGGCCCATTATCGCCCGGTCGTCGCTTTCTGTAGAGCCGAGCCCACGCTCGGCTGCTCTTCACAAAGCAGCCGAGCGTGGGCTCGGCGCTATAAAGGGCGGGCATAGGGCCCTCGCGATAGAATGGCTGCCACTGAATCCTGCGGAGCATCGCCATGCCTTCCTTCGACGTCGTGTCCGAAGTCGACACCCACGAACTGACCAACGCCATCGACCAGGCCAACCGCGAACTGGCCACCCGCTTCGATTTCAAGGGCGTGGATGCCAAGTTCGAGCGCGATGGCGATGTGATCAACCAGTTCGCGCCGACCGAGTTCCAGCTCAAGCAGATGAACGACATCCTGCGTGCACGCCTGGCCGCGCGCGGCATCGATGTGCTCAGCCTCGAATTCGGCGACATCGAGACCAACCTGGCCCAGGCCCGGCAGAAGATCACCGTCAAGCAGGGCATCGAGCAGAAGGTCGCCAAGAAGATCGCCGCTGCGCTGAAGGAGGCCAAGCTGAAGGTCGAAAGCCAGATCAACGGCGACAAGCTGCGCGTGCAGGGCAAGAAGCGCGATGACCTGCAGGACGCCATCGCCGTGCTCAAGGCCGGCAAGTTCGAGCTGCCGCTGCAGTTCAACAATTTCCGCGATTGATCTGGCCGCCGGGCATGGCCCGGCGCCGGCACCTGCGGTACGACGGCGCGTTGCAAGCGACGCGCCTACAATGTCCGCCCCGCCAGCCGACGTGCCCGCCATGACCGACACCCACCTGCCCACCGATGACCCGATCGCCGCCACCCGCCTGTGGCTGGAGCGCATCGTCATCGGCCTGAACCTGTGCCCGTTCGCCAAGGCGGTGTATGTGAAGGACCAGGTTCGCATCGTGCTCAGCGATGCGACCACGACGGAAGCCCTGGTTGAGCAGCTGGCCGAGGAACTGGTCCTGCTGCGCGATACGCCGGCCGAGCAGATCGATACCACGCTGATCGTGCATCCGCAGGTGCTGACCGATTTCCTCGACTACAACGACTTCCTCGACAACGCCGATGCGGCGATCGAGGCACTGGACCTGCAGGGCATCCTGCAGGTGGCCAGCTTCCATCCGGACTACCAGTTCGAAGGCGTGGCGCCGGGCGATGCCAGCAACTACACCAACCGTGCGCCATTCCCCACCCTGCACCTGCTGCGCGAAGACAGCGTGGCGCGCGCGGTGGACGCGTTCCCTGATCCGGACGTGATCGTCGAGCGCAACATCCAGACCTTGGACCGTATCGGCGTGGACGGCTGGCATCGCCGCCTGCGTGGCGAAGACCTGTCGTGAGCACGGTGCCGCCGATTGCCGCTTGGCCGGCCGCGCCACTGTCGGGCAAGGTGGTGCTGGTCACCGGCGGCGCCAACGGCATCGGCCGTGGCATCGCCCAGTGCGTGCTCGGTGCAGGTGGCCGCGTGTTGATCGGCGACCTGGACGTGGAAGCCGGCCAGGCCTGCCTGCGCGAGTGGCAACGCGGTGAGGACGCCGCATTCCAGCACCTGGACATTACCGACGAAGCCAGTGTGCGCGACTTCATTGCCACGGCCCTGCAGCGTTTTGGTCGCATCGACGGACTGGTCAACAACGCGGGCATCGCCGGTGCGCACGGCTCGCGGCTGCAGGACATGGACTGGGATGAATGGCAGCGCCGCCTGTCGTCGCTGCACGGCGCTTTCCTGTGCAGCAAGCACGCGTTGCCGGCGCTGACAGCCAGCGCCGCCGGCGCCATCATCAACATCGCCTCGACCCGCGCCTGGCAATCCGAAGCGCACAGCGAGGCCTATGCGGCGGCCAAGGGTGGCCTGGTGGCCTTCACCCATGCGCTGGCGATCAGCGCCGGACCGGCGGTGCGGGTGAACAGCATCAGCCCGGGCTGGATCGGCACCAGCGAGTGGCAGGCACCCTCACGGCGACACGCGCCGGAGTACTCGGCCATCGACCATGCGCAACACCCGGTCGGCCGCGTCGGCCAGCCGGAGGACATCGGTGCGTTGGCCGTATACCTGCTGTCATCACTGTCCGGTTTCAGCACCGGCCAGGATTTCATCGTCGACGGCGGCATGACCCGGAAGATGATCTACGCCGAATGACCCACCACCGGTAGTGCCGGCCGTTGGCCGGCGTTCCGGTAGATCCATGCCATGCGTGGAGGGCGGTGAAGTGCCAACCAAGGTTGGCACCTACCCGACGCCTTACGCCATGCCCGAGTGACGCAGCAGCGCGTCGATCTGCGGTGCACGGCCGCGGAAAGCCCTGAAGTTCTCCGCCGCCGGGCGGCTGCCACCGCGCGACAGGATCTCATCACGGAAGCGTGCACCGGTTTCCGCGAGCGCATGCGGCGCTTCCTCGAACGCGGCGTAGGCATCGGCGCTCAGCACCTCGGCCCACTTGTAGCTGTAGTAGCCGGCCGCATAGCCCCCCGCGAAGATGTGGCTGAACTGGTGCGGGAAGCGGTTCCAGGCCGGCGGGTGGTTCACCGCCACTTCCGCGCGCACGCGGTCGAGCAGCGCCAGCACGCTGTCCTGCGCTGGCTCGAACTGGCTGTGCAGCAGCATGTCGAACAGGCCGAACTCCAGCTGGCGGACGGTGGCCATGCCGCTATGGAAGTTGCGTGCAGCCAGCATGCGCTCGTACAGCGCGCGTGGCAGCGGCTCGCCACTGTCCACATGCGCGGTCATCGCCTGAAGGTGCTCCCATTCCCAGCAGAAGTTCTCCATGAACTGGCTCGGCAGCTCGACCGCGTCCCACTCCACGCCGTTGATGCCGGCCACGCCCAGTTCGCCGATGCGGGTCAGCAGCTGGTGCAGTCCGTGGCCCATCTCATGGAACAGCGTGGTCACTTCGTTGTGGCTGAAGGTGGCCGGCTTGCCGTTGGCACCCCGGCCGAAGTTGCACACCAGGTAGACCAGCGGCGTCTGCACGCTGCCGTCGGCGCGCACGCGACGGTTGCGGCAATCATCCATCCACGCCCCGCCGCGCTTGCCCTCGCGTGCGTACAGGTCCAGGTAGAACTGGCCGACCAGCGCGCCCTGCGCATCGACCAGGCGGAAGAAGCGCACGTCTTCGTGCCAGACCGGCGCGCTGTCCTCCTGCACATGCACGCCATACAGCTGCTCGATCACCGAGAACAGGCCGCCCAGCACCTTCGGCTCGGTGAAATACTGCTTCACCTCCTGCTCGGAATAGCTGTAACGCGCCTGCTTCAGGCGGTCGGCGGCGAACGCCAGGTCCCAGGCCTGCAGGGCATCGATGCCCAGCTGCTCGCGTGCGAACTGCTCCAGCTCGGCGCGGTCCCTGGCGGCGAACGGCTTGGCGCGCGAGGCCAGGTCACGCAGGAAACCGAGCACTTCGGCCGGGTCCTGCGCCATCTTGGTCGCCACCGAGTAATGGCCGTACGAATCGAAGCCGAGCAACGCAGCCAGTTCGGCGCGCAGGGCCAGGATGCGGTCGATGTTGCCGCTGTTGTCCAGTGCGTCATCGCCGAATTCGGACGCACGCTGGGCGCTGGCGCGGTACAGGATCTCGCGCAGGTCGCGGTCCTCGCCCCAGGTCTGCACTGGCAGGTAGCACGGCATCTGCAGGGTCAGTTTCCAGCCGGCCTTGCCGTCCTTCCGTGCTGCGGCATGCGCGGTGGCCTTCACGTCTTCCGGCAGGCCCTTCAGCCGCGCTTCGTCTTCGATGATCAGCGACCAGGCATCGGTAGCGTCGAGCACGTTCTGCGAGAACTTCGCCGACAGCGCCGACAGTTCTTCCTTGATCGCAGCAAAACGCTGCTGGGCCTCGGGCGCCAGCTCGGCGCCGCCCAGGCGGAAGTCGCGCAGGGTGTTGTCCAGCACCTTGCGCTGGGCTTCATCGAAATGCGCCGCCTCCGGGCTGGCGGCCAGCGCCTGGTACTGCCGATACAGCGCCAGGTTCTGCCCCAGCGCACTGGCGAAGCGGGTCACCCGCGGCAGGTTGCTGTTGTAGGCCTCGCGCAGTTCCGGGGTGTTGACCACGCCCTGCAGGTGGCCGACCAGGCCCCAGGCGCGCCACAGTCGCTCGGTCGCGTCGTCCAACGGGGTGACGAAGGTCTCCCAACGCACCGGCTGCACCTGCTCGGCCGCGCTGACGGCGGCTTCGGCCTCGGCCAGCAGCACATCCAGCGCCGGCGCGACGTGCTCGGGGCGGATCGCCTCGAAGCGCGGCAGGCCGGAAAAATCGAGCAGGGGGTTGGCAACGGTCACGGCAGATCTCCAGGATACGGGCCCGGCACCCGGGCAGCCCTCCAGATATGGCGCTGCCGGGCGCGGCTGACAAGGGGGCACGGCATTCACATCGGCCTTACGCGCGCCCCCCGAAGCTCTGGATGCGGGGGAGTCCGCAGCGGCACGTACCGAACGAGGCCCCACATGGAAGGTCTGGCTGCAGTTGCATCCGCCTCACCGGTGCGGTCGCTGGCACTGTCTGCCAGCGCGGCCGAACTGGCCTGGATCGCCGCGCTGTGCGATGCCGGCGACGACGCCCCGCGCCACCTGCAGCAGTTGCAGGCGGTGCTGCAGCAGGGCGGCACGTTCAATGAAAGCCAGGAGTGGTACCCGTTCGAAGTGGTCGAGCGCGGCGCCAGCCAGCTGCAGCTGGGCCATGAGCGCGAGTTCGTGATCTGCGTGCTGCTGTGGTTGCAGGCATTGGCCCAGGGCCGCGCCAGCATCCTGGATCCCACCCTGCACCTGGATGACCGCGCGATGGACATCGAGGCCTTGCCCGATGCACTGCGCGACGCGGTACTCGACGCCTTCACCGCAGCGGGTTACTGAGACACCGTCGCGGACGCCGACATGGCCCGGCGACAACGTCGGCCGTCCTACAACGCTTCCAGGCTGCACCACGGCAATTCGGGCAGTCCCTGCCCGGCCACCGCAGCGGCCAGCTGTGCGTCGGCGCCGTCGACATCAATGCCCTGGCGCGCGTACCACGCCGGATCGTAGTAGCTCTGCGCATAACGCTCGCCGCTGTCGCACAGGATGCTGACGATGCTGCCCTGGTGGCCCGCCTCGCGCATCCACTGCGCCGCCTGCAGCACGCCGATGAAGTTGGTGCCGGTGGAGCCACCGACGCGTCGGCCGAGCTGGCGGCTGACATGGCGCATCGCAGCCAGGCTCAGCGCGTCGGGTACCTTGACCATCGCATCGACGCTGGTCGGGATGAAGCTCGGCTCCACCCCTGGCCGGCCGATGCCTTCCACGCGCGAACCACCACTGCAGGTCAGGTCGCGCCAGTCCTGTTCACCGGCCACGGCGGCCCGGTAGCCGTCGAAGAACACCGACACTTCCGGGTCCGCGCACAGGATGCGGGTGTCGTGGCGGCGGTAGCTGACATAGCGGCCCAGGGTGGCGGCGGTGCCGCCGGTGCCGGGGCTGCACACGATCCATTCCGGAACCGGGCTGGGCTCTTCGGCCATCTGCTTGAAGATGGACTCGGCGATGTTGTTGTTGGCACGCCAGTCGGTCGCGCGCTCAGCGTAGGTGAACTGGTCCATGAAGTGGCCACCGGTTTCACGGGCCAGCTTTTCCGAATCACAGTTGAGGTCGCAGGCGCGTTCGACCAGGTGGCAGCGGCCGCCTTGGAACTCGATCGCGGCGATCTTTTCAGGCGAGGTGGTGGCCGGGATCACCGCAATGAACGGCAGGCCGAGCAGGCGCGCGAAATAGGCTTCGGACACCGCCGTCGAGCCGCTGGACGCTTCGATCACCGGTCGCCCTTCGCGCAGCCAGCCATTGGCCAGCGCATACAGGAACAGCGAGCGCGCCAGCCGGTGCTTGAGGCTGCCGGTGGGATGGCTCGACTCATCCTTCAGGTACACATCGATGCCCTCGAACCCGGGCAGCGCCAGCGGGATCAGGTGGGTATCGGCGGAGCGGTTGAAATCGGCTTCAATCTTGCGGATGGCGGCGGCCACCCATTCACGCTGCGACATGGCGGGCAATCGTTGTCAGGACGGAACGGTGCGATCCGGCCATTGTACGTCGCGGTACCGTCAGGTGCTGGCCGGTAGAATGCCCCCATCCGGCCGGCAACGGCCCTGTCTGAAGGACCTCCCCCCATGACCATTCCCGCCCTGCGCGATGTCCCCGGCGTCGCCGCCCAGGCCCCGGCCGAAACCACCGGCTTCGTGTTCAACCACACCATGCTGCGTGTGAAGGACATCACCGCCTCGCTGGACTTCTACACCCGCGTGCTCGGCTACCAGCTGATCGACAAGCGCGACTTCCCGGAGGCCCAGTTCAGCCTGTACTTCCTGGCCTACCTCCCGGCCGGCGTGGTGGTACCGGAAGACGACAGCCAGCGCCGCGTGTGGATGGCCGGCCTGCCGGGCGTGCTGGAACTGACCCACAACCACGGCACCGAAACCCAGGACGGCGCGGTCTACCACGACGGCAACAGCGACCCGCGCGGCTTCGGCCACATCTGCGTGTCGGTGCCGGACATCGAGGCGGCCTGCCAGCGCTTCGAGGACCTCGGGGTAACCTTCCAGAAGCGGCTGACCGACGGTCGCATGAAGAACCTGGCCTTCATCAAGGACCCGGACGGCTACTGGGTCGAGATCATCGCCAACGTCTGACCCGGAAAGGGGCACAATTCCGGTAGCGCCGGGCCATGCCCGGCGGCCTTGAGCAGGCCGCGCTACGCGCTCGCCGGGCACGGCCCGGCGCTACCGACTCCGTCCCCTTTTTGAAGAGGTTCGTATGGAAACGATGGAACTGCACCGTGGCCGCCTGATCGACCACATCCAGCTGGTGGTGCGCGACCTGGCCGCCAGCCGCCGCTTCTACCAGGCAGTGTTCGATACGATCGGCATCCCACTCGGCGGCGAAGGGCCGGACTTCTTCTGGGCCGACGAGCTGTTCATTTCCAGCGCCAGCAGCCGTGCCGCCGCCGGCCAGCTGACCGGCCGCCATCATCTAGCCTTCCAGGCCCGCGACAGCGCCACGGTCGATGCCTTCCACACCGCTGCCATCGCCGCCGGTGGCACAGACAACGGCGCACCGGGCGAGCGCCCCTACCACCCGGGCTACTACGGCGCCTTCGTGCTCGACCCCGATGGCAACAACATCGAAGTGGTCTACCACGGCCCGGCGAACTACAGTGCCGACTCGGTGAAGGTGACGTTCTGACTTCACCGACGCCGTGAACGAAGAAGCCGGGCAATGCCCGGCTTCTCTGTTTCCAGCGCTGCAGCCCTCAGTGGGCGGCCATGTAGATGTCCTGCAGCACGGCCTTTTCCAGTTCCAGCTCGCCCAGCAGGTTCTTCACGATATCGCCCAGGCTGAGGATGCCGACCAGCTGGTTGCCGTCGGTCACCATCAGGTGACGGCGACGCGAGTACGTCATCAGCGACATGGCCTGCTTCAGCGTGGCGTCCGGCGCAATGCCCTCCAGGCCCGTGGACGGCAGGCTGGAAATCACCCGGCGGCCGGCCTGCGGGCCATCGTCGGCCAGGGTGCGCACGATGTCCTTCTCGGAGATGATGCCGACCGGGGCATCGTCCTTCATCACCACCAGCGCAGCGATCCTGTTCGCGCTCATCTTGTGGGCGGCGGCACCGATGGTGTCTTCGGCATCGATGGTGATGACAGCTTCTTTTTTGGATTGCAGGAGTTCGCGGACGTTCATTCTTGTTTCCTGGTGCAGGTCACTGAAGTCAAAAAAGTGTGCTCTTCCGATACGCCCCCTCCCCGGGAACAGACCTTTCAGCGCACGTCTGGCGCACCCGTCTGCCGCATGGGAGGCATCGGCAGACGACGTGCTGCAACGCGAACGAGGTGGGGGTTCAACCGCTCAACCCGGACCTCGGTCAAATCGATTCTACGACTGCGACCATCGGTCACTACCGGCATCGATAGGACAGTTCGTCGTGGGAACCAGCTGACGATCCAGAGAATGGCACCGCGGCTGAAACCGCCGCTGAATACAAGCGCAGTTGCGCATTAAAGATTGATTGCCCGCTGCCGACAGCGGACAGAACACCCGGCGGCAATCCCACTTCGCACTGTCCGGCCAAACGAAAGGGCCCACGCGGGGCCCCTTCGCTTGCAGCATCCAACCGGAGCGATGGGTATTACTCCACCGTCACGCTCTTGGCCAGGTTGCGCGGCTTGTCCACGTCGGTGCCGCGTGCCAGCGCAGTGTGGTAGGCCAGCAGCTGCACCGGGATGGTGTGCACGATCGGGCTGAGCACGCCGGCGTGGCGCGGGGTGCGAATCACGTGCACGCCTTCGGACGCGTTGAAGTTGCTGTCCTGGTCGGCGAACACGAACAGCTCGCCGCCACGCGCGCGCACTTCCTGCATGTTCGACTTCACCTTTTCCAGCAGGCTGTCGTTGGGGGCGATCACCACCACCGGCATATCCTCGTCCACCAGCGCCAGCGGACCATGCTTCAGCTCACCTGCCGGGTAGGCCTCGGCGTGGATGTAGGAAATCTCCTTGAGCTTGAGCGCGCCCTCCAGCGCGATCGGGTAATGCAGGCCACGGCCCAGGAACAGCGCATTGGACTTGCGCGCAAAGCGTTCGGCCCACGCCGCGATCTGCGGTTCCAGGTTCAGCGCGTGCTGCACGCTGCCCGGCAGGAAGCGCAGCTGCTCCAGGTAATCCGCTTCCTGCGCCGCGTCGATGCGGCCATGCAGCTTGCCCAGCACCACGGTCAACTGGAACAGCGCGGCCAGCTGGGTGGTGAAGGCCTTGGTCGAAGCCACGCCGATCTCGGCGCCGGCACGGGTGTAGCAGACCAGCTCGCTGGCGCGCGGAATCGCGCTTTCCGGCACGTTGCAGATCGACAGCGTGTGCTTGTGGCCAAGCGCCTTGGCGTACTTCAGTGCCTCCATCGTATCCAGCGTTTCGCCGGACTGGGAAATGGTCACGACCAGATGCTTCGGGTTCGCATAAGCGGCGCGGTAGCGGTACTCGCTGGCGATCTCCACGCTGCACGGCAGGCCGGCGATGGCCTCGATCCAGTAGCGCGCGGTCAGGCCTGCGTAGTAGCTGGTGCCGCAGGCAATGATCTGCACGCCCTCGATGCCCGACAGCACCGCCTCGGCGTTCTTGCCGAACAGCTCGGCCGGGAAGCCACCGGCGTCGATCGCCGCTTCGATGGTGTCGCCCAGCGCACGCGGCTGTTCGTGGATTTCCTTCTGCATGAAATGGCGGTACGGACCCAGCTCCAGCGAGGCCAGCGACACATCGGACAGATGCACGTCGCGCTCGACCGGCTGGTCATGCTCGTCGAAGATGCGCACGCCATCGCGACGGATCTCGGCGGTGTCGCCCTCTTCCAGGAAGATCACCTTGCGGGTGGCCGAGATCACCGCCGAGACGTCGGAGGCGACGAAATTCTCGCCCTCGCCCAGGCCGATCAGCAGCGGGCAGCCCATGCGCGCGCAGACGAAGCGCTCCGGCTCGGCGCGGCTGACCACGGCCAGCGCATAGGCACCGGTCAGCTCTTTCACCGTGTGCTGCAGCGCCACCAGCAGGTCATCGCCGTCCTTCAGGTGGTGGTGGATGAGGTGGGCGATGACTTCGGTATCGGTCTGCGACTCGAAGGTGTAGCCCAGCGCACGCAGCTTCTCGCGCTGCTCCTCATGGTTCTCGATGATGCCGTTGTGCACCAGCGCCACGCCATGGCTGATATGCGGATGCGCGTTGGCCTCGGTGACACCACCGTGGGTGGCCCAGCGGGTGTGGCCGATGCCCAGCACCGCATTGAAGCCCTCTGCCTCGGCCGCGGTGGCCATTTCCAACACACGACCGGTACGACGCACGCGGCGTACATCGCGGCGCTCATCCTGGTCGACTACCGCAATACCCGAGGAATCGTAACCACGGTATTCAAGACGCTTCAGCCCCTCGATCAGTACCGGCACCACGTCGCGATCAGCGATCGCACCCACGATTCCACACATGTCACGCGTTTCCTTGAAGACGATCGGCGCATTCTAGCCCGCGCGTCCGGCGTCGCCCTCCTGTCCGCTTAATGAAAGTGTCCGGAAAGGTGTCCGCGGACACCCGGACACTTCGCCTCCTCATCCAACCTATTGAACCAAAAGGAAATAAGGTTGGCACGCAACCTGCTTGGTACTGGTTACCACCGTCAGGCACGCATCCGATGATCCGCGACACCTCCGCACAGGACCAGATCGTTTCCACCGCCCCGGCCGGCACCTCCCGCGTGGCCTGGCACCGCTATCGCTGGCCGGCGCTGGGTGCCATCGCGCTGCTGGCGGGCATCGGCTGGGCGGTACATGCCTGGTCCAATGCCAGCCGCTCCTTCGACAGCAGCCGCGTGCGCATCGCCGAAGTGAAGCGCGGCGACCTGGTGCGCGACATCGCCGCCGACGGCCGCGTGATCGCCGCCAACAGCCCGATCCTGTATGCCATCTCGGCCGGTACCGTGGACCTGAAGGTGGTCGCCGGTGACGTGGTCAAGAAGGGCCAGGAGCTGGCGATCATCGACAGCCCGGAACTGCGCAGCAAGCTGGCCCAGGAACAGGCAACGCTGGCCGGGCTGGAAGCCGAGGCCAGCCGCGCCGCGCTGGACGCGACCCTGGCCCGCGCCAAGTCCCGCAAGGAAACCGACCAGGCCACCATCGAGCGTCAGGCCGCCGACCGTGACCTGCAGCGCTACCAGCGCGGCTACGACGGCGGCGCGGTACCGCAGATCGACCTGGCCAAGGCCAAGGATTCGCTGAAGAAAGCCGACATCGCCCTGGCCAACGCCACCACCGATGCGCGCCTGCAGAGCCAGGGCGCCGACCTGGATGCCCGCAACAAGCGCCTGCTGGCCGACCGCCAGAAAGCGGTGGTGGCCGAAGTGCAACGCCAGGTCGATGCGCTGACGCTGCGCGCGCCCTTCGATGGCCAGGTTGGCCAGGTGCAGGCCGTGCAGTCCACCAACCTGGCCGCCAACGCGCCGGTGCTGGGCGTAGTCGACCTGTCCAAGTTCGAGGTCGAGATCAAGGTGCCGGAGAGCTTCGCCCGCGACCTGGCGATCGGCATGCCGGCCCAGCTGACCGGTGGCAACGGCCAGCCGTTCCCGGGCGAGATCAGCGCAGTATCGCCGGAAGTGGTCAACGGCGAGGTCAACGCCCGCGTGCGCTTTGCCAGCGCGCAGCCCGAAGGCCTGCGCCAGAGCCAGCGGATGTCGGTGCGCGTGCTGCTCGATACCCGCAAGGACGTGCTGAAGGTCGAGCGCGGCCCGTTCGTCGAACAGGGCAACGGCATGGCCTACGTGATGGATGGCCGCACCGCCGTGCGCCGTCCGGTGGAACTGGGCGTCAGCAGCCTGGGCGAAGTGGAAATCAAGTCCGGTGTGCAGCCAGGCGACCGCATCGTGGTCTCCGGCAGCGACCTGTTCAAGGACGCCGAACGCGTCTCCGTCAACTGACACCTGATACCTGAATCCTGGAGAGAGGACACCCCATGTACATGCTCGAAATGCGTTCGGTCGCCAAGGTCTTCCGTACCGAACAGGTGGAGACCCACGCTCTGCGCTCGCTGGAACTGCAGGTCAAGGAAGGCGAGTTCGTCGCCGTCACCGGCCCGTCCGGTTCCGGCAAGACCACGTTCCTCAACATCGCCGGCCTGCTGGAAACCTTCACCAGCGGTACCTACCTGCTGGACGGGCAGGATGTGAGCACGCTGGGCGACGACGCACGCAGCCGCCTGCGCAACCAGAAGATCGGCTTCATCTTCCAGGGCTTCAACCTGATTCCCGATCTGAATCTGTTCGACAACGTCGACGTACCGTTGCGCTATCGGAAGATGAGCGCCAACGAGCGCCGCGAGCGCATCGAGAAGGCGCTGACCCAGGTCGGCCTGGGTTCGCGCATGAAGCACTACCCGAATGAGCTGTCCGGCGGCCAGCAGCAGCGCGCGGCCATCGCACGCGCCCTGGCCGGCAGCCCTCGCCTGCTGCTGGCCGACGAACCGACCGGCAACCTGGATACGCAGATGGCGCGCGGCGTGATGGAACTGCTGGAGGAGATCAATGCCGCCGGCACCACCATCGTGATGGTCACCCATGATCCGGAACTGGCCGCGCGTGCGCAGCGCAACGTGCACATCGTCGATGGCCAGGTCACCGACCTGGTGCGCGAACCGGTGCTGGCCACCCCGCCGCGCCACATCGTCGCCGTCAACGAGTGAGGGGCCGGCCATGTTCGCCTACTACGCCCGACTGGCGGTGCGCAGCTTCCGCCGCAACAAGGTCCTGACCGCGCTGATGGTGGTGGCCATCGCCCTCGGCATCGGTGCCTCGATGACCACCCTGACCGTGTTCCATGTGCTGTCCGGTGACCCGATTCCCGGCAAGAGCGACCGGCTGTTCTACGTGCAGCTCGATGCCGCGACCGGCGCCTATGTCGCCGGGGAGGAACCGGAAACCCAGCTGACCCGCTTCGACGGTGAAGCGCTGCTGCGCGAGGCCAAGGGCGAGCGCCAGGCGCTGATGAGCGGCGGCGGCGGCACCATCGAACCGGACAACAGCACCCTCAAGCCCTTCAGCATCGACACTCGCTGGACCTCGGCCGATTTCTTCCCGATGTTCGAGGTGCCGATGCAGTACGGCCGCCCCTGGACGCGCGAGGACGATGAAGGCCGCGCACGCGTGGTGGTCATTTCCAAGGCGCTCAACGACAAGCTGTACCAGGGCGCCAACAGCGTGGGCCGCGACCTGCGCATGGAAGGCCAGAGTTACCGCATCGTCGGCGTGATGAAGGAATGGAGCCCGGAGCCGCACTTCTACGACCTGACCACCGGCAGCTACGGCAAGAACGAAGACCTGCTGCTGCCGATCTCCACCTCGTTCGACCTGAAGCTGGGCAGCAACGGCAACATGAACTGCTTCGGCGAGAATCCCGATGGCAACAGCTACTCGCTCAACGCGCCCTGCGCGTGGCTGCAGTACTGGGTGGAGATGGACCCGGCCAAGGCCACCGACTACCGCCGCTACCTGGAGAACTATTCGAGCCAGCAGCGCCAGGCCGGCCGCTTCAAGCACCCGCCGAACGTGCGCCTGCGCACCGTGATGGAATGGCTGGACTTCAACGGCGCGGTGCCCAGCGACGTGCGCCTGCAGCTGTGGCTGGCACTGGGTTTCCTGGGTGTCTGCCTGGTCAACACGGTGGGCCTGCTGCTGGCCAAGTTCCTGCGCCGCAGTGGAGAGATCGGCGTGCGCCGCGCACTCGGTGCCAGCCGTGGCCAGATCTTCCTGCAGTGCCTGGTGGAAGCCGGCGCGGTCGGCGTGGTCGGGGGCGTGCTGGGCATCGGCCTGGCCCTGCTCGGCCTGTTCGCGGTGCGCCAGCAACCGGTGGAGTACGCAAAGCTGGCCCACCTGGACGGCAACATGCTGCTGCTCGCGCTGGGCCTGACCCTGTTCGCCAGCCTTGCCGCCGGTTTCCTGCCTGCCTGGCGCGCCATGCAGGTCACTCCGGCCATCCAGCTCAAGTCGCAGTAAGCAATCGAACGAGGACTCCCATGGACATCCGCCCCATCCTCAGCACGCTGCGCCGGCACAAGACTGCCGCTGCCCTGATCGTGCTGGAAGTCGCACTGACCTGCGCCATCGTCTGCAACGCGCTGTTCCTGGTCAGCCAGCGCGTGGAGAAGATCAGCATGCCCAGCGGCATCGCCGAGAACGAACTGGTGATGCTCCGCGTCAGCGGCATCGGCAAGCAGACCGATGCCATGGCCCGCACCCGTGAGGACCTGGCGTCATTGCGTGCGCTTCCCGGCGTCAGCAACGTCACCATCATCAACCAGGTGCCTTTCCGCAACGGCTCGTCCAGCAGCAGCATCTCGCGGGAGATCGACCAGGAACGGCCGACCACCAACGCTTCGATGTACACCCTGTCCGAGAACGGGCTGGCGACGATGGGCATCAACCTGATCGCCGGCCGCGATTTCCTGCCCGGCGAGTACCAGAACTTCGAAGACGCCAGCAAGGGGGGCGCCAAGGAAAACGCCATCCCGGTCATCCTCACCCAGGCCACCGCCGCCAAGATGGAACCCAACGGCAGCGCGCTGGGCAAGACCTACTACATGGGCAAGCAGCCGCTGCACGTGGTCGGCATCGTCGACACGCTCAGCACGCCCAACGGCTGGAATGACAACTGGACGAACTCCATGCTGCTGCCCATGCGGCGCACCTTCGACGAGGGTGGCACCTATGTGCTGCGCACTTCGCCGGAACGCCGCCAGGAGGTGCTTGATGCGGGGGCTGCTGTACTGGAGCGCAACGACCCCAACCGGCTGATGCGCGACAAGCTGACCTATGAAGACCAGCGCAAGGACTTCTTCAAGAACGACCGCGCGATGGTTGGCCTGCTGATCACCGTCAGCGTCTCGCTGCTGGTGGTCACCGCACTGGGCATCATCGGCCTGGCCAGCTTCTGGGTGCAGCAGCGCAGCAAGCAGATCGGCATTCGCCGCGCACTCGGTGCCACCCGCGGGCAGATCCTGCGCTACTTCCAGACCGAGAACTTCCTGCTGGCCTCGCTGGGCATCGTGCTGGGCATGCTGGCGGCCTACGCGATCAATCTGGCACTGATGAACCTGTACGAGCTGCCACGCATGCCCCTGTACTACCTGCCGCTGGGCGCGCTGCTGCTGTGGGTGCTGGGCCAGGTCGCGGTGTTCGGGCCGGCCCGGCGCGCGGCAGCGGTCCCGCCCGCAGTTGCCACGCGGGGCGCGTGAGATGCGTGCCTGCCGGATGCTGTTGATGGCACTGCTGCCACTGCCGGCGCTGGCCGGCGGTGGCAGCTCGCAGACGCTGGAATGGCGCCAGGATGATGCCCGCCTGGCGCTGCGCTCGACCGAGGGCCAGGTACGGGTGGAAGCCGCGCGTCCGGAAGCCCGCTTCGGCGTGCGCAGCGGCGACCGCATCCTGCGCCTGGACGATACGGCTGTGCGGCGGATCGAGCATCTTGCCGATGCGCTGCGGCATTCCAGTGCCCCGACTGCGTACCTGTTGCTGCGCCGCGACAAACGCGAGCTCACCGTCCCGGTGGACGCCACCTCGTGGCGGCTGGCGCTGGTCGCTCCGCCACCGCCGCCACCGCCGCCACCCGCGCGGCGCTGAAACCAGCCCGCCCTCGTCGCCGCGGCTTTGGCTATGCTTGATGGGTGGCGCCGGGCTCTCCCGGCGTATGGATACGAACACGGCTCCATCGGCGCCGCCCATCCCTTTCTGCAGAACTGCTTGATGCCTTCGATCCTGATCATCGACGACAACGCCAGCGTGGGCACCGCGCTGGACGTGCTGTTCTCCCTGCATGACATCGACACCCTGCAGGCGCAGAGCCCGGCCGAAGGGCTGGCCCTGCTCGAGTCGCAGCCGGTTGATCTGGTGATCCAGGACATGAATTTCAGCGAGGACACCACCTCCGGCGAGGAGGGCGAAGCGCTGTTCGCACAGATCCGCGCGCGCCACCCGGACCTGCCGGTGATCCTGCTCACCGCCTGGACCCACCTGAGCAGCGCGGTGGACCTGGTCAAGGCCGGTGCCGCCGACTACCTGGCCAAGCCCTGGGACGACCGCAAGCTGCTGACCACGGTCAACAACCTGCTCGAGCTGTCCGAGGCACGCCGCGAGCTGGACCGGCGGCGCGCGCGTGAGCTGCGGCAGCGCAACGCGCTGGAAGAGAAGTACAAGCTCTGTGGCGCGGTCTTTGCAGATCCGGCCAGCGAGCGCGTCATCGCGCTCGCCTGCCAGGTCGCGCGCTCCGAACTGCCGGTGCTGATCACCGGTCCCAACGGCGCTGGCAAGGAGAAGATCGCGCAGATCATCCAGGCCAACTCGCTGGTGGCCAAGGGCCCGTTCATCACGGTCAACTGCGGCGCATTGCCGTCGGAACTGATCGAAGCCGAACTGTTCGGTGCCGAGGCCGGTGCGTACACCGGCGCCAACAAGGCACGCGAAGGCAAGTTCGAGGCCGCCGATGGTGGCACCCTGTTCCTGGATGAGATCGGCAACCTGTCGCTGGGCGGGCAGATGAAGCTGCTGCGTGTGCTGGAAACCGGCCGCTTCGAGCGTCTTGGCTCCAATCGCGAGCGCCAGGTCAAAGTCCGCGTGGTCAGTGCGACCAATGCCGACCTGCCGGCGATGATCCGCGACGGCACCTTCCGCGAAGACCTGTACTACCGCCTCAATACGGTGGAACTGGTACTGCCACCATTGGCCGAACGCCCGGGCGACATCGTGCCGCTGGCCGAGCGCTTCCTGACCGCCGGCAAGCCGCTGTCCAGCGCCGCCACCGCGGCCCTGCAACGGCATCCCTGGCCCGGCAACGTGCGCGAACTGCGCAACGTGATCCAGCGCGCCGAGCTGCTGGCGACCGGCAACCGCATCGAAGTGGCCGACCTGAACCTGCCGCGTGCCGCACCTGCTTCGCGACCGGCGCCCAGTGCCGGCAATGATCCTGACCGTGCGCGCATCGAGGATGTGCTGGCGCGCAACCACGGCGTCATCGCCCAGGCCGCCGCCGAACTCGGCCTGAGCCGCCAGGCGCTGTACCGGCGCATGGACCGGCACGGCATCCCACGCGAATGAAGCGGCGTTCGTTCACCTTCCGCCTGTTCCTGCGCCTGCTGCCGGTGCTGGCGCTGGCCGCCGCGTTGCCGTGGCTGCTGGCGTACTGGATGGACCACGGCTGGGTTGTGACCACCGTGTCGGCACTGATCCTGCTGTCGCTGATGTGGTGGACGCTGCGCCGTGCCACCGCCCCCGTGCGGTCACTGATGCGGGCCCTGGCGGGCACCACCAGCAGCTATCGCGACGGCGAATACAACTTCGGCGTGCACTGGCCCGGCAATGACGAGCTCGGCGACCTGGTGCAGGCACACCGCGAACTGGGTGATGTACTGCGTGCACAGCGGCAGGGCCTGGTGCAACGCGAGCTGCTGCTGGACACAATGGTGCAGAACACGCCGGTGGCGATGCTGCTGATCGCCTCCGGCGGCGATGGCATCGCCCGCGTGGTGTTCTCCAACTTGGCCGCGCGCAAGTTGCTGCATGGCGGCTGGAAGCTGGAAGGACAGCGCCTGGAGGACGTGCTGGAACAGGTGCCGGTGGAACTGCGCGATGCCATCGCCCGCGGCGGCGACAGCCTGTTCGCGGTGCATGCGGAAGGCGAAGACAGCGACGAGGATGACGAACAGGTCTATCACCTCTCACGTCGTTCTTTCCACCTCAATGGCCGTCCGCACGACCTGTTGCTGGTACGCCTGCTCACCGCCGAGCTGCGCCGCCAGGAAGTGCAGACGTGGAAGAAGGTGATCCGGGTGATCAGCCATGAGCTGAACAACTCGCTGGCACCGATCGCTTCGCTGGCACACTCCGGCGGCGTGCTGGTGCAGCGCGAGCGCTTCGATCGGCTGCCGGAGATCTTCACCACCATCGAAGACCGGGCGCGCCATCTGGAAGGTTTCATTCGCGGCTATGCGCGTTTTGCCAAGCTGCCGCAGCCGCAGTTGCAGACCGTGCACTGGGCCCCCTTCCTGTCCAGCCTGCGCCAGCAGATTCCGTTCACCATGGAGCGCGAGCCGGACGAGGAACTGAGTAGCCGCATCGACATCGCGCAGTTCGGGCAGGCGTTGTTGAACCTGTTGAAGAACGCGCATGAGGCCGGCGCCGAAGCCGATCCGCCCAATGATGACGTGCAGGTGCAGCTGACGCGGTTGCCGCAATGGCTGCGCCTGGATGTGCTGGACCGTGGCAAGGGCATGAACGAGCAGGTGCTGCAGAACGCGCTGATGCCGTTCTATTCCACCAAGCGCAACGGCACCGGGCTGGGGCTGGCGTTGACCCGCGAGATCGTGGAGGCGCACGGCGGGCGTGTGTCACTGCAGAATCGTGGCGATGGCGGGTTGTGCGTCTCGATCCTGCTGCCGGTGGGGTGAGTTGCCGACTTGGCTCGGTCTGCCAGTGGATCCACGCCATGCGTGGATGTGCCGACCAGGGTCGGCACCTACCAGACCCGCCGCATCGCCACCCGCAGGTGCATCGGAAACCCGAGCGCAGCCTCTTCCGCCATCACCGACTGCAGCCCGGCATCCCACTCCGCCTCCGGCACTTCAACGAATCCTTCGCTGGCATAGAAAGGCGCATTCCACGGTACGTCGATCAACGTTGTCAGCACCGCTGACGCGTAGCCGTCGGCCCTGGCCTGTGCCAACGCATGGCGCAACAACGCGCGGCCATGGCCTTGCCGCCCGTGTGCAGGATCCACATCCATCTGCAGCACATGGAACTCGCCTGCCAATTCTCCCGCCAGCACGTAGCCGGCAATGCCGCCGCCGGCCGCATCCACCACCCACAACTGCCCGCGCTCAAGGCCGTACTGCAGTGTCGCCAGGTCCAGGCTGTGGCCGGTGAACACCCGATAGGCTTCGTGGTCCCTGAGCAGTTCGCCAGCGCGCTGTTCAATGCCCGGCAGCAGGCCGAGCTCGTCGGCGTGCGGAATGCGTGCCTCAGGCCTTCTTGAGCGGGCGCTTCCAGCCATCGATGGTTTCCTGCCGTGCACGTGCCAGTGTCAACTTGCCATCAGGCGCGTTGCGGGTAATGACCGAGCCGGCGGCGATGGTCGCGCCTTCGCCGATCAGTACCGGCGCGACCAGCGAACTGTTGGAGCCAATGAATGCGTTGTCGCCGATGGTGGTGGTCGACTTGTTCACGCCATCGTAGTTGCAGGTGATGGTGCCGGCACCGATGTTCACCCTGCTGCCGATCACCGCGTCGCCCAGATAGGTGAGGTGGTTGGCCTTGCTGCCCACACCGAGGGTGACCTTCTTGGTCTCGACGAAGTTGCCGACGTGCACGCCATCGGCCAGCACGGTGCCCGGGCGCAGCCGTGCGAACGGGCCAATCTGCGCAGCGCCTTCGGTGACCACGCCGTCCAGATCACAGTGCGCACGCACTTCGGTGCCTGGCCCCAGGTTGACGTCCTTCAGCCTGTTGAACGGGCCTACGGTGACGCCGTCACCGAGCACGATGTTGCCTTCAAGGACAACGTCGACATCGATCAGCACATCGCTGCCCACGGTGACGGTGCCACGGATATCCAGGCGTGCCGGGTCGCGCACGCGCGCGCCCTGTGCGCACAGTGCACGCACCGCACGGCGCTGCCAGGCGCGCTCCAGCTGCGACAGCTGCCAGGGATCATTTGCCCCCTCGGCCTCCTGCGCATCGGCGACCAGCGCCATCTCGGCCGGGGTGTACTCGTTCGCGGCGAACGCGAACACGTCAGTGAGGTAATACTCGCCCTGGGCGTTGCTGTTGGACAGCTGCGACAGCCAGCGGCGCAGCGCGGTCGACTCGGCGGCGATGATGCCGGTATTGATCGTGCGCACGCGCAGCTGGTCGTCAGTGGCGTCCTTCTGCTCGACGATGGAGCCGACCTTGCCCTCCGCATCGCGCAGCACGCGGCCGTAACCGGTCGGGTCATCGAGCTCGGCCACCAGCACCGCCAGGCGCCCCGGCTCCGACAGCAGGTGGCGCAGGGTCTGCGCACGGATCAGCGGCACATCGCCGTACAGCACCAGCACCTGCGCCGCATCGGGCACCTGCGGCATCGCCTGCGCCACGGCGTGGCCGGTGCCGAGCTGCTGCGCCTGTTCGGCCCACTGCAGGTCGGGCTGGTCGGCGAAATACTGCCGCACCGCCTCGCCACCATGGCCATGGACCACGTGGATCGCCGTAGGCTGCAACTCGCGGGCCACATCGATCACATGCGCCAGCATCGGCTGGCCGGCGATCGGCTGCAGCACTTTCGGCAGCACCGACTTCATGCGCTTGCCCGCGCCAGCGGCGAGGATGATGACGTGCAGGGGTTGGGTCATGGAAAAGGCGGTCCGTGGTTCGTTGCAGATGATTCTAGAGCGTGGGCCGTTAACATGGGCATCCCGCCTCCTTCACCACGCTGATGGGCCTCGTCCGCCAGGGAAGCACCTATCTCGTCATCGGGCTCGTGCAGCTGCTGGTCGATTGGCTGGTGTTCGTGGCCGCCAGTGCGCTGGGCATGCCGGTCGCGCCGGCCAATATCACCGGTCGCTTGGCCGGCATGCTGCTGGGCTTCTGGCTCAACGGCCGCTACACCTTTGCCGAGGCCGGCACCCGCAAGCTGGGATGGAAGCGCTTTGCACGCTTCTTCGGGCTGTGGCTGCTGCTGACCGCAGCGAGCACGCTGCTGGTCAGCCTGGTCGACCAGGCGCTGGGCCTGCAGTACACGTGGCTGGCCAAGCCGCTGGTGGAAGGCGGGCTGGCCTGCGTGTCGTTCCTGTTGATGCGCTACGTGGTGTATCGCTGAGACGGGGCGGGATCCGGGATGCCGGATCGGGACCGGGATCGGGATCGGGATCGGGATCGGGATCGGGATCGGGATCGGGATCGGGATCGGGATCGGCATCGGCATCGGCATCGGCATCGGCATCGGCATCGGCATCGGTAGAGTCGACTGTCAGTCGACTGCTCTTCCATCAGGCCGCGAAAATCCCGCGCTGCGCGCGGTAGTCGACTAACAGTCGACTCTACCCCGTCGACTCTACCCGGTCGGCGCTGCCCCGCCAGCACAAACAAGAACGCCGGCACAGGGCCGGCGTTCTCGTGGGTGCAGCGCGAACCTCAGTGCTTGAGATTCTTGCGCAGGCGTTCCAGTGCCTGCAGCTGGACGACGGCCTCGGCCAGCTTCTGCTGGGCTTCGGCCACTTCCATCGCTTCGCCGCGGTTGGCCAGGATGCGTTCGGCTTCTTCCTTGGCCTTGCGGACCGAGGCTTCGTCGATGTCCTGCGCGCGGATCGCGGTGTCGGCCAGCACGGTCACCACCTGCGGCTGCACTTCCAGGATACCGCCGGAGATGGCGAAATCCAGCTGCTCGCCATTCGGCGTGGTCACCACCACCTTGCCCGGCTTCAGGCGGGTGATCAGCGGCGCGTGCTTGGGCGCGATGCCCAGTTCGCCCAGCTCACCGGTGGCCACGACCAGGGTCGCTTCGCCACGGAAGATTTCCTGCTCGGCGCTGACGATGTCGCAACGGATCGTGCTCATGCAAATCTCTTCGCTGTTCGCGGCGGCGCAATGCCACCGTGGGGGTCCACCGGCGCGGGCGGTTGCCCGGCGCCGGCGTCAGGTCGGGCAGGATAGCTCCCGCCCGTCCCGGATCAGGCCTTCTCGGCCATCTTCTTGGCCTTCTCGACCGCTTCTTCGATGCCGCCGACCATGTAGAACGCCTGCTCCGGCAGGTGGTCGTACTCGCCATCGACGATGGCCTTGAAGCCACGGATGGTGTCCTTCAGCGGCACGTACTTGCCCGGCGAACCGGTGAACACTTCGGCCACGTGGAACGGCTGGCTGAAGAAGCGCTCGATCTTACGGGCGCGCGACACGGCCTGCTTGTCCTCTTCGGACAGTTCGTCCATGCCCAGGATCGCGATGATGTCCTTCAGTTCCTTGTACTTCTGCAGGGTCTGCTGGACGCGCTGGGCGGTGTCGTAGTGCTCGTGGCCGATGACCAGCGGGTCCATCTGGCGGCTGGTGGAGTCCAGCGGATCGACGGCCGGGTAGATACCCAGCGAGGCGATCGAACGCGACAGGGTGACGGTCGAGTCCAGGTGGGCGAAGGTGGTCGCCGGCGACGGGTCGGTCAGGTCGTCCGCGGGAACGTAGACGGCCTGGATCGAGGTGATCGAGCCGTTCTTGGTCGAGGTGATGCGCTCCTGCAGGACGCCCATTTCCTCGGCCAGGGTCGGCTGGTAACCCACCGCGGACGGCATACGGCCCAGCAGTGCCGACACTTCGGTACCGGCCAGGGTGTAGCGGTAGATGTTGTCGACGAACAGCAGGACGTCCTTGCCCTTGCCGTTTTCGTCCTTCTCGTCGCGGAAGTACTCGGCCATGGTCAGGCCGGTCAGCGCGACGCGCAGACGGTTGCCCGGCGGCTCGTTCATCTGGCCGTACACCATCGCCACCTTGTCCAGGACGTTGGAGTCCTTCATTTCGTGGTAGAAGTCGTTGCCCTCACGGGTACGCTCACCCACGCCGGCGAACACGGACAGGCCGCTGTGCGCCTTGGCGATGTTGTTGATCAGCTCCATCATGTTGACGGTCTTGCCGACGCCGGCGCCGCCGAACAGGCCGACCTTGCCGCCCTTGGCGAACGGGCACATCAGGTCGATGACCTTGATGCCGGTTTCCAGCAGCTCGGTGGCCGGGGACTGGTCTTCATACGACGGCGCAGCGCGGTGGATTTCCCAGTTGTCGCTGGCAGCGACCGGGCCGGCTTCGTCGATCGGACGGCCCAGCACGTCCATGATGCGGCCCAGGGTGCCGGCGCCGACCGGCACCGAGATGCCACGGCCGGTGTTGACGGCAACCAGGTTGCGCTTCAGGCCGTCGGTGGAACCGAGGGCGATGGTACGCACCACGCCGTCACCCAGCTGCTGCTGGACTTCGAGGGTGATCTCGGTGTTTTCCACCTTCAGTGCGTCGTACACCTTCGGCACCGATTCACGCGGGAATTCGACGTCGACGACCGCGCCGATGATCTGAACGATCTTGCCCTGACTCATTGCTGCATCCTCTAATGTGTGCTTTGAACGAACGCGGTCAGACTGCTGCCGCGCCGCCGACGATTTCGGAGATTTCCTGGGTGATCGCTGCCTGGCGCGCCTTGTTGTAGACGAGCTGCAGGGTGCCGATCAGCTTGTTGGCGTTGTCGCTCGCCGCCTTCATCGCAACCATGCGTGCGGCATGCTCGGAGGCGACGTTTTCCAGCAGTGCCTGGTACACCAGCGACTCGATGTAACGCGTCATCACGTGCTCCAGCACGGTCGCGGCATCGGGTTCGTACAGGTAATCCCAGTCGTGGTGAGCGACCTGCTTCTCAGCCGGCGGCAGCGGCAGCAGCTGATCGAAGCTGGCCTTCTGCACCATGGTGTTCACGAAGCGGTTGTACACCAGGTACACGCGGTCGATCTTGCCTTCGGTGAAGGCGTCGAGCATGACCTTGATCACACCGATCAGCGATTCCAGCTTCGGCACGTCGCCGATGTGGGTCACGCTGCCGACCATGTTGACCTTCACGCGGCGGAAGAAGGTCGAAGCCTTCTGGCCGATGGTCACCAGGTCCACTTCGGCACCCTTGTCCTGCCATGCTTTGGCTTCGCCCAGCATCTTGCGGAACAGGTTGTTGTTCAGGCCGCCGGCCAGGCCGCGATCGGAGGAGATCACGATGAAACCGACCCGCTTGACCTGCTCGCGCTCGACCAGGAACGGATGCTGGTAGTCGGTGCTGGCCTGGGCCAGATGACCGATCACCTGCTTCATCGCCTGCGCGTACGGACGCGAGGTCTTCATCCGATCCTGCGCCTTGCGGATCTTGGAGGCCGAGACCATTTCCAGGGCGCGCGTCACCTTGCGGGTGTTCTGCACGCTCTTGATCTTGGTTTTGATTTCGCGTCCGCTTGCCATCTCTTGTTTCCCGTGGCGCGGGGCTGATGCCCCGCGTTGTTCAACCGTTTGTCATCTGGTCCAGCGGAGCCGGAGGCTCCGCTCTACAGGACCGCGATTACCAGCTGCCGGTGGTCTTGAACTCGGCGATGCCCTTCTTGAAGGCACCTTCGATGTCGTTGTCCCAACCGCCGGTGGCGTTGACCTTGCTGATCAGCTCGCCCTGGGTGTTGGCGAAGTGGGCGTGCAGGCCTTCTTCGAACGCCAGCAGCTTGTTGACCGGCACGTCGTCGAGGTAACCCTCGTTGACGGCGTAGATCGACAGCGCCTGGTTGGCGATCGACATCGGCGCGTACTGCTTCTGCTTCATCAGCTCGGTGACGCGCTGGCCACGCTCCAGCTGCTTGCGGGTCGCTTCGTCCAGGTCCGAGGCGAACTGCGCGAAGGCAGCCAGCTCACGGTACTGGGCCAGCGAGATACGGATACCGCCCGACAGCTTCTTGATGATCTTGGTCTGGGCCGAGCCACCGACGCGCGACACCGAGATACCGGCGTTCACGGCCGGGCGGATGCCGGCGTTGAACAGGTCGGTTTCCAGGAAGATCTGGCCGTCGGTGATCGAGATCACGTTGGTCGGAACGAACGCGGACACGTCGCCGGCCTGGGTTTCGATGATCGGCAGCGCGGTCAGCGAACCGGTCTTGCCGGTGACCTTGCCTTCGGTGAACTTCTCGACGTACTCCTCGGACACGCGGGCAGCGCGCTCGAGCAGACGGGAGTGCAGGTAGAACACGTCACCCGGGTAGGCTTCGCGGCCCGGCGGACGCTTCAGCAGCAGCGAGATCTGGCGGTAGGCGACGGCCTGCTTGGACAGATCGTCGTACACGATCAGCGCGTCTTCGCCGCGGTCCATGAAGTACTCACCCATGGTGCAGCCCGAGTAGGCGCTGATGTACTGCATGGCAGCCGATTCGGAAGCGGTCGCGGCCACCACGATGGTGTGGGCCAGCGCGCCGTTCTCTTCCAGCTTGCGCACGATGTTGGCGATGGTCGACGCCTTCTGGCCGATCGCAACGTACACGCACTTGATGCCGGTGCCCTTCTGGTTGATCACCGCATCGATCGCCATGGCGGTCTTGCCGGTCTGGCGGTCACCGATGATCAGCTCACGCTGGCCACGGCCGATCGGGATCATCGAGTCGACCGACTTGTAACCGGTCTGCACCGGCTGGTCGACCGACTTGCGCCAGATCACGCCCGGAGCAACGCGCTCCACCGGAGCGGTCAGGTCGGTGCCCAGCGGGCCCTTGCCGTCGATCGGCTCGCCCAGCGCGTTCACGACGCGGCCCAGCAGTTCCGGACCGACCGGCACTTCCAGGATGCGACCGGTGGTCTTGGCGACGTCGCCTTCGCGCAGGTGCTCGTAGTCACCCAGGACCACGGCGCCGACCGAGTCGCGCTCCAGGTTCAGGGCCAGTGCGAAGGTGTTGTTCGGCAGTTCGATCATTTCGCCCTGCATCACGTCGGCCAGACCGAAGATGCGCACGATGCCGTCGGACACGCTGGTCACGGTGCCTTCGTTGCGCGATTCCGCGGCCAGCTTGACCTTCTCGATGCGGTTCTTGATCAGTTCGCTGATTTCGGAGGGGTTGAGCGTGGTTGCCATCGTCAAGTCCTAGTGCCGGCAGCGGGGCCGGACGTTAAATGAATTCAGTTAGCGAGCGCGGTCTGCAGACGGGCCAGCTTGCCCTTCAGCGAACCATCGATGACCACGTCGCCGGCGTCGATCACGGCGCCGCCGATCAGCGAGGCATCGACCGCGGTGGTCACGTCGACCTCGCGGTTGAAGCGCTTGCGCAGCGCGACCTTGATCGCATCCAGCTCAGCGGCCGACAGTTCGGCGGCCGAGGTGACGGTGGCCTTGACCACGTGCTCGGCTTCGGCGCGCAGGGCGTCGAACATGCCGGCGATTTCCGGCAGCAGCGGCAGACGGTGCGACTCGGCCAGGACGGCCAGGAAGCGCGAGTAGGTCTCGCCGTGCGACACCGGCGCCAGCAGGGCGACGGCGTCGTCACGACCCAGCTCCGGGTTGGCGAGCAGGGCCGCCACGCGCGGGTCGGCGGCGACGTGGGCGGAGAACGCCAGGGCGTCCGACCACGGCGCGAACGCGCCTTCGTCGCGCGCGGTCGCGAACGCGGCGCGGGCGTACGGGCGGGCAAGCGTGAGGGCCTGGCTCATCCTTAGATCTCCGAGGCCAGCTCGTCGAGCAGCGCCTTGTGGGCGTTGGCGTCGATTTCGCGCTTGAGCAGCTTTTCGGCACCGGTCACGGCCAGCGCGGACACCTGCTTGCGCAGATCTTCACGGGCACGGTTGGCGGCGGCGTCGATTTCAGCCTGGGCCAGTTCCTTCTGACGGGTGGCTTCGGTGATCGCTTCGTTACGGGCAGCATCAACGATCTGGTTGGCACGCGCGTGGGCCTGATCGATGATCTCGTTGGCCTTGGTGCGGGCTTCCTTCAGCGCTTCGTTGACCTTCTCCTGCGCCTGGGCCAGATCTTTCTGGCTGCGGTCGGCAGCAGCGAGGCCCTCAGCAATCTTCTGCTGGCGCTCCTCGATCGCGTTCATCAGCGGCGGCCAGATCTTGGTCGCGATGATCCAGATCAGACCAGCGAAGGCCAGCGCCTGCGCAAGAAGGGTGAAATTGATATTCATGGTTAGCTCGATCGCTGGTTTCGGGGTGGACGCGCCGCCGTAGCGGCACATCCGGCCTTCATCCGAAACCGGGTGCATCAGCACCCGGTCGTCTCAAACCGCTGTATCAGCCGGCCAGAGCCTTGGTGACGGCGCCAGCGAAGGCAGCCGACAGCGGGTTGGCGAAGGCCAGCAGCAGGCCAACGGCGACCGAGATGATGAACGCGGCGTCGATCAGGCCGGCGGTGATGAACATGCGGACCTGCAGGACCGGGATCAGTTCCGGCTGGCGGGCGGCCGACTCCAGGAACTTACCAGCCATGATGGCCAGACCCAGACCGGCGCCCAGCGCGGCCAGGCCGATCATGATGCCGACGGCAAGGGCGGTGGAGCTCTGAATCTGCGCGAAGTTGGTCAGGACGGCGAAGTACATGGTTATCTCCAGGAACTTAAGTTGCTAAGGGTGATGAAACGGATGAAGGTTGAAACGCGTTGAAGCTTGAAACTCAGTGAGCGTCTTCCGACAGGCTCAGGTACACGATCGACAGCATCATGAAGATGAAGGCCTGCAGCGGGATCACCAGCAGGTGGAACAGCATCCAGCCGAGGCCGAACACACCACCGGCAATGGCACCGAAGAAACCGGCACCACCCAGCACCCAGATCAGCAGGAACACGATTTCGCCGCCGAACATGTTGCCGAACAGTCGCATCGCCAGCGAGATCGGCTTGCTCAGCCACTCGACGATGTTGAGGATCAGGTTGAACGGCATCATCCACTTGCCGAACGGCGCCGTCAGGAATTCCTTGATGAAGCCGCCCAGGCCCTTGGACTTGAGCGCGAAGAACAGCATCAGGAAGAACACGCTGATGGCCATGCCCAGGGTGGCGTTGACGTCAGCGGTCGGGACCGGCTTCCAGTAGTGCACGCCCGCCCATTCCAGCGGCTTGGCGATGAAATCGGCCGGGATCATCTTCAGCAGATTCATCAGCAGAATCCAGAAGAAGATCGTGATGGCGATCGGCGTGACCAGCTTGCTCTTGCCGTGGTAGGTGTCCTTGGCCTGGCGGTCGACGAACTCCAGGCAGATCTCGACGAAGGCCTGCCACTTGCCCGGCACGCCGGCGGTGGCCTTGCGGGTCCCCAGCCAGAACGCGACCACGATCACCAGGCCCATCAGGACGGCGGTGAGGAAGGTATCGACGTGGATATGCCAGAACATACCCTCACCCTTGCCGACCGGCGCGGTCAGGTTGTGCAGGTGATGCTGGATGTAGCTGGTAGGGGTTAGAGCCTCGCCCGCCATGTGTCCGGAACCTTCAGTTAATTGAATTCTGTCAACGCCTGGCCATGGCCAGGACCTGGAACATCAAGCCGACGGCGATACCGGCCAACAGCGCCAACGCAGGCAGCTTGAAGACCAGGAACCCCACCAGCAGGACGCCGAAAACCACGACCCACTTGGCCACGATCGCAATGATCAGGCGAGCCATCGCCGATCCTGCGGCCACCGCACCTCCGCCCAGCGCCATCCGTGCTGCAACCCAGCCACCGGCCGAAATGGCCACACCAGACGCCAGCGCGCCGAGGGCATATTTCGGACCCACCAGCAGGAAGGCCAGGGCCAGGACAGCGACCGCGGCCAGCGGGTAGACCGCGGCGCGCAGCATCAGTCGCCGACCCGCGTCAACGGAGTTCAGCACAGGACGTCCCGCGTGGTTGCATGTGGAGGGTTGAGGCGGCTACAGCAGGGGGGGCCTCATCGAGCCGCCAAATTATAGCAATGGGACAATTTGCGAGACAACCGCTGCCTGTTCATCCCGGGAAGGCGCAAGTTGCGGTAACGGTTACATTTTTGCGTACCACCGGGGGGACAATGACGTCCGCACGATGTTGCACCGCAGTATTGAACTTTGGTCGCAGTCGACGGAACTTTCACCGGATGCGCCGGTCCGATTACTCGACCTGCCTGCAGCATCCTCGTCGGCTCCACCCCGCAGGTCCCACGATGGCCCCGAAGCCCGGCTCCGGGGCCATCTTTTTGCATCGTCGCGACAGCGCTGAACCGTGCACACGCCGTGGACCATACGTTCACGGATGGTGGACGGGCCTGTCCCGCACAGTGGTCTTCATTCTGATGAACCACTGCAAGGACTCTTCGATGCGCCCCGTACCCACCCTGCTCGCCCTTTCCCTGCTCGCTGCCGGCGCCTCGTTCGCCAATGCCGCCCACGCCGCCGAAGGCGACGACCGTTTTGCCCTGCGCCTGGGTGCGATGAATATCGACTCGGACAACACGCTCCGCGGCAACACCAACGTGGCCGGCCAGGACATCGGTTTCTCCGAGGACTTCAAGCTGGGTGGCAAGGAGTGGGAGCCGCGCATTGACGGCATGTTCCGCATCAGCAACCGCCAGCGCCTGCTGTTCAACTACTTCAAGTACGACAAGGACCGCCGCGAGACCCTCGGCCAGGACATCTCCTTCGGTGACGTCAGCGTGCCTTCCGGCAGCTTCGTCAAGGGCGAGCTGAAGTACCAGGTGGCCAGCCTGGTCTACGACTACTCGGTGGTGGACACCGACACCTTCGACCTCGGCCTGCAGCTGGGTGCCGAGTACGCCAAGGTCAGCACCAAGGCCTACGCCGATCTGGGCACTGTCTATGAAGGCCAGTTCCTCAACGAGAAGACCGACGGCGTGGCGCCGGTGGTCGGTGCACGCTTGAGCTTCACCCCGTCCGAGAAGTGGATGATCACCCTGCAGGGCCAGTACCTCAACACGCGCTGGGGCAGCTTCGATGACTACAAGGGCGACCTGAGCCGCGCCAACGCCATCGTCGACTACCGCTTCACCAGGAACTTCGGCGTGTTCGCCGGCTACGACTGGTTCAAGCTTGATGCGGACAAGAAGGGCAGCGATGGCACCATCGGCCTGAAGCAGGAATTCAAGGGCCCGGTGGCCGGTATCAGCTTCGTGTTCTGACACCCGCCCCTTCCACGGCACTCTCTCTCCTGGCGCGGCCTCCGGAACATCGGGGCCGCGCTCTTTTGTGCTGTTTTTCCCTGCGTGCAGGAGCAAGAGCAGCTGGGTCGAGCGCTTGAGGGAGCGGGTCAGGCATCCCGGCGGCCTGAGCACCGGCTCTCGACTATCCGCAAGCCGAGCCGCTGTGCGGGTGGCAGGCGTTTGGACAAAGTAAAGGAGGAGGCGACCGCCGCAGGCGAGTGACGGGGACATTTGCCCAAATGCCTGCCACCCGCGCGGCGGCCCGAACGCTCGCAATGAGAGTGATCGAGGCTCAACAAAAAAACCCCGGCAAACGCCGGGGCTTTTCATTTGGAACGGCGCGGGCGCCTTACTTCTTCTTCGGCATGTACAGATCGGTGATCGTGCCGTCGTAGATTTCCGAGGCCATCGCCACCGACTCGCTCAGCGTCGGGTGGGCGTGGATGGTGTGGCCGATGTCTTCGGCTTCCGCACCCATCTCGATGGCCAGGCCGATCTCGGCCAGCAGGTCACCGGCATGCACGCCAACGATCGCACCACCGATGATGCGGTGGGTCTCTTCGTCGAAGATCAGCTTGGTGAAGCCCTCGGTACGGCCGATGCCGATCGCGCGGCCACTGGCAGCCCACGGGAACTTGGCCACGCCGACCTTCAGGCCCTTGGCCTTGGCTTCGGTCTCGGTCACGCCAACCCAGGCGATTTCCGGGTTGGTGTAGGCCACCGACGGAATCACACGGGCCACCCACTCCTTCTTGTGGCCGGCAGCCACTTCGGCGGCCAGCTTGCCTTCGTGCGTGGCCTTGTGGGCCAGCATCGGGTTGCCGACGATGTCGCCGATGGCAAAGATGTGCGGCACGTTGGTGCGCATCTGGCGATCCACCGGGATGAAGCCACGCTCGGTGACCTGCACGCCGGCCTTCTCGGCATCGATCTTCCTGCCGTTCGGCGAACGCCCGACGGCCACCAGCACGCGGTCGAAGGTGCCCTGCGCCAGCGCAGGCGCCTGGCCTTCCTCGGCAGCTTCAAAGGTCACGGTGATGCCCTTGGCATCGGCGGTGACGCCCGAGGCCTTGGTCTTCAGGTGCACTTCGATGCCCTGCTTCTTCAGGCGGTCGGCCAGCGGCTTGACCAGGTCCTTGTCGGCGCCCGGCATCAGCTGGTCCATGAACTCGACCACAGTGACCTTGCTGCCCAGCGCGCTGTACACGGTGGCCATTTCCAGGCCGATGATGCCGCCGCCGACGACCAGCAGCGAGCCCGGCACTTCGGCCAGCTCCAGCGCATCGGTGGAGTCCATCACGCGCGCGTCGTCCCACGGGAAGTTCGGCAGCTTCACCGCCTGCGAACCGGCAGCGATGATGCACTTCTGGAAGCGCAGCAGCTGGGTGCCGCCGTCAGCGGCGGTGATTTCCATCTCGTTGGCCGAGATGAACCTGCCGACGCCCTGCACGTTGCGGACCTTGCGCTGCTTGGCCATGCCGGCCAGGCCCTTGGTCAGCTGGTTGACGACCTTTTCCTTGTACTGGCGCAGCTTGTCCAGGGTGATGGTCGGCTTGCCGAACTCGACGCCGAAATCACCGGCATGGGCCACTTCGTCGATTACCGCGGCGGCGTGCAGCAGCGCCTTGGACGGAATGCAACCGACGTTGAGGCAGACGCCGCCGAGGCTGGCGTAGCGCTCGACCAGTACCGTATCCAGGCCGACGTCGGCGGCGCGGAAGGCGGCGGTGTAGCCGCCCGGGCCGGAACCCAGCACGACCATTTCGCATTCGATGTCGGCCGGCTTGCCGCTGGACAGCGCCGGCTTCGGCGCAGCCGGTTCAGCCGGGGCGCGGTGCGATGGGGTCACCGGCGGCTTGCTGGCCGGAGCGGCCGCAGCCGGAGTCGGCGCAGCGGCCTTGGCCGGGGCTTCGGCGGCGCCTTCAGCGTCCAGCACCACGACCACGGCGCCTTCGGACAGGGTGTCGCCCAGCTTGACCTTGATTTCCTTGACCACGCCGGCAGCCGAGGACGGCACTTCCAGGGTGGCCTTGTCCGATTCCAGGGTCACCAGACCCTGATCCTTCTTCACCGTGTCGCCGACGGCGACCAACACTTCGATCACCGGCACATCGCTGTAATCGCCGATGTCGGGAACCTTGACTTCAATCGTGGCCATGGTGGGTTTTCCTCGTGCCCGACCGGCATGGCCGGTGGGCTGTCACTGCATCTGTTCACGCGGCCGCGCCAGGGGCTGCGGCCGCACGGTGGGGGCGAAGCGGTGCTTTACAGCAGCACGCGGCGCATGTCGGCCAGTACCTGGGACAGGTACGTGGTGAAGCGTGCGGCCAGGGCGCCGTCGATGACGCGGTGGTCGTAGCTCAGCGACAGCGGCAGCATCAGCTTCGGTGCGAATTCCTTGCCGTTCCAGACCGGCTGGATGGACGACTTGGAGACACCGAGGATGGCCACTTCCGGTGCATTGACGATCGGGGTGAACGCGGTGCCACCGATGCCGCCCAGCGAGCTGATCGAGAAGCAGCCGCCGCTCATGTCGGCCGGGCCGAGCTTGCCGTCGCGCGCCTTCTTGGCCAGTTCGCCGGTTTCCTGCGCGATCTGCACCACGCCCTTCTTGTCCACGTCGCGGATCACCGGCACGACCAGGCCGTTCGGCGTGTCGGCGGCGAAGCCGATGTGGAAGTACTTCTTCAGGGTCAGGTTTTCGCCGCTGGCATCGAGCGAGGCGTTGAATTCCGGGAACTTCTTCAGCGCCGCGGCGCTGGCCTTGATCAGGAAAGCAAGCATGGTCAGCTTGATGCCGGCCTTCTCGTTCTCCTTGTTCAGCGCCACGCGCAGCGCTTCCAGGTCGGTGATGTCGGCCTGGTCGAACTGGGTGACGTGCGGGATCATCGCCCAGTTGCGGGCCAGGTTCGCGCCGGAGATCTTCTTGATGCGCGACAGCGGCTGGACTTCGGTCTCGCCGAACTTGCTGAAGTCGACCTTCGGCCAGGGCAGCAGGTTCAGGCCACCACCGGCAGCGACGGCAGCACCGCCGGCAGCCGGCACGCCACCGCTGAGCGCGGCCTTGACGAACTTCTGCACGTCAGCCTTGGTGATGCGGCCGCCCTTCTCGGTGCCGTTGATCTGCAGCAGGTCCACGCCCAGTTCGCGGGCGAACACACGCACCGCCGGGGTGGCATACGGCACCTTGGCCGGCAGCACGCCATCAGCGTTGAACTGCACCGGCGGGCTGGACGGGGTACCGGCCGAGGCGATCTCGCGGGCCGCCAGCTTGTCCGGCTGCGCCGGCACGGCGACCGGCTCGACCTTGGTGGCTGTCTCAGCGGCTGCAGGCGCGGCGGCAGCGGCGGCCTTGGTCGGTGCCGGCGCGGCAGCGCCCTCGGCCTCGATGATCGCAACCACATCGCCCTGCGACAGGTTGTCGCCGACCTTGACCTTGATCTCCTTGACCACACCGGCCACCGAGGACGGCACTTCCATGGTGGCCTTGTCGCTTTCCAGCGTGACCAGGCCCTGGTCCTTCTTGACCGTGTCGCCAACGGCGACCAGGACTTCGATGACCGGAATGCCGGCGTAGTCGCCGATGTCCGGCACCAGCGCTTCAACGGCACCACCGCTGGCAGCCGGAGCAGCTGCGGCCGGGGCCGGCGCGCTCTGGGTAGCGGCAGCCGGGGCAGCGGCCTTGGCCGGCGCCGGCGCGGCAGCCGCCGGCTTGGCGGCGTCCGCTTCGCCTTCAGCCACTTCGATCAGGGCCACGACCTTGCCTTCGGACAGGCTGTCGCCCACCTTGACCTTCAGCTCCTTGACCACGCCAGCCACCGAGGACGGCACTTCCATGGTCGCCTTGTCGCTTTCCAGCGTCACCAGCCCCTGGTCCTTCTTGACCGTGTCGCCGACGGCGACAAGCACCTCGATTACCGGGATATCGCTGTAGTCACCGATATCGGGGACAAGTGCTTCCTTGATTTCGGCCATGGGGATAACTCCGGCAATCTGGTGTAGGGAAACGTCTATTGTGCGGCCAGCGGGGTCCAGCGCCAACCGTTACAGGTGTTTTCAGTACGCACGCAGCCGGGACACGCTGTTGCCCATGGGTTGCGCCTGCCACCAGTCGGTAGCGTATTGTCCCTACGATGTCCGCTTCATGTCGCCAGTGCGTCTGCCACCGGCTGCCAGGCCTGGCGCAGGCGCGGCAGCGACCAGGCCGCATTGGCCGGGCTGGTCGACGGCAGTACCACCCGTTTCGGCGGGGCCTCCAACCGTGGCAGCACCCAACGCTGGAATGCCTGCGCTGACGCGGCGCCATTGCAGCCAACCAGCTTCAGCTCGGGCAACGCGGCGATCAGTTCCGGCAGTGCATTGGGCACTTCCGTGCCACGCACGATCTCCGCATCCAGACTGCCCCGGCGCTCACAGCGGCCGATCACATCCCACAGGCCGATGCCTGCGGCGTTCAACGCCTGCAGCCGCGCTGCATAGGGCAGATCCGCACTGAAGCCACAGATATCGGCCATCAACGGCCAGAAACGGTTGCGCGGATGCGCGTAGTAGCGCTGCTCCTGCAGCGACGCCACGCCTGGCATCGAGCCCAGCAGCAGCACGCGGCACTGCACGTTCACCTGCGCTTGCAGGCCAATGCACAACGTTGCTTCGCTCACATCTTCTCCAACTGCATGAATGTCAGCGAGGGCCGAAAACCCCATGAATACAGGCATTCCGCACCCGTCGCTGAACAAGGAAAACTATTTTTTAACGTGCGTCGGATTCGATTCATGTTGGGGCGACTACGGTGTGCTCGCCCCGCAACCGGGGGCCCAAAACAAGAAACATTAGGAGATACCCCCATGCGCTCCATCCGTATCCTGAGTCTCGCCCTGCTGACCTCCGCCGCCTTTGCACCGGCCGCTTTCGCCCAGGACAGCAGCAGCACCGACACTGCCTCGGGCAAGCATTTTGCCGTGGTTGGCGGCATCTCGCTGCTGGAACCGAAGAACGACCCGATCACCGGCGTGAAGAAGACCGATGGCGGCCCGGCGCCGACCGTCAGCTTCAGCTACTACATCAACGATAACTGGGCCGTTGAACTGTGGGGCGCTGCCGACAAGTTCGAAAACAAGTTCAAGGGCCCGAACAACGCCCGCCTGGGCTCGGTCGAGCAGCAGCCGGTCGCGCTGAGCGGCCAGTACCACTTCGGCCAGGCTGACAACGTGTTCCGCCCGTTCGTGGGCGTGGGCTACTACCAGTCGAGCTTCAGCAACGAGAAGCTGGGCAACGGCGCTGACACCGACATCCGCTTCAAGGATGCCAAGGGCGTGATCGGTACCGTCGGCGTGGACATGAACATCAACTCCACCTGGTTCGCCCGTGCCGACGCCCGCTACATGCGCGCCCGCCCGGACGTGAAGGTTGGCGGCGAAAAGATCGGCGAAGCCAAGATGGATCCGTGGACCGTCGGCTTCGGCATCGGCGCCCGCTTCTGATCCAGGCTGCACCTGCTTCACTGATGTAACGCGACGGGCCCTTCGGGGCCCGTCGTCGTTTCCGTCACCCGCGTTCCACCTGTAGAGCCGAGCCCATGCTCGGCTGCTTTTATGTAGAGTCGAGCCCATGCTCGACTGCCTTTTTGTAGAGTCGAGCCCATGCTCGACTATCGGGAAAGCAGCCGAGCATGGGCTCGGCTCTAGACAAACGGGGTGCGAAGGCGCGATGGAGGAAGTCGACCTGCTGGTGATCGGTGGCGGCATCAACGGCGCCGGCATCGCCCGTGATGCCAGCGGACGCGGACTGCGCGTCCTGCTGTGCGAACAGCATGACCTGGCCGCGCATACCTCCAGTGCCAGCAGCAAACTGGTCCACGGCGGCCTTCGCTACCTCGAACAGGGCGAATTCGGCCTGGTGCGCAAAGCGCTGGGTGAGCGTGAGACGGTACGCCGGCAAGCCCCTCACCTGGTCCATCCTCTGCGTTTCGTCCTGCCCTGGGAACCGCACCTGCGCCCGCGCTGGATGCTGCGCGCGGGACTGTGGCTGTACGACCATCTGGGCCGGCGCAGCCCTGCGTTTCCCGCATCGCACGCACTGGACCTGCAACGCGATCCGCTGGGTCGCTGGCTCTCCCCCTCGCTGCGCATCGGCTTCAGCTACGCCGATGCGCAGGTCGATGACGCGCGGCTGGTGCTGCTCAACGCCCTGGATGCCGCGCAGCGCGGCGCACAGGTGCGGGTCCGCAGCCGCTGCATCGACCTGCGCCCCGTTCACGGCCGATGGCAGGCCGTTCTGGAATCCGCCCATGGCCAGCCGCACCCGGTGACTGCGCGCGCCGTTGCCAATGCGGCTGGTCCGTGGGCCGGCGGCCTGCTGGAACAGATGCAGGGGCGCGGCGATGGCCCCGCGCTGCGCCTGGTGCAGGGCAGCCACATCGTGCTGCGCCGCCCCTGGCCCAGCGACAGCGCCTGCCTGCTGCAGCAGCCCGATGGGCGCGTGGTGTTCCTTCTGCCCTTCGCCCACGACCACCTGCTGGTCGGCACCACCGACACCGACTATCGCGGTGACCCGGCGCGCTGCAGCGTGCTCCCTGCGGAGGTGACGTACCTGTGTGATGCGGCCAATCGCTACCTGCGTGATCCCATCGCAGCGGAGGATGTGGTCTGGCGGTTCGCTGGCGTACGCCCGTTGCTGGCCGATCCCGATCCGCGTGCGGCACGACTCAGCCGTGATTACCGCCTGCAGTTGCAGTCCCACCCGGCACCGGCGCTGCACGTGCTGGGAGGCAAGCTCACCACCTACAGGGTGCTGGCCGAGGAAGCGCTGGAGCTGCTGCGGCCGGCGCTGCCGCAGATGGGCCCGGCGTGGACGGCAGGCGGAGACCCGCTGCCTGGCAGCGACTGGGGCGACGCCACGCAGGCGTGCTCGCGCCTGCAGTTGCTGGCACCGTGGTTGCCCGAGGAAATCGCACGCCGCTGGGCCGACGCCTACGGCAGCCGCAGCGCGGAGCTGCTGCATGGCCTGCAGGGTGTGAACGATCTTGGCGAGGACTTTGGCGGCGGCCTGCACGCGCGGGAAGTCGCTTTCCTGCGTGAGCACGAATGGGCCTCGAATGCCGAGGACGTGCTGTGGCGGCGGAGCAAGCTGGGGTTGCGGCTGGACGCGGCGCAGGTGGCACGGCTGCAGGCGTGGATGGAGCAAGCCAGCGTGTAGAGCCGGGCCATGCTCGGTTGCATCCGCACAACGCAGCCGAGCATGGCCCGGCTCTGCAGGAAGCTGAGGTACCTTACCCCGACCGCTCTACCGGAGACGCTGCATGACGCCCCGCTACGTGCTGGCCATCGACCAGGGCACCACCAGTTCGCGCGCGATCCTGTTCGACCGTGCCGGCGACATCGTCGGCAGTGCACAGCGCGAATTCGCACAGATCTTCCCCCAGCCCGGCTGGGTCGAGCATGACCCGCGCGAGATCCTTACCAGCGTCTATGCCACGCTGACCGAACTGCTCAGCCGCGAACAGATCGATCCGCGCCATATCGCTGCGCTGGGCATCACCAACCAGCGCGAAACCACCGTGGTCTGGGACCGCGCCAGCGGCCAGCCCATCCATAACGCGATCGTCTGGCAATCGCGGCAGAGCCACGCCATCTGCGAGCGGCTGAAGTCCGACGGGCATGAAGCGCTGGTCCGCGAGCGGACCGGCCTGCTGATCGACGCCTATTTCTCCGCGACCAAGGTGCGCTGGATCCTCGACCACGTGGAAGGTGCGCAGCAGCGCGCCGAGCGTGGCGAGCTCCTGTTCGGCACCATCGACAGCTGGCTGGTGTGGAACCTCAGCGGTGGCCAGGCGCACGTGACCGATTACAGCAATGCCGCGCGCACCCTGCTGTTCAACATCCACACGCTGGACTGGGATGAAGACCTGCTGGCGCTGCTGGACATCCCGCGCGCGATGCTGCCGCAGGTGCGCGACTCCAGTGCGGTGTACGCACACACCCGGCCGCAGTTCTTCTTCGACCACCCGATCCCGATCGCCGGCATCGCCGGTGACCAGCAGGCGGCGCTGTTCGGCCAGGCCTGCTTCCAGCCGGGCATGGTCAAGAACACCTACGGCACCGGCTGCTTCATGCTGATGCACACCGGCACGCAGGCGGTACGCTCGCGCAACGGCCTGCTGACCACCATCGCCTGGGGCCTGGACGGGCGCGTGGAGTATGCGCTGGAGGGGTCGATCTTCATCGCCGGCTCGGTGGTGCAGTGGCTGCGCGACGGACTGCGCATGATCGAAAGCGCCAGCGACAGCCAGGCGCTGGCCGCACAGGTACCCGACAGTGGCGGCGCCTACCTGGTGCCGGCGTTTGTCGGCCTGGGCGCGCCCTATTGGCGCAGCGATGTGCGCGGCGCGATGTTCGGCCTGACCCGCGGTACCCGCAAGGCGCATTTCGTGCGCGCCGCGCTGGAAGCGATGGCCTACCAGACCCGCGACGTGCTCGATGCAATGCAGTCCGATGCCGGTATCGCGCTGACCGAACTGCGCGCCGATGGCGGTGCGATCGGCAACGACTTCCTGGCCAGCTTCCAGGCAGACATCCTCGGTGTGCCGCTGCTGCGGCCGCGGTTGACCGAAACCACCGCGCTCGGTGCGGCCTATCTGGCCGGCCTGGCCGTCGGGTTCTGGTCCAGCCGCGAACAGATCACCGCGCAATGGGGCCTGGACCGGCGCTTCGAGCCACAGATGGACGTGGCCCAGCGCGAGAAACTGTATGCCGGATGGCAGCAGGCGGTGGCCGCCACCCTCGCCTTCCACGTCGATTGAAACTGCAATGCCCTGCCCTGCTGCGGCACACGTGGAGTGACACGGTAGAGCCGAGCCATGCTCGGCCGCCGCCGGTGAAATGCCGGAAACAGCAGAGCCGAGCGTGGGCTCGGCTCTACAGGGAAGGCAGTGTCGACGAAGGTCGACACCCACCGTTCAAATCAACAGATCAGCCGCAATCAGAACGCCGGCAGCACCGCGCCCTTGTACTTGGTCTCGATGAAGGCCTTCACCTGCGGACTGGTCAGGGCCTTGGCCAGTTTCTGCACACGGGCGTCGTCCTTGTTGTCCGGGCGCGCGACCAGGAAGTTCACGTAGGGCGAATCCTTGCTCTCGATCGCCAGAGCGTCCTTGGTCGGGTTGAGGCCGGCATCCAGCGCGTAGTTGGTGTTGATCAGTGCCAGGTCCACCTGGTCCAGCACGCGCGGCAGCATCGCCGAGTCGAGTTCGCGGAACTTCAGGTTCTTCGGGTTGGCGGTGATGTCACGCAGGGTCGACAGCGCGTTGGCCGGATCCTTCAGCTCGATCACGCCGGCCTTGTGCAGCAGGATCAGCGCGCGGCTGTTGTTGCTCGGGTCGTTCGGGATCACCACGTCGGCACCGTCGCGCAGCTCGGCCAGCGACTTGACCTTGCGCGAATAGGCACCGAACGGCTCGATGTGCACGCCGATCACCTTCACCAGATCGGTCTTGCGATCGCGGTTGTAGGCATCCAGGTACGGCTCGGTCTGGAAGTAGTTGGCGTCCACCTGCTTCTGCACCAGCTGGTCGTTGGGCTGCACGTAGTCGTTGAACACGCGCACGTCCAGGTCCACGCCTTCCTGCTTGAGGATCGGCTTGACCACTTCAAGGATCTCGGCATGCGGCACGGCCGTGGCGGCCACCACCAGCTTCTGCGAGGGCTCGCCGGACGTGCCGCAGGCGGTCAGGGCCAGCGCAGCGGCGAGCAGGGGCAGCAACAGGGTCTTCTTCATGGGCGGAAGGGTTCTCGGGGGGAGTGTCAGGATTTTTCGTAGTTGCTCAGGGCCAGCTCGAGCAGCGCCTTGGCCTGCTCGCGCAGCATCACCGGCTCGATGATCTCGGCATCCGAACCATAGTGCAGCACGTCCATCAGCAGCTCGCGCGAGACGCTGTACGGCACCTTCAGTTCGTAGCGGCCATCGGCCAGGAAGCGGCCCTGCTGCTTGGAATGCCAGTGCTCGTCGGCCACCCAGCGCGCGGCCTTGGCGCTGAACAGGATGGTCGCCCAGCCCTTCGGCGCACCAGAAAAAATGCCATAGCTGGCGCCGAGCTGCTCGTCCAGCTCGCTGTCGGCGACATCGCGGGCGGTGCTGTCGATCACCCGTGCCTTGTGGATGCGGTCCACGGCGAAACTGCGCAGCGCCTCGCGGTCATGGTCCCAGGCATCCAGGTACCAGTTGTCGCGATAATGGGTCAGGCGCTGCGGCGAGACGGTACGCTTGGTCGGCTCGTCGGTGGAACGGGCACGGTACTCGAACGCCAGCTGGCGGCGCTCCAGCACGGCCGATGCGACGCTGCGGAAGCTGCCTTCGTCAAACTTGCGGCCACGGTGCGGAATCACCCGCACGCGGTCCACCGGCCAGCTGGACACGCCCGCCTGGGCCGCCAGCAGGCTCTCGATGCGCTGCTGCAGCGGCGCCAGCACCGACGACAGCACGCCACCGCCGGTGCGCGCCAGCAGGTGTTGCGAAGCCAGCAGGGCATGCAGCTCCTCCGAGCTGAGCCATAGGCCAGGCAGTTCGAAGCGGTCGCTCTCGTCGGCCTGGTAACGGAAGCCTGCCTCGCCGTCGCCCTCGATCGGTGCCATCAGCGCATCGCGCAGGAAGGCCAGGTCGCGGTAGACGGTGGCACGGGAACAACCGAGCTTGTCCTGCAGGGTCGCCACCGTCACCGGATAGCGCGCGGACTTGAGCAGACGATGCAGGGCGGTGATGCGTTCGTATCGGTCCATGCCCCCGATTATGTCCGAGTCGCGGGTCTTGTGTGGGACGTTTGGGCTATCGTGGTCGCCCCCACCCCATGGAATGCCCGATGCGCCGGTTGCCTGCCCTGTCCCTGCTGGCCTGCCTGCTGCTGGCCGCCTGCGATCGCGCGCCGGCGCCGGCGGGCACCGAGGCCCCGGTACCCGCCGCCGATCCGGCACAGGCGGTGCTGGGCGCCAGCCAGCGTTTCGCCGCCCTGCGCAGCTTCCACGCCGAACTGGAAGTGCTGGGCGCGCCGCAGCGGGTACGCAGCGCCATGGACTTCGTTGCACCCGACCGTTTCCGGGTGGAGACCCCGGCCGGGCCGCAGACCATCATCGGCGACACCCTGTTCCTGCAGGCCGACGGTGCGATCCGCCAGGTGCCGGCCCCGCCCGGCCTGCTCGAGCAGTGGCGCAACCCGCTGCCGGCCGACGCCCTGCCCGCCGACCTGAAGGCCGAAGATCTCGGCAGCCAGGCGCTGGACGGGGTCGAGACCCGTCACTACCGGCTGCGCGGCAACCAGCCCGGCGAACGCCTGGAGTACTGGGTGGATGCCCAGGGCCTGCCACGCCAGATCGTGCGCAGCGGCAGCAGCAATGGCCGCAGTTTCCAGCTGCGGCTGCGCTATTCGCGCTTCAACGACCCGGCGTTGCGCGTCGATCTGCCCTGAATGGGCGGTCGCGGCAACGTCTGCTGAAGCGGGCGTTTGGATCGATTCGGACCGCCATCACGCTTCCAGTATCATCACCGGCTGTCAACCGCTTCGGAGTAGTCCCGATGTTCCTGCGCGTGTCCCTGCTGATCCCCCTGCTGCTGTGCGCGCCGCTCGCGTACGCACAGGATGCCTCCGAACTGGCGGCGATGTCCTCGCCGTGGAGCGGCAGTGGCGGCGAGCTCGGCTTCGCTTCGGCACGCGGCAACAGCAGCACCGAGAGCTTCAACGGCCGCCTGCGCCTTCGCTACACCGACGGCGACTGGGTTCACAGCATGGACCTGGCCGGCCTGCGCTCCAGCTCCAAGGTGACCGAGACCCGCGATGACGGCACCACCACCCGCCGCAACAACACCACGGCCAATCGCTACACCGGCAGTGCCGGCAGCGCGCTGCAGCTGGGCGAGCACCGCCAGCTGACGGCCACGGTGCGTACCGAGCGCGACGACTTCGCCACCTACGACCGCCAGAGCTCGTTCGGCCTGGGTTACGGCACCCGCCTGTGGAACACCGAGCGCTTCTCGTTCGACGCGCAGATCGGTCCCGGTGTGCGCCGCACCCACAGCACCGAGGACGACCGCACCCGCACCGGCATGATCGGCCGCGGCCTGTTCGACATGAAGTACTCGCTGACCGACAACACCGACCTGGTCAACACGCTGCTGGTCGAATCCGGTTCGTACAACACCTTCGGCCAGAACGACTTCGGCGTGTCGGTGAGCATGAACGAGCACTTGGCGCTGAAGGCCGGCTGGCAGGCGCGTTACAACAGCGACGTCGCTGTCGACAAGCGCAAGACCGATACGCTGACCACGATGAACGTGGTCTACAAGTTCAAATAAGCAGAACGGGCGCCGGGGCGCCCGTTTCGTTTTTGTAGAGTCGAGCCATGCTCGACTTGAGCGCGAAGCCCGGGATTTTCCCGGCGAAGAGCAGCCGAGCATGGCTCGGCTCTACAGACATCGGGGCTCAGGCGTTCAGCAGTTCGCCGGCGCCATCGTCCAGCAGCATGTTCGCCACGCGCTGGCCCAGCGCTTCCGGGGCATTGGCCGGGCCCACCGCCTCGGCACGCACCGCACGGCCATCGCTGGCGCTGCCAACCAGCCCCTGCAGGTGCAGGTCGTCGCCCTGCCACTGCGCGATGGCCGCCACCGGCACATGGCAGCTGCCATGCAGCGCACGGTTCATTGCCCGCTCGGCTTCCACGCAGGCACGGGTAGCCGCGTCATCAAGCTGGCCGAACAGCGCCCTCAGGTGCGCATTGCCGCCATCGCACTCCACCGCCACCGCGCCCTGCGCCGGGGCCGGCAACCACTGCGGCGGTTGCAGGCGCGCGACGATGCGCTCACCCAGGCCCAGGCGCTCCAGGCCGGCCACGGCCAGCACGATGGCGTCGTAGCCGCCGTTGTCGAGCTTGGCCAGGCGGGTGTTGACGTTGCCGCGCAGGTCGAGCAGCTCCAGGTCCGGGCGCAGCGCGCGCAGCTGGGCCTGGCGGCGCAGCGACGAGGTACCGACCCGCGCGCCGATCGGCAGCGCGTCCAGCGAGGCGTACAGGTTGGAGACGAAGCCATCGGCCGGATCGTGTCGGGGCAGGATTGCCGGCAGCGCGAACGGCTCGTCCAGTTCCATCGGCACGTCCTTCAAAGAATGCACGGCGCAGTCGGCCTCACCGCGCAGCATGGCCAGCTCCAGTTCCTTCAGGAACAGGCCCTTGCCACCGATCGCGGCCAGCGAGCGGTCGAGCACCTCGTCACCGCGGGTGCTCATCGGCACCAGTTCCACATGCAGGCCGGGATGGGCCTGGCGCAGGCGGTCAGCGACGTGTTCGCTCTGCCAGAGGGCGAGCGGGCTCTTGCGGGTGGCGATGCGAACGGTTTCCATCCGGTCATTATCGCGCCTCCGGCGCGGATACGGCCAACGGCGGAGCCCCTCGTGGCTGGCGGAGGGGTCGTGAAAGCAACAGCCGCGCTTGGCCGGGCGGGGTGGGGTGGCGGGACCGTTGGCGCCATGGGCCCGAGGCATGCCTCGGGCGGGTTGGGCAGGACGCCCAACCCCGGTCTTGCCGTGTGCGCAGGACAGCGCACACGAGCAAGGCGCCATCGAGCTTACAGGGATGTACTTGCAGCGTGTCCCGCCACCCCACCTCGGCCCGACCCAGTACGTAGCACCAACGAGCCGACCAACCCGCCGTTGCTGTTGCTGTTGATGTTGATCTGAAAGCAGTCGCGGCCGCAGGCCGCGCGGAAACCTCACAGATGCCGCAGTTCCTGCTTCAGCGTCGCCACGCAGCGGCGGCTGACTTCCAGCGGTTGCTTGCCATGGCGCAGCATCGCCTGCACCTGGCCGCCCGTGCCACGACGCAGCTCCACCAGCTCATGGCGCGCCACCAGGCAGTTGCGATGGATGCGGATGAAGCGGCTGGCGAACTCCTCTTCCAGCGACTTCAGTGACTCTTCGATCAAGTCTTCTCCACGCGCGTGGTGCACCACCACGTACTTCTCTTCGGCCTGCAGGTAGTGGATGTCGTCCAGCGGGATCAGCCGAAGGCTGCCACGCAGGCGTGCGCACAGCATGCTCCGTGCCTGTTGCCCACGATGGTCCTGCGGCTGGCCATCACGGCCGGCCAGGAACGTGCGTGCGCGTGCAATCGCCGCCGCCAGGCGTTCGGCGCGCACTGGTTTCATCAGATAGTCGATCGCCGCAGCCTCGAACGCCGACAGCGCATGCGCATCGTAGGCGGTGCAGAACACCACCGCCGGCCGGGGTTCGAAGCTGGCCAGATGACGGGCCGCTTCCAGGCCATCCAGCCCGGGCATGGCGATATCCAGAAGGACCAGGTCCGGCTGCAGCTCCGCGCACGCGTGCAGGGCCTGCTCGCCGTTACCGGCCTCGGCCACCACGACCACGCCGTCCTGCGCGGACAACAGGCTGCGCAGGCGCTCGCGCGCCAGCGGTTCGTCATCGGCGATGACTACCCTCACGATCGCTCCCTCACTGGATCGGCACTGTCACCTGGCAGGCATAGTAGCCCTCGCTCCAGCCAGCCGTCATCCGCGCGGCGCTGCCGAAACGCCAGGCCAGCCGATGGCCGATGCTGTGCTGGGCATGGCCGGCACCGCGCGCCAGGGCCAGTCCGGGCGCCTGCGGGTCGGGCGCCGGGTTGCGCACGCGGATCTGCAGCTCGTTGCCCTCGCGCACCAGCTGCAGCTCGATGGTGCCGCCCTCGGGCAGCCGCGAGATGCCATGCAGCACGGCGTTCTCCACCAGCGGCTGCAGTACCAGGCGAGGCAGGGGAAGATTCCAAGGCAGCGGCTCATCGCGCAGCCAGCGCACCTGCAGACGCTCGCCCAGGCGCAGTGATTCAATCGACAGGTAGCGCTCGGCCAGCTCGCATTCGTCACGCAGGGTGGAATCGCCCTCGCCCGCGCCTAGGGCAGCACGGAACAGATCGGACAGGTCCAGCACCGCACGCTCGGCCACCGCCGGATCGCGATGCAGCAGGCTGGCGATCAGGTTCATGCTGTTGAACAGGAAATGGGGGCGGATCCGCGCCTGCAGCGCATCGGCCTGTGCGCGTGCGTTGGCCTGCACCTGCGCGGCCCAGCGGTCACTCACGTAGAAATAGCGCAGGGCCAGCGCGGTGATCAGCGCGGTGGTGGCCGCGCTGCCCAGCGTGAAGCGCCAGAAGCTGATGCCGCGGGCGAAGTTGTCGCCCAGCACCGCGTACAGCGCATGCACGATGCCGGCGCAGATCACCGCGATCAGTGTCGCCAGTGCGATGGCCGCCACAGCCCCCAGCACCTGCGGCAGCCTCGACAGCGCCTGCCGCAGCAGGCACAGGCTGGCGGTCACCGCCAGCGCAAGCCACAACGCGAAGCCGCTGGCCGACAGCAGTTCGCCGAAGGTCCAGTGACGGCTACCGTCGGGCGCCAGCGCCAGTACCACCACCACCAGCTCGGCCAGGCCGAGCATCGCCGCCAGCCGCGGCAGGCGGCACAGTTCCGGCATCCACGGCGGGGCGCTGGCCGGTGACATGGCTCAGGCAGCGCCCAGGCGTTCCTGCAACCAGTCACCCAGCGCCTGGATTTCTTCGGCGCAGACCTGGTGGGCCATCGGATAGCTGTGCCACTCCACCTCCAGGCCCATCGCCTGCAGGGCCTGCGCGCTGTGTACGGCCACCGCCTGCGGAATCACCGGGTCGCTGCTGCCATGGGCCATGAACACCGGCACCTGCACCGCACCGTCAGCGCGCTTGGCGCTCTCGGCCTCGGGCAGGTAGGTGGACAGTGCAATCAGGCCGGCCAGTGGCGCCGTGCGTGACAGTGCGGCGGTCAGGATGATCGCGCCACCCTGCGAGAAACCGGCCAGGAAGATCTTCTCCGGAGCGATGCCGCGCTCGATCTCACGCGCGATCAGCGCATCCAGCTGCAGTACCGAGTCCTGCACGCCGGCCATGTCGGCGCGCGAGCGGAAATCCATGCCGACGATGTCGTACCAGCCGCGCATCGGCACGCCGTTGTTGATCGTGATCGGCCGCACCGGCGCATGCGGGAACACGAAGCGCAGCGCTGGCCAGTGCGGACGCACCAGCTCCGGCACGATCGGCGCGAAGTCGTGACCGTCGGCGCCAAGGCCGTGCAGCCAGATCACCGACCACTGCGGCGAGGCGCCGGTTTCCTGTTCCACCGTTTGCAGCATGATGTGGCTCCTTCAAGTTCGAGCCGCATTATGCCGCTGCCGCAGGGCGATCAGTACAGCGGCGGTTGTTCGGCCGCTTCCCGGCGCAGCTGTGCAGCGCGTACCAGCACCGGCGGCGGGATGTTCTCTTCGGGGATATCGAGCAGGCCAAGCCGATGCAGGAAGGTACCCGGCCCGCGCGATGACGTCAGCGCCACCACCGGGACCGCCAGCACCATGCCGATCACCACCGGCGCCATCCACGCGGCCAGCGACGGCGATACGGCCCAGGCCAGCACGCCCATGAAGGCACCGAATACGCCGAGGCCGCCATAGCCGCGGATCAGCGCCAGCCACGAGATACCACCGTCGTCACGCTGCTGCGCGTCCCAGCCGGAATCGCGCCCGGACAGCACTTCGGCGACGCCGCGCGACTGCACGTACATCACCACCGGCGCCATCAGCGCGGCCAGTACGGTTTCCACCAGCATCGAAACGAACGCGCGGATCGCGCCACCACAGCCACGACGGTCGACCGGCTCCAGAAGCATTGCCAGGTACCCCAGCACCTTGGGCAGCAGCAGCACGGCCATGGTGGCAGCGAACAGGCGAACCACCTGTTCTTCGTCCTGTGCGCGCCAGTAAACGCTGGGCGACAGGTGCAGCAGGGCGTTGAAATCAATGCCTTCCTGGAACAATGGAATGGCGATGCCGATCAGCATCAGCATCGCCCACATCGGCGCGGTGAAGTAATGGCCGATGCCGATCAGCATGTGCGTGCGGCTGATCCAGTGCAGGCCACGGCTGCCGACCACCTTGCCGTGTTGCAGGTTGCCCTGGCACCAGCGGCGGTCGCGCACCAGCAGGTCAGTCAGTGTCGGAGGGCCTTCCTCGTAGCTGCCACCCAGGTAGGGCACCATGTGCGCGGCCCAGCCACCACGCCGCATCAGCGCCGCTTCGACGAAGTCATGGCTGAGCACATGGCCGCCGAACGGCTTGCGTCCTGGTAGCGCTGGCAGGCCGGCGTGGTCTGCGAAGGCGCGGGTGCGGATGATGGCATTGTGGCCCCAATAGTTGCTCTCGGCGCCATGCCACCAGGCCACGCCACGCGCAATCACCGGCCCGTACACGCGGCCACCGAACTGCTGCATGCGCGCGAACAGGGTACGGCCACCGATCACCGACGGCAGGGTCTGGATCAGGCCGACGTCGGCGTTGTGTTCCATGCCGGCCACCAGGCGCACGATGCTGTCGCCGGTCATCAGGCTGTCGGCGTCCAGGATCAGCATCTGCGGGTAGGCGCCGCCGAAGCGGCGCACCCAGTCGGCGATGTTGCCGGCCTTGCGCCCGCTGTTGTCGCCACGGCGGCGGTAGAACAGCCGCACCCGGCCATCAGGTACACGCTCGCGCAGTTCGGCAAACACCTGTTCCTCGGCACCGGCGATGTCCTCGCGGCGGGTGTCGCTGAGCACGAAGAAGTCGAAGCGGTCGAGCTGGCCGGTGGCCGCCACCGACTCGTAGATCGCCTGCAGGCCCGCCAGCAGGCGGCGCGGGTCTTCGTTGTAGGTTGGCATCAGCAGCGCGGTGCGGCTGTGTACCGTAGGCAGCGGCTTGTCCGGATCGATGCCCAGCCGGTAACCCCGGTCGAACACCGCCGTCAGGAAGCCGGCCACGGCACTGGCGAACGACAGCGCAATCCAGGCGAACAGGCCGACGAACAGCACCAGCAGGCAGGCTTCAAGCACGCTGATGCCGTTGGCCGACAGCACCCGCCACATCATCCGGGTAGCGATGGCGGTCATCGCCAGCGTGCCGCCGAAGATGTAGAACCGGCGCAGGCCGATCAGCCGCGGCGAGGTGCGGTGGCGTCGAACCTTCAGATGGCCCTCGCGCAGGGTCTGCTCGGGCATCTGCAACGGCGATTCCACCGGCAGCAGCGCCCAGCCGGCATCAAGCCGGGGCGTATCCGCTTCCGCATGGATGGTCTGCACCCCCATTGCCGCCTACTCCGCGCGGTCGGCACGGCCGGCCATCCCGGCCGGGCTGCATGCACCAAGGTTCCCGGCGCGCTTTCCCGGCGCCCGCACTTGTCCTGGCTGCGTCGGCCTCACGCCGCGCAGTCGCTGTCTGTCACTACCGGAACCCACACGATCTCCAACAGGGCGGAATCGAAAATGCGGCCCAGTCTAGGGCGCCGGATGTAAGCCGGGTGCGAAGGCCTACGCCGGGATTTATCCCCATTCAGCAAACAGCAGGCGAGTCTGGCAGCCAGGTATCGGATGTCACCTCGTCGCCTCCTGTGCTGGATCGTAACAAATGCGAACGGTTATCATTTCATGAACCAGGCAGGTTGCCGTCGTCCGCACGGTCAAAACCCACCCAGCTGCGCCGGTTCCAGCTCCGGCGCCGTACGACCCATGGAAGGGAGCTGCCCGCTGTCTGCGTGCGCCTGCTGCCTCCATCGGGTCTCCCTCCTCCGATGGAAGCCATCATGCCCCTGTCCCGTTCCCGTCCCGCGCGCCCGCCGCGCACCCGCTTGGCCAGCGCCCTGGCCGCCGCCTGCCTGCTTGGCCTGCCCGGCATGGCTGCCGCAGAGGCCAGCGCCGATGCCTCCACCACGAATCTGGATACCGTGGTGGTTACCGCCTCGGGCAACCAGCAATGGATCAAGGATGCCCCGGCCAGCATCAGCGTAATCAGCCGCGAGGACATCGAACGTCAGCCGGTGCACGACCTGGCCACCCTGCTCAGCCGTGTGCCGGGCGTGACCGGTGGCCTCAGCGCGGTCGGCGAGCAGTCCAAGATCAAGCTGCGCGGCATGCCGTCGAACTACACGCTGGTGCTGGTGGACGGCAAGCGCATGGGCAGCTCGGCGTCGACCAACTACCGCCCCGACCTCGGCCGTCAGGATCTGAACTGGATCTCGCCGGAGCAGATCGAACGCATCGAAGTGGTGCGCGGGCCGATGTCGTCGCTGTATGGCTCCGATGCCATGGGCGGGGTGATCAACATCATCACCAAGCGCATCGGTGATGACTGGAGCGGCAGCGCCACCCACAGCTACACCCGCCCCGCTGACGGCAAGCGCGGCGATACCCAGCAGATCGGCGCAACGTTCTCCGGCCCGCTCGGCGAGCGCTTTGGCCTGCGCATCGGCGCCAACAGCATGCGCCGCGATTCGGACCGCTCCAACGGCGGTGTCTACGGCAATGCCTATGCGGGCGAGAAGGACCGCAATGTCGACGCGCTGCTGCAGTGGAACCTGAGCGACGCACAGGCGCTGTCGCTGGAAGCCGGCCATGGCGTGCAGCAGACCTTCATCGATGCGTCGCTGGAAAAGCAGGATGAAAGCGCGTGGGGTGCCAGTGAGCTCAAACGCAGCTCGCTGGCGCTCAACCACGATGGCAAGTGGAGCTTCGGCAATTCGAAGATCAGTGCGTACTGGACCGAGTACAGGAACAACATCGGTGCTACCGGCCGTTCCGAAGCAACAGATACGATCATCGAGGGCAACCTGACCACGCCGTTCACCCTCGGCGTTGAACACCAGTTTGCCGTGGGCGGCCAGTGGAAGCGCCAGGAACTGACCAACACCGATACCATCGGCCGCGCGCCGATCGACTATGCCGGCAATGCCGTCAGCGGTTCCGATCTGGAAGTGGATACCTGGGCCCTGTTCGTAGAAGACGGACTGAAGCTGCACCGCACCCTGGCACTGACCCTGGGCGCGCGCCTGGACCACCATGAGAAGTTCGGTGGCCACGTCAGCCCGCGCGCCTACCTGGTCTGGCATCCGGCCGAGCAATGGACCATCCGCGGTGGCGTTTCCAAGGGCTTCCGCGCGCCCAGCCTGACCGAGAACTCGCCCAGCGCCGCCACCCAGTCCGGGGGCCGTGGCTGCACCTCGCTGATCCCGCTGGGCTATACCCGTGGCGGCTGCTACATGGCCGGAAACCCGGACCTGGACCCGGAAACCAGCACCAACCGCGAGATCGGCATCAGCTTTGGCAACGACCTGGTCGATGCCGGCCTGACCTACTTCCACACCGACTTCAGGAACAAGATCGAGTACGCACCGCTGGGCAGGTTCAACGGCATCTGGTGGACACGGATGAGCAACGTGCAGCGCGCACGCACCAGCGGCATGGAAGGCAACCTCAATTTCCGCTTCGGCGAGCACTGGCGCTGGCGCACCTCGGCAACCTGGATGAAGGAAGCCAAGAACCTGACTACCGGCCGCAACCTGATCGATACGCCGGAATTCTCCGGCTATTCGTCGCTGGACTGGACGCCCAACACGGTGTTTTCCAGCAGCCTGTCGGCGCAGTACACCGGCAGGCAGACCGGCACGGCGACGACCTTCCTCAAGGCCTACGCGCTGTATGACCTGACCGCAGCGCTTAACGTCAACGAGGTGCTGGCCCTGCGCGGTGGCATCAGCAACCTGGCCGACAAGACGCTGTATGCCGAAGGCTCCACCGACTACTTCGTCGCTGGGCGCAGCTACTTCCTCAGCATGACCGCACGGTTCTGAGCCGCGCGCGCGCCGTGATCGCGCTGGCGTGATGCCAGCGCGATCAACGGTGGCGGATTACTCGCTTTCCAGCGCGGCCGGCGCCGCGTCCCGCGTGGCGGCCGTGCGCGCACGGTCCATCGCCACCGCCAGTTGCTGGCGCGCGAGCAGTTGTTGTGCCTGCACCACTTCAGGTGTCGGCAGGAGCACCGGCCCCGGTGCGTTTTCCGGTGTAGCAGCTGTGGTCATGCAACCTCCATGGACATCCCGCCGCCGCCGGGGTCAACCGCGGCGGCAGCGGAACTGCGCACCCTAACCTAAAAACAAGGCGGGCGGGTGACGGTGCGGCGCCGGGCCGCAGCCGTCGGAACAAGGCAGGCGTCACATTTTTGACGGCAGCGCTTGGATCCTGAATAGGACTTGTCCTATCATGAAAACGTTTTCTCACAGGGATGTTTCCCCAATGAATACCACTGACCTGTCCCAGTTCAGCCCGAAGTGGCAGTTCCGCTTCAACTTCTTCCGCCAGCACGGCGCCCCCAAGAACCCCGGCTTCAAGCAGGCCTGGAAGGCGCTGTCCTTTGGTGACCGCCTGAAGATCAACCTGAACTTCTTCGCGCTGTTCTTCGGCGCCATCTACCTGCTGATCCTTGGCATGTGGCGCAAGGCACTGGTGGTGATCGGCATCAACATCGTACTGGCCATCATCACCATGTTCCTTCCCGACGTTGTCGGGCGCATGCTGTTCATCGCCATGAACCTGCTGGTCGCCTCCAGCACCAACTACAGCTACTACCTGGAGAAGGTGGAAGGGCGCACCAGCTGGAACCCGTTTGAAGGCATGTTCTGAGCCATCAGACCTGCGCAGGGATGCGCGGCAAGGATGCAAGCGACGCCCGGCCTCCGCCGGGCGTCTTCGTTTTCTGGCTCAGGCCGCGCGGCGTGCCGTGGCCATCGGCCCGGCCTGCAGGCGGAAGCGCGACACCGCCACCGCCAGCTGCTCGGCCTGCTCCTCCATCGCGCGGGCTGCTGCACTGGCTTCCTCCACCAGTGCAGCATTCTGCTGGGTGGTTTCGTCCATCTGCACCACGGTCTGGTTGACCTGCTCGATGCCGGCCGACTGTTCGCGCGAGGCGGCCGAGATCTCGGCCATGATCTCATTCACGCGGCCGACCTGACCGACGATGTCCTGCATGGTGCGTCCGGCACCGTGCACCAGCTGCGCACCGGCTCCGACCTGTGCCACCGAAGCGTCGATCAGCTCCTTGATCTCCTTGGCGGCACCCGCTGAGCGCTGCGCCAGCGCACGGACTTCGCTGGCGACCACGGCGAAGCCACGGCCCTGCTCGCCGGCCCGCGCGGCTTCCACCGCCGCGTTCAATGCCAGGATGTTGGTCTGGAACGCAATGCCATCGATCACCGAGATGATCTCGGCGATGCGCTGCGACGAGGCTTCGATCTGCTGCATCGTCTGCACCACCTGGCTGACCACCTCGCCCCCTTCGCTGGCCACGCCCGCTGCGGAACCGGCCAGCATGTTGGCCTGCAGCGCGTGGTCGGCATTCTGGCGCACGGTGGAGGTCAGTTCCTCCATCGACGCGGCGGTTTCTTCCAGATTGGCGGCCTGCTGTTCGGTGCGGCGCGACAGGTCGCTGTTGCCGGCCGCGATCTCGCCAGCGGCCAGGCGGATGCTGGCCGCCGACTGCTGGATCTGTCCGACGATCTGAGTCAGCTGCTGCACGGTGCTGTTGGCATCGTCGCGCATCACCGCGAACACCCCGTGGAACTCACCCTGCATGCGCGCAGTGAGGTCGCCGGCGGCGATCGCGCGCAGCAGCGTAGACAGTGCAGCCAGGTTGTGGTCGCTGACCTGCATCATTGTGTTCAAGGTCTCCACCATGCGGCGGAAATCATGCTCGAAGCGCAGCGCATCACCGCGCACGGCGAAATCACCGGCAGCGGCGGCGGCGGCCAGCTGCTGGATCTGCTCGTTGATCGCAGCCAGGTTGCCCTTGGTGGTTGCCATCGCGGCGGTGAATGCCGCCTTCTCGCCCGGCAGCGCTTCCATGTCCACGCTGAGGTCGCCCACGGCGTAGCGCTGCATCACCTCGACCAGGCGCTGGGTGACCGCATTGCTGGAGGCCACCAGCTGGTTGCTGTCGGCCACCATGCGGCCGTACTCGCCCGGGAACGCCGCAGCATCCATGCGGTAGCTGAGTTCCCCGGCATCGTGGCGGCGCGCCATTTCGGCCTGCGCAGCCATCACTGACTGCAACTGCCCACGCATGCCCTGCATCGCGTCCAGCAGTCGCCCCACTTCGTCGTTGCTGCGCGCCGGCAGCGTGCTGTCCAGCTTGCCGGCGGCGACATCACCGGCCACGCGCACCGCTTCGGCCAACGGGCGGATCGCCAGGCGGCGCAGCAGTACATGGACACCGGCGCTGAGGCTCAGCGCGGCGATCACGCCGACCAGCAGGGTCAGCCACAGCAGCTGGCGTGCCTCAGCCACGATCACCGCGTGCGGCATCACCACGCCCAGGGCAAAACGCTGCGGCGCATCGCCGACCCGCAGCGGTACATACACCCGCACATTGCCGGCCGCATCCGGAGTGAAGGCCTCGAACGGACGGTCGGCGGCAATGTCGGCCAGCATGCTGCGGGTCTGCGCGTCGCTGCGCGGCTTGCCGATCTCGGCGGCATTGGCCGAGGCCAGCACCACACCCTTCGGCGACAGCAGTTCGACACGACCGGCCCCCATCGGCTTCAGCGTGGCCAGGTGCTTCTGCAACGCCGCCAGCGAGAAGTCCACGGTGAACACGCCCAGGAATCTGCCGTTCTCGATGATCGGCGTGCTCAGGGTGCTCATGAGCACCTTCTGGCCGGCGATGTCATAGGCGTAGGGTTCGCTGACCTTGGGCAGCTTGTCACGGCTGGGCCCCATGTACCAGTCGCCCGATCCGCTGGCGGTCTCGGTGTAATCGGTCATCACCGACTGCTGCGGCTTGCCGTCCTGCCAGGCCCAGTAGCTCATGTAACGGCCGGTGGCATCGTGTGCTTCGGTATTGACGAACTCCGCATCCTTGCCGTCGAAGGCATCGGCCTCCCACATGGTGCTCTTGCCGAGCCATTGCGGATGAGCACGCAGCTGTTCGCCGAGCACCGCCGCCAGGCTGGCGCGGTCGGGCACGTCGCCACGGGCACGCTGGGCCAGCACGCTTTCAACCATGGCATCGTTGCTGGCAAAGGCGGTGCCCAGGTCAGCCGCCACCTGGCGCGCCTCGGCGTTGGCCTCGCTGGTCATGGTCTGGCGCGAGGCGCTGATCAGACTGGCGCTGGCCTGCCGGTAGATCAGGAACGCGGTCAGGCCGAAGCACAGCAGCGCGATCACAGCGGTGCCCAGCATCAGCTTGTGGGCGATGCTGCCCGGGCGTTGGGCAGTGGCGGAGCGGGAAGAAGGCATGGGAGGGTCCGCAAGGCAATTCAGGACGACCGGCGTCACGAGGACACCGCGCAGGCGCGCGATCCGTCGCGCAGGCCACCGGCCGCCGGGCCGCGCCCGGTGCACGAGGCACACCGGGTTTAGCGGCCGGCCGCCATCGAGATTGAGGCCAGCGGCCTGCACATTCCTGAACCTGCTCAGGGTGGGCTCGGTGCCCGCCCCCTGCGACCATCTCATTCGGCGACCCGATCCTTGATCCACTCCGCCCTTGGCAGCACCTCGATGCTGCCGGCGGCGTACTGCTGCAGCACGTCGTCCGGGCCGAAGCGCGGCTGCCAGCCCAGCACGCTGCGCAGGCGGGCACTGTCGTAGACGCGATCGATGCTCAACGGCAGCGGCCAGCCCCGTCGTTCGAACTCGGCCAGCAGCTGTGGCGCGCGGCGTGCCAGCACGCTGCGCGGGTGGGTGGCCAGCTCCAGGCAATCCTCACGCCGGAACGGCGTCGGAGCGCACGCGATGTAACGCGCGAAAGCGGCGCCTTCGTCCAGCAGCAGTGCAGCATGCGCGCTGGCTACATCACGTGCGTCGATACCGCGGTGCAGGCGGAACATCGCCATGCGTTCGGGCGGCTCGGGGAAGCAGCGGGCCATGCGCAGCACGCGCACGCTGAAGGCCGGCGCCGCAGCGGCTTCGGCCAGTGCTTCGGCCTGCAGCTTGGTGCGGTGGTAGATCGTGCGCGGCAACGGCTCGGTGTCTTCATCGATCCAACGGCAGCCACCGGCGACCACGGCGTGGCCGTACAGCGCGGTTGTACTGGTCAGCACGAATCGCCGCGCCCCGGCTTCGCGTGCGGCCTGCAGCAGGTGCGCGGTCGCCTCCACGTTGATCTGGTGGAACACCCCGTCCGGCACCAGGCCGACGTGGGGTGCGTGCAGGGCGGCGGTATGGATCACCGCGTCAACGCCCTGCACCGCCCGTGCGACAGCCTGGTGATCGGTGACATCGGCAATGATGCGGGTGGTGGCGAATGGGCTGCGATCCAGCCCCACCACTTCGTGGGAGGCCGCCAATGCGCCGAAGATCGCGCGCCCGATCCGCCCGGAACTGCCGGTCAGCAGAATCTTCATTGAGTCCATTCACTCGAAGCGCCCGGGAACTACCGGGATGCCTCGATTCTAGGCACGCTGCATGTCGTCTGCGATAGGGCGCAATTGCAATTGTGCGTTCATTCCCGCGAGGCCGATCGGGCCAGCAGCTGCCGCGCGACGAACAGCGGATCGTCACCGCCTGCCGCGTCGGGCGTGACACCGGTGCGTTCCCAGTTGGTTCCGGTATGTAGATTGATCGGCTGCCGATCGGGAATGCTGATCTGATAGCCATCCGGCAGCAGCACAGGATCATCGACCATGTGTGCAGCGCCGCCGCTGCGCGTGCCGACAATGCGTGCACGGCCCAGCGCCTGCAGCGAGTAGGCGACGAACTCGGCAGCCGACGCGGTGCGGCGATCGATCAGCACGACCAGCGGCTTCAGGTAAGTGGGCAGGCTTGCCGGCGGCAGTGGTACCAGCGTGCGCCGCCCGCGCTGGTCCAACTGCTGCACCGCGTCGATCTTCGCGTCCAACAGCGTGCGCACCAGCAGGTCGGCACTGCCGTCATCCCCGCCGCCGTTCTGGCGCAGATCCAGCACCAGGCCATCGGTGTCGGCCAGCAGCTCGAGGGCGGCGGCGAGTTTCGGCCGGGCCAGATCCAGCGGATAGAATGTGCTCAGCCGCAGGTAACCGATGTTGCCCTCCAGCACCCGTACCTCGCGCACGCCAGCGCCATTGCTGCGCGCATCCGCGCGCCATGCCATCAGCCAGTCGTCCTGGCCGGCCGTTGCGTCCACGCGCTCTACATGGAAGTGGCCATCGAACGTGTCCAGGTCCTGGTTCAGGCGTGCGCTGAAAGCCTTCGGATCCGAGCAGCTGTCCACATAGCGCTGCTGGGTGGACCAGCCGCGCACGGCTTCGGCAATGCGTGCGCCTTCGGCCGCATCCAGGTACTGCGCCTCTATCGCCGTGGCCGCTGCCTGCAGCACGGCGTCCTGCGCCGGGCAGGCGGCCGCCAGCAACGCGCCAAGCATCCACGAAACCGTCATGATCGCCTCCGTCGCCTTGATGATATATAAGTGCTTATATATCATTGTCATCATGGATCTCCAACGTGCAACTCTGGGAACGCTGCTGCGTGCCCTGCTCGACCAGCTCGACCAGCTCGACCCGGCGGTCGAGCAGGCCTACCGGGATCTGCAACTGGACTACCGGCCGCGCTACACCCCGGTGCTGCGCACGCTGATGGTGCAGGGCCCCTGCCGCATCAAGGATCTGGCACTGGCCTGCGGGCTCAGCCACTCCGCGCTCAGCCAGACGGTTTCAGCGATGGTGCACGACGGCTGGCTGCACGCTGCGGTGGGCGAGGACAGCCGCGAACGCATCCTGCAGTTGAGCCCGCACGCCCTGCAGGCATTGCCGGCGCTGCAGGCGCAGTGGCAGGCTACGGAGCTAGCGGCCCGCAGTCTCGACGCCGATCTTGGACAGTCGTTGGAACAGGTGCTGCGTGAGGCATTGAAGGTGCTGGAGCAACGACCGTTCGCGCAACGCCTGCGCGACGCCCGCCTGCGCTGATGCAGTGCGTCGGCGACACCCCGCGTGTTCGCCGGTGGTGGTGGTCCTGGCATTCGCCTGAATGGAGGACTCATCAACCACGTGCGCATGCCGGGTGAAGACCACGGCGGGGATGGCGACCTCGGCTTAGCACGCACTGGCCAAGCATTGGCGCTGTCGCCGACCACGGCGCCGCCCATGCAGAAGGATACTTCCCATGACTGAGCAGAATCACCGCTCCAACCGGGGCTTCGCCTCGATGGACCAGGCCAAGCAGCGCGCGATCGCTGCCAAAGGCGGACGTGCGGCGCATGCCTCCGGCAATGCGCATGAGTTCAGCCGCGATGAGGCACGTGCGGCAGGCCGCAAGGGCGGCGAGGCGATCAGCCGTGATCGGCAGCACATGGCCGCGATCGGGCGCGAGGGTGGGCACGCGCGCCACGCCAACGCGCGCCAGCAGCAGCAGCAGCAGCAGCAGCAGATCGAGCATGGTGGAGAGGCTCCGCACCGCCAGCAGAAGTGATCATCACGCGGCCAGGCCGTTTCCCGTCGGCGGTGCCATCCTGCAGCCACAAGCTGGGCCAGGGTACCGGCCGATGCCATCGCCCAGCCGACGCCGACGGCCGTGCCACTGCGGTACCACGTAAGCATCCGCGGCGCGGCGTGCATTGCGCCCGGTTGCGCGATAGGCGCACGCGCGTGTCCTGCCAGCCCCTGTGATGTCGATTGCCACGCAGGGTCGGCCTGTCACGGGGTAGCAGGCGGCGTTGGAACCGTCCTGCTCAGGTGTGCACGAGGATGTTCAACAGCCGCCCGAATGGATCGCGGACAAAGAAGCGGCGCACGCCCCAGGGTTCATCGACCGGCCCATACTCCAGCGCGATGCCGGCCTTACGCATGCGCTCCAGCACCTGCTGCAGGTCGTCCACCTCGATCGACAGGTCCGGCACCGCGGCGCCGGAACCGCCTTCACTGGCAAAGCTGACCTGCGCCAGCGCACTGCCCTGCCCGCCATGGGTGACGATCCAGCCATGATCCATCACCACGGGCATGCCAAGCAGCTCGCCATAGAAGGCAGCGGCCCGTTCCGGCTCAGCCGTGGCGATGTTGGCGACGACGCGTTTGACGGCCATGGCATGCTTCCGTTGGACAGGGCCCATCCAGACTGCCCGACCTTCCACGGAAACAGAAGAGCCCCGTCAGTGACGGGGCTCCCACACGGCTCAATCGGCGCGACTCACACGCCCATGCACAGATCGACCACGCAGGTATTGTACGCCTGCTGGCATTCCCCAGCGTCGGCCCCACTGGCCAGGCACATCTGGTAGGCCCGCCAGCAGGGCGCGTCGCAAGGCTCGACAGGGCCCGCCACCGCCACCGAACCGGTACACGCCAGCGCGAACAGCGCCGCCACGATCACTTTCCTGACAGTACGCATCACCATCACTCCCTGATAAGCCTGGTGAGCCCAGGCCGGCTCACGGTAGCGGGGGAGCCGCGAGGCAACGTGAACACCGGCGTCACGCCACCTTAACGCGTTCATAAAAATTCCTTCACACTACTGGGGGTGATTGGCGCGCTGCGGGGTTAACGGCGTTGTTGTCCGTCAACCAAGGAATGTTGTCCGATGAATCACCCGCAGCACGGCTGTTCGTCCCACTCCCGCTTCCCGCTGCACAGCCGCCTGGCGTTGGCCGTGGCCAGTTCGCTGTTGCTGGCTGCAGCGCTTCCCGCCATGGCCAGCGAGTCACTCGACGCTTGGCAGCAGCAGCGCCAACTGCAGGCGGCATGGGCGCAGCCCACGTCGATGGCGAGCGCGTCGGCCGGCGCCAACGCAGCGGCCGCAACACCCACGGCAGCAGCCAGCAGCACGTCGCTCCTCGGTAACGCAGGTGATCCGGCCAGTTGGCACACGGAGGAATTCAACGCCGACTGGGGCCTGGCGGCGACCCACGCCGACGACGCCTATGCGCGTGGCCTGACGGGCACCGGCATCCGCCTTGGCGTGTTCGACAGTGGCACCGGCCTGGACCATCCGGAATTCGCTGGCAAGAACCATCGCAGCATCCACATCGCCGACGTGCTCGCCGATGGCACGCGCTGCACCAACACTGCACAGCTCACTGGCCCCGGCGCCTGCTTCTCAAGTGACGGCGACGACGTGCAGGTCAGCTACGTCGGGTTCAACGCAAACGTCCCGCAGAACATCCGCGATCTGATCCTGGCGGGGCCCTATGTACAGCCCGGTATCGGCTACGAAGTGCACGGCACCCATGTTGCCGGCACCATCGCTGCCAACCGTGATGGCAACGGCATGCATGGCGTGGCCTTCGGCGCCGATCTCAGTGTGGCCCGCCTGTTCTTCAACAGCGCCAGCGAATGGCAGCGTACGGCGACCGGGTATTCCGTAGTCTCGCTGGGCAGCGTCGGGCCGGATTCGTCCGCCGTGGTCGACATGTATGCGCAGATGAATGCCCAGGGCGTGCGCGCGGTCAACCACAGCTGGGGCCTGAGCAAGGAACCCGATGCGGTGCTGATGGACCGGATCTACAACGATCCCGATTATCGCGACTACCTTGCCACTTATGCAGATGGATCACGCGCCAGGGGAATGATCCAGGTCTGGGCGGCAGGCAATTCGCCGGCGCGCGGTGCTGCGGCTCCTGTATCGGCCAGCCCGATCGCCGGCATGTACGCCACCCTGCCGCGTGCCTTCGCCGACATCGAAAAATACTGGCTCAGCGTCGTCAACGTTGGACAGGATTTCACCCTCAGCCTGACCTCCAACAAGTGCGGGCTCAGCGCCAACTGGTGCCTGGCGGCCCCGGGTTCCAACATCAACTCCACGGTCTACGGCGATGACTCCGCCGTTGCGGCGTCGTTGGGCGTTGATGCCAACGGCAACCTGTCGCTCGACGTCACCCAGCGCGTGCCAACCTACAGCTACGGGCTGCTCAGCGGCACGTCGATGGCCGCACCGCACGTCACCGGTGCGCTGGGCCTGTTGTTCGAACGCTTCCCCTATCTGGACAGCGCGCAGGTCCGCGACGTGCTGCTGACCACCGCGCGTGATCTTGGCGCACCCGGCATCGACGAGATCTACGGCTGGGGACTGATGGACCTGCGCAAGGCCATCGAAGGCTACGGCTCGCTGCGCGTGGACACCAACGTGGTGATGAACCAGAAGGCCGGTGGCCTGAAGGTGTGGGAAGGCGATGCCTGGGATGACTGGACCAATGACATCGGCGGCCCCGGCAAGCTGACCAAGTCCGGCATCGGCTGGTTGCGCCTGAGCGGTGACAACAGCTTCAACGGCGCGGTACTGCAGGACGGTACGCTGGAACTGAACGGCGCCAACGCGCTTACCGCGGCGGTCGAAGTGCAGGGCGGCCAGTTCCTGCTCAACGGCAGCCTGTTCTCCACCGCACTGACCACTACCGGTGGCGTGAGTACGGTCAGCGCCAGCGCCGTGCTGAAGGACAGCAACCTGAGCGTCAACGGCGGCGTGGTGTCCTTCAACGGCACGCAGACCGGCGGCACCACCACGGTCGGTGCCAACGGCCTGCTGAAGGGTGTCGGTACGCTCGGCACCACCCAAGTCGACGGCATCATCGCGCCCGGCAATTCAATCGGCACGCTGACCATCAACGGCAACTACGTGCAGGGCGCAACCGGCGTCTATGCCGCCGAACTTGCTCCAGGCGGGCGCAGTGACCAGTTGCACGTGACCGGCACCGCCACCCTGGGCGGTACCCTGCTCGCGCTGCCGGAGCCGGGCACCTATTACCTCGGCGAGCAGTTCAATTTCATCCGCGCCGACGGCGGTCTCAACGGGCAGTTCGCGAAGACCGACTTCAGCGCGTTCTCGCCGTTCCTGCAGTTCAGCCTGGCGTACGGCGCCAACGGAGCACGCATCGACGTGGCCCGTGGTGCATCGCTGGCCAGTGCGGCCACTACGCCCAACCAGCATGCGGTTGCGGCGGCGGCCGATGGCCTGGCGATCAACCAGGGCCTGCCCAAGCCGCTGACACAGCTGTTCCCGCAGCAGGTCGGTGCCGTACTCGACGGCCTCAGCGGCGAGCTGCACGCAGCCACCTCGCTGGCGCTGGTGGAAGGCAGCCGTCATGTCCGTGACGCTGCGTTGTCACGCCGTGCCGGCGCAACCGCACCGGGATCCGATACGGGTGACGCCACCGGTGCCTGGGTGCAGGCACTGGGCGGCAACAGCAGGCTGGATGGCAACAGCAACACCGCGCGCACCGATGCCAACAGCAATGGCCTGCTGGTGGGCATCGACCGCGAGTTCGATGGCTGGCAGGTCGGCGTGCTGGCCGGTACCGGCCGCACCGACGTGAAGCAGCTGGAGCGCCGTGCCAAGTCGAAGATCGACAACACGCACGTCGGCGCCTATGCCAGCCACGCCTGGGGCGGCTTCGGCCTGCGCGGTGGCGTGGCATGGAGCAAGCACAAGGTGAAGAGCACGCGCGATGTCGGCTTCGCCGGCTTCAGTGACAGCCTGAGCGCGCGCTACAACGCGCATGCGCGCCAAGCGTTCATCGAAGCGGGCTATCGCTTCGGCAACGCGGAAGGCGGGTTGGAGCCCTACCTGCAGGTGGCTCGCGTGGAAGTGGACCTCAAGCAGATCAACGAGCGCGGTGGCGCGGCGGCGCTGCACGGCGAGGTGGACGACACCGGCACCACCACCGCTACCGCAGGGCTGCGCTTCGACAAGGGCCTGAAGGCATCATTCCAGCAGGACAGCTGGCTGCATCTGCGCGGTGGTCTGGGCTATCGCCGCGCCTTCGGAGACCGCAGCCAGGTGGCCAACCTGGCCTTTGCCAACAGCAGCACGCCCTTTGCAGTCGAAGGCGCACCGATTGCCGAGAACGCTGTCGTGGCCGAGCTGGGCCTGTCGGCGTGGCTGACGCCGCGGCAGCAGCTGGAGCTGGGCTACAGCGGCCAGTTCGGCAGTGAAAGCCGCGACCATGGGGCCAGTGCTCGCTGGTCCATCCGCTTCTAAACACGTGTTCTCTTGACGGGTTGGGGCGGCCTTGCGGCCGCCCCTTTTTTGCCCACCCCCAGCGCTATGCGCGACGGCGCAGGGCGGCGGCACCTGCCAGGCTGGCAAGTGGCAGCAGCAACCCATAGGCCACCAGCGGCCACACGGTATCGCCGGGTAGCACAAGGATCACCAGCGTGCCGATGCCTGCCACGATAAGGCTCTGCACTGCGTAGTACAGGGCCACCGCCGCACCCGACGCATCGGCGAAATCACGCAGCGCACCGTTGGCAGCCACTGAAACCACCATCACAAGCCCCACCGCGATGCCCCACATGGGCAGCACCACGCCGATCAACGAGGGACGCCACGCGGCGGCCGACGCCATCAGCAGCGCCCCGGCCACCATCACCCACAGGCCGCGCAGGAAGGTACCGCGCACGTTCCAGCGCCCAATGCACGCGTTCGCCATCCGCGCCGTGACGATCATCACCAGTGCCACCGTCGCGAAGGCCAGGCTGAACGACAGCGGCGAGTACTGCATGCGCCCGACCAGCAACCGGGGCGCGACTGAGAAGAACACGAAGAATGTGCCCATGCCCGCGCTGAAGCCCAGCGTGTAGACCCAGAACGCGCCGCTGCCGAGGATGCGTCGTGCCGCCGGTCGCGCCCCGTCATGGCACTGCGGGCGGGTTTCGTGCCAATGCCGCACCGCGCGCAGGCCGGCGATCGTGCCCAGTACGCCGAGCAGAACGAAGATCGCGCGCCAGCCGACGGCACCAGCCAGCAGTGCGCCCAGAACAGGCCCCAGCGCCGGCACGAAGGCCAGCATCGAAGCGAACAACCCATACAGCGAGGCGCCTTCGGGTGTATCGGCATAGACGTCACGGACCGTGGCGAAGGTCGCCACCAATGCCGCCGACGCTCCTACCGCCTGTACGGTTCGCCAGGCCAGAAAAGCGGCGCCGCTGCCGGACAGGGCCAGCGCAAACGACGAAAGCGCGAACAGCAACGCCCCCAGCAACAGGACCGGGCGTCGCCCGATGCGGTCGGACAATGGACCAAACAGCAACTGGCCCAGCCCGAGCGCCAGCAGGTAACTGCTCAACGTGAGCTGCACCAGCGTCGGGGATGTCTGCAGTGCCTGCGGCATCACCGGCACCACAGGAAGATAGACGTCCAGGGCCAGCGAGGCCAGGAGGTCGAAGGGCGCCATCAGCACAATGGCCGACGGCAACGGGTGGGCCCAACGCGGGGCCTTTCGATTGAACATGGGGAGTCTCCGCCCGGAGTGATCCGGCGGCGATCCATCCACTTCGCGTGCATCGCAGGGATGATCACCGCAACAACGTCTGCATCGTTGTTGCGGCTCAGCGAACTGTCTGCGGACCGTTCCCGTTGCTCATGGTGTTGATCGTTGGCGGTGCGGAACCGGTGCAAGTGTAGCAGCGACCGGTTCAGGGTGGCCGGGGCAGCGGTGCCGCCCCGGCCGCGGCGACCCTGGGGAGTGGGCCGCCGCTGATCGTCAGGCCGCCTTCATCGCATGCTTGCGCGCGCGCATCACGTTGTGGCACTCCTGCACTTCGGGCAACAGCTGAGTGACTTCCTGGCGCACCGCCGGCGGCAGTTCATTATCCTTCAGCACATCCTTGAACGCGCCCAGCAGGCGATCCTCGGACTCTTCCAGCTCGGCCACGTAGCCATAGTTGGTATCTCCGAACGCGGCGCGGACCTTGCCGTAGAACTGCTGCATCGAACCCACCACGGTGCCATGCTCGGCCGGCTTGCCGCCGCTGGCAGCCACCGAACCGCTCAGCGCCGCGACGATGCGGCCCTTGACGCCGGCGATACGGGTGAACAAGGCCGACAGCTCGGCATCCTTCACCTTGGTTGCGGCCTCTTCGTAGAACGACTTGCCGTCGCGGGCGATCTCGATCAGGTCGTTGAGGCGGTGTTCGATGGTGGACTGGGTGCTCATGGCCTTGCTCCTGTATCTTCGTTTCAGGGGGAGAAAAGCAGCCTCGACTGCGCTGCCTGCGGTTCCACTGTGGACATGCTCGTGTGGTTCGCGGGTGAGCAGCGATTGATATGCACATCACTTCACCCAACCCGCACTGACTGCTTCACGCCACAGTGGCGCGTGGCTCACATCGAGCGGTGCTGGCCAGCCTCACCAGGGAACGAACAGGATGATCAGCACGATCACCACGACCGCGGCGAGCGCTCCCATCAGTACGTTTCTCTGGCGCCAACTGGGCTTCGGTTTTCCGGGGGTATTCATGCCTGCTACCTGTCTCTGCGGATGACCCCGGCAGACTGATGGATCGGCGGCGGTACGTGCGTGCAGGACGCGTGCAGGTGACGTGCAGGGCGCCGCCATCGATGTCGATTTCCGGGACGCCCGCTCGTCAGATCATCAAAGCCCTTCCCTCACCACGCGGACTGCTGCCATGACCGCCATCCTCACCGCCTTCGCCACCTCTCCCGACCGCGGCCAGGGCTTGGCCCGTGACATGCGCGTTCGCTGGGCGCTGGAAGAGCTGGACGTGCCCTATGACGTGCAGCTGCTCAGCTTTGCCGAGCTGAAGCAGCCCGCGCACCTGGCACGCAATCCGTTCGGGCAGATTCCCACCTGGCAGGAGGGCCACCAGGTCCTGTTTGAATCCGGCGCGATCGTCCTGCACCTGGCCGAACAACATTCCGGCCTGCTCCCGGTTGATCCGGATGCCCGCATGCGCGCGGTCATGTGGCTGTTTGCCGCACTGAACACGGTAGAGCCGCCGATTGTCGAGCGCTCCATGGCCTGGGTGCTGGAGCGCGAGCAGCCGTGGTACGCACAGCGGCTGCCGATGCTGGATGAGCGGGTTCGGGCGCGATTGGCGCAACTGTCAACATGGCTGGCCAACGCGCCGTGGCTGGACGGCGATTTCAGCGTGGGCGACCTGATGATGGTTTCGGTGCTGCTGCGTCTGAAGAGCAGCGGGCTGCTTGACGAGTATCCGCTGCTGGTGGCCTATGTGGCACGGGCAACGCAGCGTCCCGCCTATCAGCGCGCGTTTGCTGCGCAGCTGGCGGTATTCCAGAACGGGTAGTTCCGCGCCATGCGTGGAAATACTCAGCGCAAGCTGCGCCGGCAGGCGGCCTGCACCAGCATCAGCTGCGCCACCAGGATCAGCATCGCGCAGCCGGACAGCAGCCACGGATCGATGTACCACTGCGCGTTGAAACTGAAATCACCGGCGGAAATGCGCTTCCAGCCGTTGAAGTGCTGCATCGCTGCGACCACGAACGCGAAGCCACCGGCTGTGTACGACAACCAGGGCACGATGAGGCTCCCCGGGCGCGCGAACAGCGTGAGCAGGCCGAGCACGCCGATGACCGTGCGCTGCACGCGGCAGTACGGGCAGACATAGGCCATCCCGCTCCATTCCACCGCCCAGGCCAGCAGGCTGACCAGCACGGCCGCGCCTGCCGCGGCGTGCAGGACTTTCGGCGTGATCATCATGCCACTCTCGTGTGCCATCCCGTGCTCCTTGGTTGAAAGACCTAGGCAGGGTAGCAGTGCTGCAGCCTCATCCCTTCTTGATGACGGTCCGCTTGCCGATGGTGCTGGTCTTGCCAGCGGTCGGCCTGGCCAAGCCAGGAATCAGGAAATCGGTGACCTTGTGGCCCATCGACACCTTGGACGCCAACCAGCGCGGCATGCGCCCGCGACCGGTCCAGGTCAGGCGCTTGTATTCCGGGTCGCGATACTTGGGCGCGACTTTGCCGGATTTACGGCGGGCGGGTTTGCGGGCGGGCGCAGGTGTTTCCGAGGCTTGGCCGCCAAAGAGTTCTTCGATGGTGTATCCGGCTTCGGCGGCGGCGGCCTTCAGCATCCGGCGCACCGCACTGGCCGGACGGCGGCTGGAAATCAGCTGTTTCCGCCGTTCAGCGGCAACCACCAGGGCACCCAGCTCGCGAAGGCTGAGCGATTCAATATCGATCGTCATGCGGGAAAGGTCTACTGCAGCGCGGCAGCTGTCAAGGCGCCCTGCCCGGCGCGTAGACACGGGCTTCACCGCCGGTGGGCTCCGATCGCCTGCGTCGGCCATCTCCGAGGACCTCGACGTGAGCACTTCATCGCATTCGCTCGCCTACCTGCTTGCACGCATCCTGCTGATGGCCCTGTTCCTGGTGTCCGGGCTGGGCAAGCTCGGTGATCTCAGTGGTACCCAGGGCTACATGGAGGCAATGGGAGTTCCCGGCATCCTGCTCTGGCCGACCATCGCTTTCGAAATCGGCAGCGGCCTGTGCATCCTGCTCGGCTTCCAGACCCGGCTGGTGGCGGTCGTACTGGCAGGTTTCAGCCTGGTCACCGCTTTCATCTTCCACCACAACTTCGCCGATCAGACCCAGCAGATCATGTTCCTGAAGAACCTGGGCCTGGCCGGTGGCTTCCTGCTGCTGGCCTGCACCGGAGCCGGGCGCTACAGCATTGATGGGCGTGGGCGGCGCGGATAAGCAGGCTGCATGCCGCCATCACCCCTGGCCCACGGGCGGGACGCGCTGCAGACGCAGGTTTCGCCATGTCGGCTGGGAGCTGCGGAAATCCACCGCTTCGCCATCGCTGGTGAACAACAAGCCTGGCTCCACTTCGGTGACCAGGCGGATGCCATTGATGTACAGCCAGCCCTGTCGCTGCTCCAGCACAACGGACATCGACGGTTTTCCCCACTGGTCGATGCGATAGCGCCCCAGCCAGGGTTGCCAATGGGGCGCCTGCGGCCCCGTGGGCCCATCGATGGGATCGTTCTGGTCCAGGCCGTCCTCGCCGTTGCTGCATTCCAGGTGCGCCGGCAGCATGTCCGTCGCCGCATGGTAGCGGTACGTCGCAACTTCTCCATCGGTGTCCACGGTGAACAGTTGGTCGCCGTCGATGGCCGCAAAACGGCCGCCCACAGCTTGCGCCCCACGATGCAGTTGCAGTTCACCGCTTCCGGCAACCACGATCTTCGCCTTGCCGCTGCGCCCGATCCAGCTTCCCGCCATCCGCTGCACCTGGTCCTGGTTCAACCTGATCGGCGCCAGGGAAGACAGGGGCACACGCGGCTGACGAGGCCCGAAACGCGCCGACAACAGCTGATCGAGCAGACGCTCGCCAATGCCGTACCCCGCAGACGTCGCGCGATTGAACATCGCGGCAAATCCAGCGTTTGCCTGCCTGCAGTAGGTGAACACGCACCCGAACCCGAAGCCCCCGCCGCGGTGGTGCAGCAGCCTCACCGATGTACTGCCGTAGAGGCGTTCGCTGCGCATGACACCGAGCCCGTAGTCACCGCCCAGGCCGAAACCATGCATCTCGTCCCAAAGGTGAGGCTCGAGCAGTTGCTGCGCACCGGATCGACCGCCACCGAGCAGGAAGCCAAGATACTTCGCCATGTCGGCGGCACTGGTCCAGACGCCTCCCGACACCACCAGCGGCGTCACCGGCGGTACCTGCGCATGGCCTTCCTGGGTTCCCAGTGCCCGCCCCTTGCTTGCCAGGTAGATCGAGGCATCGGCCGTACTGTCGTGCATTCCCAGCGGCTCGAAGATCCGGCGCTGCAGCCAGGCCGGATAGCTGATGCCCGCAACCTGCTCAATGACATGACCGGCAAGGTCGAAGCCCAGGTTGGAGTAGCGATAGCGCGTACCCACTGGAAAGCGCAGCCATGTCTGCGAGATGCTGCGGACGTGCGCATCAAAGCCCGGCGACGCCGGTTCGTAGTTGTTGCCCAGTGGCGCCTCGTGCGTGAATCCCGCGCGATTGGCAAGCAGCAGGCGCAGGCTGATGCGCTCCTGTGGAGCATGCTCGAAGCGGCTGCGCACCGTGAACGACGGCAGATAGCGGGTAATGGGCACGTCCAGATCAAGGATGCCGTCCTGCACGGCCAACAGCACCGCCACCGCAGCGAAATTCTTCGAGGTGGACTGGATGCTGAACATCGTGCTGGCGTCTACGGCCGCGCTGCCCTGGCCTGATACGTGACCGAAGCCTTCAGTCCAGCGCACCTGCCCGCCTTCGACCAGGCAGACGGCAGCGGCACCGATGCCGCTGCCGTCCATGGCCGAGCGGATCACGCCGCGTTCCGCGTCGATCAGGCTCCCGGTGGTGACGGTTGGCTGCGCCACCGCAGCAACGCCGGTGGGCATGAGCGTGGCCGCCGGAGCGGCAGCAGCGTTGGCCAGGAAGGCGCGACGACTGAGCGTACCAGGCATCAGATCACTCCACTTCGGGATGCCGCCATCTTCCCGCCAGCAGAAATGGCGGGGCATGTGTCATTCGGCACAGAGTGCGGTGATCGACACTGCTGCACCTTCGCCGGCTGCGCAGGCCTCAGCCCGGAGAGAGCGGCAAGCGGATTCCCTGCGCCGCAACAAGGGCGCGGCACTCGCTCCAATAGGCCTGTGGCGGTTCCCGGAGCTCTGGTCGTGACCAGTCGTCGGTGATGTGCAACGGGTCGCCCGGCACCGGGTCCGAAGCGCGTGAAGGACCAGAACGTAAACAAGGACTGAATACGAACCAAGGCGGACCGGGGGAGGCTGCACCACTTTTCCGTTCTCTGCGGGCGATGCAGATGTGCACAAGACGATCGAGTCCATCTCTGGGGACTTGCATGCACTCCGTTTCAGTTGCGCGAGCAGCTCCAACGTTGTTGCGTCGCCTACCCGACCCAGTGTTAATCGCAAGGAAACTGCACCACCCTCATGGAATACAGAAGTTCATCGCAGAAATTCGCTGCAGCACTCGTCGTTGCCGTACTCGCCACGGGAGCGGTGGCGGCCCTTCTCCTCCTTCGCCCCACGCCACAGTCCTCGCAAACGGCACCGAACGTTGAACAGGCGGGCGGGCAGCGCAAGGATCCTTCTGCGCCGACACCCTCGGCTGCGTCACCCGCGTTACGGCCTGCCAACAGCACGAGCATGCTGTTTCCTGGTGTTCCGCAGAATCGCGATGGAATGGAACCCAAGGACGATGATCCATTTGATGGGCGTAGCCGCGCGGAGCAACGCTGGCTGGATGAACACGGCTATCCGAATACCGCGCAGTGGGCTTCCTATTCCAGCGCGCCCGATGCGTTGCTGGAACAAGCCGCCCACGGCGGCGACAAGCTTGCGCGCACCATGCTGGACTCGCGAAAGCTTCCCGATCAAACCGCCTTGGACCGGATGATGTCGTCCGCAGTGGACGGCAACTACTTTGCACTGCAACTGCTTGCGACTCATTTCGCATCCACCGGTCGAGCGGGAAACATCAACGCATACGCGGTTTCGCGCGTCCTGGAGATGCGCGCAGACCCTTCCGCCGCGCTTGGCAGGGAAATCATGTTCTCTGCACCGCTCACTATCGAAGAGCGGATGCAGGGGGAGGCCGAAGCGCTTCGTCTGAATGCCACATTCAACCAGCTCTACCAGGAACGAACCGGCGTCCCGTTCGTTCCCGATTACCGCCCGTTCCCCGTTGACAACTCGCAAGGATGGCAATGAAACCTGCAAGTAAATTCGTCCTGGCCACCGCTGCTTTCACCGTTACCGGTGTTGCTCTGGCCTGCACCGTTCTTCCAATGCTCCCGTTCTCGATATCGGTCGACCTGAAGGATATCGCGGCGGCCAAGCAAGCCGGTGCCTCATCCGCAGATGCGCCCAACCGGGCATTCCTGAAGAAGCTGGATGAGACCGCTGAAAGGACGTTCGGTGCGGATGCATGGCGCAACACGTCCTTCGTCGGCAACGTCATGTACAAAACAAAAATCATGATGATGACCGGCTCAAGCATGATCACCGTCAGCAAGCCGTGCGGGAAGTCGGCAGAAGAGTCAGGCGGCACCGAGGACAGCTTCGCCTCGACACCCCCGTCTGGCGGTGGTGGTGGTGGCAGCACTGGCGGTGGTGGCGGGATCGGCGGCTGGTTCCCCGGTGGTGGCGGGTGCTTCGGCAACTGTCAGCCGCCCCCGCCGGTCGCGTTGGTCCTATCGAGAATCTGCCACGATCCTGAGGGCACCACAATGAAAGGGCATCGCCGCAAGGTGCTGCCCTTGGCGCCCCTGACGCACCAGCCAGACGCCATCGGGGCGTCGTCACTGGACTTTGCTGGACGTTCAATTGGTGGGCCCACCAGGATTCGAACCTGGAACCAAGGGATTATGAGGCCTCTATAGGGCTTCCACAACCTTCCACAGGCGCCCCGGCTTTAAGCTAAGTCGTTGATTTTCTCAGGTTGTGCGACCACCTGCGCCCATCATCGTCCACCTCTTTCCATGGACAAACGGTCACCGAGCGGTCACCAATGGGCGCATCAAAGGGAATGCTTACAGCGAAGGGACTGGCCGCACTGCCGGCCGGCGAATGGGCCTCAGATCCGGCGCCGCGCGGCGCGGGCTGCCTTGACGTGCGCAAGCTGGCCGGCGGGCAGCTGCGGTTCTACTACAGGTACACGAAGTCCAACGGGCAGCGCGACCGCCTGCTGATCGGCACCGGCCTGGCGCTGACCGCGGCACGCGAAGCGGCGGCGGCGTTGTCACGGCGGTATCAGGCCGGCGAACGGGATCTGCGCGACGCGATCGCGGCCGAGGCAGCAGCCGCGGACCGCGCGAAGGCTGAGGCCCTGGCCGAATCGACACGGCGATCTGGTGCATCGCTTGGCGCTCTGATGACGGCCTACGTCGAGAGCTTGGAGGGCGCTGGCAAGGTCTCTGCCGCCGCGACGCGCGCTTCCATCAAGCGCCACATCGAGGATCCGTGGCCAGCCCTCTGGGCGCGCCCGGCGTCCGAGCTTGAGCTGGATGACCTGCTTCCGATCCTGTCGCGACTGGTGCGCGCCAAGAAGCTGCGCGAGGGCGGCAAGATCCGGTCGTATCTGCGGGCGGCGTATGCAGCAGCGATCGCAGCAAAGCAGGATGCGGCAGCCCCCGACGCTCTGCGCGTGCTCAACGTATCCAGAAACCCGGCGCGCGACCTGGCCACGCTCGACAGCGGGCAGCCGCGCGACCGGGTTTTGTCGGTGGCCGAGCTTCGTGCCTACTGGCGCCGGATCGAGGCGATGCCCGGGAGGGAGGGCGCTCTGGTGCGCTTCCACCTGCTGACCGGGGGGCAGCGCATTGCACAGCTGATGCGGCTGAAGTGGTCTGATCACGATCACGACACGGACACCGGCACCGGATCCGTCCGCTTGCTCGACATCAAGGGGCGTCGCCGCGTGGCTCGCGTGCACCTGGTGCCACTGCTCCCGCTGATGGCTGCGGATCTCGCCGTCTTGCGCGGCGATGATGACAGTGAAGGCGGCGGCGACGGCGCCAGGCCGCACCTGTTCTCGCTCACCGCCGGAAAGGCGCCGGCCACCTATGACGAGTTCCGGGGAATCATGGATCCGGTGGTGGCTAGCATGGTGGCCGCCGGCGAGCTGACATCGCCGTTCACGCCGGGCGATCTACGACGCACGGTGGAGACTCGGCTCGCTGCGCTGGGCCTGTCGGAAGAAGTCCGTGGCCACCTGCAATCTCACGGCCTGAGTGGCGTCCAGAAGCGGCACTACAACTTCTTCGAGTACGACGCGGAGAAACGCGCTGCGGTGGAGGCCCTGTACGAACTGCTTACCGGCGCCGGTGCGACGGTGGTGCCGATGCGCAAGGGCCTGAGCCGTTAGAACGGCAGGTCCTCGGGCAGATCCAGGCCTACTAGGCGGCCTGCAGCGCGCTGATGACTGCTGGCAGCAGCCCGCAGCCGCTGAGCGCTCTGACGCCGGCGAGCACGGGCTCGCCAGCTCCCTGAGTTGTCCAGTTCGAGGTCCGTAGCCTGCTGCAGCTTGGCTGCGGCCTTAGCCTCGAACAAGGTTCCACCATTGCTGCGATATGTCATCCACCGAGCCTGACACCAGACTGTCGCGTAGACCGCGACACGTCACGAGCCTCTCCGATCGCCCGGCAGCGGGCAAAAAAAAAGGCCCCCGGAGGGGGCCCTTTTCCATTCATCGACCGTGGAGGCTACTCAGCACTAGGCTCTGATGAGTCATCGGCTGGCACACCACTTCCCGACGGCGCTCCATTGCGTCCTGAGCGAACTCGAACGCGCGGACCACCTGCCCCTGGATTCCCGGCGTCCACTGGCTCTCCACTGCTCTGGTCGGAGCTTGGGGCTGCGCCTGGGTCTGCGTCTGCAGCTGGAATGTCGGATTCATGGGACGTACCTTCGTGTGAATTGGGGAGAACCGGAAAATTGATGAATCTGGGTTGCTGGTGTTCGCTGGGGTATTGCAGCATTGCCCACGCAAACTGAACGAAAGCGTTTTCCGCGGGCGTAAGCGGTGACACCCTCTTGAAGAGGTTCGAAGCTTCTTTCCGGTCAATGACGAAACTATGGGAAGGGTAGTCATTGATCAGTGATTTTAGGGCGTCATCCTTAAGGTTCTGCGAATAGCCATCCAGCCGGCCGCCGTACTCAAAGGCGATGCGAGTGGCACGTTGCAGCTCACCAAGGCGCAGAGGATCCACTTGGTTCAGGAGCGGAGCAGCCATTGCAGCGCCAATGTGGGCGGCCATTTCTGCAGCCAGCTTGGTCGACAGCCCCATCCGCCTCGCTTCGCCTAGCATTTGATGGTAGCCCCAGCGAACATGCTGTCCTACGACACCCAGCGCTTCTGTGATGTCCAGCCCAGAACTGCGCTCCTGCAGCTCGGTTCCTTTGAAAACCTGCACGTCTAGGGGACCCAACTCGCCCCTATCACCGATGCCAAGCTCATTGGCAGCGATGGCGATCAAGGTGCCGGCACTCTTGCACCAGCTCGGAACGGCTACTCGGAGTCCGTCCTTGTAATGATGACGGAGACAGCGGGCAATTCGATACCCACCGTCCGGGTCGCCACCAAAGGTGCTCAAAACGACAGTGGCCTTCTGCTTGAGCGGCCGGCTAGCAAGCAAGTCACTGAGCTGTGAGTGCAGCTCCCGGGTGATCGGGCTTGCGATAACGATGTAGTCGCGCTCCGGATCCTCGCCCGAAAGCATGTCCAAAACCTCTGAGTACGTTGACACCTTTTCCCCCTGTGACGCCGTCCTGGCCGGCGAATCTTACAACGCGTTCGACGAATTTTCGGAACTGAGCCAGTCTCACCACCTGAGAAATTCTGAACGAAATTCAGCCCGTTAAGGATTCAGGGGCATCAGATAGTGGTCCTGCAATTGCTGTGCCACCAAGCAGCGCCAGCTTTCCGCCAAGGTGAGGCCATTAGTACTTATACTAATAGAACGCAGTCTCGACGCGTGAGACATGCCGCTCCCAGAGTACGCCCATGCAGTCCCTTCCCAACTCCCATACGCTGGCCCGCCCAATCGGCCCGGCCATGATCGATGGCCCGGCGCAGTTCGTGCCCCTTGCCGCAGCGCGCGCGCGGCTTGGCTTCCCTTCGCCGGCCGACGACTTCATGGACGACGCGATCGACCTGCATCGCCTGCTGGTACGCAACCCCGCCGCCACGTTCCTGTACCGCGCCGATGGCTGGTCCATGAGCGGCGCCGGCGTCAGCGACGGGGACATCCTGGTGGTCGACCGGTCGGTAACCCCCCAGGCGGGGGACCTGGTCATCGCCATCTGGGACGGGAACCAGCCCACCTGCAAGGTGCTGCAGCTCTTTGAAAGCCACATCGAGCTGCACTCGGCCAATCCGGACTTCCCCCCCATCGTGCTGGAGCAATCCACAGAGGTGGAAGTGTTCGCTGTCGTTGGAGTCGTCCGCCAGATCAAACGCCGGAGCGGCCGTGTTCGGGCTCGTTGACGGCAACAACTTCTACGCCAGCTGCGAGCGCGTGTTCCAGCCAGGCCTTCGCGGCGTTCCGCTGGTGGTGCTGAGCAACAACGACGGCTGCGCGATCGCGCGCTCGGCCGAGGCCAAGGCGCTCGGCATCAAGATGGGCCAGCCCGCTCACGAACTGAAGCACCTGGTGCGCCGGCATGGCCTGCAGATGCGCTCGGCCAACTTCGGGCTCTATGGAGACATGAGCGCCCGGGTCGTGAGCGTTCTGCGGGAGGCCGCGCCGCGGGTGGAGGTCTACAGCATCGATGAGAGCTTCATCGACCTGGACGGAATCCGGGATCGCGAGCGGTTCGCCCAGGATCTGCGCCAACGTGTGCACCGGTGGACCGGCATACCGAATTGCATCGGCATTGGCCCCACGAAGACCCTGGCCAAGTTGGCCAACAAGGTGGCGAAGAGTGCTGACGGTGTGATCGACCTCGGCAATGCGGCCTACAGGGACACGGTGCTGCGGACATTCCCCGTAGGTGATCTATGGGGCGTCGGCCGCCGGCTGGCGCCGCGGTTGGAATCCATGGGCATCAGCACCGCCGCAGCACTACGCGACGCGCCGGCGGACGACATCCTGGCCACCTTCGGTGTCACGTTGGCACGCACTCAACGTGAGCTGCAGGGACATCCGTGCATGGAACTGGAGGAAGTTGAGCCGGATCGGCAGCAGATCATGGTGAGCCGGTCCTTTGCGGATCGCGTGGAAGACCATGATGCGGTAGCTCAGGCGCTGGCCACCTTCGCCACCAGGGCCTGCGAGAAGCTTCGCGCGCGCGGGCTCGTCGCCGCCGGCGTCTGGGTGTTTGCCCATTCGGACGCATTCCGTCCCGAGCTGCGGCAGCACAACGCTACCAGGTCGGTAAGCCTGCCGGCCGCTACCGCCGACACCATGGTTGTGCTGGCCGTGGTACGCCGGCTGCTGCGCGGCCTGCTACGCGAAGGCATCGGCTACAAGAAGGCAGGTGTGGCGCTGCTCGACCTGGCCCGGCCGGATGAGCTGCAGGCTGATCTCTTCGGGCCGACAGTAGTCGGCAATGACACGCTGATGGCCACCATGGACCGTATCAACCAGAAATTCGGGCGCGGTACGGCTGGCCTCGGCGCATCTGGTTGGCAGGCGCGGCCAGCGTGGGGCATGCGGCAGCACATGCTCTCGCCGAACTACACGACTTCTGTGCACGAGATCCCTCCGGCGCGATGCTGATGCTTCAGTTGCAGACCGCCGACTGGCGTGAAGGCTGCGGCCGCCGGGTGGCGGCCGCAGCTGTGCACATCAGGTCAGATGGTCAAGCTGAGACAGAACGCTCTCCTTCCACTTCAGCTGCTGTACGTCAGTGCCGGAGAGCTGCTTCTTGTGGACCTGCAGCAGTACCCCGAAAGCTTCGCCAGCGGGAGTAAGGCACCACTGTCCATCGCGCTTCGTCTGCAGACCACGCCCCTCCAGCAGCTTGTTGAACTTCTGGGCAGAGATGCCACGCCGGCGGCCAAGTTCCGTCGGAGTGAAGCAACGGACGCCGTCAATGACGATCGCCACCGGAGCTGCCTTGCTCCAAGCTTCGGGGAAAGGTGCGTCAGGCAAATTCGCTGCATTAAGCAGCTTCCCGGTCGGGAACGTGAAGGAAGCGTCGTCAACATTCAGCATCTTGCCGAGCATCAGACTGGGGAAAACGGGTACAACCTGCTTACCATTCTTCATGGCGGTGATCTCGCTCAATGCAGAGCATGAACCACAGCAAGTTGACGTTCGCTAGCAAGGCGCTATGATCGCCGACAGCCGTTAGGGAATCCTAACTGCCTTACATCCGCCGCTGGTAACGGCGAATGTGAGTTGCCGTAGTACATGTACTGCGGTTAGTGACGTAGGTGGCCTGAGGATCTCTTCGCCGGGACCTCGGGCCATCTTTTTTTTGTCGGACCAGTACCTTGCGTTGGTGTGGCAAGGGCGCTAGCGACCGACGGCCACAAGATAGTGAGGCCGATGTGGGCCGTCAACGCCAAATGTAGTGAAATTCGGCAATCCCTTGTGCCGCAAGGATCTTGTGATCGGCGACCCGATCAGTTGCTTCAGACCTGCCGGAACGGCTTGCGCAGTCAAGTCAAAATAATGTATGGGCGGTGGTACAACGCACCGCGAGAACAGAACAATGACGGCGACGTACGACCTTGAATGTTCAGGCGGAAGCTAGGCGGCCAGCCTATGCTCATAGAACGGGTGCCGCTTGTCGTCAAAGATCCGGTACAGCGCGGCTAGGTCGGCCGGGTCCGGATTGAGCCACGCATCCACGTGCTCGGGCTTGATGTTGATGATTGTCCGGTCATGCCCGGCGGCAGCGACCTCGGGCTCTGGGTCGTCGGTGACGGCGGCGAACGACAGCAGATCCGGCTCTTTGCCAGCCGGATCCTTCCAGTGCGACCACAGGCACGCGACCAGCATCGGCTCGCCCGTGCGCGGGGTGAACTGCACCACCTGGTTCTTCCCGTCCGGGCCTTCAACGTTCTCGTAGAACGTGTCAACCACCATCAGGCCGTGGGTGTGGCCAAATGCCGGCGCCCAGAACTTCTCCAGGCTGTCGCGACGGGCGTTGTAGGTGCCGGGGAAGCGCTGGTCGTAGTTGGCCGGCTTCCCGGCCAGGCGGCACTGGTAGCGCATCGGCTTGATAACCAGCTTCCCACCCTCGGAGACGATCACCGGGGCGTACACGCCGGGGAAGATGCGGCTGTCGCGGTCCTTCGGCTCAACGCGCTGCAGGTCCGCCAGCCGCGCCTTTGCCCGCTCGATCTTGTTGCCGGCAATCCGCACGTCCTCGCGGGCCTTCTTTGTCTCCTTCACCTGCAGCGCGCGCTCAGCGTCGGCCATCCGCTTGCGGTTGGCGAACAGCTCCTGCTCCAGCACCGCGGCCTCGGCCCGGTTCCACTGTTCCACCTCAGCCCAGACCGCCAACTCCGCCGGGCTCGCCCCGGTCCGGAAGGCGTCGTCCATCGCCTTCGGGGTCTTGGGCCGCTTCTTGCCCGGGTCGTGGGCATAGAGAGCCGCGAACTCCTGCAGCGATAGCGTGGCGCCGGTCATCCGGACCAGCTTCTGATAGGCGGCGGTGATCTGGGCGGAATAGCACATGCCGCCATCTGGCCCCCATGGCTGTTGAAGCAGCGTGACGGCGTCCCCATTACGGATAGACAACCAGTGAGAGGGAACACCTATGGGCGAGACACCAGAGCAGCTGCAGGACGAGATTGACTTCCTGAAGCAAGAGATCGAACGAGTCAAAGCTTTGCAGGACCAGCTCAGTCCTGCCGAGTACAGGGCCAAGATTGATGAGAACCACGAGCGTATTAACCAAATCGATCAGATTTTGGCCGGCTTGGGAGAGGAAGACTTGGAGGAGGAGAACGATCTGCTCAATGAGCGCGACTCCCTCCTGAACGAAGGTCCGGGCGGCCTCGATTCTCTCGATGAAGAGATTGAGGAGCGCGAGGAAAAGCTGAAGAAGCTCGGCTAGAAGTGATGGCGGGGCCTAAAGGCCCCGCTTTTTCAATCAAGCCACGAAGCAAGGCGCACACCCAGCAGCCGGTGCTCCCGGGGATACCGCCTCAGCCGCCCGGTGAACATGCCGCGGAACAACCACGAGGATCTGCTGCAGCAGGTCGCATAGGCGCGCATCAACCGAACCCCAGCGGCACCTCCGTCAGGTCCACGATGAAGATCGTGGCGTTCTGCGGCCCCATCGTCACGCCGCCAACCGGGAAGGTGTTGGTGATCAGGGTCTGCTGGGAGACCGCCTGCTTGGAGAGGAAGATCCTGTTGTCGCTGGTCATGTGGAAATAGTCGGCGTTCATCGTGCAACGGTCCTGCGCCACGGACGAGTAGTAGAACCGCGGCGATGGGATGGCGATGCCGATCTTGGTGCCCGGGAAGAACTGGCCGATCTCTACAGGCGGCCCAGCCACCGCAGGCAAGGCGACCACCTGCAGCACGCGCAGGCCCTTCCGCCTGGAGTCGTAGAAGACGGTCCCATCTTCACCACGCATCCGCAGCCCCACCAGACCGGAAGCTGCGCGCTCAGCGGCGCTGAAGGTGTAGTACTCCAGCGACTTGTTTGGAGCCGACCTCGATGCGTATGCGAAGCACGTCACGCCGCTTTGCACCAGGCTGAAGCCGGTATTCACCGACACTGAGTCGTTCACATATCGGCAGACGTGCAGGTTGGACGTACCGTTGGTGCTGGCCAGGAATCCGCGATCTGGCCAAAAGGCGAACGGCGGTGATCCGCCGGTCGCGCCGCCGGAGAACGATCCGGTATCGAGCGTGCCCGACTTGGCCAGCTGCAGGTTCCGATAGCCGGCCCCAATCTGGATTTGGCCGGTGCCCTGGTTCCGCACGCGTAGTCCAACGGCCATCAGCTGTAGATCCCGTAGTGAAGGGTGATTCCGCCCACCGTGTCAGTGGTGGGCCGGCTCGGAAACATCTCCATCCTGACGTGGTAGTTCACCACGTCAGGGTCCCAGCTCCAGTTGATGCTGTTGCCGGAGATGGTCACCGAAGGCACCAGCATGCCGTAGGCCGACCGCTGCCCTTCGCAGGTGAAGTAGTAGAAGGGCTCACCGCCGGAAAAGTCGTTGACGATGAGCCCCCCATTCGCCTCGGGCGGAGCAACCCACTTGTTGTTGGAATTGACCGGGTTATAGAGCGGGAACGTGTACGACCCGATCATCTTCGACAGCTTGGTGGTGACCGTGGTCTCCACGTAGCCATCAGCTCGTCGTATGCGGAGCCCGACCAAGGTCACAGCAACACCCCCACTTCAACAGCTGGAATTCCGTTCGGGTGATAGACGTAGACGCCTTGATTGACGACGTGCAACTTGTAGCCATCTGGCGTGTTCCCGTTCAGTTCGAAACCACCGTCCTTGCTGATTCGCCAGCCGGTTTGCCCTGGAACATAGTTGTCTGACTGGATTACGCCACCGATCTTTGCGTTGGTGATCGCCGCATCAGCGATGTTGGCCGTGTTGATCCACGCGGTTCCGATCAGCGCCTGGTTGATGAAGGTCTGCCCGCCCTGGATCACGAACGGCGAGGTCAGCTGCCCGTTGACCAGGTTGACGAACGCAAAGCGATCGGCGGTGAACAGCACCTGGCTCTGGTAGCTGCCATCCGGCTGGTTCTCGATACCGATACCCATGCCGGCCGCGTAGTACTGCCCGTTGGCGGCGATCTGCAATTTCAGGCTGTAGGAGGCGCTGATCTTGCCATTCACGTCCACTACGGCTTCGCTGACCTGCTGCACCATTGCCTGGGTTTCGCCCACCGACGCTTCGGTGCTGTCCACCCGCCGGCCCAGCGCATAGTCACCGCTGGCAATGACGGTCAGCGTGGTGATCGTGCCGGCAAACGAGTCCTCATCGCCTGCGTTCCAGTCCTCATCGCCTGCATGCTCGGCGCTGTACTGTGCGACCAGGCCGTCCACCCGGTTGCCCACCGCAGTGACCTTGCCGTCGATCTCCGTAACGTCCAACTCCAGCTGGTCGATCCGCCCGACCAACGCACCGGCCTCGGCCACGGCATCGCCTACGCTCTTCCACTTCGTGCCCGGCGGTTCCTCATTGCCGGGTTCGGCGTCGGTCCACAGCCAGATCTTGCCGTTGTGCACCACCGTCTGGCCCGGCTCATACGTGGCATCTGCGACCCAGATCAACGGGACGATGCTGCTGATGCTCTCGATCTCCGACAGCAGCTCCTGCCCCAGCGCGCTCTTGTTGATGAGGCCGGAGAAGTACGCGTCGTATTCGGTCACGTCGGTGCTCGACTCGCCCACCACGCCCGCACCAGCCGGATACCACGGCCCGATGTTGCCGCTGCGATCCACCAACCGTCCCCAGAAGTAGAACTTCGCGCCGGCGGCCAGGCCATCGAGCCGGTGCCGGTTCTGGGGATAGGCGAAATCGCCCAGCTTCGTCGCGCTTTCCAGGTTCGGTCCCGCGCTGCGCCAGATCTCGGTGCGTTCCGTATCGGTTGCCCCGGGCGGGAACGCCCAGGCCAGCTGGATGCCGAACACCACCGACGCGGCCGTCAGCGAGGTCAACGACGGCGGCGGCTCCGTCTTGCCCTGAATGTCGGTGAGGACGCTGAGGGCCGGCTGCGACACGGCATTGAGGGCATTGACCGCACGCACCCGGGCCAGGTACTTGCCCGCGTAGATCCCCCGCACCTCCGCGCTGGCCGTGCCCACGCGCCCGACACGCACCCAGTTCAGGTCGTCCCGGCGCCATTCCACGTCGTAGGCAATCGCCTTGTCGGCGGCGTCCCACTCGATGGTCAGCACCGGCGTAGCAATACCCTGATCGATCACCACATGCGAGGACATGCGCACGTTGGTCGGCGGCGGCTGCACGCTGGGCGGCACGATGCTGACCGGCGGCGGCTCCAGCCGGGTGCCGTCATCGATCGCACCGAACTTGTCCGGGCGATGGGTCAGCCCCGTGATGCGGTAGGTCAGCCCGTCTTCCTCGGTGATGCTGATCACCCGGAACTGCTCCATCACCAGGTCGGTCGATTCCGTCGCCCAGATCGAGTGCGCCACCGGCACCTCGCTCCAAGGCGCTGAGACCGTCACCACGCGCGTGTCCGGATTGACCCCGTTGATGGTACGGGCCTGGGTCTTGCCGCTCGGCAGCGTTGCGCGCAGGACGTCCCCGACCTGCATGGAGGGCGGCACCACGTCCAGGGTCAGGCTGCTCGCCGTGGCCGCACTGATACGGCCGGAATTGCGCCGGCCAGCGCGCTTGGCGTTGGCCACCTGGATCACATCCCCCGGCATGCAGTTCAGAGCATCGAGGCCCACGGCAAAGCTGACGGTCTCCGTCTCAAGATTTTCGCTGTAGAGGATATGCAGCCCCACGCGCTGTGCCTGCGACTTGGAGTGGCAGCCGAAGGCCGTCACCTCGATCTGATTCACGCCGTAGCGCGCGATGCCCTCCTGCAGCTGGACCGGCTCGACCTTCTGCCGGCCGAAGTCGTCGGGATCCGACCACGACACCAATGCCACGGTGTGCCGCGCCTTGCCGCCGCTACCGATGTAGGTGAACTTCCCATCGACCACGTTCGCCTGGCTGTAGGTGTAGACCGGGTCCTTCGGCATGTCTGCCGAGGCCATGATCTGCCCTGCCGCGTAAAAGCTGATGCCGCGGAACATGCTGGCCATGTCCTGCAGCACCTTGTGGGCCGACTCCCGGGTCTGCAGGTACAGGCTGCAGGTGAAGCGCGGCTCCATGCCTCCAATGCCGTCGCTGACCAGCTGATCGCAGTACTGCGCGATCTCGTACAGGCGCCACTTGTTCACCCAGTCCAGCGGGATGCGGTCGCCCAGGCCGAAACGGTCGTTGGTGACCATGTCGAAGAACACCCACGCCGGGTTGTTCGTCCAGGCCGACTTGAAGGTGCCATCCCACACCCCGGTGTAGGTGCGCGCGATCGGGTCATAGTTGCTCGGCACACGGATGATCCGACCCCAGATTCGGTATGCCGTGGTCGGCTTGCCCTGGAACTGGCTGCCGTCGATCTGGATCGCGGCCAGTGCGCAGTTCGGGTAGCGCAGCTTCACGTCGATGATCTCGGTCATCGAGATCACGTTCACGGTGTCGGCGACGGTGGAGCTGTTCGCATTCGGTGTGAGGCGGCGGATCCGCGCCTGCCACTGATTGCCCGGCGGCAGGTCGATGCGGTGGCTGCGCTGGTACTCGGTGGTCGTCTTGCCACGGAAAGCGTTGCTCAGCACCGTGCTGAATGCACCGCCGTCGGTGGACAGATCGATGGCGTACTCGACGGCATAGCCCTCGGTGTCGCCGTTCTCGGTGTTCTGCCGCTGCAGGGCGGGCACGCCGAACCGGATTCGAACCGCAGACAGGTCCTGCCCGGACGCTGCGCGCACCACCGGCGTGTCGCGCAGCTCGACGCCAACGCCGATCTCATTCTCGACGGACGGGAAGCCCGGGATGTACTCCTGATCCTGCGTACCCGAGCGCGTCTCGACCCGCACGCCGTTGAAGTTGAAGGTGCCGTCGCTGTTCTGGATTGGCACCTCATTGAGGTAGATGGACTGGTTGCCGGCCACCAGACCCCGAATCTCACCCTCGCTGATCAGGTCCAGGACCTTGGCATAGGAGATCGAGTGCAGGCTGTCCGGGGTCTCCACCGGCGTGCGGGCGTTGGTGCTGCTCTTGCCGCCTGCGCCGATCACATCAGCGCACGCCAAGGCCAGTGTATCGTGCTGGTAACTGACGGCTCGGTTCACTGCTGATCCTCCGCGTAGATGCCGCCGCTGATCACCACGGATCCGACGACCATCCCCTTTGTGTCGTGCCCGCCGTATGCGACGGGCACGGGGTTGCCTTGGGCCTGTACGTTTACAGGTCCGTTCATGCTGTAATTCGGCGTGTTCTCGGCGCTCTCCTTTGTGCCCAGGCCACGCGGCTGGGGCGACAGCATCTGCGCCACGCCGCCGATGGCCAGGCTCCAGCCGGCAGCGCCGACAGCGCCCCAGAACTTGGCCGCTGCGGCGCCGGCACCCGGACCGCCGGCGATGGAGGCCACCACGATCAGGGCCACGCCGACGATGGTCTGCAGGGCACCGCCGCGCTTGGAGCCAACCAGCACCGGTGCGATGCGGATATCGTCGGCACCCGGCGGATCATGCAGCTGCGCCTTGCTCAGGTTCTCGCGGCCGATGAACACGGCGAACTCGATGCCCTGGTCCTTGCAGCCGGTCAGGAACTGCCGGAAGCCGGGCAGCAAGATGCCCAGCGCGAAAATGGCCTCGGCCGGGCTATTCACCGCCAGCTGGAACTTTCGGCCGAAGCGGGCACCCAGGCGGCCGTACAGCCGGACAGTGCGCAGACGCTCAGTCATGGCGAGCCTCCTTGTGGCGGACGATGTAGCGGGTGCGCTCAGCCCACATGCCGCCGTACACCACCGTTTCAGACAGGCGGCCGTGCATGTGGTGCAGCATCTTCCCGTCGCCCAGATAGACGCCGGCATGGTTCGGCACCGGCGAGCGGATCTGCATCAGGATCATGTCGCCGCGCTGCGGCTCCCCCTGGATGACCGCGAAGCCCTCGGCGCGCAGCCGGTCCAGGCTGTAGAGGTCCTGGCCCATCTCCCACCAGTCGTCCTCCCGCTCGTACTGGCTGAGATGGATGCCAAGCTCGCGCGAGTAGAAGTCGCGCACCAGGCTGTAGCAGTCCAGCTGGCCGTGGGCGAACTGCCGGCCCACCAGCGGCGCCTCGTAGCCGCACGGCTCGATGGTCTGCAGGTCTCCACACTCGGGATCTGCACCGGTGACCTGGCCAACGCTTACGATGTGCCACGGCAGGCCGCTGGCCTCACACATGACGCGGTCAGCGTCAGAGGCCGCGGCGGACGCGTTCGGGTGGCTGTGCACGACGGCCAGCACCTCTCCCACGTCCTCAGCGTCGGCAAAGTCCTCCGCCGGCAACCGGAAGTGCTCGCTGGGCGTGGTAGCCAGGTTGCGGCACGGGATGTACGTCTCCCCGTCGCGGCCGGCCACGATCAGGCCGCAGCACTCGCGCGGGTATTCGGCCACGGCATGCGCCTGGATGGCCTGCAGGGTGGCCTGTTGCATGGATCTCGCCCATAGAAAAGGCCCGCGCTGGGCGGGCCTGGTGGTGTTGCTGGTGCAGCACGAACGTTCGGTGGTGCGGCTCGGTGGGTCGTCAGGTCCGCAGCAGGCCAGCGGCCGGGAACCCACCGTGGGGGAGAGGCTTGTCCTGGCCGAACCGTAGTTGGCAGCTCCTGACCAGGCCGGCGCACACATCCCTGGCCGGGTCGTCCACCGGCTGGTCGTTGATATCGAAGTACGCCGAGCCGGTGTAGCCGCAGTAGGGGCCGCGATAGCCGCCGTGCAGCAGCGCGCTGCAGATCCTGGTGCACTGCCGCGCGGGCAGCTCCCGGCCGTTGAAGTCGGCCACGGTGGTGAGCTCGAATTCGACCGTCTCGTCGTCCTCGCCCACCTTACGTTCGATGTACCAGATCTCGTCCGGGAAGTGCTCGTTGGGGTCTGCGGTAGGGTTTCTGCTACCGGTCATGTCAAGGCCAGTGAACTGATACTCCGTCGCCTCCGGACCTCGCTCAAACTGCGCGTTATCGATCGTGAGATCAATGTCGCCGGCAGTGCCAGAATTGTGCCCGCGCCAAATTGCCCTCGCTCGTACCCCTCCAGCAGGACACAAGGCGCTGACTGAGTACCGCTGGCGAGTTTCCGTCAGGACGAACGACTGCTGTCGCGTCGAGCCAATCACTGCTCCCGAAGCACCAAGGAACTGGATGTAGAGGTCCATCCGCTGGCCAGATCTGCCGTAGGCGTACACCGAGTTGGTATACGTCTGGCCAGCCATGACCTCCGGGCGACTGGCCGCCTCCGTCTCAGCGCCGATGTATGCGCCGCCATCGGCGTTGGCGGCGGACATGCGAAGCGCCCTGCCACCCGCGTTCGGTGTGTAGCTGACGGAGAACGTCCTGCTAGAACTGGTCACATAGCGAGTAGGAAGCGCGCTTCCACTGTTGCTGTACTCGAATCCGCTGTTGACCAGCAGATTCCGCAGGGGCGGAAAGTTCGCGCCGTCCAGGTACTTGACCAAGGTCTGGCGGCGGATCAGCTTTGCACCGGCCAGGTCCTGGAACATGCGGCACATGGCGCCGATTACGCCGTTGACGTTGCTGACCTTCAACCGCGGGTTCGGCTGCTGCTCGCTGGTGCGCTCGAAGCCCGTGGCGTTGATCGGCCACGGCCCGTACTCCTGCCCCTGCCACCAGATCGGACCCGACTGCAGGTGCGCGTGGAAAAAGAGCTGATCGGCACCGAAGCTGGTGCAGTCCAGCTCGTAGACGGTTACCCGGCCACCCGGTTCGAGCTGCTGGGCGTCAGCGGTGATCATGCTGCTCCCTCCGACTGCGCTCCCGCAGCTTCCAGCGTGGCAAGGCGGGATTCCAAGGCGCCCACCTGCAGGCGCATCGCTTCCTCGCGCCGGCAGCCTTCCTGGTGCGCGGCAACCAAGTAGGCGATCAGCTGGTCAGTGGCCCAGCCAGCGTACTGGTCGTCGATCACATCTTCGATGATTACCTCGGGCGTGTGCTGCCGCATAGCGTCATCGGCCATGACGAAAGCGCGATCGAGACCGTCGGGGTTGTAACGGGCCAGGTACTTGCCAATCCGAACATTCAGGCCGCGTAGTGCATCAGTCGCTCCAACGATCGGGCGAAGGCTCCCTGGCTCCTTGATGGCCGGGTCCGAGCCACCGTTTACGAAGCTGCCGGGGGCAGTCGCGTTTCCGTTTGCCTGAAACTGGAAGCGTTGACCGTTCGCGACGAGGCCAAGGTGGCCGGCCCTGTGAAATTCAATGAACTGTTGAGTGGTCGAATCAACCACGCGACCGAATCGCCAGTTGAACGACGACCACGAGGTGCTGCCGTCAGCAGTCTCTCGATAGTACTGCATCTCGACACGATCGTCGTTGTCGCCCGGCTTGGCATTCCACGACCCGAGGATGTAACCCTGGTACTGGCCGGCCGGGATGTTGTTGCCGACCACTTTCAGCTGGTTGGTGTCGAAGCGAACCGCTGGAGCTGAGCCGAGGATCAGACTGCCGGACATCTTCAGCAGCCCGTCCGCATTGCCGGCAGAGTTCAGGCCACGCAGCACCGGGTTGCCCGAGCCATCGTTCTGGACGCCAAACATTGCGCCGTTGGCGGAGAGTTTCCAGGTAAGCCCACCGGTCATGCTGTCGCCAGCCTTCTTTACAGCACTCGCTACCGCGTCCTTGGCCTCATTGGCGAGCCCTTCAAGGTAGGCATCGTTCGCATTGATTTTCTGCGACATGACGCGGGCAGGCTCACCGCGCTTGCCGTTCGGCTGCGGCGTGTCGATGTCGATTGGCTGAAGTGCCATGTTCACTCCTTACGGCTGGAACGTTTGTTCGAAGGTGCAACTGATGCGGATGTACCCTTCCGTCTCATCGGTCGCAGACAGTTTTGTGCAGCGGAACCTGGCCTGTGCTTCATTCGGCGGTGTCCAGAAGAAACTCTCACCACGTGTCTTGCGCAGGCGCAGGAATGTGCGGACAGCTGCCATGTCATCGGATTGAAGGTGCCCCCACAGCTCGACACTCCAGGTCTGCCGCTCGTTATTGATCCCATCGGCTGCTACTTGCTCGTAGCCGTCGCCAAATCGGGCTGTGCTTTCCGCGTAGGAGTACTCCACCTGCGGTTGCTGGCTGTACACGCGCCAGATAAAGGTGTCGGTCATCGCCCTGCTCCCATCACCCGCATCGCACCGCCGTCCTTCATGGACCTGACCTGCGCTTCATTGATCTTCATATCAATCAGCTGCCCGATTTCCTTACCGAACCGCTGCCACATCGGGGTATCAGCAGACACGTCTGTCGAGCCGTCACTGTTGACGATCACGTTCACCTCCACGGTGGATGGCCCCACGCCCAGGAAGCTTGGTGACGACGTCCCAACCGCGCCTCCGTCGGCGTAGCCCGGGAGTCCACGGCGCATAGCCTCGACGACACCCACGCCGCCGGCTCGAGCTATGTCCGCTTGGGACCAAACCACTTCGCCCTTGTGTACTACGCCAGCAGGCTCATTCACACCACCGTCGCCGGTATATCCACCGGTGGAGTACCCACCGCCGAGACGCATGTTCTGGAAAAGCTGGTTGTTGATGCTGCTGGTGCCGGAGGTGACGGCCTGGTTGCCGGCGGCAGTGACGCCTCCGCCGGCCCAGGCGCCGGCCACCGAGTTGACGATGCCCAAGATTGCCTGCCGCGCGGCGATCCGCGCCAGATCAGCCAGGACCGACTTGGTGAGGTCGGAGAAGCTGAGCTTCCCGGTCGTGGTGAACTTGACCCACGCGTCTTCGAAGCCACCGATGGCGTTTCCGACCACGTCGCCCATCTGCCGCGCGGCATTGCCGGCCTCCTGCTGGTAGTTCGCCCAGGCAGCGGTGGCGCCTGCCAGCCAGCTTCCCTCGGCCTGCTGCAGCTCGTCGTAGCCGCTCTTGATGATCTGAAGACGGTCTAGCGTCTTGGCATGCAACAGCGCCCTTTCTTCTTCGAAGGTGATCTGATCGATCTGATCCGCGTTCCGCTGCAGGCTCAGTTCTCGGAGTTTCTCCGCCTCGTCCGCGATGGCTTCGTTGATCCGCTGCTGTATTTCATACTCGCGATCGCCCATGCCAACACGCTGCGCCTGGGTCGTCAGCTGACGCCGTAGCGCCTCATTACTGGCATCCAGTGCACTGGCGTAGGCTTTGACTGCGTTCTCCCGCGCCTTGGCAGCCGACTGCTCCTCTTTCGCAAGCACCTCCACTGCAGCGGCACCTTCGATACGCAACTTGGCCAGTCGTGCTTCTAGCTCGCCGATCTGTCGGTTGACGTTGATTGCATCTTTGCCGCTAACGCCCTGCTTCTGCAGGAATTCAATCTGGCGCTGAAGCGAGCGAGATTGCGCGTCATTTCCCTGCTGCAGCAGCTCCCTCATACGGCTGTAGTATTCGGACGCCGTAATCTCGCGTGCTGAGTACTGTGCACGTAGCATCTGCGTGCTCGCCGTGATCTGCGCCTGTTCCTCTACCAGATCATCCTTGAAACCGCGTAGGCCGGCGGACCGTGATGCTGCGCCGGTGCCGGTCGCTGCCTTTTCCCGGTACTTCTTCTCAATGGCCGCGACTGCGGCGGCGCGCCGCCTCTCGATGGCCTCCGCCTCTGCAATGAGGCCTGACGCCTGGGCCTTTCGCCGGGCCGCTGCGGCTTCACCATTGACACGCTCTACCTCTTGCCGCTTCTTCTCTTCCTTGCTGGCCTGGGACTCGATGATGGAATCCATCTCCGAAATGAAATCGGTCGATGCAGCCTGAGCAGCTTTTACCTCCGCATCCTTGCGCTCTCTGATCAGATCAGCGGCCAATGCCTTGATCTTCTCCGACCGGTCTTTGATGGACTTCTCCATCGCCGCCAGGGCAATAGGATTACGGGCCAGCGGTAGGCCGCGCTGGGTACCGTTGGCCAGATTGTTCAGCTTCTCCAGTTCCCGCTGGTTTTCTGCCACCAGCTGCTGCATCTGTGCGGCAGCAGGCCCAAGGCCGACGTTCACCTGCATCGCCGACCAGGCCTTCGTGGCCTCGACCCACAGGTCCTTGAATCCCCGGATCACCGGGTTCTGGCTGGCGCGGACCCGAGCGAGCGCCATGACGGTTTCATCCGCTGCTGCACGGGTGATCACAGTCACAGCGTCCTGATTCCGGCCCTGATCCTGCAACGCCTTCACCTGCTCGTAGAGCGCCAGGGTCATGAAGTTGACCTGCTCGTTGAGCTTCTGCATTCCTTTGACCGGGTCTTCCGCCAACTTCGCGTACAGGGCGATGGTTCCATCGAGCGCCTGCCCGCTGATTTCCTTCATCGCCACGGCTGCATTGGCCACGTCCTGAAGATTCTGCGCGGCAATCTTCCCGTTCGAGCCGACGGCCTGAGCCGCCTCGGCACCAACGCCGGCGGCAACCTGCAGCGCGTCGCTGGTCTTCTGAGCCATGGTGACGAGCGTCAGGGTCGTCGCGGCCGCCTCATTGCGCGACAGGACAAGTGCCTTCGTGTAGGCCTGGGCCTGCTGCTCGGCGTCATACCAGGCGTAGACCACCAATCCGACAGCCGCCGCGGCCAAGGTATACGGATTCACCATCCCAAGCAGCGCCGACGAGACCCCCTTCAATGCCGGCTCCACACCCCCGAAGCTGTCCTTGATCTGGCCACCCTGCTGCACCAGCACTGTGAAGAAGGGCATGCCGCCCTGCAGGCTGGTCAAGATGTCGGTGAACTGCGCCGGTAGCTGGCGCATCGCCTGCGCCGTCTGCCCTGCAGAGACCCCCAGCTCCGTGATGTTGTTCTTCGTCGGCAGCGGCCTGGCCGCCTCCGTGCGTACCTCGCGCAGCTGGCGAGTGAGCACGCCCAAGCCCTGCCGAATGTCGGCCAGGTCCGCGCTGATGCGGACGCGCAGATTTGCTGAAGGATCAGCCATCGTTCGATATTCCTTGTCGCTGCTGTGCCGGGGCCTGGCCGCGCAGAGCAGCCAGGTACATCTGCCAGTCGGCAGCCGGGGCGGCCATAGCCATGCGCGTGGCCACGGCGAATTCCGCGATGCGATCGCGCTCAACCTGCGCAGCTGCGGCGGTGAAGGCTCGCAGCTGTGCCAGGGTGTAGGTCATCACCTCCGCGCGGGAGTGTCCGTGGGCGATGAGGTACTGGATCAGGTCGGCGAGGCCGTACTCTCTTCCGCCGGAAGCTTCGCCTGCAGCAGAAGCCGCCGCAGGCGGAGGGCGAAAAAATCCCTGTTGAGCCCGACAACCGCCTCCAGCAAGTCAGCGATCTCGTCCAGCGTTGCCCCCGCAACCCATTCCGCCTCGCGTCCGATTGCCACCCCCAAAGCCGCGGCGATCTCGTTGCTGTCCTGCTCGAGCAGGTCGAGCAGGATGGCACCGACGCCAGCACGATCGGCGCCCTCGACCACACCGGCCATCATCGCCACTCGGGCGATGATGGTGCGGCTGGCCGTGATGAAAGGACCGATCTGTTCCAGGCGCAGGGGACCCACAACCACCTTCTCGCCACGTACAAGAACCGTGCGCGTCGGCGGGGCGATCACGTCATCATCGGCCACGGCTTACTTCTCCTGCTGCCAGTAGAAGTAGGCCGACTTGTCGTTGCCCGTGGCCTTCGACGAGTCCTTGAGCAGCGCGCCGGGCACGCTTCCCGCGCCGAACTCGTTGCCGATCAGGCCCATGCTCTCAATGACGCCGCCGGCCACCTTGTGCGCTACCAGGCGGACCAACTTGCCGCCGCGTGCCTCGTTGGCACCGTAGAACTGCATCTCGTAGAACTTCTGCGAGGTGACCGCAGCTTCAACGTGGCCCAGGTCCGCGTTCTTGTAGGTGACCTTGATGTTCGGGGTGCCGACCGCGGACGGTGCTGCAATCGCAGATCCTACCGGGATGAACAGCATGCCGCGCTCGAAACGATAGTCCTTCCCGGCCTCGTAGGCGGTGGTTCCGGTTGCTGGCTTCACGGCGGTCACCTCCGTGGCCAGGCGCGACAGTGGCGCAAAGCTGCCCGGAACGGCCAGCACCGGCTCATCGGTGACGGTACCCGCGGCGATGCTGCTGGCCTTGCCGCGAGTTGCCCGGGCGAAGTTCTCCGGGTTGAAGTCGTGGAACGTGTAATTGAGGTTGTAGCCGGTCACGCGATCGACACGGTTGGCCGTGCCGCCGCCGGGGTTCTGGTAGTCGGCCAGCTCGATGGTATTGGTCTGCGGCGCCACGGTATAGGCTGAGATATTGCCGATCTCCAAGAACGGATCAGCGGTGTTCCACTCACGGATCAGGACGATTCCTGCGCCCAGGTAGCTGTAGTCTTCGGCCATGATGGCTCTCCAGTTGGGTTGCCGCTGTGCGGCGGGTTATTTCTTGGGGATGTGGGTCTGGTAGGTGATCAGCACGCCGACCCAGCCGGCGCTGGCCTTCTCCGGCATCAGCGGTTCCATCCCGACGTACACCGGTACCTGGATGCCGTCGGGGAAGTTGCGGGCTACGCACTGGCTATCCATGGCCGCCTCGATATCGGTCACCAGGTCGTCCAGCGCCTGCTGGTATCCCTCGGTGTCGGTGGGAACCTTGGCGATGACGCTGACGGTGGTAAGCCGGTGCGTGTTGACTTTCGAGGGGCTCTCCGCCCGCTGCTGCTTCTCGATCACGGCCGTCAGCACAGTCTGCGTGTCCTGATCACCGGGCTTCGGCTCCAGTGTCCAACCGGCACCGGCATCGGTCAGGTAGCCGTTGTCGGTGCTGATCAGCTGCAGCGTCTTGCCCATCGCCTGCAGCAGCTGCTTCCGCGGGCTGGGGGTGCGATCAAACATTGGCCACCTCCCACACCGCCGTCGATTCGTCGGCGTGGATCTTCTGGACCAGTTTGAGCCGGCGGCCGGTGCCCTCAATCCGCACCACACCGCCCGCGCGAGGGGTGATTTCGGCCAACTGGAGCGTCACCCGATCAACGGTGGTCGCGATGGGCGCCACATCGTCGGGTGTGAACTGCTCCACGGCCTCGTCCAGCAGCACTATGCACGGCACCTCAACCGTGCCGCCCGGTTCTTTGTAGTGGGCAGCATCGGCGACGCCGGCTGCGCGGAAGGCATCGAACGCGACTGCGTCGAAGGCCTGCATGAAGGCTTTCTGGTTCAAGGCAGGGGCCTCACGGTTTCCATGGCCTTTTCCAGCTCGCGCTTCAGGAAGAACGGCATCAGCCGCTTCCAGGTGTCCTCGGCCATGCCGAAGATGTCGTAGCGCGGCGTGTAGGCGGCGGTGTTGGTGAAGATGAAGATGGATCGGACACCCGATCCGCGTCCGATTCGCTCATAGATGCCCGGGCGCAGCACGCCGCGGCGCTTGGTGATCACGAAGTACTCGCCATCACGGTTGTTGCCTTTGCCCCGTCGCCGCTTCCGGCTGACACTGGTCTCGTTCTGGTACCGGTCCCGCTGGGCGCCCAGCTGCGACAGGATTTTGGTCACCTGGCCGGCCGGAACATTGCCGTACTGGTTCGCCTGAGCGCCCCGACCCATCACCGCAAACTGCGTCGGCGACAACAGGCCTCGGCTCTGCAGGAGCCGCTCGAAGCCCTTCCGGCGGCGCTGACCACCATCCACCTCGGCAAGCAGGTACTTCGCCGGCGGCGTGCCCTTGAAGGCCTCGTCCCGGAGGTAGATTTCGGCGTACGGCTGGGCCTTGGTGGCCTTGCGGTACATCGCTGCGTTGACTGTCAGCGGCGTGGGCCGGTCGAACACCCGCGGCGCCTGGCGCTTCCAGCGCTCGCGGATCTCGTAGGCCACCTTGTTGGCGGCCTGCGATGCAGCGTAGGGCAGCTGGGACTGCTCCAGCGCGGTCAGCTGTCGCCCGAAGACGTTGTCGGGGTCGACCCCGATCCTGATCTGGGCCATACACCCTCCTGCCTGGCCCGCCGGAGCGAGCCAGGCACCGTTGGCTTACTTCGCACCGGCCTTCAGACGGATCACCGCATCCGGTCGGGTGTTGATGTTGAGCGGGTTGGACTGGCTTTCCAGCTGGATGCCCTTGTTCATGCGCATCGGGGCGGTCTTGGTGTAGTACGGCAGGCCAATGCCGCGCACCGTTTCCAGGTAGTCCGCCGGCGCGAAGCGGGTCAGGAACATGTCCGGCACACCCAACGGGAACGCGATGGCCTCGCCATCGGCCAGGGCCAGATCGCCGCCGGTATTGCCCTGGAGCTCTTCGAAGGTGATATCGCCGAACACGAAGCCCTTGCGGACGTCATCGCGCAGTGCGGCACCATCCTGCCAGCGCTCATAGGCCTTCTGGACGTCCGGGTGGTCGGTCAGGGCATCGAAGAAGCCGGCGCTGCAGAACACATGGATGCCGGTGTACGGAATGCCACCCAGCTTCTCCTCGATTGCGCGCTTGATGGCCATGCACTTGGCGCGGACCTTGGTGGCGTCCTTGTTCAGCTCCATGCCGATGACGGTCTGGCTGACACCGAATTCCTCGTAGAAGTCGATGATCACCGAGCCGTCAGCATCGAGCAGCTTGCCCTGCAGCGCGCCCATACGGTGGTATTCGATGGTGAAGTCCAGGTCGCGCTTGTGCACCGCCTGCAGCGCGTTGACCACGGCGGCAACGTTGGCGCCTTCCGGGTCGGCCGGGTCATAAACGCCCAGCAGCTGGTCAGCCATGACCGTCGAGTTCTGCGGCAGGTGGGTGGTTTCCAGCAGCTTCACCTTGCCACGCTCCAGCCCCTTGGGCTGGCCGGGCGCACCGCGCGGAACGTTCGGGACCAGCACCAGCTTGGTGCCCTTGATACCCACCTTGACGATGGTGGTGCCGACTAGGCCATCTTCCTGGAACAGGCGCATGTCGGCCAGCCGCGTGGAGATGCGCGGCAGGTTGTTGATGTAGGCGTTCAGGGCGTCGAAGCTCAGCACGCCCAGAGCCAGAAGGGTCTGCAGATCCATGGTGATTTCTCTCTTGGAATGGGATACGAAAAGGCCCCGCCAAAGCGGGGCCAGGGGTCAGCGGGTGAAGAGGGAGCTGCTCGGCGGTCAGCCGCCGGCAGCGGCTGCGATGGTGATGGTGTCGCTGATGGCTTCGCCCAGGTCGGTGGCCGTCACCTTGAGGGTGTAGTCGCCCGCTGCGCTCAGCGTCGCGGCATCCCAGGTGATGACGCCGCCCACGGCTGCCTTCGCACCGCCGCCGGCCAGGCTTCCGGTGCCGCTGGCCTTGGCCAGAGTGGCGCTGACGGTGCTGCCGGTGACCAGGGCACCAAAGACGTCCTTGACGTGTACCACGATCGGGCCCAGCGCAACCCCGGCGGTGCCGGTCAGCGGTTCGGACACGAACACCAGGTGATCGGCTGCGTTCGACGCGATCGGCTGCTGGGTCCAGCGGGTGATGATTCCCGACTCGGCCAGGCTCAGCGCGGCCAGCAACTTCTGATCGTCGGTAACGCCATCAGCCCAGACCAGCTTTTCGCCAAAGACCTCTGCATCGCGTGCGATCGCTGCGCCCTTCACCGCCAGCTCGCCAGCGTTCGCACCGGTATCCACCGGGCCGTAGAGCACCTTCACTGCATCGGCACCGTTGGTGGCCACGGTATTGTCGGCCTTGAGCAGGGTGCCGGCGGCCAGCATGCCCTGCCCGGCCGGCAGACGGATCAGTTCGCGGCTGCGCTCGCCGCCTGCTTCGGACAGCAGGAATTCGCCGGTGCGGGTGCCGGCCAGAGAGATTTCCATCGTCAGTTACCTCGGTTCTTGTAGATGTTGTTGGGGTTCAGCTGCGCCTTCATTTCGGCGGCTCGTTGATCGGCCATGGAGGCCGGGTGTGCGGTGACGACCTGAGTACTCCGGCCCTCTTCCGCCTTCATCGACAACAGCTGTGCACGCACCGTGTCGAGGTCGGTGTTCTTCTCGATGAAGCTGGCCGCGATCGTGTCGTCGCCACGCAGTGCAGCCGCGCATGCATCCTGGACTGCGGTCGCGTACTCGATCGCGCTTTCCGCCTGCTCACCCTCCGGCTGCGCGCGACGCAGCAGGGCCACAGCGAGCGACGGCGGTAGATCGCTGGAAGCGACCGCGGCAGCCAGCGCGGCTGTCGGGTTCTCCAAGACGGCTGCCGGCGGCGCGAGTGCGGCCTCGGACACCAACGGCGTTGCCGCTGCCTCCGGCTCGTCGTCCGGATCCGCGCCGCCCGGCGCGGGCGGCGGTGCCGCTTCGGCCGCGCCGAGGTGCGCGATCAGGTCGTGCCAGGTGCCGAGCCGGGTAGCAAAACCCACCGCCACAGCGGCCTGGCCGCGGTAGCAGGCCGCCTCGGTGGTGCGCACCGCTTCGGCTTCCATGTCGAGGTTGCGCGCGACGGTATCGACGAACAGCGTGTACATGTCCTCCAGATCCGCCATTGCCTCTGCGTGCGCTTCCTCGCTGAGGGGGAAGTTGGGGTTGAAGTCGACCTTGCGGGCACCTGCGAAAAGCGGGGTGACCTTCAGGCCGATCTGTGCGTTGTTGCCACTCCAGTCATGGTGGAAGCGGACCACGCCCACCGACCCGACGCCGCCGGTGCGGCTGACCCAGATCTCGTCGCACGCCGAAGCGAGGGCGAATCCGGCGGAGTACGCGTGGTCATCGACCAGTGCATACATCGGCTTCCTGCCACGCGCCTCGAAGATGTGGTCGACCAGATCAAAGCAGCCAGACGCCATGCCGCCCGGCGTGTCCAGCCGCAGGATGATGGAGGTCACCGCATCATCGTTGAGCAGTTCATCGAAGAAGTCGCGCACCGCGGCGTAGCTCACCGGACCTGGGCCGCTGGTGCCGGGCATCGGCCGGTTGACCATTGCACCGGACAGGTTGATCACACCGATCAGTTTCTGGGCGACGCCCACCGGCTGCCCGTCGGCGCCGGACACTTCGAAGCGGTCGGCCTTCAGCACGCTGTCGTCGCTGGTGACCTTCCCTTCCAGATAGCCGCCCACCAGTGCCTCGCCGATGGTCGGCTGCACCAGCAACGGCTGATTGAGGACCGCGGCCGCGAGCGAGGCCACCACAGGCGCACGGCTGCCGCGACCCAGCATTCGGGCCAAGAGGCCAGACTTACTCGTCATCGTCATTCCCTTCATCGTTGTTGGCGCCAGGGGCGCCGGGTTTGTCGTCCTGCCGGGCACCGGAGGCGTTCGTACGCCTCGGGTCGCTGTCGTAGCGAAGCCCGGCCGCGTCTGCGCGCTCGTTGTCCAGCGCCTGCTCAGCGTCGACCTGTTCGGGATCCTCGCCAGCGCCCAGCACCACCTTGCTGCGTGATTTGAAGCCCGCCCGCACAGCCTTGAGTTCGGACGTCACGTCCTGCACCGGGTGGCTCCACGGCCAACCCTCGGGCACCCACAGGGTTTCGGTCACGTCGTCGCGAAGGGCCGCATACCGTGGCACCTTCAGCAGGCCGGCCAGCACCGCTTGATCAATGAAGGCGTCGCGAACCTTCTGGCAGAACATGGGGATCATGTAGAGCCACTGGTCCTGCTCGATGACACGGCGGAACTCGTTGAGGATCAGGCGCAGCGCGCGGTCGGAGACGTTGCGCAAGTCGCCGGTGAGCACCTCGTAGGGCACGTCCTGGCTGGCGCAGATCGCCAGCAGGTGACCGCGCAGAAACTCCGCATAGTCAGACCCGGCACTGGGCGGATCGGCGAAGTCGATTTTCCGACCCGGTGGCAGCTCCTGCAGCGTGCCGGGTTCCAGGCCACCGATGGCCGTTCCATCGGCGTCCTCACCGGTGATCAGATCTCCGACGGCATCGCCCTCGTCGCCATCAGCGCTGGCATCTGATGTGATGAAGCCGGCGAACAGGTTGGCCAGCGCCTGCCGTTCCAGCACCGCGTCATCGAGGCGGTCCAGGTTGAACATGCGCAGCAGAGCCGGAGCGGAGCGTGGTACGCCCCGCATCGCACCGGCGCGGCTGGGCCGGAAGAGGTGCAGCACCTGCTCCGCAGGCACACGCACCAACTCGTTGCCGTTGACGGTCTGCTGCAGATCCCCGGGATGTTCCCGGTACATCCAGTAGGCCACGCGGCGCCCGATGCGATCGACCTCAATGCCTTGTCGAATCGCGTTTCCGTTGCTGGCCACGCCGTTGTAGTGCTGCGGGCACTGCTCCGATTCGATCAGCTGCACCTGCAGCGGCACCGGCAAGCCGTCCTCGGGCCGCCGGTAGCGGAGCCGGGCGAACACCTCGCCGGCTTCGTTCCACTCGCGCCAGGACAGCGCCTGCAGGCCCTCCCAGCCCAGCACGCCGTCTGCATCAGCGTACTTGCCCCAGCGGGTCCACAGCTTGGTGAGCTTCTTCTTGTGCTCCTTCGACCCCCAAACTGGCTTTGCTTGGATGCCCGTGGCGATGCCGTTGGATACGCTCTTGTTGAGCGCACTGACCATCCACGGGTCATTGCGGGCCAGATGCCGTGCCCGGGCCAGCAATGTGGAAAGGCCCGTCAATGCGGCATTGGGCCCGAGCGAGGTCGGCCGGAAAGTGCGCAGGCGTCGGCCATTGCCGGCGGCGCGGTAAGGGCCTTCGGCGATATCAGACATTTCCGGTCCCCGACTGGTAGAGGCGCACGATGCGGCGACGCCGTGGCGCGCCTGATGCTTGGCCAATCTCGTCCCGCATCTGCTTCAGCAGCCGCCGCATCGAGTCCAGGCTTTGGTAAGTCACAGTTCGGTCGGCGTAGCGGACGCTCAGGACGCCCGCCGAGATAGCTGCCTCCAGCTTCGCGACCTGTTCTTTGGTAAATGCCATATCAGCGTCCCAGGTACTTGCTTCGGATGACGCGGCGGGTTCGCGTGCGCGGCGTTGGCGCCGGCGCGACGTCGTCTGCCCTCACGTCTGGGTTGTCGTCCCACGGCGCGGCCCATGCCGGCGGCGCGGTCCAGTTGATGGCCGGAACCTTCAGCCACAGCGCCATGCCTTCGGCATAGCCGCACAGGTCGAAGGCTTCGTTGCGGCGCTTGGCCAAGTTTTCCCAGCCTCGTGCCGTCCTCGATTCGGCCGTCAGCTCCGCGTAGAACGCCTCGGGCAGCCAGTCGGGAAAGTGGTAGTAGCCCGGCCCGGGCTCGGCCCGCTTGATGTTGGCGTCCACCGTGTCCTTCAGTCGGTCCACGTTGAGCAGCAGCTGTGGCACATCGCCCTTCGACCCTGATTTGCGGTCCCGGCGCTTGCTGCTGTCCGGGAAGGTCTCCCGGAACAGCCCACCCTCGCGGCGCGCGTCGCCCTTGATCAGCCTGACCCTGGCGTGCAGCTTCCGGGCCCTGAGCGAACGCCAGAACTCCAGCGCGCGCACCGAGGTGCCCGACTTGCCGCCCCAGTCGATACCCACCGCATGCACCGGCATGCTGCGGCCGGTGGCATCGTCCAGCGGGTAGCGCCGGCAGATGACTTTCTCGACCAGGCGTTCCCAGTCTTCCAGGTACTTCGGCGGGTCCAGTGGCAGGAAGCCGCCCGAACCGTCCTCCCGCTTGGAGGTGCGCAGGGTGAAGGAATCGACCACCCACCGCTCCAGTTGCCCGGATTCCCCGATGCCGAAGCCCAGCACCAGCACGACGAACCGGTTGGCCTGGACGTCGACCTCACCGAGCAGGAAACGCACGCCCGCCGGCACAGCACCCGCAGGCCAGACCTCGGCCCGCTCCTGCATCTCGTTCGGATCACTGGCAGAGCGCGCTGCCATCGGCACGTAGTTGATCGCGCCGTCGACGTTGTGCGTGGTCTTCAGCGGCCGCTCTTCACCGGTGGTGGCGAACGTCCGCAGCGCCTGGAAGTAGCGCTCGATCAGCGATTCCCAGGACTGGTAGGCGGCTGCAACACCACCCAGCCAGTAGCTGGCGATGCGCGCTTCCGGCCTTTCACCGGTGACCGTTCCGTCGGCGTGCACGACCTGGCCCTCCGCAGCCCACACGCCGCTGCGGTTCATCCCGTCCTTCCACCGGTGCTGCAGGCCCACACCGCAGTGCGGACAGTGCAGCAGCGAGTAATGCCGCGCCATCTTCTGCACGTCGTCCAGCACGACCCGTTCGAGCAGTTCCTCCATCGGCGGTAACGCGAAGCCGTCATAGCCTGGCGCTGCCTGAAACCGCTCGCCGCACTCCGGGCATGGCCAGTACCAGCGGCGGCGGTCGCCGCGCGCGTACAGCGCCGCGATGCCGGCCGCCGGCGGACCTTGGTGTGGGTGCAGAGGCTTCCACGCACCGTCGGCGTAGTCGGTTGCCGGGCTCGATTCGGCCACCACCATGCCGGCGGACATGTAGGTCTGCGTGCGCTTCAGGCCAAGGCCGAAGCACTCGTCGATAGTCAGGTCGCCGGTGTAGTTGTCCACGTCCGTCATCAGGACGTCGTGGATGTCCTTGCCCGACAGCACCGACACCGACGGCCAGCCCATGCGCAATGACATTCCTGACCGGAAGAACTTCAGCAGGATGTTGTCGTCGTGAGCACGCGGGCTCAGCCTGGAGCGCAGATCCGGGCTGGCGGCGATGCTGCGGGCGATACGGGTCTTGCTGTAGTCCTCGGCCGCATCCTTGGACATCTGCACAACCATGGCGTCGGCCGGGTTGCAGGTGATCAGGTAGGCCAAGCGCGCATCGATCAGCGAGATGGTCTTGCCAGACCGCGCCGGCCCTACGAACACCACCGCCTCGTAGTGACGGCTACCCGTCGTGTCCAGCGGCTCGACCATGTAGGGCGTCGTGTCCGGATCCCAAGATCCGGCGGCGCCGGCGGCATTGGCCACCTGCAGCACGCGCGCTCCCTCGCTCACCCTGATGCGGCGCGGCGGCCGGATCATCTCGGCAACGCCTTGGCGCACGCTACGCGCTGTCGCGTACGTCGTCATCGGTGATGCCCTCGTACATGGATTGCCGGACGCGATCGCACTCGTCCTGGACCTTGACCACCTGCTCCGGCGTGAGCCCGGCCTTGCGCTCGAGCACGTCAGGCAGCGTGTCGAAGAACTGCACGACCTTCTTCACCAGCTCGGCGTAGTCGGCCTCGACCTCTGCGGCCGGCACCAGCTGCCCGATGGTCGACTCGACCTTCAGGCGCTCGTTCTCCGACTGGTAGTAGGCGCGGCGCTCCATCGGCGGCAGATCGCGCGGATCGACCACGCCCTCCGCGCCGAACGCCGCGGCACCCGGGTTCACCAGCGCCGGTGCTGCATCGGCCAGACGATAGACGTCGTGCCCAGCGCGCTTGGTCAGCGGCGGGACGCCGGCCTCCTTCAGCCGCTTGCTGGCCGTTCGGCGGTCCATTCCGAACTCATCCGCCAGCCTGGCCACGGACCAGCCCTTAGTGAATTCGTGGATGTCGGCCATGTGCTACCCGATGCGCAACCTATTCAGCTATGAAAATGCGGTTTCTCCCGGGAAAATCCGCCAAAACCGTGCCCTGTGGTGGAGCACCATAGAGGCCGAAAAACTGTCTTTGACCGGGGTCCGAATTCCCCCCGGTTGCTGTGGGTAAGCCCGGGGGCCCCCGCACACACGTTGCCAACAAGTTGTCCACAGGGCTGTCCATGGCGAGGTGTGATCCCCGTCACATAGAGTCACCTCGACCATTCCGGTCGCTAGGAGAACGACATGGCAGGTAATCCCGAGCAGTTCGTCGTTTACAAGGACAGTGCTGGTGAGTTCCGTTGGCGCCTCTTCGCTCAGAACGGCAAGGTGATCGCAGACAGCGGTGAGGGCTACAAGAACCGAGGCGACTGCGTTCATGGAACAAGGCTGGTCGCTTCGATTGCTGCGGTCGCCGCTATCTGGGATGCAGACAACGAGAAATGGATTGAATGACCGAGGGGGCGGCGCACACTGCGCCGCCTTCCTTTTAATGATGGCCACCTACTGTGCTGCCGGCTTCCCCTGCACCTGGTCGATGGCATCGAACTGCGCCTCGTACTGCAGCAGGCAACGCTTCCGGCCGTTGCTCACCTCGAATACGGCAGACGGCGCCGCTTCCTTCACCCACATACAGCGCTTCCGCAGCTGGGCGTCGATCGGCACGTAGGTGGCCACCGGAACCGTGATGACGGCTGCCGGCGGCGCGTTCGGCTTGGTAGGTGCTGCATCGCACGCGGCCAGCAGCGCAGCGGTAGCAACCACGATGGTGCGCATATCAGTACCCCTTCAGTGCTGGGCAGGCGGAATCGAGCAGCTCCAGTGCTGCCTTGCAGGTGTCCGGCCGTTGTTCGTAGCGGCCGCGCCAGGTGGAGGCCTCCTTCTCGGAAGCCTCGATCTTTCCGGCCAGGTCCTGAAGTGCTGCCGCGCTCTCTGCCTTCAGGGCTTCCAGCTTCTCGGCTTCCGCCCTCAGTGCGGCGGCCACCTCAGCAAGCCGCTGATCGCGGCTGTCCACGTCGGCCTGCAGTCGGGCGGCATCGGCCTGCCAGTCGGCCCGGACCTTGATCACCTGGGCGCTCAGGTCGCGGATCTTCTGCTCCTTCTCCCAGGCAGTCAGCCCGGACACCATGCAGCCGAACGCCAGCACCGCACACACCAGCTTGACCTTGCTGCCGGGCTTGCTCAGCCACTGCAGCGCGTCGGCAGCGGCGCCTACGATCAGCGTCCACAGCGCGCGAAAGAAACGAATCAGTACGCTCATGGCTTGTCGCCTCCGATGGCGCCGGTGGCCCGCTCCACCATGCGCACGTAGCCGGGCAACAGCCGGCGGATCAGGACGCCGGACAGGCCGGCCAAGGGCAGCTGCGGGGCGCCCGCCAGCGCCGGCCAGATGGACGCGGCAACGGCGATGACCCATGCGGCCACGATGGCGTAGGCGACGACCGCCACAGCCAAGGCAGCCCAGCGCGCGGCGGTCTGCAGGAGGCGATGGCCGCGCCGGCGGCTGGCGTCAGCGGCTACCCGCTCCGCGTCCTTCTCTGGCAGTAGCAGGACGCCGATCAGCGCTCCCGCCATGGCAACTAGCAGCACGGACTGCGGTACGCCGAGGATCACCCGTTCGGCCTCCCGCAGCGCATCTGCCGTTGCCGGTGCCACAACGGCCGCGGTGAACGTCCCGACAATGGTTTTCAGAGTGCTCACGGGCTCAGTCACGGTGCCACCGTCCCGCCGGCCTTGCGGTACACGGCTAACAGGTCGGCAATCTCGTGTTCATGCTGACCGTAACCAGCGCCCGGCAGGCTGGCCCAGATATTGCTGACCGCCTTGATGGCTTCCCGGATCTTGCCCGCCTGGATCAGCGGCAGCGCGCGGCGCTCACGGATCTGCTGCAGCGCAATCAGATCCTGGCTCAAGGGCGAAAAGTCCTTGAGGCCGAGCGTCTTCTTGTACGCGTCGTAGTAGCGGCGCAGCAGCTGGTAACGGCCGGCGGCGGTTGACTGGATCTTGAGCTTCGGCAGGTCCACCAGGACACGCGGATGGTCGTCGTAGCTCTTGAACAACTGGCCACCGACGATCACGTCATAGCCGTCGTCCTTTGTCGCCTGCTTGCCGTTGTCAGTCCCTTCGGACCAGGCCAGCATATCCAAGAAGGCAACAGTGTTGGTGCCCCCCGCTTGTTGCGCGGTGATCTTGGCCATCGGTGATTCCTGCAAATAGGCCCCCGTCCCCGCTGCCGACTTGGCGCAAAGATTGATCCGGTGTTGGGGCGGGTAGAGGTGGAGCGGGCGCCGCAAATCAGACGCACTTGGCTGTCAAGGTAGGACGCCCATGCTGATTGATTTGCCCCGCCCAAAAAGAGGGCCCCGACATTTCTGACGGGGCCCTTCAGTTACATCAATTTATCAATTATCAGGCAGCGTGCTGGACGCTTAAATCTAACCTTGCACCGAGAGCACGCAATGCCTCATCGATGGTGTCGATCTTTGTTGGATGACCAAGGTTAACGATCCGGTTCACCACTTGCGGGGATGTACCCAAGCGCCTGGCCAATTCCGAACGCGTCACTCTCTTGGCAATCATCTCGTTCAGCAGTAAGACCTTTGCGGTAAAGCCAGCCGGAAGTGGAATTCCGACCTCGCCGCGTTGAAGCTCACTTGGTAGTGGAACAGTTCTGCGATCCTCAAAGTAAAATTCCATTGCAGTAGCAAGAGCTCCGGCAGCCATTTCAACTGCCTCTTCTTTCGTATCTCCTTGCGTGATTGCTTCAGGTATATCTCTAAACGTCACTACAAATCCGCCATCTTCTGATGAAGACAACTTTGCTGGATAGATCATGTGATAGATGAACCTCGCAAGCCTCAAGCTTCCGCCCCTTACAGGGGCGGTGCCTTGATACCGAGCTGCTTGATGATGGATTTCCGCGTTCCTTCCTTCAATTCAGCAGCGTGCCGGGGCAGTGTCGTTTGCTTCCCGTTGTAGTACAGCTTGGTGTGACTGGATCCTTCCTTCATCACCACGCCAAGGGACAGCAACCACCGCCTGAACTCGCTCGTTTTCATCAGCCTCCTATGTTGTTTGGATGGAGGCCATCATACACACTTTTGCTTAATGTGTAAACACTTTTGCTTATTTGAGAAGAGAGGGCCTAGACCCTTGTCCCACAAGGCCTGGCTGGTCAGCCATTGCCTGTGCCGACCGCGAAGATGACGAACCGCAGGTGACTGGACCTCCCGAGTCCAGGCCTGCGGCCGCCACAGCCCTTCAAATTCCTACTGCTACCCTTACAGCTGTAACGCGCCGACGCTTCTCGCGATAGGCACTCTTCCGATGAGCTTCGATAAGACGCTTCATGGTGAAGACCTTTCGCAGGTCCACATCTTCGAGCACCCAATCTTTGACTCTGGACATATGAGCCTCGATGGCGACGTTGAGAGCCTTCTTGTGCCCCACGTCAGTCCAATCAAATCGGAACCACTCTCCATTGGAGCCAAACGGCGCCAGTTCAACGTGGAGTTCCTTCTCAATCAATCTGGCTTGGGCGCGGCTCATGCACTTGACCATGCCCGCCTTGACTAGCGGTATAGGACATCCCGTTTGGATGGCACCAATCCGTGAGTAGGGATCGTCACTTACACCGATCTTGACGTACATGGGGCCTTGCGCGTCGCGGGCCATCAACAGGTATACGTAGCATCGACCGAGGGCCCAGCGCCCATTGCAGTCGTACACCCCGTTATGCACTTTGTCGCCCATGGTCCCAATTGGACACGAACTGTGGTTCCCGCTGCAACTGCGGTAAGGTTCCTTACCGCACTCGCGCGAATGCGGTAAGGTTCGAGGCAACTGCGGTAATGTTGCTTAACGCATAGGACTTCTTCAAAGGAATTGGATATGGCTGAAGTGCTTCAGATCACTCGCACCCGAAAGGACGATGCTGGAAAGGTATCTACCTTCACGACAGTAATCTTGGCGGATCAAATTTCGTCATTTGAGTATCGACCAAACCTCATTTCCCTTTCTGTCTACATGAAATCTGGGCAAACCCACGATTTCACTCTTCTCACGAAGGAACAGGGTGACGAGCTGTATGCGTTGCTGATGGGTTCTCAGCATGATCTTGGACACAAAGCTGTCGACTTTGCGATCAAGACCGGATTCTAACGTGACTGTTGCGGGACGGCGCCTTGCTGTCCCGCCACACAGTCAGGCCTACCGATTGAATACCCTGCCACTGAATTCCTTCCGCCCATCTTCCAGCGCCTGGCGCAGGGTTGCAGCAGCAATCCCGTACACGCGCAGGTAGTCCCCCTTCCGCATCTTGGCCGCCTTGGCAGCATCCTGTGCGGAAATCTTCCCTTCGGGCCACACTAGGTCGTTCACCGCGTCCTGCAACACAAGCCTCATGCGCCAGCGGTCCGCCGGGTCATCCATTCGCAGCGCGGGCTTTACGCCACTTCGCCGTTGCCACTGAATCTGCCGCATCACGCGCCTTGCCAGGGAGCGCCCCAGCGCGGGCAGCGACACCCCCTGCCCGCGCAGCGCCACCGCCAGCACGATCTGTTTGGCCAAGGCATCGCCCATCATGCCGACGGCACCGGCGATATCAGCGGACGTAAGCGGCGGCATGCTTGACCGGCCGTCCGATGGCTCGCGGAAGCTCCCGCCGACCAGCATGCGGGCGATCAGCTCGAGCGGGTCACGCTGCAGGGTGGGCTCTGGCACCGGTACACGGTCGCGCACCACCCTCGCTGCTGGCGGCGCCGGAGGCGCGTGGTGTTTGTGTCCCCACGTCTTGGCCGCCTGAGCTTCCGCATCTGCGCCGACGCACAGCTCACTCTGGGCGCTGCAGCGCGCACACACGACCTGCGCGGTGCGCCGGCTGCTGGAGCTGCCCCGCGCGCGCATGCGCACCTCGTCGCTTCCGCAATTGCCGCACGGCGTCAGGGCCGCCGCGGGCGCGGCTACTGCCGACATCAGACCACCTCGCAGTTGCTGACCCAGCGCGACCGGCCGTCCTGCCAGACGTCCCACACGCTGCCGTCGACCTGACACCTGATAGGGCCTTCCCTACCCTCCAGGTAGAGGTAGTGGGTTGCCTCATCCAGGCTCGGGAAATTCGGGATCATCGGGAGGTCTCCATGGTTGTCACGTTCGTTGTTTCCAGGGCCATGCCCTGTCGTTGAAGGAATTGCTGGGCCAGCGCGCGCAACTGGTTCTCGCCTACGTCCCGGCGCTCCACCAGGTGTTCCCCCGGGCTGCGCACGCCTTCGATCTGCTCCCGCTTCACCCCGAGCACGTCCGACACGATCGGGTCGCTGCCGCTGTCGGAGAGCAGGAAGTACGGCCGACCAATTCCCTTCAGCTGCAGCTGCTCTTCCATGGCGGTACCCGGCTTGACCGGCGTCACCTCCCGGCGCATGACGACTCCCCCGGCCATCAGCTCACGTCCGGCCGCTGCGCGGCCTCAATTGCTTGGCGCATGTCTCGGCGCGTCGCTTGGGCCAGACAGGCAAGGCGAGCCGCGCGGGTGAAGGCCTCGGCCAAAATCTGTTGGGCCTCGTCCTTCAGGTTCCACACGACAAGGCATTCCGGATCATTGCTGCGCACGTCTCGATCCATTGCCGCAACTTCGGCCAGGGCATGCACTGCCCGGTCCGCAAGGCTAGGATGGTCAGCCATGGACCACCTCCGCAGCCAGCTGCAAACCGGTAGCCGCGTCGGCCTGAGCCCATGTCATCTGCCCCCGGTCGATGCTTTCGGCCAGCCGCGACAGACCCTTCGCGGTCACCAGCACCTGCTCGTGTACGCGCTCCTGCTCACCGTCGGTGCGCTGGATGCACGCCTTGTGCACCAGCAAGCCCTGCTGCAGGCGGTTCTGGTACGCCAGCCAGTTCTTGCTGCCCGCGCGGCGGTAGATCCAGCCGTGCTCGGACAGCCAGGCGAACAGCTGGCGCGGCTGGACCTGCAGCATCTTGGCGGCGGTGCTGATGTTGAAGGCACCGTCAGCCTGGGTCAGCCGCAGCAGCGCGCGGACCTGCGGCTCCTGGTACTGCACACGCGCCTCAAGGATCTCGGCCTTCTCGCTGTAAGACAGCAGCAGCGCGCGCAGCGTTGCCGGATCGGTCAGCGCCTGCATCGGGTCAGGCGCCGCCGCCCCGGCCGTGAGCGCGTCATAGGCGCGGATCACCTGCAGGCTGAAGCTGGGGCTGATCCACATGGCGTAGGCATAGACCAGCTCGCGCACCACGTAGCTGCCGCCGTAGCGGCCGGCCACCGAGTGCACCGGGTAAATCCGGGAATCACCGGAGTTGACCAGCTCGGCCACCAGTTCCTCGGTCTGCTTCAGTCGCTGCCAGTCGCTGGGCTGGTGCCGCTTGGCGCCGCCGGCAGCCTGGTGCAGGTCATTCAGGCAGAACCTGCCCACGTCGTCGCGGCGCACAGTGACCCCGCCAATCATCATTTCGTTCAAGAGAACACCTCCGTTTTCCAGCCGCCGCCTGGGGCGCGCTGGACTGCCAGGAATCGAAACGGGTACATCTCGGCGGCCACCTTCACCTTCACGCGGGCGTCTTCCTCCCAGAAGCCCTTCACCTCGTGAGCCTCCAGGTCACCAGCGGCCGTCATCACGAAGAAGTCGATGGTGAGGTGGGTCTTTTCGGCCAACTTCAGCTTCACGGACTCGAACCGGAACCATGCGATCTCGCCGGCGGCCAGCTGCAGCGCCAGATGCGCGGCATAGGCTTCTTCGGTCTTGTTCATCTCCCCGGGCACGTGCCGCGGCCTGCCGCGTGCCACCTTGCCGGCGGCGTTTCCACTGCCAGAGGGCTGAACAGCGGACGGCGGACGGTAGGCGCGCGGCGCGGCCGGTGCTGGCCCCGCTGCCGGCGCACTGGCCTGCACAAGGCGGCGCATGCCTTCCGGCATGTCCTGCACGGTTGCGTACCGCAGGGAACGGCTGGATGTCTTCTTCGGCGGCATCAGGCAGATGCCTCCATAGCGCTCCACACGCGCATTGCTCGCTGCCGGAATGCGTCGAACTCCTGCCGGGCGCGTTGCTGCGCGGCCTGGTGCTCGCGGTCCATCTGCTCGAGCATGCAGTCGAATTCGACGTTAAGCAGTGCCATCAGCTGTTCCATGGACAAACCGCCGCGCGTGCGCTGCCCCGATGGTGGCGCGAGCATTGGCATGGCCAGCTGCTGCTGACCCGAGGGCGGCGCCGGCGCACGCTCTACGCGGCCGGCCTCAGTCGCAGCCCACGTCGCCACCGGCCGCCCGTCGCGGCCGCTGTCGCGGTTCTCGCACCTGCGCACCAGCCCATCACCATCCAGCTCTCGCAAAAGGCCAGCCACGGCGGCCGTGCTCAGCAGCATCACCTCGCGCGGCGCGCCTGACTCGAGCGCGGCGTTGCCCATCAGCTCCAAGGCCTCCGCTGCAGTGCTCTCGCCGTGGATGCCCAAGCAGAACAGCAGCAGCTGCCGTTGGTAGGCGCGGATTTCAGCCGGCTCCATGCGTGCCTCCGAAACCCAGATCCGCCGCGGCCTTCGCCATGGCGCTGCGCGCGGCGTCACGGTTGCGCACCACGTGCAGCTCTGGCTTGGGTGCAGGCAATGCAGCCATCGCCTCGGGCACGGTGCCGCCGTCCATGACGTGCTTCACCGCCCTGTCGTAGGCGTTGGCCAACATGCGCTGCTGCTGCGCGCCGCTCTCGGCCGTGGCGTAGGCGTGCAGGTCCAGATTCGACCGCACCAGCACGGTGAACCCGCTATGTGCTTGGCCGGGTCGCATCTGGCCATCAACCTCTGCCAGCGACGGCACGCCCAGGCACATGGCCCGGAACTGCCCGGGGTTCGGCGGCCACTGCAGCGCACTGCGCAGGCAGTGGCCCATACCGTCGGCTACCTGTCGCGGGGTGATGCCAACCAGCACCTGGAACCACAATTCACCGGCGGTGGTCAGGCTGCCCGCGTTGTTCACTGGGGCCGAGCCGTTCTCACGCACCCACTTCCCGGGAAACATGCCGGCCATCCGTTCCCACACCGTCCACAGCATGCTCACCGCGCGCTGGTCGGGCTCAATGGTGGACGGGTTCGAACTCGACGTCGATGACATCGCCGCCCGTTCCGCCAAAGCCGCCAACTCCCGCGCGCTGCTCGAATTGTCGCCGCTGCTCTGTGACCTGATCGGCAGAACCTGGCTGATGGCTTGCATTGGTGCCTCCGGTGGTATTGGGGATTGCGGGCATTGCGCCTGCCGCATGGCGGTTGCGGGCGGTCTTGATTGCCCAAGGGAACGGGTTCGTGACCGGTGGCGATCGCGCCAGCCCTTCAGCGACCGTGTGCCCCAGCGTCTCCGGCGTCACGCCCTCCTTCAGGGCGGCCAGCAGGTCGGGGTGGCTCGGGTTGGTGGAATGGCAACCGGCCTTGCGCATCAGCAAGCACGCACGCCCCGCGTCGGTCACGCCTCCCAGAGATCCTTGAGTGAGATGTGATGTATCTGGAGTAGTAATGGGGTCTGGGGTCTGGGTACCCGTGTTCACACCTGTGTTCACACCACCTTTCACACGTGACTCTGCGTGACATGTCACGCGTGACAACTGATCGAATGTCACGCGCTCGTCGCCCGTGACATGCGTGACATGGAGCGCCTTCAGCTGTGCCATCGTGACCATTCCTCCCGGCACGACGCCGACGGCGCGCAGGTCTTCGAACAGCATGGTTCTGCGTGCTCGGGTGCGTGCTTGGCGCTCGGTTTCATTGCTCTTTCGGGCATCGCGTCGACCTTGGCCCTCGGCAATACGGCCTTGCGCCTTGGCGATTTGTTCATCGCAGCGCTTGCTGTGCCGCAATCCGTCTTCTGCCACGGGGAAGTAGCGCTCGGCGACCTTCTTGACCGCAGCCTTGTCCGCCGCAGTGATTGCGCCGGCGATGATGTACAGCTCGGCCAGGCTCTCTGGCAGCGCCTGCTCTTCCGAGTAGTACGCCAGCATCAGCTTGAAGTAGACGCCGTGGTCGGTCAGGGACAGTCGGGTCGTGTCCTTGAGGTAGTCGCCCGGGAACATCTCGAAGTAGATCATCAGGGATCCCCGGCACCTTGCTTGCCGCGCGCCACAGCACCGGAGCTGCCAATCCTGGTCAGCTCATGCTCGTTGGGCGGCAGCGTCTCCAGCCGGTATGTCTCACCCAGACTGTTGCGCCAGCGATACGCCGTGGCGCGGCTCACGCCGAAGTGCCGGACAATGGCCTCAACGGTTGGGAAATCGCTGAGCTCGACTGCCCAGCGCATGAACTCCATGACGATCCTGGTGGTGTTGTAGCCGGCAAGAGCGTGCTGCGGCGCGCTGCGTCGCGGCTTCTTTTCAGACATCGCGGTGGCTACCGGAGCTACGGCCGGCTCTCGCTCGGCCGGAGCGGCGCGGAGCGCAGGGCCACAGCGCAGACCGAGGGTCGGACTGATGTTCATCCTGTCGCCCCCGCATGACCCGATACGGGAACTTCACGCCCCATCGCGGTGCTCAGCTGCCGCAGGCTGGGAAGCCGCCGCCTGGCGGCCGCCGGGTCGTTGAGGTCCTGCAGCGCTAGCTGCCAGCGATATGCCGTCGCGCGCGACAGGCCGAATTGCTTCTGGAGCACATCAACGCGCACCGGCTGCGGCTGCTCTTTGGCCCAGAGGACTACATCCACCATGGGCAGGAGCGGTACCACACTCTCGGGGATGCGACGGCCGGCACTGTCGAATTCGCTGACCACCGCGATTGCCCAGCTCACCATTGCACCGCCGCTCATCGCTGCGCACCCTGCACCGCTCGCGGCGCCAGATCCTGCAGGTGGCCCGACACGTAGCGCTTGGCCGTCACCAGTTCCGCCTCGAGCTGACCGATCTCGTCCAGCGCGCGGCGCAGCTCAGGTATGTCCTTCGGGCAGATGCGGCCGTCGGCCAGGACGTTGGTGATCGCTTCGAGCGTGTGGCCGAACTCCACCGACAGGCGGGCCACAGCCAGCACGCCGGCATGCGGCTCCATCATCGGAATACGGGCACCGAGAAAGCCATAGCGCTGGGCCAGCTCACGCGAGCAGGCGTCGCGCCAGTGCGGCGGCAGCGCACGAACCCACGACTCTTCCAGGTCAACAGGCATCTTGACTGTGCCATTGCGGATACGGGCAATGAGCTGGCCGTTGGACTTCAGCGCTTTTTCGGCGCTGTCGGCGTCTACACCGACATGGAAGTGCAGGATGCGCTCGGCTGGCGCCACGTCCGCCATGTACTGCTCGGCGATCGCCTGGGCGAGGCTGCTGTCGGTGTGGCCGCTGTTGCGGATGGCGTCCGTCGTGTGGCGGAACACCACCGCAGAGCGCGGCTCGTGGTACTGAGGATCAGGCTTCATTTACGCACCTCGGGAGGCGATGCAAAGTGGTCGCCATGGGCAGGACGACCGAAATTCAGGGATTGGGTGGTTTGCGGATCGCGGCTCAGGGGTCTGACCGGACGCGGTTACACCGCGTCGACCGGCACAATCCGGTCAGCGTCTGGGTCGGTCTCCGAGCAGGCGAGTTCGCCGAAGATGTCAGGCCGCAGTTCATGTCTCGAGACTTGGGTCATCGCCTCGATCGACAGGATGTGGTGCGCGGCAACCGGCCGACGGCCTGTGCGCCATTGCGAAACCAACGCGGGGTGAACCTTGAGCAGGCGCGCTAGTGCGCCCTGCCCTCCTACCGCTTCGATGGCCTTTTGGATCGGTACCACGGGGTGGTTGGGCTCGTTCATGCGCCAAACATAGCAGTGCTATTTACCTCTGTAAATAGCATCGCTGTTCGTTTTCCTGAACACCTTCAAATAGCATTGCTATATGCCTAGGCCAGCCAACCCCAAGACCGCTGAAGGCCGCGCAATCGCGGAGGCCATCACCCGCGCCGGCCTGACCCAGGCGCTGGTTGCCGAGCGACTGGAGGTCACCCCAAGCTTCATTTCTCAGTTTTCGACTGGCTTGCGACCAGTGCCGTGGGACAAGGCAGAGGCTTTGGCCGATGTTCTCGGGCTGCAGCCCCAGGAAGTAAGCGCTGAGTACGCTCGCCTGATGGACAGTTTCGGCACGTCTCAGGTTGCGAGACTTAACGCCGATATCGTCGTGGCCGCCATCGCTGTGGTGCGCAAGGCTCTAGATCTGGCCACAGGCGAGACATTTGATGTCGAGCAATCGCCCGATCTGTTCGCCCAGGCGCTGCGCGTTGCACTTGCCGCGGATTTGAGGAAACAGGGGAAGCGTACAGATGGATCTCGATCAGGAGATGGACAAGCTGGCTCAGCTGATCGCGCTGCGCGCGCAGCGGAAGATGGGCGAGAAGCCCATGCTCACGGTGGTCGGAAGCGTAAAGCCGGCTGAGCTGCCAGCTACAGCACCTGATGGAGTCAGTAGGCAAATCACGTACTCGGCGGGCCGCATGGACGTCGTACTTCGTGAATCCCACTGCCGGATGATTCGGCACTTTCAGAGGCGCTGGGGCGCTCCCATGCAGCTCCTGATCGATCAGGCTTGTTTCGGTTACATGGGCATCGAACAGCTTCCGGATGCTGACCTGATCCAGCTGCATAGGGACCTGGAGCGCGCCGAAGATTGCCTGCGGGACGGCGTCAGCTTTGAAGATGCCGGCTTGCTCCGCAGCCGCTATGGATGAGAGGCATGACCGATGAGGAAGAACTTATCTGCCGCTGGAATCGTGGTGCTGGCCCTTTGCGGGTGCGTCAACGCAAGCAATCCTAGCAACGATCCTGCGCGCGCCGCAGCTGCCCGTGCATCTGCATCGGCAGCCGAGGCTGCGACAAAAGCTCAAGAGGCTATCGACACGCTCAAGGGATCAACGGCCGAACTGTGCGAAGGCGAGTCCACTGCTGCCGAGCGCATCATGAAGGCAAGGCAGATGGGCACACCCATGGCTACCGTCATGGCGACTGCGACGAAGTATGGTGAGCCGTACGTGGGCTTCGTCCACAAAGCATATGAACTTCCTCGCTTGACCAGTGATGCCGCCAAAGACGTGGTCACGGGGGAATTTAGAGACGCTGCATACAGCGACTGCCTCAAGCGCTGGGGATTCTGATTTCTTAACGGATTCAGAAATTCATTGAGGCAAACGCGCCTCGTAAACAGCATCGCTATTGTATTGGTTAGATAGCAGCGCTATTGTTCCGTCATCGGCAGCCGCCGGAACGGAGACCTAGCAATGCCCCTGATCCTCAGCACCAAGCGCACCGCCCGCGTCGGCGTGGCCGCCTTGGCGTGCTTCATCGCCCTGGGCGTGGTTGCCTGGGCCACCCCCGTCGATGCACCCGCCGCGGCTACCGGCGACGCGCCAGACGGCCTCGTGATCACCAGCCCCCGCATCTGCGCCGCCCTGGCTGTGTATGAGCTGGCCGCCAGGGACGATTGGGCGCTGCGTGCCACCGTCGCCAACACGACCCTCAACGCTTTCCGCGATGCAGACCGGGTGCCCGACTGTGCGGCAGGTGTCACTGCGGCGCTGACGCAAAACTTCGAGCCGGCGCGCTGGCAGCTTTCCCTCGACGCGGCCGATGCCGTCCTGAGCGGCTCCTATGAGATTTCCCCGGCGGCATGCGTCCGGGCCAATGCGGTTGTCCCCCTGTCGACCGCAGACGGCAAAGAGCCGAGCACCTCCCCGGTGCTGGCGCGGGCGCAGTGCGTCATGCACGAACTGGCCTTCGTGGAGGTGGCGCCATGATCACCGGCCTCCGTACTGAACAGCGCGCCGCGATGATCGGCGCACAGCGCCTGCCCCTGAGCCCCACCGAATCTAAGGTGCTGCAGCTGATCATCAACGCAGGTGACACCCCGATCAGCCGCTCCGCGCTGGAAGAGAGCCTGTATGGCGGTACCGGCCGCAAATCGAACACCGTCGAGGTGACCATTTGCCGCCTGCGCCAGAAGCTGGCCCAGCACGGCTACCGCATCAATGCCACCCGCAGCCGTGGCTACACGATCAGCCAGGCCGGTGCAGCATGATGGCCGCAATTACCTACCCCCTCGCACAGCGCGCGGCCGTCGCCGCCAAGGCAGCCGCTACGGCCGCCGTTGGTATGGGCTTCGCACCGAACCTGGTCGCCGCAGCCGCTGACGTTGCCGCGCGCGCAGTGCTGGAGCGTCGCGCCAGTGCCGGCCGAGCCATCGCCGACGTGCGCAGGAACCTTCGCCGCATGTTGCGGGCACAAGGCGGTGCCGCATGAGGGCGCCTGCGATCAAGCTCCCAGCACCCGATCTGACGTCGGACCAGCGCGCGGCCTTGGAGCGCGCGAAGCGCCCCCGCCGCCATCCCTACCGTGTGTATTGCACGCACCAGGCGAGCGCGCAGCGTCAGCGCGAGGCGGAAGAGCAGCGCCAGCGCGTCGCGCCGAACCTGCATAGGTTGGTGCGCTGATGGACGGCCTGCATCCGATCGGCGGCGGCCTGGACGCGGTGATCGTCAGCACGGCCGCACCGACACCCGAAGAACGGCTGCAGCGGTATGCGGCGGCCGTTGCTGCCCACCCGTGCCGCTGGTTCTCGCTGCGCGTGCAGTTCGGCCAGATCCTGCAGCGCTCGCTCAAGAGCGGCCGCCGGGTGGGCTACGCAGCCTGGCAACGGCAGATGCCGGCTCTCTGGCCCCGGGTACACATCAACTGACTGGAGAAGCTTCGTATGCCGACCATCACTGTCGACGTCGACCTTGACGATTTCGATGACCAGGACCTCTTGGAGGAGTGCAGGGTTCGCGGTCTCAATGTGCTGCCCACTGCCCCTGCCGATGTGCCTGTTGCGGAGCTGGTTGTAGAGCGCGCCTATCTCGCGGCTCGCGCCATGACCGAACTTCCGCAGGAGCTGAAAGACATGTTCTGGGTCGTGCATGGCCGCGCAATCGCATGACGTCGAAGGGCCGCCCGGGATGGGCCTCCGCAACCAGCTCGACATCTTCGACCACAACCCAGCCCGCCTGGCCAAGGCCAACCGCGTTGCGGCCGAGAACGCCCTGACCGATCCGTTCTTCTCCCAGAGGGTCCGACAGGACCGTCACGACTACTACATCGCCGAAGCCGAACGCCTTGAGCGCTTGGCAGCCATGGCCGAGAAGCCGGCCACCACCGCAGCCTGAGATCTCCCGATGAATCAACCTCAGAACAGCACTCGAATCGCGCTAGGCAAGGCTCCAATTTCGGGAAAAGCCCTAATTAAAGATCTTTCCTTCGCTGTTGACCCCTCTTATGTGTCGCAGCGCGCGGCTCGCTGTGAGGAGCGCGACGCGCTCGCTCTGGGGTGTCCCGTTCAACAGCTTAATGAAGTGGCGATCAGTGACGTTCCCGTTGCCGTCCACTGCCTCTATGACTGCATCAAAGTTGCCAGGGTCACGGATTCGTTCAATAGCAGCGGCTCGAAGCATGTACCCGTCTCGCGGAGCGCCACCAAGCAGTGCGTTCGCCTTCGTGGCACCGGCGGCGCGCGCAGCTTCAACAGTTGCAAGTGGACCGAAGCCATGCCCGAAGAAAAGAGTGTCCCCGTCAGGATCGTCCTCAACCATTACGTGAACGAACCAGCCGGCTTCCACACGATAGAGATTGACGGTAGCAACCTTTCCGTTCAACTGAACCGCAAAGAAGTCCCGATCCTGATCCGGAGATGCATTCATTTTCGTCGACACCCATTCCGTTTGGTTGACCGACTGTATCACCGTGCTCAGATCGAAAGTGACGCTGGAAGGTTGGGGGGCTCGTTGCATGGCTGACGGCTCCCACGCTTTCAACTTCCCCATGCCGCAGCACTCACGGCTGCGCCCCGGCGAGATCGTTGTGGATCTGTTCGCCGGAGGTGGCGGCGCATCGGAAGGGCTTAAGCAGGCCCTCGGCATCGATCCCGCCCTGGCCTACAACCACGACGAGCTGGCCATCGGCATGCACGCCGCCAACCACCCGCTGACCCAGCACCACCGTGAGGATATCTGGCACGCCGACCCGCGCGTGGACGTGGCCGGCCGTCCCATCGGCTGGTTCCATGCCTCTCCGGACTGCACGCATTTCAGCCAGGCTAAGGGTGGCCAGCCGCGCAGCAGGAAAACCCGTGCGCTGTCGTGGGTGGTGTTGAAGTGGGTTGGCCAGCTGCTGCGCGCTGATCGCCTGCACGGCACCAACACCGCGCCGCGCATCATCTCCATGGAGAATGTCTGGCAGATCCTGACCTGGGGCCCGCTGGTCGCAAAGCGCTGCAAGACCACCGGCCGCGTCATCAAGATGGACGGCACCGTTGCAGCGCGCGGCGAGCGCGTTCCGGTGGAGAACCAGCAGCTGGTGCCGGACAAGCGCCACAGCGGCCGCACTTGGCAGCAGTTCGTGGCCGCACTGCGTGTGCTGGGCTACGTGGTCGAGTGGCGCAAGCTGGTGGCCAGCGACTATGGCGCAGGCACCAGCCGCGAACGCCTGTTCCTGCTCGGCCGCCGCGACGGTCAGGCCATCGTGTGGCCCGAGCCGAGCCACGGCCCTGCTCCGGGGCAGAAGCCGCGCGTGACCGCCGCCGACTGCCTAGACTTCTCCATCCCCTGCCCGTCCATCTTCGGCCGCAAACGAGACCTCGCAGATGCGACCATGCGGCGGATCGCGAAGGGCGTAATGCGCCATGTGCTGCAGTCCGCTGATCCGTTCCTCGTGCCGGTGCCACCCATCTGCCGCGACAACAGCAGCGCCGCCGCTGCCTTCATCGCCGAGCACGCGAACAGCAGCCACGCCCTCGGCTCCATGCGCGCGGACGAACCGCTGCGCACGGTATGCGCCGGGGTGAAGGGGGGCCACTTCTCTGTGGTGTCTCCGACGCTTGTCCAGACCGGCTACGGCGAGCGCGAGGGCCAGGCCCCGCGTGCGCTGGACATGCAGCAGCCGCTGGGCACGATTGTCGCGGGCGGAGTGAAGCACGCTGTGGCCGCGCCGCACCTGGTGAAGTTCCGTGGCGACAGCATCGGCACGGCGGCCACCGAGCCCGTGCCGACGATCACTTCTGGTGCTGGTGCAGCTAGGCCGGCCGGCGCAGCGCATGCCCTCGGTGTAGCCGCCGCCTCACTGGTAACGCTGCGGCGGAACATGGTCGGCGCCGATGCGCGAACGCCGCTCACCACCGTAGCCGCTCAGGCCGAACACCACGCGGTATCGAGTGCCTTCATGGTCCAGGCCGCACACGGCGAAGGTCGAACTGGCGGCGTCCAACGCTGGGGAACTGGCAGCAAGGATGCTCGCTCACCGGTCGGCACGGTCACTGCCAGTGGCAATGGCGGGCATGCGGTGGCACAGGCGGAGCTGGCACAACTGTCCCCCGAGCAGGAGGCAGGTGCCCTGCGAGTTGCCGCGTTCCTGGTGAAGTACTACGGCAGCGGCATCGCCGTGGGGCTGCATGACCCCGTGGACACGGTCACCACCAAGGACCGCCTGGCGCTGGTCACCGTGGTCATCAAGGGCACGCCCTACGTCATCGTTGATATCGGCCTGCGCATGCTCAAACCGCATGAGTTGTTCCGCGCGCAGGGCTTCCCGGTGACCTACATCATCGACCGCACCGCCGACGGAACGGTACTGAAGACCACTGCGCAGGTTCGAATGTGCGGCAACAGCGTCAGCCCGCCCCCCATGCTCGCGATCGCAGAGGCGAACTTGGACCGGGTGCCGGCCGACATGGCGGTGGCGGCATGACTGACCTCTGTAAAGGGCTACCCAATCTGATAGCCCTCGGGAAGAAGCCCCACGTAGCTCATTCCCGAGACTTCCATCATGAAGGATCCATTCTGGGTTTCGCGTGCCCTTCCTATGAAAAGAACCTTTCTACCAACGAGCCCGGTAATTGCTTCAAGTTGATATCTCGCCTCGAGCTTCTTCGCGAGAGCGGGCAGGATTTCAAATCCCAACGCCGGCTTCGGAGCGCCGTTGAAAACTTGCGTGTTGTAGTACTGATTGGTCCGCGTCAATTCGCCCCAATAGCCTCGGAGCTCACCCACATGTTTCCTACGATCTGCTTTGGGTATCTCTACAAAAAACTCATTCACCGGAATATCGCCGCCAGGCGTAGCGATCACCAAGTTGCTCGTTTTGAAGGTGGGGGCTGCATACAGCCACTCCAGCAGTTTGTCCGCATTACGTTGAATCTTCGTCTTTGCGGGCTCCCCTCCACCGGCAAATCGCCTGCCACCCCCACCTCGCTCTTGGTGGCCACGCACACCACCGGCTCTGCCCTCAGCACCGTCTTCAGCACTCATTCCCAAGATGATCTTGGTGTTATCGGCTTCAAGCCTTTGCACGAGGTCGTCTCCGGCCTCACCCCAAGGGTCTTCCGAGCGGACCGCCAGCTGGCAATTGTCGAGGTGCCTTGCTCCGAAACAGGGACCGCGACCGGATACGGAGGCCTTTCGAAAGTACCCCGGCTCTTTGCACTCGTCGCAGATGAAATTACGACGAAGTGCTTGGATCTGCTCTGGGGGCAGAAGCGAGAACTCCAGGGCGATGTGCTTCTGCCCCGTAATGGTGTTGAACGCGAAATCCATACGCCCCCCCCATGCGAAAGTTTCCATTTAACTTTCACAATTCTTAAACGCCTCCGCCTCCTAATGCAATCGGATATTCCCTACCCAACGCATGCTCCGACCGATTCACCTGAGCCCACTCCCTCGTTCCGCGGGGCCGGTGCGTGAGTCCCGGCCCAAAGGTCTCGGCTACTAAGGCTGCTCTACGCGGTCCGGCGCCGGTGCACGCGTCGGTTCGCGACATGATCCGCCGCCACTGCCGGGAGCACGGGAAACAGCTGGCCTGCCTTGCGCCGGCTTGGGGCTGCCAGGTGTTCAGCGTTTGGCGCGCATTCGGCCGGACGTCCCGCCCCCTGCAGCCGCATCAGGTCGAGGGCGCGATCACAACGCTGCAGCTGGACGAGTTCGACGCCAACGAGCTACGGCTGCGCGCTGCTCGCGAGGCCGGGTGGCACATCGATCCCAAGATGCTGCTCGAGGGCGAGGCATGAGCGGCGATGCCTCGACCATCAGCACAGCACCGCCGCCGACTGCGAGTGACGCCGTGCGCGAGATGCGAGCTGCAGGCCGCGCCGGCCATGCGGTGCCGGCCGATCAGGTGAATCGATGGGCCACCACGCTGATGCGTCTTTTCGGTCAGCAGCGGGCCGTCAGGCTCGAGCAATGGGGCGGATCGTTCTGGTTTCAGATCGATGAAAGGCAGTGGTACCGAGCCCTTGCAGCTGGCGAACAGGTCCGGGCTCTTTACACCCAGCCGCTGCTCCACGAGGTCCGCAGGGCCGGCAAAGATCGGGATCACATCTGGTCGGCGGATCGAACGCACTGCACCGTCTGTAACGACCCCTTCGATTGGGCCGATCCGTACTGCAACCCACCCAAGCCGCCGACGCCCATCGCGCTGAAACCCCAGCCGTTCAATCCGTCCTGGGTTCTCCCGCTGCTCGACCGACTGGAGCGAGCGTTGAAGCGTGAAGGCAAGCGGGAAAGGGACGAGTGGGGTTTCCGAATTGCGCAGATGCGTAAGTCAATCGAAGAGCATACGAAGGAGAAATCACATTGACCGTTGAGCACATCAAGGCCGCCGCGGGCGAGCGGTCACCACTGATCCACCAGCAGCGCGCGGCCATAGCGGTTGCAGCAGCGCTCGAAACCGCCCTGACCAGCACGCGCCCCGCCAGCGGCTGCGGCCGCGCATTGACCTTCACTTTTGCCGGTGAGCCGCAGCTACAGGCCGCGTGCGACGCCTGGCGCGCATACGCCCTCGCAACCATCGACACGCCGGCGCCACTGGCGGCGACGGCGACCCAGCGGCTGACGGCCCAGATCGGCCTCGCCCTTTTCGATGACCCCACCATGGACCTGACACAGATCGCCAACCTTGTGCTTACGGCACGGTCGGATTCGCACACTGCGCTGCTGTTGGCGCCCACCACTGAAGTAACGGAGGCCCGAGATGGGCGCAGCTGAGAACATCCCCGAAGTCCTGCTGAAGCTCGAGCAGGTCGAAGCCCAGACCGGGATGAAGAAGAGCTACATCTACCGCGAGATGGAGAAGGGCACTTTCCCGCCCAGGCACAAGGTCGGCGGCGGCACTCGCTGGTACCAGAGCGACATCCAGCGTTGGATCCGCGCACGCAGGAGCGCCCCGCAGTGGACGCCCGAGGATGCGGATCGGCCAGCGGCCAACTGCGACAGCAGCGGAGCCTAAACGGTCACCGAGCGGTCACCGAGCGGTACTGGCTTGACGAAGAAGGCACTGCGGATGATCCTAAGTGCCTGATTCGATGGTGGGCCCACCAGGATTCGAACCTGGAACCAAGGGATTATGAGTCCCCTGCTCTAACCGTTGAGCTATAGGCCCGGCGCAGCGCCACAGTGTAGTGGAGCCTGCGCTCAACCGGCTACCCGCCGGCGCCAAGACACACTGAAAAACCCTCAGCCATCGCTACGCAACGCCGCGCGCCCAGGCTTGCGCAACAGCTGGCTCACCCAAACCGCGCGCCCATCTCCCGCACCCGCTCGGCGTTCGCCCCCGCCAATGACCGCATTGCTGGCGACTGGATCCGCCCGTCAACAGCCACGCACTGCCAGAATGCTTCAGCCACCGGTGCCGCCCAGCGCAGATGCTGCAGATCACCACTGCCCAGCGGTGCGACCGGCGACAGCGGCTCGTCCGCGCGCAACACGCCCAGCTTTGACGGCGCCAGCGACATCGGCAGCATGTCGTAGACCGGCGCCAACGGCAGCGGGCCGCGATCAACGAAGTGGAAGGCGATGTTGCCGTGGTGCATGTCGCTGTTGCCGATCAGCCGCCCGAACGCGTGGCGTCGGCCCATCGCCTGCACGGTGTCGGCCGTCAGCCAGCCTTGATCACGCAGTTCGGCGCCTGCAACCGGCCACGCTGGGGTGACCTCGCCGGTGAACGCAGACGATAGCGACAGCAGCGAGACCAGGCCTCGCCGCCCCAGCAGATCGGGCGTGCGGTCGAAGCGCTCGATTTCCAGGAAGGTGTGCGTGGGCGACTGCAGCAGTTCACTGGACGCCGCGGCTTGTCCGGACTGGCGCAGGGCCTCAAGCGCCAGATGTTCGCAGACCAGCAGATCGCTCCAGCGCTGGGCGGCGGCGCCTTCATCGGGCTGCGCGAACTTGACCAGCACCGAGCGGCGCCTGCCGTGTACCTCCACGGTGGCGGTGAACTTGGGTTGCTCGCCACCCGGCGAGGAGCCCACGTCCTCTCCGTCCAGCGCAGCACGCGCACGCTCGCGATACTGTGCAAGACGATCGTCGGCCGCAACCCGATCGATCGGCGCCTGCAACGCCTCCATCGCCGCCTCCACAGCAGCGATACCGAGCAGCAGATCGCCCGCTTCAGTCCCGCCAGCGGTTACCAGGGCCATCAACACATCGTCCGGTTGCCAGCCATTGAGGTTCTTCGGCAGGCCGAGCGCCTGCCCACGGCCATGGGCGAAGCTGCGACCAAGAAATCCCTGCGGTCGCAGGTCATCCAGGTACCACGGTAAGTCAGGAAAGAAGGCAGCAACGCCACCTTCGGGCGCGCGTCGCAGGTTCGGGCAGTCAGGCCCGGCGTCGACATGGAAGCCGCCTCCTACCAGCGCAATTACCCGCCCCAGCTCCTCCAGCGTCGCATCTTCGCGCAGCCGGTACAGCGGCCATTCGCTGCCTGCCCGGGTGGGCCGCCGCAGCGCATAGGCGGTTGCCCGCGTTCTGCCCATGCGCACCACCTGCGGGCCACTGGCGGCCACCAGCCGGCTGAGCGCCATCCGGTCCACCCCCAGCCGCTCGGCCAGCGCCGCGGCTGGTAGCGGCTGGCCGGGGGCCAGCTGAGCGATCAGATCCAATACCTGTGGGCGTTGAGCGCGTGGCATGTGCATTACGTAATACGAAGCTTGTTACGTAATTAGCATCAAAAAAACGGGACTGCAAGCACGACCTTGCATCTATGAGCCTGAAAATAATGGACATATTCACGAATCGCCAGCTTCGACGCGGATCTTTGTTACATTATTTGTTACGTAATTATATGGCTCTTCCGAGCACTGGCGGGGCGTTACAGGGATGTGGTGGCAAAGAAAAACCCCGCCGAAGCGGGGTTTCTCTCAACACATCAGCCATCGCCGGATATCAATCGATATCCAGGAAGCTGCGCAGCTGCTCCGAGCGGCTCGGGTGACGCAGCTTGCGCAGGGCCTTCGCTTCGATCTGGCGGATGCGCTCGCGGGTCACGTCGAACTGCTTGCCGACCTCTTCCAGCGTGTGGTCGGTGTTCATGTCGATGCCGAAGCGCATGCGCAGCACCTTGGCTTCCCTCGGGGTGAGGCCGGCCAGCACGTCGCGCACGGTTTCAGACAAGTTGATGTTGGTGGTGTTCTCGATCGGGGACTCCACGTTGGTGTCCTCGATGAAGTCGCCCAGATGGGAATCCTCGTCGTCACCGATCGGGGTTTCCATCGAGATCGGCTCCTTGGCGATCTTCATCACCTTGCGGATCTTGTCTTCCGGCATGTCCATTTCCTTGGCCAGCTCCTCCGGCGTGGCCTCGCGGCCATACTGCTGGAGCATCTGGCGGGAAATGCGGTTCAACTTGTTGATCGTCTCGATCATGTGCACCGGGATACGGATGGTGCGCGCCTGGTCGGCGATCGAGCGGGTGATCGCCTGGCGGATCCACCAGGTGGCGTAGGTCGAGAACTTGTAGCCGCGGCGGTATTCGAACTTGTCCACCGCCTTCATCAGGCCGATGTTGCCTTCCTGGATCAGGTCCAGGAACTGCAGGCCGCGGTTGGTGTACTTCTTGGCAATCGAGATCACCAGGCGCAGGTTGGCCTCGACCATTTCCTTCTTGGCCTTGCGCGCCTTGGCTTCACCGTAGGCCATGGCACGGCTGATTTCCTTCAGCTCTTCCAGGTCCAGCTGGGTCAGCTTCTCGATGTCGATCGTCGCCTGCTGTTCGGCAATGATCTGGTCCTTCACTTCGCGCAGGGCCGACGACCACTTCTGCTTGCGCTTCAGTGCGTCTTCCACCCATTCCAGGTTGGTCTGGTTGCCTTCCCAAGAACGGATGAAGTCCTTGCGCGGCATGCGCGCGGTGACGGTGGCCAGGTTCAGCACACGGCGCTCATGCGACTTGATGTCGGCCATGGTGTCGCGCAGCTGCTTGGTCAGCACGTCGGTCAGCGGCAGCGGCAGCTTCAGGGTGACGAACACCGCCGACATCTCTTCGCGCAGGCGCGGGAGGTTCTTCTTGTCGCCCTTGGTCGCGGCCTTCTTGAACGCATTGAAGGCATCGCTCAGCGCCTGCATGCGCGCGGCGACTTCCTCCGGGTCCGGACCGGTCGGTGCGGCTTCTTCCTCGCCACCCTCGACATCATCGTCCTCGTCCTCGTCACCTTCGGCGTCGGCATCGCTGCTGTCATCGGCAGCGACCGCCGGCGGCGCCGGCTCTTCGTCGACCAGATCATTGAACCCGACGATCACTTCGGCCAGGCGCTTCTTGCCTTCCTTGTGGGCTTCGTAGTCGTTCAGCAGCGACTCGACCGACACCGGGAACTGGCCGAGCGCGGCCTGGACCTGGGAGAGGCCTTCCTCGATGCGCTTGGCAATGGCGATTTCGCCTTCGCGGGTCAGCAGCTCGACGGTGCCCATTTCGCGCATGTACATGCGCACCGGGTCGGTGGTACGGCCACCTTCGGTGTCGAGCGCGCTCAGCGCGGCGGCAGCTTCTTCGGCCGCGGTGTCATCGACTTCGCGGTTGCCGGTGTTGCCGTCGTTGAGAAGCAGGGTTTCCACATCCGGCGCAACTTCATGGACATCGATGCCCATGCCGTTGATCATGCCGATGATGTCTTCGATCTGTTCCGGGTCGACCATGTCGTCCGGCAGATGGTCATTGACTTCGGCGTAGGTCAGGTAGCCCTGTTCCAGGCCCTTGCTGATCAGTTGCTTGATTTCGGATTGGGCAGGACGTTCGTTGGCCATGTAGTGCTCGCGCCACCGGCTGGGTAGGAAATAGGGAACGTAGCATTATACCAGCCCGGGGCCCCGCCTGCCGGGCGGTGGTCCCGCAGGCTCAGGGCCGGAGAAGGAAGGTCACAGGACCGTCATTGACCAGGCTGACGACCATATGGGCACCAAACCGGCCTGTTTCCACCCCTGGCGCGTGATTTTCACGGCAGATCTCGACAAATTGATTGAACCCGCGTTCAGCCTCCTCCGGCGCTGCGGCGCTGGTGAAGCTCGGCCGCATGCCCGAACGGGTGTCAGCGGCCAGGGTGAACTGGCTGACCAGCAACAGGCCGCCGCCGGTGTCACGCAGCGACCGGTTCATTTTCCCGGCCTCGTCGGCGAACACCCGGTAGCCCAGCAGGCGCTCGGCCATCCGTCGCAGCTGGGCCTCGGTATCGCCCGGCTCCATGCCCACCAGCGCCAGCAGGCCTGGTCCGATCTGGCCCACGGTTTCATCATCTACATGGACAGCAGCCTGGCTGACACGCTGGATCAGGACGAGCATCTGGGCTTCCAATGAACAGGGCCGGCCACGATAGCAGCGCCCTTGGCTAAACTGGCGCCAATGAATCCGCAACGCAAAGCCCGGCTGGTCCACCGCGCCACCACCCTGTTCGCCCGCCTGCCCTGGCCGCTGCTGCGGGCGTTCGCGCGCACCCTGGCGTGGGCCTGGATCCGTCTCAATGCCCGTGAGAGCCGTGTCACCCGGCGCAACCTCGAACTGGCCTACCCCGACCTGGACAGTGCCGCGCGGGACCGCCTGCACCGCGATCTGCTGCGCTCCACCGCGCTGCAGGCCATCGAGACCCTGCGGCTGTGGAGCCAGAGGCCGGCCGACAACCTGCGCCTGCATCTGAAGCAGCGCCACGGCGAGGCCCTGTACGACGCAGCCCTGGCCAGCGGCAAGGGCGTGATCGTGGCCGCGCCGCACTTCGGCAACTGGGAGCTGCTGAACCAGTGGCTGGCCTCGCGCGGGCAGATCGCCATCGTCTACAAGCCGCCGGAGGACGAGGCCAGCGATGCCTTCCTGCAGCTGGTGCGCGGCGGCCAGAACGTGCAGCAGGTGCGCGCCGAGGGTCCGGCCGTGCGCCAGCTGTTCAAGGTGCTCAAGGACGGCGGTGCCACCGGCATCCTGCCCGACCAGCAGCCCAAGGCCGGCGACGGCGTGTTCGTGCCGTTCTTCGGCGTGCAGGCGCTGACCATGACCCTGGTCAACCGACTGGCCGAGCGCACCGGCGCCACCGTGCTGTACGGCTGGTGCGAGCGCATCGGGCCGGGCATGCAATTCGCCCTGCACATCGAACCGACCGACCCGGCCGTGGCCGACCCGGACCCGCAGGTGGCCGCCACCGCGCTCAACGCCGGCATCGAGCGCATCGCCCGCCGCGACCCGGCGCAGTACCAGTGGACCTACAAGCGCTATACGTTGCGGCCGCCGGGCAGCGGCGAGGAAGACCCGTACGCAACTGAGGAACACCCCCACTGACGGCCGCCTGCGACCACTGGCCGCACCACGTTGAATACGACGCCGTCGCCCCCATAGAGACTGCGATGTCCGCCTCCCCCGGTCCTGCCATGCCTGCTGCTTCTTCCCTGTTCGGCGATCCGGCCGCGATCCGCTGTGAGCGCGCGGTGGCCGAACTGCGCGCCGGTCGCCCGGTGCTGCTCCACGATGGCCACGGCCAGCGCCTGGCGGTGATCGCGCTGGACAGCGCCACGGCCAGCAGCTTCGCTGCCTTCGCCAATGCCGCCCGCGAGCGGCATTACCTGTTCCTGACCGCCACCCGCGCCCGCGTGCTCGGCGTGGAGGCCCCGCAAGGCGCACGCCTGCCGCTGGCCGGCGTTGCCTTCGATGCCCTCCCCTCGCTGGGCTACCTGCGCGAGCCGGGCCCGATGCCCGACGGCTGGACGGCGGGCGATGCCTTCGATGCCGGCGCGGTGGAACTGGCCCGCCTGGGCCTGTTGCTGCCGGCGATGGTGGCGGTACGCCTGGACGTTGATGACCGCACCTTCGAGGGCGCCGCCGAGGTGGCCCTGTGCGACCTGGCCGAAGGCGCAGCACATGCGGCCCACGACTACGAACTGGTGGCGCGTTCGCCGGTGCCGCTGCGCGATGTCGGCATGACCACCTTCGCGGTGTTCCGCGGCGGCGTGGCCCAGCGCGACCAGGTCGCGATCATCGTCGGCGAACCGGACCTGTCGGCGGTGGTGCCGGTGCGCGTGCACTCCTCATGCCTGACCGGCGACCTGTTCGGTTCGCTCAAGTGCGACTGTGGTGACCAGCTGCGGCGCGGCCTGCGCAAGCTGAAGGAGCTGGGCGGCGGCGTGTTGCTGTACCTGGACCAGGAAGGCCGTGGCACCGGCATCGCAGCCAAGATGCGTGCCTACGGCTACCAGCACGACGGCCTGGACACCATCGACGCCGATGCGCAGCTCGGCTTCGGCGCCGACGAGCGCCGCTACGGCAGTGCGGTGGCCATGCTGCACGGCCTTGGCATTTCGCGCGTGGCGCTGCTCAGCAACAACCCGACCAAGGCACAGCGCCTGCGCAATGCCGGCATCGAGGTACTGGACTGCATTCCTGTCACCGGCGAGATCACCGCCGAGAACGAGCACTACCTGCGCACCAAGGCCGATCGCGCAGGACATCTGCTGGACGTGGATGCGCTGATCCAGGCTGCCCAGTAACGCAGCCGACCTGCTACCGTCTGCGCGGTGCGGCTACCGCCGCCACCGCTCGCCCTGCCACCTGACGGAGCCCGCGTGACCGACATCTCCCTGACCGCTCCGCCCGCCGACGCGTGGCAGTCGCTGCCGCGCCGCGCCGCGCGGCTGGCGGCATTGGAAGGCGCTTTCGGCGGCCTGTTTGTGCCAGGCCTGCCGCTGGCGGCTGCATGGTGGTTCTTCGATCTACCAGGCGGCGCGTGGGTCGCCGCCCTCGGGCTGCTGGCAGGGGCTGCATGTGGCGCATGGCTCAGCCACCGCCGCCTGGTCCGCACCCGTTGGCGGCTGGACGCACAGGGCCTGGGCCTGCGGCGAGACCTGATGTGGCAGCTGGAAACCCGTATTCCCATTTCGCGCGTACAACACCTGGACCTGCGCAGGGGCCCGCTGGAACGCCGTGCAGGACTTGCCACGCTGATCGTGCATACCGCCGGCACCCGCATGAGCGCGGTAACCGTGAGCGGCCTGGATGAAACCGACGCCGAGCGTCTGCGCGACACCCTTTCGCACCAGCTCGACCAGGACGCTGACGCCCTGTGAGCCTGCCACCGCCTCTGCCTGCAGCACTGCGCGCCGGTGGCGAGGACCACCGCCTGCACCCGTGGTCATGGCTGTTCGTGCTGCTGATGCAGCTGCGCCACTACTTCCTGCCGCTGGTCGCACTGCTGGTATTCGGTCAGCGCGGCGACCACGATCCGATGTGGGCGCAGTTGATCCCACTGTCGGCGATCGCCGCGCTGGTCCTGGTCTCGGTGCTGCAGTACCTCAGCTACCGTTACCGCATCGGCAGCGATGCGATCACCGTGCGCAGCGGTCTGCTTGCGCGCAACCGGCGCGAGATTCCGTTCGCCCGCATCCACAACGTGGAAGTGCGGCAGAATCCGCTGCACCGGCTGTTCGGCGTGGCCGAGCTGCGCCTGGAGTCGGCCGGCGGCGTGCGCCCCGAAGCGGAAATGCGAGTGCTGAAGCTGGACCAGGCGCTGGCGCTGGAACGTCTCGTGCGCCAGCGCGGGCAGGCACCACAGGCCGCCGACGCTGTCCCCGCGCCTGCGGTCACCGTGGCCGACACCGAACACGTCCTGCTGCGCCTGTCCAGCTGGGACGTGATGCGCATGGGCCTGCTCTCCAATCGGGGCTGGGCACTGGCGGTTGCCGCCTTCGGCGTGCTGTTCCAGACCGTGCCGCGGCCGGTGATGGACGAAGCCATCCAACGTGGTGGCCGCGAGGCTTTCGGTTACGCCAGCCACCTGCACCCCGGCGTAGCAGGCGCTTTCCTGCTGCTGGCCGCCGCACTGCTGCTGGGCTGGCTGGCGCTGCGCGTGCTGTCGGTGGTACTGACCCTGCTGCGCTATCACGGCTTTACCCTCAGCGAGCAGGATCGCCGCCTGACCGTCTCCGCCGGTCTGCTCAGCCGCACCCGCAGCAGTGTCGCGCGTCGCCGCATCCAGGCCTGGACGCTGCGCGAATCCACCCTGCATCGCTGGTTCGGCCTGCGCCAGCTGCGCATCGACAGCGCTGCCGGTGGCCCTGCGCGCGATGAGGACCGCGCCCTGCGCGAGCTGGCACCACTGGCCCAGGCGACGCGCTGCGAGCAGCTGGTGCAGCACCTGTTGCCTCAGCTGCAGTGGCCGCCGACGCAATGGCACTCCATTCCGCAGCGTGGCTGGTGGCGGCTGTGCCTGGGAACGCTGCTGCTGGTACCCCTGTTGGCCGCAGCCGCGTACTGGCGCTGGGGGCCATGGGGCCTGCTGGTGCTGGCGTGGCTGCCGGTGGCGCTGCTGGTCGCTCATCGGCAGATGGCACGCATGGCCTGGCACCTGGACGAGCACTACGTGGCAGTGCGTGGCGGTTGGTGGAAGCGCTGGTGGCGCTGGGCCGAACTGGACAAGGTGCAGGGCCTGCGCTTGCTGCGCTCGCCGCTGGACAAGCTGTTGGGCACCAGCAGCCTGCAGCTGGATACTGCCGGCGCGCATGGCGATGTGGCATTGACCCTGCACCATCTGCCGCAGGCACAGGCGCAGCAGGTGATGGATCAGCTGGCTGCGGCGCTGGCGCGGCGCAAGCTGCGCTGGTAGGTAGTGCCGGCCGCTGGCCGGCAACCGCAGACATCCCCGAGCTTGCCGGCCAGCGGCCGGCATTACCGCGAGCGGGGGCGCGCATCCACGCACGGCATGGATCTACTCTAGAGCCGAGCCAATGCTCGGCTTACCGCTGCGACGGGCCCCAATAGCCCAGGTCCCTGCGGATCTGCAGATCACGCATCCAGCTGCCGAACGGCTTGCGCCGCAGCGCGCCCATTTCACCGGACAGGAAATCCTCGGTGGCCGCGATTACCCGCTCGCTGGACAGGCCGTCGCGGTACGGATGGATGGCATCGGCATAGCGCACGATCTCCGCCTGCAGCGCCGCGTCCGGGTGCAGCGCACGCGTCAGCATCGCCTCCAGCTGCGCAGGATCATTGAAGTCGATCATGTGTGGCTTGGGCACGCGGTTGCGGAAGGTCACCACCGGCTTGTGCTGCACGATGAACTCCGAAACGATCGACGAGGTATCCGACACCAGCACGTCGGCGGCGCGCTGCGCGGACATCACCTGCTCCGGCTCGATGAAGCGGGCATTGGCACCGGCCAGCGCGCGGTAGCGTTCGAACAGGTCCTGCGGGCACTTCGGGTGCAGGGTGAGAAGCCAGTAATGGTCACCGGCGGCGATATCGGCGGCGATCTGCGGGTGCAGGTGCGGCGCTGCGCTCAGGCGCTCGGTGAAGGTCGAACCGAACAGGATCACCGGGCGTCCTCCAGCGGCGGCGCGCAGCGCGGCGCTCTCGCCACCATCGTCGCGGAACAGCGGATCCAGCTTCGGCCAGCCCGTCTCGGCCACCGCGAAGTGGCCCTGCAGGGCCGCGATCTCACGAAACGGCGCGGTGGTGGCCGGCCCCTGCGTGCAGTACAGGTCGAACATGCCGCGCACCCGGAAGTGGCCGCGCGCGCTGTCCCGCTTCTCCACGTTGAAGCCATGGAACAGCTGCACCTTGGCGCCCGAAAGGAACGTCGGCACCCAGTTGGCCGCGCTGAACACCGCCCGCGGACGCAGGGCCAGGGCCTGCTTCAGGCCCACGTTGGGCACCCCCGGCAGGCTGCTGCCGGCCGCGCCGTCCTCGAACCAGGCCGCTACCTCCTGCCCGGATGCGTGCAAGGCCTGCGCCAACGGGGCGAGAATAGGCAGCGCATAGCGCTCCGTCGCAAACAACAGGTACCCGGCCATCATGTCCTCCACGACCGCTCCCATCGAACGGCCTCGCATCTCGGCGTGCATTATCGCGTTCAACGAGGCCGGGCGCATCGGCGACTGCCTGGCCTCGCTGGCGTTCTGCGATGAGATCGTGGTGGTGGACTCGTACTCCACCGATGCCACCGTCGCCATCGCCGAAGCTGCCGGCGCCCGTGTTCTGCAGCGCCGGTTCGACGGTTTCCGCAGCCAGAAGGCATTCTGCGTCGAGCAGGCCCGCCACGACTGGGTACTGTGCCTGGATGCCGACGAACGGATCAGTCCGGAACTGCGCGCGGCCATCGAACAGGCCCGCGACAGTGGCTTCAGCGGCCATGCCGGCTACCGTTTCGCCCGCCTGTCGGAGTATTTCGGCAGGTTCCTGCGCCATGGCAACGCCTACCCGGACCGAGTGTTGCGCCTGTTCGACCGCCGCCAGGGCGGCTGGCGCGGCAAGCGCGAGATCCACGAGGCTGCCAGCGTCGACGGCAGCGTCGGTACCCTGCGTGGCGACCTGGTCCACTATCCGTACCGCTCATTGCAGCAGCAGCTGGCCAAGACCGAGAAATACGCGCGGATGATGGCCGAGCACGAGTTCGCACGCGGCAAGCGGGCCACGCTGGGCAAGCTGGTGCTGGCGCCGGCCTGGCGGTTCTGGCGCGGCTTCCTGTTCCGTGGCGGCTTCCGCGACGGCTGGCATGGACTGGTCTATGCCTACGTACGCGCCAACTACGTGCGGCAGAAAACCATCATGCTGTGGATGCTGGGCAACGGCCAGGCCGTGGCTGACCCGCCGAACCCCTGATCGCCCGGCCCTGTCCGGGGCGCCGCTGGATCACGCCCCGGTGATTGCCCGGTGGCGCGCGCCCTCGACGATCGACAGGCCGGTCAGCAGGCCGACCAGGGTCACGTAGAAACTGGCTGTCATCTGGTGCGCGAACATCGACTGGGTCAGGCCGCACAGTGCATAGGTGATCACCAGCATGATGCCGGCTGCGGCCGGCCCCCGGAAGGTCGACCGTCCGCTGCGGCGATGCAGGCGCACGAACAACCAGAGCGGGATGCCATACACCGCCAGCAACAGCAGCAGGCCCGGTACGCCCTGGGTCGCTGCCCATTCGGCAACATCGTTGTGCGCATGCCCCAGGTGGCAACGCAACTCTTCCGGGTTCTCACGGCAGACCGGCACGCGCAGCATCGCGCTGTCGAAATGACCGATGCCAACACCCACCAGCGGGTGGTCGAGGAAGGTCTCCCAGGCCACCTGCAGGCGTTCCACGCGGGCACCGGCGGAAGAATCACTGTCGCCCAACTCCATCCGCTGCACGTCACTGTGCAGCTCGCTCAGGCGGACCTGGTGGCGCAGTTCCGGTACCGACAGCAGCAGGGTCGCACCGATCGCCAGCATGCCTGCCAGCACCGACAGGCGCGCCGCGCCGGTGCGCCAGCGCAGGCTCAACGTCAGCACCACCAGCAGCGCCAGCAAGGCGGCGAACACACCGCGGCTGCCGGTCAGCACGATGGTGCCGCAGCCGGCCGCCATGCCGAGGATCACCAGCGACCAGCGCCGCGACGGGCGACAGAACACCAGCAGCACCATCAAAACCATCACGATGTCGGCCAGCACGATGGCGTTGGTGAACAACTCTGCGCGCGGGGCGCCACCCAGCACCTGCCACAGTGACATCGCGAAGGCGGCGAGCAGGCCGGTCAATGATCCGTACCAGAGCCACCGCACGTCGGGACGCAGCGCGCAGACCCACAGCGCGATCCACGGGATCACCACGAACCGCGACCGGTTGTCGACGTCACGCAGGCCCTGCTCGAACAACACTACCGACATTAGGCCGAGCGCCAGCACCGCCAGCATCAGCCAGGCCAGCACTTTCACCGGCTGGCCGGCCATCCCGCGCGCGCGCCACAGCAGCTCCGGCGCCAGCAGCGTGCTCAGCAGCAGCAGCAGGCCATACGGCAACAGGTTGATGGGCACGGTCAGCACCAGTGCCGGCAGGCAGAACAGGCCCAGTTGGGCCAGCCCATGCGCCACCCGCTGACGTCCGCCGGCGGGAACGCCCAGCGGATCGCCGGCCATGAGGTTCAGGTTGTCCGGTGAAGCTGGCACGTCGGGAAGTATCGCTGCAATCGGCTGGAAAGAACGGGAAGGGGCGGTGCAGGCCATCCCGGCCTGCTGTTTTACTGCCTTTGACCCCGCTTGGGCAGACTGGACAAGCAGGAAGGGGGGGACTAGTCATGTTCCTGCAGACGCCGTTCACGTTCCCGCTCCTCTGCGGTGACCACGCAGGGCACCTTCACCGCCGTCGCCGGCACCAGCCACCAGCGCCGCCGGTTGGCTACGCCGGCCAGTTCAGAGCGGCTGCGGTCGACGCACGACAGCATTGCGTACTCGTGGACCAGCAACCAACGGCGTTCGGGCGCAAGCCGCTGCCAGCGCGTGGCCGCAATCAGCTGCTCGTCCCAGTCCGCCTCGAAACCGAAGGTCGCTGCGGGGCGGTCGGCCAGCAGCAGATGCTGCTCCTTCCAGGCCACCAGCCCAAGCTCGGCATCCGGGCCCAGCCGTGTACCAACCGTGCGCATCAGGCCGCGGGCGGAACTGGAATCGTTCAGCAGCGGGTAGCCGACCAGGCTGTACAGCACCCAGACCATCGCCAGGGTCGACACCAGCGCCAGATGCCGGCGACGACCGCAGGCCAGCAGGCTCAATGCGCCCCACACGCCCATCGCCAGGATCGTCCAGGCCAGCGCGTCGACGGCGCCGGGCGCCAGTCCGCGGCTGTGGGTCAGGCGCAGCTCGAAGGCCGGGTCGCCCAGCACCGCCATCGCGCCAGCCAGGACCAGGCCCAGTGACAGCAGGCCGGTGAACACTCCCACCACGGCCTGCACATCGCGCCGCTTCAGCAGCCCCGGCAGCAACGGCGCCAGCGCCAGGCAGAACATCGGCAGCGCCGGCAGGATGTAGACATCGCGCTTGCCGTCGGGGATCGAGAAGAACAGCACCACCATCAACCACCAGGACAGCGGCAGCAGATAGCGCGGATCGCGCCGGCGCAGCCGCCGCAACCAAGCCGGAAGCGCCCACGGCAGCAGCAGGAACGCGGGGATCCACATCGACGGCATGATCGCCAGGAAGTACCACCAGGGCTGGTGGTGGTCCCACGAGTGCGTATAGCGACGCGCCGTCTGCTGGAACAGGATGTCGTCCATGTACGCGCGGTATTCGTCCGAACCGGTGGCAAAACCGGCCAGCAGCATCGGCGCCAGCCACAACGACACCGCCAGCAGGAAGGCCAGCGGCGCCAGCCAGAAGCGGGCATCGCGCGCGTGCAGTGCCACCCGTGGCCATTGCAGTACCGCAGCGGTCACCGCCGGCACGATCATCAGCAGCGCCAGCATGCCCACGCCCTTGGTGATCACGCCGATGCCAGCGAAGAACCAGCCCAGCCACCACCAGCGCCAGCCTGGTCCCAGCAACAGGTGGCGCAGCAGGCCGTAGTTGGCCAGGGTGATGAACAGCAGCAGCAGTGGATCGATCTGCGCCTTCTTCGCCTGGAAGGTGAACTGCAGCGCGAACAGCAGCGCCCAGCCGGCGTAAAGCCCCACCCGCCGTGTCCACAGCCGCCGCCCGAGGTCGACCACGCACCACAGCGTACCCAGTACCGCCAGCAGCGACGGCAGCAGGAAGGCCACGCGCCACTGCCCGACCAGGCCGTACAGCGTAGCCTGCCACCACATCAGCATCGGCGGCTTGTCCGAATACAACTCGGTACCGCGGTGCGGGAACAGCCAGTGGCCGCTGTCGACCATCTGCTTGGCCACCAGCGCAAAGCGCGGCTCGTCCGATGGCCACGGATCACGAAGGCCCAGCCCGGCCCCCAGCAGCAGCAGGGCCATCGCCACGAACAACCACGTCTCGCGCGACGCGCGGGAATTCAGCATGGGACTCGGAACGTCAGCGGGGGTCAGGCTGTTTTTAGCAGACGCGCGTAAAAGAATCCGTCAGCATCGCTGTCACCCGGCAGTCGCTGGCGCGCGATTCCCTCGCAGTCCAGGCCGAATCGGTCATCCAGCGGCTCTGCCACCGCGTCCGGGTGCCATTTCAGGAACGCCCGCACCTGGTCGATGTTCTCCGCACGCAGGATCGAGCAGGTGGCATACAGCAGCACGCCGCCCGGACGCAGCATCGACCAGCAGGCCTCCAGCAGGCGGGCCTGCACACCGACCAGCGCATCGATATCCTCGGCACGTCGGTGGAACATCACATCCGGCTGCCGCCGGATCACGCCGGTGGCCGAGCACGGGGCATCGAGCAGGATCGCGTCGAACGGCACGCCATCCCACCAGGCACCCGGATCACTGGCATCGGCAGCCAGGGTCTGCGCATGCTCGCCCACGCCAGTGCGAACGTAGGTGTCACGTGCACGGGCCAGGCGGCGCGCGTCGATATCCAGCGCCAGCAGGCGCAGGCCGGGGTCGCGCTCCAGCAGGTGCGCCGACTTGCCACCGGGGGCCGCACAGGCGTCCAGCACGCGGGCACCGGCCGCCGGGGCCAGCGCGTCGGCCGCACACTGCGCCGACAGGTCCTGCACCGAGATGGCGCCTTCGGCGAAGCCGGGCAGCTGATTCACGGCAACCGGCGAGGCCAGGCGCAACGCGTCGGCGCTGAGCGGACTGGCTTGCGCGGTAATGCCAGCTTCGGCCAGCGTCGCCAGTGCCTTGTCGCGGCCGCCCTGCTGGCGGTTGGCGCGCAACCACAACGGCGCCGGCTGCAGGCTGGCGGCAAAGATCGCCTCGGCCTGGGCCGGCCAGTCGCGCTCGACGGCATCGGCCAGCCACGCCGGGAAGGCATCGCGCGCAGGCTGTTCCGGGAAACCTTCGCGCTGCGCGCGGCGCAGGATCGCATTGACCAGGCCCGCCTGGCGCTCACGACCCAGGGCACGCGCGGCATCGACCGTGGCCGACAACGCCGCGTGCGCCGGCAACGCCAGCACGTCCAGTTGGGCGAACCCGACCATCAGCAGCGTGCGCAGGTCGGCATCACGCGCCGACAGCGGCTTCTGCATCCACGACTGCAGCGCCGCGTCATAGGTACTGCGGCGGCGCAGGACGGCGAAGCACAGCGCTTCCAGCAGCGCGCGGTCGCGGCTGTCGGCCAGCTTCGGCAGCGCCCAGGCCAGTTCGGCCTTCAGCGACCGGCCACGGGTGAACACCTGTGCCAGCACGCGTGCGGCCAGCATGCGCGTGGCCGCTCCCGGCGCCGCCTTGGCGACGGAGAAATCGTTCTGCTTCGACACCGCTTATGCTCCCACGCGCAGATCGCGGCGGGCGTTGAGGTAGTCGGCCGCAGTAATCGCCTTGCCACCTTCCCGCTGCAGTACACGCAGGCGCAGTGCGCCCTGGCCACAGGCGATGTCGATGCCATCACGGCCGGCGGCCAGCACCGTGCCCGGCGCCTGGCCGTGGTCTGCCTCCAGTGCCACCGCGCCATGGATGCGCACGCGTTCGCCGGCCAGCGTTGCCTCGGCGATCGGCCACGGATTGAACGCGCGCACGGTACGCGCCAGCGCGCCGGCGTCCTGCGCCCAGTCCAGCCTGGCTTCGGCCTTGTCCAGCTTGTGCGCATACGTCACGCCCTGTTCCGGCTGCGGCCGCGCGATCGGCTTGATGCCCGCGCGCAGCAGGCCCAGGCCATCGGACAACACCTGGGCACCAAGCTCGGCCAGCTTGTCATGCAGCTGGCCGCCGGTATCGGTGGCCGCGATCGGCAGTTCCTGGTGCAGCAGCACCGGGCCGGTGTCCAGGCCGGCCTCCATCTGCATGAGGCAGACGCCGGTCTTCGCATCGCCGGCCTGGATCGCACGCTGGATCGGCGCGGCACCGCGCCAGCGCGGCAGCAGCGAGGCATGCACGTTCCAGCAGCCATGGGTCGGAATGGCCAGCACCGCCTTGGGCAGGATCAGGCCATAGGCCACTACCACCATCAGATCCGGCTGCAGGTCGCGCAGCTGCTGCTGGGCGGCCGCGTCCTTCAGCGACTCCGGCTGGTAGACCGGAATGCCACGGGCCACGGCTTCCAGCTTGACCGGCGACGGCGCCAGGCCACGGCCACGGCCGGCCGGACGATCAGGCTGGGTGTAGACGGCCACGACCTCATGATGGCGCGCAGCCGCGCGCAGCGATGACACCGCGAATTCCGGCGTACCGGCAAAGACAATCCTCATGGCTACCCCACTTGCAGGATGGATTCGTGCAGGAAAGAAAACGGCGCCGTCGGCCGGCGCCGTACAGCCCGCGCTTGCCGCGCAGGCGCGGGCCACCCGAAGGGTGGCCCGGATTGGCGATCACGCCACGTGCTTGCGCTGCTTGGCCAGCTTCTTGCGCACCATCTCGCGCTTGAGCGGCGACAGATAGTCGATGAACAGCTTGCCGTCCAGGTGATCCATCTCATGCTGGATGCAGGTGGCCAGCACTTCGCCGGCTTCCATCTGCTGTTCCTGGCCGTTGCGGTCCAGGTATTTCACGGTGATCGTATCGGCACGGGTCACGTCGGCGAAGATGCCCGGAACCGACAGGCAACCTTCCTGGTACACCCGCCCCCCTTCCCTGGCGACGATTTCCGGGTTGATGAACACCTGCGGTTCATTCTTTTCTTCGCTGACATCGATGACCATGAAGCGCTTGTGCACGTCCACCTGGGTGGCAGCCAGGCCGATGCCCGGCGCGTCGTACATGGTCTGGAACATGTTGTCGATCAGTTCCTGGAAGGCCGGCGTGGTGACTTCAGCGGCGTCGATCAACGCGGCCTTGGTACGCAGGCGCGGATCGGGGAACTCGAGAATGGGGAGAAGGGCCATGGCTGTTTCCGGGTAATGGGCCGGCACGCCGGCATACGTCGCAGATTCTAGCTCCAACGCTTGCCTTGCGCCCCGGTTTCTGGACTATAGTGCGCGGACCTGTTGGGGAATCAGGGCTTCACACCTATGTTGCTTCGTTTTCGTACGGTCGTCGCCGCGGCGATGCTGACCGTGGCTGCCTATGCTACCGCCGTGGAAGTGAATGGCGGGCACCCGGACACCTATGTGGTCCGAAAAGGGGATACGTTGTGGGATATCGCCGCACGTTTCCTGCAGAAGCCCTGGCTGTGGCCGGAGATCTGGCAGGCCAATCCACAGATCGCCAATCCGCACCTGATCTATCCCGGTGACGTGCTCAGCCTGGCCTACCTGGACCGGGTGACCGTCGCTGCCAAGCCCGGCCCGCGCCAGGAAGCCCCGATCGATGCCATTCCGCTGGCCCAGGTCGAGCCGTTCCTGAAGCAGCTGAGCGTGGTCGACAGCATCGACCAGCTGCCCTACGTGGCCGGCCTGGAAGAAGAGCGCCTGCGCGTCACCAGCGGCAGCGCGGTGTACGTGCGCCTGGCCGACGCCCAGCTGGGCCAGCGCTGGGCCGTGGTCCGCCCGACCGTGCGCTACGCCCAGCCCAAGCCGACCGAGGACCTGACCGCCAACGGCGACGTCACCCCGGGCAGCGGCAACCTGTGGCGGGCCTACAACGCCCCCAACCACCGCCGCGGCGTGCTTGGCTATGAGCTGGCCCAGGTCGCCACCGGTACCATCACCCACGTCGCCGGCGGCAAGGTCGAGGTGTCCACCCTGGTGCTGGACAAGAACGAGGGCGGCCGCGAGGTACGTGCGGGCGACCGCCTGGTCCCGGTCGAGGCCAGGCCCTACGACCTGCAGTTCATCCCCCATGTCCCGGCCGCCGGTGTCGAGGGCGTCGACGTGCGCGTGCTGGCCGTTGCCGACATGTTCACCGCTGGTGGGCCGCGCGACGTGATCGCGATCTCCGCAGGCCGCGCGCAGGGCGTGGACAACGGCACCGTGTTCTCGCTGTGGCGCCCGGGCCGCCACGTGGCGCACCGCATGAAGTACCCGAACTCCTCGCGCATGGATGATTCGCTCAGCACCGGCGCCGGCCGCGTCTCGCTGCCGGACGAATACGCCGCACACGCCATGGTGTTCCGTACCTTCGACAACGTCAGCTACGCACTGGTGATGCAGGGCGTGAAGCCGGTGCGCGTGGGATACAACGCACTGCACCCGGATGCGCGGTAGAGTCGACTGTTAGTCGACTGCTCTTCACCGCCCCCCGAAAGCGCCCGCGCTGCGCGCGGTAGTCGACTGACAGTCGACTCTACAGGGGCGGTCTCCGGCAAAGTCTGACAGCCACATGCGAAGGCGCCCTAGGGCGCCTTTGTTGCATGCGCTCGATAGTGGGGGGATGACCAACCAAGCTGACGAGGCGCTGCTGCGCCTGTTGATGGCAGGCGGCGCGCTGGCACCACGGCGGGCCCTGCTGCAGGCCGCAGGCAGGGCGGAAACCGCGATCGCGCAGGGTGCCGCGAACTGGCGCGCGCACGGTTGCACGCCAGAGCAGTGCGCCGCACTGGACCGCCCCGACGCCCGGGCCTTGGCCGTGGCACGGCGCTGGCTGGAAGACGACAACCAGCACCTGCTGGCCTTCACCGATCCGGCCTTCCCCCCGCCCCTGCTGGATGTCCCCAATCCCCCCCTTGCGCTGTTCATCGCCGGCGACCCCAGCCGGGCCTGGCGCCCATCGGTTGCGCTGGTCGGCAGCCGCTCGCCAACGCCGGGCGGACGCGCGCTGGCAGCCCGGTTTGCCGGCTGCTTCGTCGACGCCGGGCTGGCGGTGACCAGCGGCCTGGCGGCGGGCATCGATGCCGCCGCCCACCAGGGCACGCTGGACGCGGGGGGCTGCACCGTGGCGGTGATCGGCACCGGACCGGACCGCGCCTATCCGGACAGCCACGCCCGGCTGCAGGCGCGCATCGCCGCCGAAGGCGTGGTGCTCAGCGAGTACCTGCCCGGCACGCCCGCACGCCCCGGCCACTTTCCTGCCCGCAACCGGCTGGTAGCCGGGCTGGCCCTGGCCACGGTGGTGGTCGAGGCCGCCCAACGCTCGGGTGCCCTGATCACCGCACGCCTGGCCGCCGAGGCCGGCCGCGAGGTCTGCGCCCTGCCCGGCTCGGTGCTCAATCCGCGCGCTGCGGGCTGCCACAGGCTGATCCGCGAGGGTGCCGCACTGGTCGAGCGCCCGGAGGAGGTCCTCGAACTGCTGGCCCCCGCCCTCCGCCAGCAGCTGCCGGGCTTGCAATCACGGCTGGCCACCCCCACTGAACAGGCATCGCCCGCACGCCTGCCGGCGCACTGGGCCGACGACCCTGACTACCAGTGCTTGTGGCGGGCGCTGGAGCACAACCCAAGCAGTATGGATTCACTGATCACACGCTGTGGATTGACGGCGCCCCAGGTGTCCTCCATGCTGCTGGCCATGGAACTGGCGGGAATCGTGGTGTGCGTACACGGCCGCTACTGTCGAACTCCCTAGTTTCTTCACCTCCACAGCGTCGCGCGACGCAGGCCGAGGGGCAATGAAAGAGAGCATCCTGGATGTACTGCTGTACCTGTTTGAACACTATTTCAGCGAAGATGCGGACCTGATCCGTGACCGCGATTCGCTTCAGAACGGCCTGATCCAGGCCGGTTTCAGCCCAACCGAGATCAACAAGGCGTTCGACTGGCTCGATGCCCTGGCCGCGCAGCGGCCGAGCGTGGCCCAGGCTCGGGTCGATGGCCCCGTGCGCGTGTACCACGGCCCCGAGCTTGACAAGCTGGACGTGGAATGCCGCGGGTTCCTGCTGTACCTGGAACAGCACGGCATCCTCGATGCCGACCAGCGCGAGCTGGTGCTGGACCGGGCAATGGCCCTGGACCAGGACGAACTGGACCTGGACGACCTGAAGTGGGTCGTGCTGATGGTGCTGTTCAACCAGCCCGGCTCCGAGGCGGCGTATGCCTGGATGGAGACGCAGATGTTCATGGACGAGCCAGAACCCCTGCACTGACCGTACACTTGGGGGCATAGCGCATTCAGGAGCGTCCCCGTGAGCGAGTGGTTCCATGCAGAAGGCAACCGGCAGCAAGGCCCGCTGCCGGCGGAACAGTTGGTCGAGTTGTTCCGCAACAACCAGATCTCCCTGGACACCCTGGTCTGGCGCGACGGCCTGCCGCAATGGCAGCCGTTGCGCACCGTGGTCGACGAGCTCGGCCTGATCGTGCCGGCGCTGGACGCCGCTGCACCGCCCGTGGAACCCGAACCGGAGCCGGCAGCACCGCCTCCGCCGCAGCCACCGGTGCTGCCACCGTCCACGCCCTACGCCACCAGCGCAGCGGCCAGCGCCCTGCCGACGCCGAAGAAGAAGCTGTCCGGCTGCGCCCTGACCGCCATCATCGGCGGCGGCCTGCTGCTGGTGCTGGTACCGATCGTGGCCATCCTGGCCGCCATCGCGCTGCCCGCCTACAACGACTACACCCTTCGCGCCAAGGTCGCCGGCGCAGTGACCACACTGCAGCCGCTGAAGGACCAGGTGCAGCATTTCGCCGATGACGAAGGCCGCTGCCCGGGTGGCAACGACGCCGGCTTCCCGGCCCCGGGTGATTTCGCCCATGCAGGGCTGTCAGCGGTGAACATCGGTCGCTTCAACAACGGCCACTGCGGCATCGAAGCCACCCTGGCGCTGCCCGGCAAGAGCCTCGATGGCGATCTGCTGTGGCTGGAATACGATCGCGACAGCGGCCGCTGGGAATGCAGCGGCGAGAGCAACGACAAGTACCTGCCGCCGTCGTGCCGCGGCTGAACCGCGCGCACGCCAGCACCTCCAAGGATGATTCAACAGGGAACATGCAATGACTGAGTGGTACTACGCCGAAGGACAGCAACGCCAGGGCCCGCTGCCGGTCCAGGAGATCCGCCAGCGCTTCCAGCGCGGCCAGCTCAACCTGGACACCCTGGTCTGGCGGGAGGGCATGGCCCAGTGGGCTGCGCTGCGGCAGATGGTCGACGAGCTCGGCCTGCAGACGCTGGCCGATGCCAGCACTGCCAGCAGCAGCGGCGGGTTCGACCTGCGCAGCGACTACGCCGCCATCGACAGCGGCACCGCACCGCTGCCCGGCACCGGCGCGCTCAGCAGCTCGCCTTACAGCGCTCCAGCGACCACCAGCAGCGGTGGCCACGCGCAGCCGGTGGTTGGCGGTGAAGTGGTCTACGCAGGCTTCTGGAAGCGTGTGGCGGCCTACATGATCGATTACTTCGTGCTGGTCGTCCCCGGCAGCATCATCGGTGCCATTCTTGGTGCGATACTCGGCGCCAGCATGGGCGCGGTGGGCAGCGGCGAATCGGCCATCGAGATCGTTGCCCAGCTGGCCAGCGCCCTGATCAACCTCGGCATCGGCATGGCCTACTACACCTGGTTCCATGCCTCGCAGGGCGGCGCCACGCTGGGCAAGATGGCAGTCGGTATCAAGGTGGTGCGCGGCAACGGCGAACGCCTGACCAAGGCCCGCGCATTTGGTCGCTACTGGGCCATGCTGCTGAGCAGCTTCACGCTCGGCATCGGTTTCCTGATGGCCGCCTTCACCGAACGCAAGCAGGGCCTGCACGACATGGTCTGCGACACCCTCGTGGTCGACCGCTGGGCCTACACCGACCAGCCGCAGCTGCAGCGCCGGGAGCTGGGCACGGTAACCGTACTGGTGCTCGTGCTGACCGGCCTGCTGTCTCTGGTCGGCCTGGCCCTGCTGGTGTTCGCGGTAGGCTTCATCGCCAAGATGGCCTCGTGAACGGCCATCCTCACGCCTGGCTGCTTGACACGGGCCGGCCGGGCGTGATTCCTCTAATAAGGTGAAACCTGAACGCCCGGCACATTACCGGGCGTTCAGTTTATGGATTTGCCCGTGGCCGCTTCACTAATGCGGCCGTTTGCTCCACCCTAGCGGCCCCTTCTCCCGGTCCGCCCACAGACCTCTCCCGACATGCCCAAGCACCTGCTCATCGTCGAATCGCCAGCCAAGGCCAAGACGATCAACAAATACCTCGGCAAGGACTACACCGTCCTGGCCTCGTATGGGCATGTGCGTGACCTGATCCCGAAGGAAGGCGCGGTCGACCCGGACAACGGGTTCGCCATGCACTACGACGTGATCGACAAGAACGAAAAGCATGTCGATGCGATCGCCAAGGCCGCCAAGGGTGCCGACGACATCCTGCTGGCAACCGACCCGGATCGCGAAGGTGAAGCGATCAGCTGGCACATCGCCGAGATCCTGAAGGAACGCGGGCTGGTCAAGGACAAGCCGATGCAGCGCGTGGTGTTCACCGAGATCACCCCGCGCGCCATCAAGGAAGCGATCAGCCAGCCGCGCGCGATCGCCAGCGACCTGGTCGATGCCCAGCAGGCGCGCCGCGCGCTGGACTACCTGGTCGGCTTCAACCTGTCGCCGGTGCTGTGGCGCAAGGTCCAGCGCGGCCTGTCCGCAGGCCGCGTGCAGAGCCCGGCGCTGCGCATGATCGTCGAGCGCGAGGAAGAGATCGAAGCCTTCGTCGCCCGCGAATACTGGTCGATCGCGGCCGAATGCGCGCACCCGTCGCAGCACTTCAACGCCAAGCTGGTCAAGCTGGACGGGCAGAAGTTCGAGCAGTTCACCATCACCGACGGTGACACCGCCGAAGCCGCCCGCCTGCGTATCCAGCAGGCCGCGCAGGGCTCGTTGCATGTCACCGACGTGGCCAGCAAGGAGCGCAAGCGCCGTCCCGCGCCACCGTTCACCACCTCGACCCTGCAGCAGGAAGCCTCGCGCAAGCTCGGCTTCACCACCCGCAAGACCATGCAGGTTGCGCAGAAGCTGTATGAGGGCGTGGCCATCGGCGACGAAGGCACCGTCGGCCTGATTTCGTACATGCGTACCGACTCGGTGAACCTGTCGCAGGACGCGCTGGCGGAAATCCGCGACGTGATCGCCCGCGACTACGGCATCGCCTCGCTGCCGGACCAGCCCAACACCTACCAGACCAAGTCGAAGAACGCCCAGGAAGCGCACGAAGCGGTGCGCCCGACCTCGGCCCTGCGCACCCCGGCCCAGGTCGCACGCTTCCTCACCGACGACGAGCGCCGCCTGTACGAACTGATCTGGAAGCGCGCCGTCGCCTGCCAGATGATCCCGGCCACGCTCAATACCGTCAGCGTCGACCTGTCGGCCGGCAGCGAGCACGTGTTCCGTGCCAGCGGCACCACGGTGGTGGTGCCCGGCTTCCTGGCCGTATACGAGGAAGGCAAGGACAGCAAGAGCGCCGAGGACGAGGACGAAGGCCGCAAGCTGCCGGCGATGAAGCCGGGCGACCGCGTGCCGCTGGAACGCATCCAGGCCGAACAGCATTTCACCCAGCCGCCGCCGCGCTACACCGAAGCGGCGCTGGTGAAGGCGCTGGAAGAGTACGGCATCGGTCGTCCCTCGACCTACGCCTCGATCATCCAGACCCTGCTGTTCCGCAAGTACGTGGAAATGGAAGGCCGCAGCTTCCGCCCGTCCGACGTCGGCCGCGCGGTGTCCAAGTTCCTGTCCAGCCACTTCACCCAGTACGTGGACTACGACTTCACGGCCAAGCTCGAAGACGAGCTTGATGCCGTTTCGCGTGGCGAAGAAGAGTGGATTCCGCTGATGGCTCGCTTCTGGGAGCCGTTCAAGGAACTGGTGGAAGACAAGAAGGAATCGGTCGACCGCGCCGAGGCCAGTGGCGCGCGCGAGCTTGGCACCGATCCGAAGACAGGCAAGCCGGTCAGCGTGCGTCTGGGCCGCTTCGGGCCGTATGCCGCCATCGGCAGCACCGCCGAGGACGCCGAGGAGAAGCCGAAGTTCGCCTCGCTGCGCCCTGGCCAGTCGATGCACACCATCTCCCTGGAAGACGCGCTGGAGCTGTTCCTGATGCCGCGCGCGCTGGGTGAGGACAAGGGCGAGCCGGTCAGCGTCGGGATTGGCCGCTTCGGGCCGTTCGCCAAGCGTGGCAGCACCTACGCCTCGCTGAAGAAGGAAGACGACCCGTACACCATCGACCTGGCCCGTGCCGTGTTCCTGATCGAAGAGAAGGAAGAGATCGCGCGCAACCGGATCATCAAGGAATTCGAGGGCAGCGACATCCAGGTGCTGAACGGCCGCTTCGGCCCGTATATCAGCGACGGCAAGATGAACGGCAAGATCCCCAAGGACCGCGAGCCGGCATCGCTGACCCTGGCCGAAGTGCAGCAGCTGATGGAAGAAACCGGCAAGCCGGTGCGCAAGGGCTTCGGCGCCAAGAAGGCGGCAGCGAAAAAGGCACCGGCCAAGAAGGCGGCAGTGAAGAAGGAAGCGGCGCCGAAGAAGGCTGCTGCCAAGAAGGCGCCGGCAAAGAAGGCGGTGAAGAAGGCCGCCGCAAAGAAGGCCCCGGCGAAGAAAGCCGTCAAGAAGGCCGCTGCGAAGAAGTAGATCCACGCCATGCGTGGATGAGGGGCAAGGTGTGCGGACCAACGGTCCGCACCTACCGTCCGCGCCGACCACCCCTTCTGCACGCAGCAGGGGGATAATGGAGGCCCACGCCGGGCCGGTCGCCGCCATGAAAGAACTCACCCTGGACTCTGCTGTCGCCACGCTCCGCGCCGGCGGCGTGATCGCCTACCCGACCGAAGCGGTCTGGGGCCTGGGCTGTGATCCCTCGCAGGAAGCGGCAGTGCACATGGTGCTGCGGCTGAAGCAGCGACCGATCGAGAAAGGCATGATCCTGGTCGCGGCCGAGCTGGCGCAGCTGGAAGGCTGGGTGCGCCTGCAGGCGCTGCCCGACGCCCGCCAGCGCGCGGTACTGGCCAGCTGGCCCGGCGCCAACACCTGGATCCTGCCCGCTGGCCCGCGCGCGCAGCCCTGGGTCACCGGCGAACACAGCGGCATTGCGGTGCGCATCAGCGCGCACCCGCTGGTGGCCGAACTCTGCCGCGCCTGGGGCGGCCCGCTGGTCTCCACCAGCGCCAATCTGGCCGGCGAACCACCGGCGCGCAGCCGCGAAGAGCTGGATCCGCGCCTGCTGCGCCTGCTCGACGGCATCCTTGACGGACAGACCGGTGGCCTGGCCCAACCCACCCCCATACGCGACGCGCTCAGCGGCAACGTGCTGCGGTCCTGAGCCACCGATTGCACTGCCGCGGACAATCACGCACGCTGCCGCCATGAGCCTGCTGCGCGCCACCTTCAGCCTGTGCCTGCTGCTGCCGTGGACGGCGTCCGCAGCCGAAGACGTGCGGGTGTACCGCTGCGTTTCCAGCAACGGGGCCGTGGCCCTGCAGGACACGCCCTGCAACAGCGGCCGCCAGCAGGTTCGCGACCTGCAGCGCCCGCGCGATCCCGCTCCACGGGTGGTGCGCAGTGATGCCCCGCCTGCGCCGCCCGGCGAAACCCCGGTCATCCGCGAGCGCGAAGTCCGCCACGTCTACATCCAGCCGCCGCAGCCGATGTACGAATGCGTGAGCGATGATGGCCGACGCTATACCAGCGACAACAACGAAGGCAATCCGCGCTGGGTGCCGTTGTGGACCAGTGTCTGGCTGCCACACGCCCATCACGGCCCGGCCTACCCCGGACCGCGCCCGGCCACCGGCACGCCGATCGGCGAAGGCGCGGGTTATCGTCCCCCCTCGATCGGCATGGGCGTGCAGGTTCCGGCCGGCAGCGTGCTGGTCCGCGACAGCTGCCATGCGTTGCCGCCGCAGGAAGTCTGTGCGCGACTGCGTGATCGCCGCTGGGAACTGGATCGCCGGTACAACAGTGCGCTGCAGAGTGAACGCACCGCCATCAGCAACGAACAGCGCGGCATCGATGCGCGCCTGTCGCGCGATTGCGAACGCTGACCGCAGCAAGCCGCCGCGGCCTGTACGCTGTACGCATGAACCGAGTGATCTGGCTGCTCCTGGTGCTGCTGCCTGGAAGCGCATTGGCCGAAGAGGGCGTGATCTACCGCTGTACCTCCAGCAGCAGTGACATCCCTACCCTGCAGCGCACGCCGTGCCCCACTGGCAGCAGGCAGCAGGTGCTGCGCATACCCGGCAAGGGCAACGCGCAGCCGGCCGCCGCTGCCCCTGTGGCCGCTGAACCTGCCCCCACCCCGGTGGAAACACCCGCGCCGCTGCCGGCCAACCCGGGTGTTGCGCCTGCGGCCCCAGCGAAGGCACGACGCGCGGACGAAGGACGCACGATCATGGAAGCAGGCATGGTCGAACACGAAGGAGACGACCAGATCCTTGACAGCGCGACGCTGCGTCGCGATGCCGAGGCCCGTGCTGCTGGAAGTGACGGTTCACCGAAGCCGCCGCTTCCTCCTATCTTCCAGTGCACCGACAGCCAGGGCGGCGGCTACCTGTACGAGTACGAGGCTGCGCCAGGTCGCTGCGAGCTGATGACAGTACAGGGCCTTGGCGGAGTGACGCCGGTGAATGCCGCCAGCTGTGAAGTGGTGCGCGATCAGTGCGAAGCGCTTCCCGAAGCGCAGCGCTGCGGTGCCTGGCAGCAGCGCTTCCGCGATGCCCGCGGCCGGGAGCGCTTCGCCGCGCCCGAGAACCGCGACAGCGCGCGCAAGGACCGCGAGCGGTTGCAGGGTGTGCTGGAGGCCAGCAACTGCCCGGTGCCGGGGTGACCGCCATCCGGTAGTGCCGGCCGCTGGCCGGCAACTGCAATCAACTGAATATCCTGTGGTTGCCGGCCAGCGGCCGGCACTACCCTTCCGAAGATCAGAACCCGTAGCGCAGGAAGCCGCCGTCCACCGCGATGCACTCGCCGGTAACGTAGCTGGCTGCCGGCAGGCACAGGAAGCCCACGGCCGCAGCCACTTCCTCCGGCTCGCCGATACGACGCATCGGCGTGCGATCGATCACTTCCTCGTAGTAGTCCGGGTCCGACAACGGGCCGGACGTGCGCCGGGTACGGATGTACCACGGTGCCACTGCGTTGACGCGGATGCCATCTTCGGCCCACTCGACGGCCAGGTTGCGGGTCATCTGGTGCATCGCCGCCTTGGTCATGCCGTAGACCACGCCACTGCGCACATGGGTCAGGCCGGACACGCTGCCGACGTTGACGATGGACGACGACGCGTGGCGTGCCAGCAGCGGATGTGCGTAGCGCGACAGCTCGAACGCCGAGAACAGGTTGGTCTCGAAGATCTTGCGCCACTCGTCTTCGGAGTACTCGGTGGCCGCCTTGGTGACGTTGCCGCCGGCGTTGTTTACCAGGATATGCAGGCCATCGCTGTGGTCCTCCACCCAGTCCAGGATCTGGCGGCGGTCTTCGTCGTCGGAAACATCGGCGGCCAGCGCATGCACCTGCATCTGCGGATACACATCCAGCAACTCGTCGCGCGCGGTCTCCAGCATGTCGATATCGCGGCCGACGATCATCAGGTCGGCACCGAACCCGGCCAGTTCATGCGCGATGGCCAGGCCGATGCCGGCACTGGCGCCGGTGATCAGGGCAGTCTGGCCGTCCAGCCGCCACCGTTGCTGGGTCATGAGTCCTCCGGGGCCGCGCCCGCTGTGTTTCGATGCAACAAGGATACGCGCTCACGGCCGCCCCCTGCCGAGGATGCGACACTGCCCGCACGCCCATCACGGAGTGCCGCCATGCGCATCCTGGTCCTGTCCACGTCCCTGCTGGCCACCGTGCTGCTGTCCGCCTGCCAGCGCCCGCCAACGCCGAACCCGGAGAAGCCACCGGTGCCCAAGGCGATGGCGCGCGCGATGCAGGGGCCGCTGGACCGCGCCAAGGGCGCGCAGAAATCCGTCGATGACGCCGCTGCGGGCGAGCGCAAGGCCGAGGCCGACGCGACGCAGTGACCTGTGGGGTCAGAACCCTTAGCGGGCAAAGGGATCCGACCCCACCGACGAGAACGCCCGGCCGAAGCCGGGCGTTTACAGTAGATCCACGCCATGCGTGGATGTGCTCCGGTCAGAACCCGCAGAAGCAGTACGCCAGCGCCTTCACCGGTGCGCCATTGCCCTTTTCGCGGGCCGCGTTCTCGACAAAGCGCAGCTGCGTATCCACTTCCGGCATCGTGCGCGCCAGCAGCATCCGCGCCATGCCCGAATCGGACAGCATCCAGGCACCAGCGCGGCTGCCGGCGAAACCGCTGACGAACTGCGCGAACGGCGTGGCCGCCTTCTCGATGTAGCGCACGCGATAAGCGTCGGCCTTGCCCAGCTTGGCGCGGCTGGCGGCGTCGGCCACGGCATCCTTCAGCCCACCGAAGGCATCGACCAGGCCACGTTCCTTGGCCTGCGCACCGCTCCACACGCGGCCACGGGCCACTTCGTCGACGGCCTCGACAGGCTTCTTGCGGGCGTCGGCGACGCGACCGGTGAAGTCGGCGTAGCCCTTGTTGATCACCGACTGGATGACCTGGCCCACGGCCGGATCCATCGGCCGGGTGACATCGAACGCACCGGCGAAGCGGGTGGTGCCGACGCCATCGGTGTGCACGCCGATCTTGTCCAGCGCGCGGCTGAAGTTCGGCACCATGCCGAAGATGCCGATCGAACCGGTGATCGTCGACGGATCGGCGTAGATGCGATCGGCGTTCATGCTGATCCAGTAGCCACCGGAGGCGGCCAGGTCGCCCATCGATACGACCACCGGCTTGCCGGCGGCCTGCAGGGCGACCACTTCACGGCGGATCTGCTCGGAAGCGAACACTTCTCCGCCCGGCGAATCCACGCGCAGCACGACCGCCTTGACATCGTCGTCGTCGCGCGCGGCACGCAGCAGCGCCGACGTCGATTCGCCACCGATGCGGCCGGCCGGCAGGTCACCGCCGCTGATCTCGCCGGACGCCACCACCACTGCCACCTGCGGACGGTTGTCGACCGGGTTGCGGCGCGCATCAAGCTGGCCCAGGTAGGTGCCGAAGTCGACGTTGCGGAAGCCACCGTCGGCATCTTCGTCGGCCACGCCGCGCTCGATCATCAGGTCCTCGAACTCTTCGCGGGTCTTCAGCGCGGTCACCAGCTTCTGCTGCAGGGCGAACTTGGCCAGATCACCACCAGCAGCAGCGATGCCTTCCGGCAGCGTGTCGATGCCGGCGGCCAGCTGTGCCGGATCCAGGCGGCGGGCCTTGGCGATGTCGCCCAGGTAACGCTGCCAGACGTCGTTCATCCAGAACAGGTCGGCTTCCTTGGAGGCCGGTGACGCCGCGTCGAGCACGTACGGCTCGGCCGCGGACTTGTACTCGCCCACCTTGAACAGGTGCACGTCCACGCCCAGCTTGTCCTGCAGGCCGGTGCGGAAATACTGGCGGTAGCGGCCGAGGCCCTCAAGCACCACCGAACCCATCGGGTCCAGGTAGACCTCGTCGGCCTGTGCGGCCAGCAGGTACTGCGACTGGCCCATGCTCTCGCTGTAGGCCACCAGCTGCTTGCCGGAGGCACGCAGGTCCTGCAGTGCCGCAGCCACTTCACGCAGCGAGGCGAAGCCCGAGGGCTGCAGCTTGTCCAGCTCCAGCACCACGCGCTCGATCTTCTTGTCTTCCTTGGCCGACTCGATCACCCGCAGCAGGTCGCGCAGCTGGATCTCTTCGGCACCGTTGTCGCCCACCGCCTTGGCCAGTGCGCGGCTGACCGGATCGGCGCTGAACTGCTCGACCAGCCGGCCTTCCGGCGCGATCACCAGGGTGGTGCGGTCCTGCAGCGACTTGCTGGCACCGGCGCCCATGCCGGCGGCGATGACGAACATCACCAGCAGCAGGAACAGCAGGCCGAAGAACACCAGGTTGAGGATCAACCGGCGGGTGAAGTTCATGACGTCCCACAGCCCGATGAAGAAACTGGCGACGGGATTGCGACGCGCCGGGGGCAGCGGGGGCACGGGGTGATTCATGGAACGCTCCGGATGGCTTCTTGCCGTGGTACCAGCATAGCCGTTGCCGCGTGATGCGGCATCGGACACAAGTCAGGGGATCGCCCGCCATGGGTGGGCAGGCGGGCGGGACGATCAGGACAGCATCGACTGGCCGATGCGCAGGCTGCTGCGGCGCAGGCGCCAGCCCATCAGGATGGCAGCGGCAGTCAGGCCGACGATCAGGCCGATCCACATGCCCTGCGGGCCCATGCCCAGCCCCAGGCCGAGCCCGGCGCCGAGCGGCATGCCCAGGCCCCAGTACGCAAACATGGCGATGAACATCGGCACGCGGGTGTCCTTCAGGCCGCGCAGCGCACCGGCCGACAGTACCTGGATGCCGTCCGGGAACTGGAAGGTGGCCGCGTACAGCAGCAGGGTCGAGGCCAGCCCGGCCACCGCCAGGTCGTTGGTGTAGACACCGACGATGGCGTCGTGGCCGAACAGCAGCACCGCCGCCGACAGCGTCTGCGTGCCCATGATGATCGCGTAACCGGCCCAGGCCGCGCGTCGCACGCCGAAGCCATCGCCACGGCCGACCGCATGGCCGACGCGCACGGTGGTGGCCTCGGCCACGCCCATCGGAATCATGAAGCACAGCTGGGCGACGTTGATCGCGATCTGGTGCGCCGCCGCTTCATTGGCACCCAGGCGACCGATCAGCAACGCGGTGACGATGAACAAGCCACCTTCCATCAGCACGGTGATGCCGATCGGCAGGCCGGTGCGCAACAGCTCCCAGATCGCCTTCCAGCGCGGCCCTTCGAAATGCGAGAACAGCTGCAGGTGGGCAAAGCGCCTGGTCCGCCACAGATAGAGGGCAAACGCCGTGGCCTGCAGCCACATCATCACCGCCGAAGCGATGCCCAGGCCTTCCGCACCCAGTTCCGGGAAACCGAGCTTGCCATTGGCCAGCACATAGCCCAGCGGCGCCAGCACCAGCAGGCCACCGAAGCCAAGCAGCATGGTGGGCAGTGTCCAGTGCATGCCTTCGCTGAGGTAGCGCATGCAGAAGTACAGGGTCAGCGCCGGGCCGCCCCAGCGCACCGCATGCAGGAACGCAGTCGCCCCCGGCACGATGTCCGGTGCGATGCCGAAGGCCGGCAGCAGCGGCGGCACCACCGTAAGGAAGGTGAACATGATCAGGCCCAAGCCCAACGCCAGCCACAGCGCCTGGCGGAACAGCGGGCCGATCTCGCGCTCGCGGCCAGCGCCGTGCAGCTGCGACACCGAGGCGGTGAGCGAGATCAGGGTGCCGATCGGAATCAGCATCGGCAGCCACAGCAGGGCGGTACCGATGGTGACTGCGGCAAGGGTGGCCGTGGCGTGGTGGCCGGCAATCACGTTGTCGACGAAGGAGATCAGACCGGTGGACACATGGCCCAGCACGAGCGGCAGGGCGAGCAGACCGGTGGCGCCGACTTCCTTGCTGAAGCGCGGCGTGGAGGTTGCAGTAGACATAAGGTGCTTGACGCGAACTGCGGTTGCGCGCGAAGGGCACAGGCACCGGGTTGCGGGCGCCCATCTTACGCGGGCAGCGCGTGCATTCCCATGACATGGCGTGAATGCCGGGTTGCGGCTGCCCCAAGCAAAAAGGGGACGGAGGGGATTAAGTCGCATTCGGCACTGACTGGCCTGATACGACTTAATCCCCTCCGTCCCCTTTTTCTACTGGCCGGCCTGGCGCTTGAGCCAGCTGTCGCGTTCGGCGGCGGGTACCGCGAGGAAGGCGCTGCGTACCGCATCGCGTTCCTGCGGCGGCGTGCGCTGCGCGACCAGGGTCAGCTGGGCCAGCTGCGCCGGGCTGAGTTGGCGCAGCACGGCCAGCGCCGACTCGCGTTGCTCCGGCGGCACGAATCCGAACAGTCCGTGCAGCTTGGGGAACTCCAGGCCCAGCTGCGGGCCCAGCCGCCATCCGTCGCGGAACGCCTGGTCCTGTGCCTGGAACTGCTGCCGCATGCGCTGCTGTTGATCGGCCGGCAGCGCATTGAAGCGCGCGGCGGCCTGGCGGATGCGCTCGCGCTCGGCTTCCGGCAATGCGCGCCAGGCGGCGTAGTCGGCGCGGCGCTGGCGCTGCTGCTGCGGATCGAGCTGGGCAAAGCCAGCCGGTGCCGCGGTCGAAGCCGGCGGCACGGCCGGGGTGGCCGGCGATGGCGGCGGCAATGGCACGTTCAACGATTGCGGCGCCGCAGACAGGGACAGCGGCAAGGCCAGCAACAGGCTGGCGAACACGGACTTATTCATCGGCGGCGGCGGTTTCCAGCGTGGCACTGGCCGGCTCCGGTCGGCTCGGCTTGGCTTGCGATTCGTCCACCGGCAGCGGACCGCCCGCGGCGGTCCATGCGTACAGGTCAGCATCGGCAACCAGCGGGTAGTCGCGATCGGCCAGCATCGCTGCGTCGTCATTGGCTTGGGCATGCGTTGCATCCGGCGTGGCGTCGACCTTGCTCGGTGGCAGGGCTTCCACCGTCACCGGACCGGCCTCGCCCACGACGCCTTCCGGCAGCGGCGCATCGTTGCCGAAGGAACGTCCCTGCAGGTAGCGCCAACCCAGCGCAGCGGCCAGCAGCACCGCCACGGTTACCAGCAGGATCAGCGGACCACGCCAGCGCGGCTTGGCGGCCGTACGACGGCGCTTGCCATGGGCGGCCGCGCGCTCGTCCCGCTGCGGTGCTCGCCAGCTGGAGGTCGGCGCTTCATTGTGGGCGGCGGGTGCCGCCGGCTGCTGAAGCTGCTGCAGGCGCGTGGCCGGCAGTTCACGGATACGCGCCTGTACCTGTTCGGCCAACTGGCGCCAGGCCGCGGCATCGGGCTGGCCCTGGGCATCGCGCGGGCAGGCATCGGCCAGCAGGTGCTGGTAGCCGGCCTCGTCCTGGTCGAGCACGCGCGTGGCGATGCTCTCGTCCAGGCTGCCGCCTACCCGCAGCAGCAGCGCCAGGCGCGGCAGCGGCGACATCGCAGCCAGCGCGGCCAACGGTGGCGCCCATTGGCCACCCACCGGCTCGCGCAGGGCCTGGCGCTGGCCCAGCAGGGTCCAGAAGCGGGTCGGCCACTGCGCCATCGGCAGGTCGCTGGCAACGGCCGCGAACGCGCGCATCACTGCCACCAGGGTCTGTTCGGCGCGCGCGGCATCGCCGCACTGCAGCTCAGCCACCACCAGGGCGCGGCGCTCGACGCCACGCAGGAACGCCGACAGCGCGCCGGCCGCGGTCGAGGAAACAGGGGCGGGCACAGCCGTCATCGGTCACTCCAAAGGTCTGGGGGAATGATAGCGGCAGGCAATCGACGCCCGTAGGACTTGCGCCCACGGATACTTCGTGCTGCAGGTTGTGCACAGCACCACGCTCCCGGCGCGGGAAACTGCGGCAAGCAGCTGAATTCACTCTGTTTCAGCAATGTTTCACACTTAAACTGTTGATTTTGAATAGTTTTTAAGTGTGGCTATTTTTTGACCAACCCAAGCGTGAGCTCGTCGCCATCGGCCTCCTGCGTTCCCGTCGACCGGTAACGCACAACGTTATCCACAGAACATGTGGATAAGCCTGAATCTCCAATGGACACCGATATTTAGGTGACATTTATGATTCAACGGGCGCCGCTCCGCCGTCTCCCACCCCGCCATTCGCGCGCGCATGGCCCGGTACACTGGCCCGATGCTTTCACCGATTCCGACCCTGCAGGTCGCCCTGCCCGTCCCCCTGCCCCGTCTGTTCGACTACCTGTCGCCGGAGGGCGATGGCCCCACGGTTGCGGTCGGCTGCCGCCTGAAGGTGCCGTTCGGCAACCGCGAGCTGGTCGGGGTGGTGGTGGGGCACGGCCAGACCGACGACGGCCAGGGACTGCGCCAGGCGTTGGCCTGGTGCGACCCGCAGCCGCTGCTGCAGGGGGAGCTGTGGCAGAGCCTGCAATGGCTGGCGCGTTACACCCACGCACCGCTGGGCGAGGTACTGAGCACCGCCCTGCCAGGACCGCTGCGTCATGGCGAAGCCCTGCCCGACACCCACCACTGGGGCTGGCAGTTGACCCCCGAAGGCCATGCCCAGCGCGGGAAGCTGCGCGCCGGCAGCCGCCCGCGGCAGTTGGCCGAACTGCTGGCCGGGGCCGTGGTGGATGAGGATGTACTGGGCGAACGCATGGAGGACTGGCGCACCGCCGCGCGCAGCCTGGCCAAGCGTGCGCTGGCCGAGCGCGTGGCGATGACGGTGGCACCGCAGCATGCGCAGCCGCTGCCCGGCCCCACCCTCAACCCGGACCAGGCCGAAGCGGTGGCCGCCATCAACGCCGCCGAAGGCTTCCAGCCCTTCCTGCTGGATGGCGTGACCGGCAGCGGCAAGACCGAGGTGTACCTGCAGGCCATCATCCACTGCCTGGCGCAGGGCAGGCAGGCGCTGGTGCTGGTGCCGGAAATCGGTCTGACCCCGCAGACCCTGGCACGCTTCCGCGGCCGCCTTGGCATCGCCGTGCACGCATTGCATTCGGGGTTGAACGACAACGAGCGCGCGCGCGTCTGGGCTGCGGCTTCGCGCGGCGAGGCACGGGTCATCGTCGGCACCCGCTCGGCGGTGTTCACGCCATTGCCGCAGGCCGGGCTGCTGATCATCGACGAGGAACACGACGGCAGCTACAAGCAGCAGGACGGCATCCGCTATCACGCGCGCGATTTCGCTCTGGTCCGGGCCAAGGCGCTCGGCATTCCGGTGCTGCTCGGCAGTGCCACCCCTTCGCTGGAAACGCTGCATAACGCCTACGCCGGGCGCTACACCCACCTGCGCCTGAAGCAGCGTGCCGGTGATGCGCGGCCACCGCGTGTGCGCATCCTCGATGTGCGCAAGCGGCCGCTGCACGATGGCCTCTCGGCTGATGTGCTGGCCGGCATCGACGAGCACCTGCAGCGCGGCCAACAGGTGCTGGTGTTCAAGAACCGGCGTGGCTACGCGCCGGTACTGCTGTGCCACGACTGCGGCTGGACCGCACCGTGCAACCGCTGCGATGCACCGATGACCGTGCATGGCGGCGGCCGCCGCCTGCAGTGCCATCACTGCGGCGCGCGACAACCGGCACCGCTGGCATGCCCGGCCTGCGGCAGCCTGGCGCTGCAACCGCAGGGCATCGGCACCGAACGCCTGGAAGAGCATCTCACCGCGGCCTTCGCCGACGTCCCTGTGGTGCGCATCGACCGCGGCACCACGTCACGTCGCGATGCACTGGAACAGCAGCTGGCGAGACTGGGCGACCAGCCCGGCATCCTGGTCGGCACGCAGATACTGGCCAAGGGCCACGACCTGCCGAAGCTGACCCTGGTGGTGGTGGTGGGCATCGACGAAGGCCTGTTCTCCGCTGACTTCCGCGCCAGCGAGAAACTCGCGCAACAGCTGATCCAGGTGGCCGGTCGCGCCGGGCGCGCACGTGACCCCGGCGAGGTCTGGCTGCAGACCCATCACCCCGGGCATCCGTTGCTGGAAACCCTGGTCAGCGGTGGTTACCACCCGTTCGCACAGGCGGAGTTGAACCAGCGGCAAGCCGCAGGCTTCCCGCCATTCGCGCACCTGGCGCTGATGCGCGCCGAAGCGCAGCAGGTGGAGCATGCCAATGCGTTCCTGATGGCCGCACGACAGTTGCTGGGCGAGCAGGACGTGGTCGAGGCCTACGGGCCGATGCCAGCACCGATGCCACGCCGCGCTGGCTACCAGCGAACGCAGCTGCTGCTGTCTGCCATGCAGCGGCCGCCACTGCATGGCGTGCTTTCGCAGCTGGTGCCACAGCTGTACGCGCTGCCGGAAGCACGCAAGGTGCGCTGGTCGCTGGATGTGGATCCAACGGACCTGTATTGATCCCGTAGAGCACTGCCGAGCATGGCTCGGCACTACCGTAGAGCCGAGCCATGCTCGGCTGCGTTTCAGCACCGGGCAGTGCTTACGTCAGCGGCGACATCACGCCGCGCTGGTAGGCCGGCCGCTCGCGCAGGCGGGCGTACCACTCGGCCAGGTGCGGCAGTTCCGGCCGCTGGATCGGCAGCTCGTACCAGGCGTAGATCAGCGAGCCCAGCGGAATGTCACCCATCGCGAACTTGTCGCCCGACAGCCACGGCTGTTTGGCCAGCGTGGCATCGGCCATCGCCAGGTAATCGCCGGCGCGCACGATCGCGGCATTGATCCGCGATTCGTCCCGGTCGGCCGGGGCGGTGCGCATGATGCCCCAGATCAGGTCGCTGTACAGCGGCGCCATCCGCGAGGTGCTCCAGTCCATCCACTTCTCGGCCTGGGCACGCTCCATCGGGTCTTCGGCGTACAGCGTGCCCAATGCGTAGCGTGCGCTCAGATAGCGCACGATGGCGTTCGATTCCCACAGCGGCAGGCCATGGTCTTCGATCACCGGCACCAGGCTATTGGGATTCATCGCCTGGTACTCCGGCGTCTGCGTGCCGCCGTGGCTGCCACCGACTTCGATGGATTCATACGGCAGGCCGATCTCCTCGGCGCACCACAGCACCTTGCGGACGTTACTGGAATTGCGGCGGCCCCAGATCTTCAACATGCGGGTTTTTCCTTGCTGGCAATGCGAGCGGCAACGATACGCCTGATCGGGTGGGGTGTGTGCGTGCCGAATGCGGGATCTTGCATCCAGCGTTGCCGGCCAGCGGCCAGCACTACCGGTTTTTCTTCGGCAGCGCGCGCACGTAGGATGACTTGCCGTCCTTCTTCAGCTCGAACAGCCCGATCGCTGCCAGCAGATCACTGAGCTTGCCGTAACCGTAGTTGCGCGGATCGAACGAAGCCTGGTTGCCGATCTGGCTGCCAACCGGCCCCAGATGCGACCAGCCATCCTCGCCCTCGGCCGAGGACACCGCGCGGCGCAGCATCTTCACCAGCCGGGTGTCGCTGCGCATTTCCGCACCGCTCTTGCGCGGCCGCGCATCGTCGTTGGCCACCGGCTCGTTCGAGGCCTGTTCGCTGGAGGCCTGTTCGGTATCCGGCACGCTGGCGTGGGTCTGGCCCAGCGCTTCCAGGTAGGTGAACTTCGAGCACGCGTTGACGAATGGCTCGGGCGTTTTCTTCTCGCCGAAGCCGTACACCTTCACGCCATCGGTCAGCAGACGCATCACCATCGGAGTGAAATCGGCATCGCTGGAGACAATGGCGAAGCCATCAAGGTTGCGTGCGTAGAGCAGGTCCATGGCATCGATCACCATCGCCATGTCCGAGGCATTCTTGCCCTTGCTGTAGGCAAACTGCTGGATCGGGCGGATCGCATATTCGTGCAGCACCGCTTCCCAGCCCTTCAACCGCGGGCTCTTCCAGTTGCCATAGGCGCGGCGCACGTTGGCCACGCCGTAGCGGGCGACTTCGGCCAGGACCTCGTCGATCTTCGAGGCCGGCGCATTGTCGGCGTCGATCAACAGGGCGATGCGCTTTTCCGGTTCGCTCATGGGCTCCTCACGGGCCGTTGCCTGAACCCGAGTATCGCCGATCCGGGCAGGCGCTGACGTGACAGGTGGCCGCCGTGCGAAGATGCCAGGCGCTTCCCCCGATGCCCCCACTGGAGTGAGTCGATGAGTCGCGAGCGCGTTCCCCACCTGGTCGTTGTCGGCGGCGGTTTTGCCGGTCTCTGGGCCACCCGTGCCCTGGCCCGCGAGCGCATACGCATCACCCTGGTCGACCGCCGCAACCATCACCTGTTCCAGCCGCTGCTGTACCAGGTGGCCACCGCCGGCCTGTCCGCACCGGATATCGCCGCACCGCTGCGCCACATCCTCGGCCACCAGCGCAATGTGGAAGTCCGCCTCGGCGAAGTGGTGGCCATCGACAAGCAGGCGCGGCAGATCCGCATGGCCGATGGCAGCACGCTGGACTACGACAGCCTGCTGCTGGCCACCGGTGCCACCCACGCCTACTTCGGCAACGACCAATGGGCCGATGATGCGCCCGGCCTGAAGACGCTGGACGATGCCATCGCGCTGCGCCGCAAGCTGCTGCTGGCGTTCGAGCGTGCCGAGGCCGAACCGGACCCGGCAAAGAAGGCGGCGTGGCTGAGTTTCGCCGTCGTCGGTGGTGGTCCCACCGGCGTCGAACTGGCCGGCACGCTGGCCGAGATCGCGCGCCACACGCTGCGCAACGAGTTCCGCCACATTGATCCGGCCAGTGCGAAAGTGCGGCTGATCGAGGCCGGGCCGCGCGTGCTGTCCTCGTTCCCGGAAGTGCTTTCGCTGAAGGCGCGTCGGCAGTTGGAGAAGCTGGGCGTGGAAGTGCTGACCGGTACCCCGGTGAGCGACATCGACAGCCAGGGCTTCACGCTCGGTGACCAGTTCGTGCCGGCACGCACGGTGGTGTGGGCCGCCGGCGTGGCCGCTTCACCGCTGGCGCGCACGCTGGACGTGCCGCTGGACCGTGCGGGCCGCGTGCCGGTGCAACCGGACCTGACCCTGCCCGATCACCCGGAGCTGTTCGTGGCCGGCGACCTGGCCGCACTGAGCCAGGCCGACGGCAAGCCGGTACCCGGTGTGGCGCCCGCGGCCAAGCAGATGGGCAAGTACGTGGCCGAGGTCATCCGCGCGCGCCTGCACGGCAAGCCCGAACCCGGTCCGTTCAAGTACGCGGACTACGGCAACCTCGCCACCATCGGCCGCATGGCCGCGATCGTGCACCTGGGCCGACTGCAGCTGTCGGGCGTGCTGGCGTGGTGGTTCTGGCTGGCCGCGCACGTGTTCTTCCTGATCGGCTTCCGCAACCGCATCGTGGTGCTGCTGAACTGGGCCGTGGCGTACTGGAGCTACCAGCGCAGCGCGCGCATCATCTTCGGTGATGACCAGGACGACCGGCGACCGAAGCGCTAGGGCCGCACGCATGCTCCTGTAGCGCCGAGCCATGCTCGGCTGCACTTCGCGCGGTTTGCAGAAGCCGAGCATGGGCTCGGCTCTACGGCGCCTTCGGTTTCGGGTACCACAGTGCGTTGACGATTACCCAGCGCTGGTCGAAGCGCCCCATGTGGAAGTAGTCGACGAACCACGGGGTTTCCAGCCGCACCGAGGCCGCGTTGCCGGTCACGTCCAGCACCGTGCAGCGGCGGTCCCATTGATCCTTCGGGGTCTTCAACGCGCCCTGCTTCGTCAGCGAGACCAGTTCTTCCTTCGACATACGGCGCAGGCCCAGGCGTTCGTCGGGCGTATCGCCGAGGACCGCGCGCTTGGCCAGCTCCGGATGCAGGGAGCGGGCGACGCGCTGCGGGTCGGCCTCCAGCTGGCCGTCAACGTAATCGTGGCAGGTGGCTTCGATGGCCGCGAGGGTGGCCGGGTCGGCGGCGGGGCTCGTTGCTGCGGAAAGAGCGAACAGCAGGGCGATCGTGGACATCCGGGTCTCCAGCGCTGAGGGCTGGGCGATCATGGCATGTGCAAGCCGCATCCACGCATGGCGTGGATCTACTGTAGAGCCGGGCCCATGCTCGGCTTCACCATCAGGCAGCAGCAACAACAGCCGAGCGTGGGCTCGGCTCTACAGAAGCGCAGGATCCGGGGCCTGCAGCCAGGCCAGCTTGCGTTCGCGCGGCTGCTGCTTGAGCTGCCATTCGGCCCGTGACGCGGCGGCCCGGTCCGGGTACTCGCGCACGGCCAGCACGCGCAGCGGTGGCCGCGCCCGGGTGTAGCGCGCGCCCTTGCCGGCCTGGTGGGCGGCGAAACGCGCGTCCACGTCGGTGCTGATGCCAGCGTAATAGCTGCCGTCGCGGCATTCGAGCAGGTACAGGAACCAGGGGCGGAGGGACGGAGTCATGCCCGGATTATGCCGTGCTGCACTGCAGCGGATATACTGGCGCCCGAATGCAGGAGAGAGGCGCCGCGCTGGCGCCCGCCGAAGGCGCAGGCTCCCATGATCGCTCAGGCCGGTGGGCTGGAATCCCACCAACCATGCATTCGACTCGCCGAGCTGGAGAGAGGTCACCGGGCACGCCTGGGACGATCCGCCGAAGGGGCACGCGGCCCATGCCGCTGAACTCTCAGGCAAAAGGACAGCGGGAGCGGCACCGGTCATCGTCATCCCGTCATTGCGCAGGCAGTGGCGGTAGTCGCGCATGGCCGGCCCCACCGCGCCCGGAGCCTGTCCCATGCTGCTGTCCGTCATCTACCTGATTGCCATTTCCGCCGAAGCCATGACCGGCGCACTGTCCGCCGGCCGCCGCCGCATGGACCTGTTCGGCGTGGTCATGATCGCCTGCGTCACTGCCCTCGGTGGTGGTTCACTGCGCGACATCCTGCTTGGCCATTACCCGCTGGGCTGGGTGAAGCATCCCGAGTACCTGGGTTTCACCGTGTGCGCGGCGCTGATCGCCACCTGGGTGGCGCGCTGGATGCACCACTTCCGCCGCACCTTCCTGGTGCTCGATGGCCTGGGCCTGATCGCCTTCACCCTGATCGGGTGTTCGATCGCGCGTGAGGCCGGCCATGCGATGCCGATCGTGCTGATCGCCGGCATGCTGACCGGTGCCTTCGGCGGCGTGCTGCGCGACATCCTCTGCAACGAGGTGCCGCTGATCTTCCAGAAGGAGCTGTACGCGATCATCGCGCTGCTGACCGGCGCGGCGTATCTGTTGCTGCTGCACTGGGGCGTGGCCGACGCCACCGCGATCCTGTGCTGCCTCGGCGGCGGCTTCGCGTTGCGCCTGCTGGCGATCCACTACCGCTGGGAAATGCCGAAGTTCGTCTATCACGACGAAGTGCATTGAGGTTCGCGTTCTCCACGTCGCCCAGCGCTTGTTGCCGTGTTGCGTTGGGACGCTGTCTCCAGCGCCACGGCGCCCATCTGGTCCCTCAGTGGCGGACCACGAATCCCCCCGAGCGCCCACTGGACGGCGCCCGCAGCTCTTCATCGAATGCATCCTTGATCGCGTTGATCGCCGCGCCGCGGTCCATCCCGCCACTCACGACCAGAGCATCTGCGACATGCTGGGCGACGTCTGCCAGGATGCGTCCCCACGCATGCTCCTCTCGAATGCCAGGACGATCGCCATACAGGCCAACGTTCAGCGAAGCATGCAATCCCCGTTCGGCAATCCACACGCGGATCATCTCGATGGAATCCTCATCGCGCTGTGCGCCTTCTGGAATGATCAGTTCTTTCATGGCTGCGGCCACCAAACAGGAAGTGGCATTGTGACGTGACCTGGAGCGTACGTGGAGCGGATCTTCTACAAAGCCCCGCGCTTCGCGGGCTCGACGCTACATGAAGGCCCCATCCATCGTTCTCACCACCCCGGCGATGTACCTGGCGCTGTCGCTCATGCGCAGCGCCAGGCGCATCGCCGGTGCAGATGGGCCGGTCTCCAACTCCGACCGGCCCTGATCGCGGCCGCACCCCCGCAGGCGCTGGCCGCCATCCACACACGTGCCGCACTCAGGCGGCTTCCATCAGGCGGCTTCGGACACCTTCACTTCACGGCGGGCGCGCACGGCCGCGGCCAGCCGCTCCAGCACCGTCACGGTGGTGTCCCAGTCGATGCAGCCATCGGTGATGCTCTGCCCATAGACCAGCGGTTGGCCTTCCACCAGTTCCTGGCGGCCACCGACCAGATGGCTCTCGATCATCACGCCCACGATGCGCTGTTCGCCGTCTTCCAGCTGAACGGCGATGTCCTCGATCACCTTTGGCTGGTTTTCCGAGTTCTTCAGGCTGTTGGCGTGGCTGGCGTCGATCATCAGGCGCGTCGGCAGCTTGGACTTGGCCAGCACCTGGCAGGCCTCGGCGACACTGGTCGCGTCGTAGTTCGGCTGCTTGCCGCCGCGCAGGATCACATGGCAATCCGGGTTGCCGGTGGTCGACACGATGGCGGTGCCGCCCTGCTTGGTGACCGACAGGAAGTGATGCGGATTGGACGCAGCACCCACCGCGTCAGCGGCGATCTTCACGTTGCCATCGGTGCCATTCTTGAAGCCGACCGGGCACGACAACCCCGACGCCAGCTCACGATGTACCTGGCTTTCGGTGGTGCGTGCGCCGATCGCGCCCCATGCCACCAGGTCGGCGATGTACTGCGGCGAGATCACATCGAGGAACTCGACACCGGCCGGCAGGCCCAGCTTGTTGATGTCGCGCAGCAGGCCGCGCGCGATGCGCAGGCCCTTGTCGATCCTGAAGCTGCCGTCCAGGTCCGGGTCGTTGATCAGGCCCTTCCAGCCCACCGTGGTGCGCGGCTTCTCGAAGTACACGCGCATGACGATTTCCAGTTCACCGGCCAGCGCGTCGCGCAGCGGCTTCAGGCGCTGGGCGTACTCGATGGCGGCCTTCGGGTCGTGGATCGAGCACGGGCCTACCACCACTGCCAGGCGGTCGTCGCGGCCATGCAGGATCTGGTGCAGGGCCGCGCGCGAGGCGCTGACGGTGTCGGAGGCTTCATCGTCACAGGGCAGCATCGCCAGCAGCTGGGCTGGCGGTGTCAGCGGTTCGATGGTGCGGATACGCAGGTCGTCGGTGTGCGGGGGCATTGCGGGAGATCTCCGGAACGTTGGGGGTCCCCAGCGTGGCGGCATGAAAAAAGCCGCCAGGTTCGCTGGCGGCTTTCGGGAATGCGTCTGAAGCTTTCTTCAGGGTGAGCGCAATCCTTCCTCCGCCGGTGGCTTCGGAAAGTAATACCAGTAAAAGCTGGTGGGGGCTGCGTTCATGGGATCTATTGATAGCACAGCTTTTGCGCAGTGCAAAATGTTTCATACGCAACTGGGGACGCGGTTCAGCGAGATGCGCGCCAGCCCGGCCTACGCGGCGGTAACCACGCAAAGTCGCTCATTTGCCATGCACTTCCACGTCCAGCAGCAGGCCCTCATGGATGTCGGCCCAGCGTTCCAGCACGCGATCCAGTTCCTGCCGGGCCTCGTCCAGCTGCTCGGGGTTGAGCAGGGAACGCGCGGTGTAGAGGTCGGAAACCAACCGCCGCAGGGCCGATTCCTGGATGGCCACCGACGGCCCCTCGAGCCCCGGCAACTGCAACGCCGGGCTGTCGCCAAGAGGGCCGAACAGCGTGACCTGGAGCGTGCTCTGCATGATCGACTTCCCTGCGGATGGACATGGGCAATGTCCTGTTTACCGCGTCCGGGTGACAGGCGCATGTGCCACCCATGCCGAGGACCGGATCTGCCGGCGTCTGCCGCCCCGCTACAAGGCGGCCAGGTCGGCCAAGTGCTGGGCCATGCTGTCCATCGCGCCTACCGCATGGGTGGTGGTGAAGTACTCATGCCAGCCGGTGGCGGCAATGCCAGCCACCAGCGCATCGACCTCCTCGCGGCTCGCGCAGCGCCAGACCGCATAGAACTGTTCATCGCTGCTATGCGGTACGTCCCTGGCAATGCGGCCCATCGCCAGCGGCGTGATGCGGGCTGGATCGAACTGCTGCATGCCGGCGCCAATACGGGCGAAGAAGGCATTCCGCTGCTCGGGCGGCAGTGTGGTCCAGGCCGGCGTGGCGGTATAGAGCTCGATGAAGGTGTGCGACATGGTGGTTCTTCCTTGAGGTTGACGGGGTTGCGGGGTTGTCGGCCAGCATCCGGCACTACCGGAGCGAGCGCAGTGCGCGTTTGCGGATGTAGGCGTTGGCGTCGCTGTGGCGCTCGTGCTGCCAACGCGTGCACAGCACGCGCAGCCACTTCGGCTGAGTCTTGCCGGCATCATTGAGCCAGTTGCCGACCGAATCCTGCACGTAGCGTTCCGGGTCGTCAGCCAGTGCTTCCAGCATCGGCAATGCATGTTCAGGGTGCTGCTTGAACAGCGCGATATGTGTGGCCCAGACACCGCGCGGACGCAGTGCTTCGCAGGCGAAGCGGCGCAGGTACGGCGAAGTTTCCTGTGTCCACGGTTGCAGGTACTCAAGCGCCTGCATCGGCGCGGCAACGATGTCCGTGCGTAGCGCCAGCCACGCCCATTCGCGCACACCGAAGTGTGGATCGTCGGCCAGCGTGCGCATCTGCTGCAGCTTCTCTGCCAACGTCGCGCGGGCATCGCTGCCGATCAGGTAGCAGGCCCAGCCGCGCACGGTGTCGGACGCATGGTCCTGCCATTGCACGGGATCGCCCTGCCCCGCCTCACGCAGCAGTTGCGCAGCCAAGGCCATGCGCAGTGTGATGCCCTTGCCTGAAGCATCCTGCATGCGTTGCAGCGCTTCCGGTGCAAGCGCAGGCGCTACCACCTGCAGCAGCGCGGCGAAATCCACTGCCAGGCATTCGGCCAGATGGGTGGCGGCGACGCTGCCAGTGTTGAGGGCATGCAGCCGTTCCGCCGCAATCGCCGGGCTCATGCCGCAGGCTCTCGTCCGGCATCGGTGTGCTGCCAGACCTTATGCAGCAATCGCGACAGGTGCTGCTGTTCATCGGAGTCCAGACCATTGAACAGGCCACCGATCCACTGCGTGTGCTGGTCGAACAGCGTCTCGGCCAAGCGCTTACCCGGTCCCGTCAGTACGATCTGCAGGCGGCGGCCATCCTCGGCATCGCAGCGACGCTGCAGCAGTCCTTCGCGCTGCAGGCCATCCAACAGGCCACTGATGGTGGCGCGGGTCACGCCTGCGCGCTCGGCCAGCACGTGGGGCGGCAACGTGCCGCCGGCCCCATGCAACAGGAACAGCACGATGAAGCGACCCTCACTGAGCCCGTGTGGTGCCAGCCGGGCGGCGCAGTCGCGATCGATTGTCGAGGACAGCGACAGCAACTGGAAGCACAGATGCAGCTGGGCGACATTGGCGTGGCCGCGCCGCCGGGCCTCGTCCAGAAGGGCGCCATGCTTTGCCTCGAGCATCATGATTTCCGTTCTGTTTAGGCGCCTAATCATATTCACGCCACAACAGAATGCAAGACTGGCCGGGCCAGCCGCCGATCCACGCAGGGCGCGCTCCTGGCACAAGGGGTGGAAGCAGCCGAAGCTGCGGTAGCATCGCGCCACGTCCCGCCAGGAGGTCCACGCATGCGCCGTGTTGCCCTGTTGTTGCTGACGCTGTTCCCGCTGGCCGTGCTGGCCGCGCCGCCCCCGGTACCCACGCCGGCCCACATCGATGCCGAAGCCCAGCGCCTGATGCATGCCGCCCACGCGCGCGGCATGGCTCTGGCGGTGATCGATGGCGGCAAGGTGGTGCATGTGGCCGCCTACGGTGAACGCAACGCCGCAGGCGAGCCGCTGCGCACCGACACCGTGATGTACGCTGCGTCACTGACCAAGATGGCTTTCGGCCATCTGGTCGCACAGCTGGCGCAGGACGCGCGGATCGATCTGGATGCCAGCATCGCTACCGCCCTGGACAAACCGCTGCCGGACTATCCACCGGAACCGAAGAAGTACGCCGACTACAGTGTGCTGGCCGGAGATGCCCGCTGGCGCCAGCTCACCCCGCGCCTGCTGCTCAACCATTCCAGTGGCTTTGCCAACTTCGGCGTTCTGGAGCCCGATGGGCGCCTGAAGTTCCACTTCGATCCGGGTAGTCGATATGGGTATTCCGGAGAAGGACTGATCCTGTTGCAGTTCGTGATCGAACGCGGGCGGCTGGGCGAGGATGTGGGTGCGTTGATGCAGCAGCGCGTGTTCGATCGCTTCGGCATGGCGCGCACCAGCATGCTGTGGCGCGCGGATTTCGCCGGCAACCTGGCCGATGGCTGGACCGCCGAAGGCAATACAGAGCCGCACGATGAACGCAGCCGCGTGCGTGCGGCTGGTTCGATGGATACCACCATCGCCGATATGGCCCGTTTCGCCGCTGGCTACGTGCGCGGCGATGGATTGTCAGCGGCGATGCGCAGGGAGCTGGTGCGGCCGCAGCTGCAGATCACCACCGCCAGCCAGTTCCCCACCCTGCAGCCGGAGCTGCCGAAGGCGCAGCAGCGCAAGGACCTGGCGGCTGGCCTGGGCGTGGTGACGTTTCTCGGCCCGCAGGGCGCAGGCTTCTACAAGGGCGGCCACGACGATGCGGTGGGCAATACGCTGGTATGCATGGAGCAGCACCAGCGCTGCGTGGTGATCCTGGGCAACGATGTGCGGGCAGAGGCGGCCTTCCCGGCCTTGGTGGCGTTCGTGCTGGGCGACACCGGCGTGCCGTGGCAGTGGGAGTACGGCGCGGCGAAGGCGTTTGTCAGATGATCGAAGCGTTACCGTTGCACACAGGTCCCGCAGTCGTGCAGCATGCAGACACGGATGCAATGCAGGAGACAGGATGAATCGCCCAGAGATCGATGCCATTGCCGAAGCGGTGTTGAAGCCGGGTGCACGACGTCTGTGCATCGCTGCACGCCATCGCCAGGCGGCACATCGGCAGCGACGTCAGCGGGTGGGAGCCGGCGCCAGTCTGATCGGCATGGCGGCGGGCCTGCTGCTTGCGTCGATCACGGAGCTGCCGTGGGTACAGGGCATGATCGCGGGAGGCGCGCTGGCCCTGCTGGTGGCCCACCTGTGGCTGCAGCGGCGCGAGGGCCGCGCGTAGATCCCCGCCTGGGAGCGGCATCCACGCATGGCGTGGATCTACTTTGATTCCGACCGGCCACAAAAAAACCCCGCCTTCCGGCGGGGTTTTTCATTGCAGGGTGACAGCGGGGACTTAGAAGTCCATGCCGCCCATGCCACCCATGCCGCCCATGCCACCGGCGCCGCCCATGGCCGGCTCGTCCTTCTTCGGAGCTTCGGCCACCATGGCTTCGGTGGTGATCATCAGGCCAGCGATCGAGGCGGCGTTCTGCAGCGCCGAACGGGTCACCTTGGTCGGGTCCAGGATGCCGAACTGCAGCATGTCGCCGAACTCGCCGGTGGCCGCGTTGTAGCCGAAGCTGCCGGTGCCTTCCTTGACCTTGTTGATGATGACCGACGGCTCGTCACCGGCGTTGGCAACGATCTCGCGCAGCGGGGCTTCCATCGCACGCAGGGCAATCTGGATGCCGTGGTTCTGGTCTTCGTTGGCGCCCTTCAGACCGGCCAGCGCGGTGATCGCGCGGACCAGGGCAACACCGCCGCCCGGGACCACGCCTTCTTCAACGGCTGCACGGGTGGCGTGCAGGGCGTCGTCGACGCGGTCCTTCTTTTCCTTCATCTCGATTTCGGTCGAGGCGCCGACCTTGATCACGGCAACACCGCCGGCCAGCTTGGCCACGCGTTCCTGCAGCTTCTCGCGGTCGTAATCGGAGGAGGTGTCCTGGATCTGGGTCTTGATCTGCGCCACACGGGCATCAACGTTGGCCTTGTCGCCGACGCCGTCGATGATGGTGGTGTTCTCCTTGGAGACCTGCACCTTCTTGGCGCGGCCCAGGTCCTTGATGGTGGCCTTTTCCAGCGACAGGCCGACTTCTTCGGAGATCACGGTGCCGCCGGTCAGCACGGCCATGTCTTCCAGCATCGCCTTGCGACGGTCGCCGAAGCCCGGGGCCTTGACGGCCACGACCTTGACGATGCCACGGATGGTGTTGACCACCAGGGTCGCCAGCGCTTCGCCTTCGACTTCCTCGGCCACGATCAGCAGCGGCTTGCCGGCCTTGGCGACGCCTTCCAGCACCGGCAGCAGGTCGCGGACGTTGGAGATCTTCTTGTCGTGCAGCAGGATGAACGGGTCATCCAGGTCAGCGGTCTGCGACTGCTGGTTGTTGATGAAGTACGGGGACAGGTAGCCGCGGTCGAACTGCATGCCCTTGACCACGTCCAGCTCGTTGTCCAGGCCCGAGCCTTCTTCAACGGTGATGACGCCTTCCTTGCCGACTTCCTTCATCGCGTCAGCGATGATCTGGCCGATCGACTCGTCCGAGTTGGCCGAGATGGTACCGACCTGGGCAATCGCCTTGTCGTCGGCGGTCGGCTTGGAGATGTTCTTCAGCTCGGCGACGGCGGCCGACACGGCCTTGTCGATACCGCGCTTGAGGTCCATCGGGTTCATGCCGGCGGCCACGGCCTTGGCGCCTTCGCGGATCAGGGCCTGGGCCAGCACGGTGGCGGTGGTGGTGCCGTCGCCGGCGTCGTCGTTGGTGCGCGAAGCAACTTCCTTCACCATCTGCGCGCCCATGTTCTCGAACTTGTCAGCCAGTTCGATTTCCTTGGCGACGGAGACGCCGTCCTTGGTGATGGTCGGGGCGCCGAAGCTCTTTTCCAGCACGACGTTGCGGCCCTTCGGGCCCAGGGTGGCCTTGACGGCATTGGCGAGAACGTTGACGCCGCGCACCATGCGCGAACGGGCATCTTCACCGAAACGGATATCCTTGGCAGCCATGTGCAGTTACCTCATCTGGTAGCGCCGGGCCATGCCCGGCGGCTGGGTGTTGGAATCAGGGGATGGAACAGGTCGCGCCGGGGCTCAGCCGATGACGGCGAGCACGTCGTCCTCGCGCAGGACCTTGTATTCGACGCCTTCGCTCTTGTACGAGCTGCCGGCGTACTGGCCGTAGATGACCTTGTCGCCGACCTTCAGCGACGGCGCGCGCACGTTGCCGTTGTCCAGCGGCTTGCCCGGGCCGACGGCCACGACCTCACCCTTGGTGGACTTTTCCTTGGCCGAGTCGGGGATGACGATGCCACCGGCGGAGATTTCGTCGGCTTCGATCGGCTTGACCACAACGCGGTCGTGCAGCGGCTTGATGCTCATAGGAGACCTCTTAAGTGATTGATTGGTCTAAAAAAGTCCGGCGATGTTAGCACTCGCCCCAGGCGAGTGCCAGAACCGCACGTGAAGAAACCCGACAACGTCGGGAGCAGGGCAGAGATGGAGCCCCGCCGCCCCCTTTCAAGGGCGGAATGAAAAAATTTTTCCACCCGCGCGCCTCGGCCAGGGCGTCGGTCCAGATCAATTTCGGTGACAAGCGTCGCACTGTCAGACATCTGAGGTTCATTTACGACAAAGTGTCACTGGATCGGCCTTAGGCTCGGTCCGGCATTCCCAATCACAAGGAGGAGTCGATGCGATTGCTGTCCCCGCTTGCCGCAGCCTGCCTGCTGGCGCTGGCCGCTGCGCCGGCCCAGGCCGAGGTCTTCATCAACGAACTGCACTACGACGACAGCACCGCCGCCGGTGACGTCGGCGAAGCGATCGAGGTCGTAGCCACTGCCGGTGAGGACCTGTCCGGCTACCGCCTGTACCTCTACAACGGCAGCAATCCGTCCGCCGCCACCGTCTATGCCAACAACCCGGTCCCGGCCGGCACCGCCGCCGGCTGCGGCAGCGCCACCATCGCCGTGGTCAGTTACCCGACCAACGGGATCCAGAACGGCCCGACCGACGGCATCGCCCTGGTCGATGCCAGTGGCAAAGTGGTCCAGTTCCTCAGCTATGAGGGCGCCATCACCGCCTCCGGTGGCCCCGCCGCCGGCATGACCAGCCAGAACATCCCGGTAGCCGAGACCAACAGCACCGCGCCGGGCACCTCGTTGCAGCTGACCGGCAGCGGCAGCCAGTACACCCACTTCACCTGGGCCGAATCGGCCGGCCAGACCTTCGGCAGCTGCAACAACGGCCAGACTTTCAGCGGCGGTGGCACGCCAGGCCCGAACACGCCGCCGTCGGTGTCCACCACCACCCCGGCGCAGGGCAGCAGCACCTTCCCGGCTGCGGCCGATCTGGAAGTGGTGTTCAGCGAAACCGTGAACCTGGCCAGCGGCGCGTTCGCGCTGAGCTGCGGCACCTCCGGCAGCGTGCCGCTGACCTTCCCGGCCAGCGGCCGCAGCGTGAAGCTGTCCACCAACACCGCGCTGGTGGCCGGTGAAGCCTGCCGCTTCGACATCCGCGCCGCGCGCATCACCGACCTGCAGGGCGCACACCCGGCCGCCGACAGCCGCATCGCCTTCACCGTGGCCAGCACCGGCGGCAATCCGGACCCGGGCAACCCGGGCGTGCCGGCCGGCTACTACTCCAGGGTCAACACCAGCAGCCCCAGCCAGCTGCGCTGCTCGCTGCACGCCACCATCAAGGGCCATACCGCCTACCCGTACAGCGGCTCGGGCACCAATACCTGGACCATCCTGGAAATCGCCGACGAGGATCCGAACAACCCGAACCGCATCCTCGATGCCTACCGCAACCGCAGCTACGCCAAGGTCAGTGATCGTGCGGGCACCGGCAGCGGCCTGACCTACAACCGCGAGCACACCTGGCCGAACTCGCTGGGCTTTGCCACCACCACCGGCGACAAGGGCCTGCCGTACGCCCCGTATACCGACACCCACATGCTGTACCTGACCGACGCGCAGTGGAACGCCGATCGTGGCAACAAGCCGTTCGGCAAGTGCGACGCCAGCTGCGGCGAGCGCGCCACCGAGGCCAACAACGGCCAGGGTGGCGGCAGCGGTGGCTATCCGGGCAACTCCAACTGGGTGCGCACGCCGGACGGCAACACCGGCACCTTCGAGGTGTGGGGCAAGCGCAAGGGCGACATGGCGCGTGCGGTGATGTACATGGCGATCCGCTACGAGGGCGGCAAGGATGCGGCGACCGGCCAGTCCGAGCCGGACCTGGAGCTGACCGACGACCGCAGCAAGATCGTCAAGACCAGCAGCTCACCGGCCTACATGGGCCTGCTGTCGACCCTGATCGACTGGCACCTGTCCGACCCGCCGGATGATGCCGAGCGTGCGCGCAATGACGTGGTCTACAGCTTCCAGGGCAACCGCAACCCGTTCATCGACCACCCCGAGTGGGCCACCCCGGCCCTGTTCACCTCGGCCAAGCCGGCCACCTGCCAGCTGGCCAACTGACCGCGCAACGCAGCGGTCCACGGCCGCCGCCGGGCCCTGGCCCGGTGGCGGCCCTATACTCGATGGTCATGTCGACCGTCGATCCCGTCCTGCTGCTGTTGACCACCTGCCCGGACCGGGCCAGTGCCGAGCGCATCGCGCACGCGCTGGTCGGCGAGCGCCTGGCCGCGTGCGTGACCCGCCTCGATGGCGCGCAGTCGACCTACCGCTGGCAGGGCGAGGTGACCACCGACGCCGAGCTGCAGCTGCTGGTGAAAACCACCGCGAGCCGCGTCGATGACGCAATCGCCCGGATCGTCGAACTGCATCCGTATGAACTCCCGGAGTGCATCGCGGTCGAAACCCGGGCCGGCCTGCCGGCGTATCTGGATTGGATCCGGGCACAGACCCGGGAGGACACTGATTGAAGACTCTGTTTGCGCGTGGCGCTGCCTTGTGCGCCCTGTTGTGCCTTTCGCTGCCCGCCTTCGCCCTGGATGAGAAAGACCTGCTGCCGGTGGACCAGGCGTTCGCATTGACCGCCACTGCCCCCGAACGTGGCCAGGTGCAGCTGCAGTTCAAGATCGCGCCAGGCTATTACCTGTATCGCCACCGCACCAGCGTCAAAGCCGACCCGGCCTTCAATGCCGGCGCGCTGCAGATGCCCAAGGGCGACAAGCACCACGACGATTTCTTCGGCGAGGTCGAGACCTATCGCGAGCGCCTGCTGGCCACCCTGCCCGGCACGCCGACCGACGCTGCCGGCACCATCAGCCTGGAAGTGCGTTATCAGGGCTGCGCCGATGCCGGTGTCTGCTACCCGCCGCAGAAGCGCGTGGTGCAGGTCACCCTGCCGGGCGCCGGTGCGGCGGCGGCGGTGCCTGCCGCGCGTGCCGGTGCGGCCAGCCCGTTCAATAACCCGCTGGCCGGTGCCGGCAACAGCGGTGGCCTGCGCCTGCCGGGCGCGGCCAACAACAGCCAGGCCCTGCCGCTGCCGTCGGAACAGGCGTTCGGCTTCGATGCCATCGCCAGCGACGGCAACACGCTGCTGCTGCGCTTCAGCCCAGCGCCCGGCTATTACCTGTATCGCGACCGCACCTCGCTGAAGCTGGAAGGCAGCGCCGGCGTGCTGGCCGGCAAGCCGCGCTGGCCAGCCGCGCAATCGCATCGCGACGAGCACTTCGGCGATGTCTCGGTCTACTTCAACCAGGTGGAAGTACCGCTGCCGCTGCGCCGCGCTGTCACTGATGCCGTCGACAGCACCCTGGTGGTGACCTTCCAGGGCTGCCAGACCGATGGCATCTGCTACCCGCCGATGACCCGCCGGGTGAAGCTGTCGATTCCGGCCGGCAAGGTCAGCGCCAGCGCCGACCAGGCGCCAGCGCGCAATGACGTGATCAACCCGCTGCCTGCTGCCAACGGTGCACCGCGCGAAGCCGCCAACGGCGCCCCGCTGCGCCTGCTGCCAACCGTGCCCAACACGGATGCAGCGGCACCGGCCGCCGCAGGTGGCGCCACCGCCAGCAGTGAATTCGCCACCGATGCACAGGGCGACAATGCGCTGCGCACGCGTCCGCCGGTGACGACGCCGAATCCTGATCGTTCGTTCGTCTGGGTCCTGCTGCTGGCGCTGGCCGGTGGCCTGGTACTGAACCTGATGCCCTGCGTGCTGCCGATCCTCTCGCTGAAGGTGCTGAGCCTGGCGCAGAGCGGCGAAAGCGCGCAGCGCGCGCGCAGCCACGCGCTCTGGTACACGCTGGGCGTGCTGGTCGCGTTCGCCGTGATCGGCGCGTTGATGGTCGGCCTGCGCGCGATCGGCAATGCCGTCGGCATCGGCTTCCAGCTGCAGCACCCGGGTGTGGTGGCGGCGCTGGCCTACATCATGTTCGCGGTAGGCCTGAGCCTGTCCGGCGTGTTCACCCTGGGCGGCGGCATCGGCAATCTGGGCCAGTCGCTGGCCAGCCGCAGCGGCCCGGCCGGTGACTTCTTCACCGGTGCGCTGGCCTGCGTGGTCGGCAGTGCCTGCGTCGGCCCGTTCATGGGTGGCGCGATCGCCTACGCGTTCATTGCCCCGCCGCTGAAGGCGATGACCGTGTTCCTGTTCCTCGGCCTGGGCCTGGCGCTGCCGTTCCTGCTGATCGGGTTCGTGCCGGCGCTCGCACGCCGCCTGCCCAAGCCGGGCCCGTGGATGGAAACGCTCAAGCACGTGCTGGCCTTCCCGATGTATGCCACCGCGCTGTGGCTGCTGTGGGTGCTGGGCAAGCAGCGTGGCGTGGATGGCATGGCGCTGGTGCTGGGTGGCCTGCTGCTGCTGGCGTTCGGCCTGTGGCTGTTCGAGCGCAACCGCTGGACCGGCTCGCGTGCGGTGACACTGCTGGGCGTACTGCTGGCGATCGGCGCGCTGGTGCCGGCCTGGGGTGTGACCCAGCTCGCACCGCCGGCGCGGGCCGCACAGGCCGCCAGCGACAACGTGGTCGAGTATTCACCGCAGTTGCTGGACCGCCTGCGCGCCGACAACCGGGTGGTGTTCGTCAACATGACCGCCGACTGGTGCGTAAGCTGCAAGGCCAACGAGCGCGCCGTGCTGTCGCGGCCGGAATTCAAGGAACTGCTCAAGCGCACCAACGCGGTGTACATGCGCGGCGACTACACCAATGTCGACCCGCAGATCACCACGTTCCTGGAAGAGCACAAGGCCGTGGGCGTGCCACTGTACGTGGTGTACGGCCCCGGCGCGCCGCCGACCGTGCTGCCGACCCTGCTGACCCAGGCGGTGGTGGAGGAAGCGCTGCTGCGCACCGCACGATGAAGTGGCAACGGCCAGCGCTGCTGTGGACAGCGGTGCTGGCCGCCGGCCTTGGCCTGTGGGCCGGCCATCGATTGACACCGGCGCCGGTGGCGCCTGAGGCCGTGCCGGGAGCGCCTGCTGTGGCGGCTGCCGCACCCACCCTGCAGGTCGGCGACAGCCTGCCCGCACTGTCGCTGCCGGATCTTGAAGGCCGGCCGCTGGACCTGCGCCAGCACGCTGGCGGTCGCCCGCTGTTGATCAATGTCTGGGCCAGCTGGTGCGCGCCCTGCGTTGAAGAAATGCCCGAACTGGCGCGTTTCGCACATGTCCAGGGCGAGCACGGTGTGCAGGTGCTGGGACTGGCGCTGGATACGCCGGAGGACGTGCGCCGTTTCCTGCAGCGGGTACCGGTGGATTACCCGATCGTGATCGAGACCCCGGGGCCGCGCGATGCCAGCGTGCAGCTTGGCAATACACAGGGCCTGCTGCCCTACAGCGTGCTGTTCGATGCACAGGGGCGGCTGGTGAAGGCGAAGCTGGGACCGTTCGCCCACGGCGAGATCGACAGCTGGGTGAAGTGAGGGGGGGTTTTTGCAGGGCTTGCAGCCCTGCACCCTGCTCAATGCAACGGCAACGGCCAGAGCCAAAGCCAAAGCGGGCTTTCCGTGGGATGGCGGGGCGCTGTGGCTGTGCAGGACACGCCGTAAACCCCCCTCCGGGGTCCGGCCCAGCCGCTGGCGGCTGTGCGTTCGGGCGCTTGCGAAGCAGTGCTTCGCAAGCAAAGCGCCCTCACCCATGGGGGCTCGATGGCGCCATCCATGGCGCCAACGGTCCTGCACAGCCACACCGCCCCACCTTCGACAGATTCCGCCGGCTGTTGGTAGGTGTCGACCTTGGTCGACACATCTGTCAGATATCGAATGAAATTCCGGGGTCAGATCCGTTTTCCTACGGAAAACGGATCTGACCCCAAGAGTATTTCCGACAGATCGCGGAAATCTGTCGAAGGCGGGGTGGGTCCGGTTGAGGGGGCGTGAGCCGCATGGGCCCGAGGCATGCCTCGGGCGGGTTGGGCAGGACGCCCAACCCTGGTCTTGCCGTGTGCGCAGGACAGCGCACACGAGCAAGCGGCGACCGAGCTTACATGGACGTACTTGCAGCGTCCCCCTCAACCGGACCCACCCCGCCAACCCACGGAAAGCCGGCTTTTGACGTTGACGTTGCTCCGGCTTGTAGCGGGTGCAGGGCTGCAAAGCCCTGCAACAAGACCCTCCTTGACCGTAGCCCGTCCGCCACGGAGAATTCCGCGATTAATTCTCATTTGCTGTTGCGCAGGATGCGGGCGGCAGCCTTCGGGGCCCCCTCCTTCGATGTTCAAGAACGTCCTGTTCCAACTGCACTGGCTGCTGGGCATCACCGCCGGCGCCGTACTGGCCGTGATGGGCCTCAGCGGCGCCGTGCTGTCCTTCGAGGATGAGCTGCTGCGAGCGGCCAACCCCGGCTTCGCCGAGATCGCTGAACACCATGCTGATGGCCAGCTTCCGCTCGAACTCAGCGAACTGGCAACGCTGCTGCAGGCCGGCGGTGATCGCCCCCTACAGCGCCTGCGCGTGGATGCCACCGGCCAGCGACCGTCGGTGGCGCGCTTTGCTGGCGGCAAGGAACACTGGGTGTACTTCGACCCCTACAGCGGTGAGCGCTTCAGCGCCCTGCGCGGGCAGGCGCTCTTTGACTTCGTCGAGGACCTGCATCGGCATCTTGCCGCCGGTGAGCGCGGCAAATGGATCACCGGCAGCTGCGCCATCGCCCTGGTGTTCTTCACCTTGTCCGGGCTCTACCTGCGCTGGCCACGACGCTGGTGGCACTGGCGCAGCTGGCTGGCAGTGGAGTGGAAGCGCAGTGGACGCGGCTTCCTGTGGAGCCTGCACTCCGTGGCCGGCACCTGGGTGCTGTTGATCTACCTGATGAGTGCGCTGACCGGCCTGTGGTGGTCCTTCGACTGGTACCGCAGCGCCGCCAACACCCTGCTGGGCGTCGCACCGGCCGCCAAACACAAGGTCGCCGCCGACGCCGCCCTGGACCTGGAGCGCATCGAAGCCACGCTGTATGCGCTGCCCGGCGTGCGCACCGGCTACATCGACCTGCGTCTGCCGGAGAAACCGGGGCAGGTACTGAATGTGCGCGTGATGGCCGGTGACCCGTCGCAGCGCGGTGGGCGGCATGACCGCGCGCACGATCTGCTGCAGCTGGATCCGGCCAGCGGGGCCATCCTCGATTCACGCCCCTACGCGCGCCAGGGCACCGGAGGACAGCTGGCCACCAGCGTGTTCGCATTGCACTCGGGCAGTTACTTCGGCATGCCCGGGCGGGTGGTGGTGATGCTCAGCAGCCTGGGCATGAGCCTGTTCTTCATCACTGGCTGGCTGCTGTACCTGGACCGGCGCCGCAGCCAGTGCGCTGCGCGCGGGCTGCGCAAGTCGCTGCCAGCAACACCTGCAGATGGCAATGGCACGCCGTGGCTGGTGGTGCATGCCAGCCAGAGCGGACTGGGCGAACAACTCGCATGGCGCGCTGCCGCGCAGCTGCAAGCATCCGGCCATGCAGTGCAGGTTCTGCCGCTGGCCCGCGTCGATGCCGCGCGGCTGGCACGCACCGCACAGGCATTGTTCGTGCTGAGCACCTTTGGTGATGGCGAACCTCCGGATGCGGCGCGGGGCGCTGCGCGACGGCTGCTGGCACAAGCGCCGGATCTGTCGGGCCTGCAGTTCGGCCTGCTCGCCCTGGGTGACCGCCAGTACCCGCATTACTGCGGCTTTGGCCGCCAATTCGATGGCTGGCTGCTGGGCAACGGGGCACGTGCGCTGTTCGAGCGCATCGATGTCGATGCCGCTGCGATACCGGCGCTGCGCCAGTGGCAGCAACATCTCGGCGCGCTGACCGGCATCGCCACCGATGACAGCGTGTTGCCGACCGCGACGCAGATGCACGAATGGCGCCTGCTCGGCCGTGACCGCCTCAATCCAGGCAGCGTGGGCGGCGCCATCTGGCACATCCGTCTTGCGCCACCGGCCGATGTGCAGTGGCAGGCGGGCGACATCCTGCACATCGCGCCCCGCCACAACGCGCGGCACGCCGTTGCGGTGCTGAAGGCACATGGGCTGGATCCCCAGCAGCCGCTGCTGATTGACGGCCAGCCGCGCACGCTGTTGGCGCTGGCCAGCGAGCGCGAGCTGCCCGATGCCGATGCTGCGCTGTCGGTGCAGGATGCCTGCCTCTGGCTGGCAGGGCTGCCACTGCTGCCGGGGCGCGAGTACTCCATCGCATCCTGTACGGATGACGGTGCGGTCGAACTGGTGGTACGGCTGGTCCATGACGAAACCGGACGCACCGGCCTGGGTTCGGGCTGGCTGTCGCTGCATGCGCCTGCCGGTGCCAGCATCGTGGCCCGTGTGCACCGCAACCCCGGTTTCCATCGCGTTGGCGGTGCGCCAATGGTGCTGATCGGCAATGGCACCGGCATCGCGGGCCTGCGCAGCCTGCTGCGCGAAGCCGCGCATGCAGGTGAGCACGGGCACTGGCTGCTGTTCGGCGAACGCCAGCGCGCGCACGACTTCCTGTTCGCCGATGAGATCGAAGCGTGGCAGGGCGATGGCCATCTCGCGCGGGTGGACCTGGCGTTCTCGCGCGATGGTAAGGGCGGCTATGTGCAGGATCGCCTGCGTGCAGCAGCCGATGCCCTGCGCGACTGGATGCAGCGCGGTGCGGTCATCCACGTCTGCGGTTCGCTGCTGGGCATGGCCGAAGGTGTGGACCAGGTGCTGCGCGAAGCACTGGGTGATGAAGCAGTGGAAACGCTGCTGGAGAACGGCCGCTACCGCCGCGACGTGTATTGATTCCTGCCAGCGCGCATTGGCCCGAGCCGAGCATGGGCTCGGCTCTACAGTGTGCCTGCAGCCGATGTAGAGCCGAGCCGACGCTCGGCTGATTCCCGGCCAGCCGACAAGGAACCGCAGGCTAGGCCGCCGCAGCGCGCGCCTGTGGCATCGACTGCAACTGGAACGCGCCCACCGCTTCGGCCAGCGCGTGTACCTGCGCCTGCATCTGCGCGGTGGAGGCACCAGCCTCTTCCACCAGGCTGGCGTTGCGCTGGGTGCTGGCTTCCATCTGCACGATGGTCTGCTTCACCTGCGCGATGCCGGCATGCTGGTCCTGCGATGCACTGCGGATACCGGCCAGCAGCTCGGCCAGCTGCTGCACGCTGCCAACGATCTCGCCCATCGTGATGCCCGCCTGCTCGGCCTGCTGGTTGCCCTGGCCAACACGCGCCACCGAATCCTCGATCAGTCCTTTGATCTGCTTGGCCGCTTCGGCACTGCGCTGGGCCAGCAGGCGCACTTCCGCAGCCACCACGGCGAAGCTGCGGCCCTGCTCACCTGCGCGCGCGGCTTCCACCGCGGCATTCAGCGCGAGGATGTTGGTCTGGAAAGCGATGCCATCGATCAGCTGGGTGATGTCGCCGATCCGCCGCGAGGCCTCGCTGATGCCATGCATGGTTGCGACCACCTGGCCGACGGCCTCGCCACCACGCTGGGCCACCGCGGCCGCCCCCTGCACCAAGGCATCGGCGCGGCCCGCGGCATCGGCATTGCGGCCAACGGTGTCGGTCAACTCGTGCATCGACGCTGCCGTCTCTTCCAGGTTGGCCGCCTGCTGTTCGGTACGCTGCGACAGATCATGGTGACCGGCAACGATCTCACCCACACCGGTGTCGAGGCTGGACGTCGCCTGCTGGATGCGGGTGACGATGCGGCCCAGTTGCGCGACCGTGGCGTTGGCATCGTCGCGCATGCGTGCGAACACGCCCTGCAGCTCACCTTCCATGCGCACGCTGAGGTCACCACGGGCCAGCGCCGCCAGAAGCGCCTGCAGATCGCCGAGGTTGGTCTCGAAGGTCGCCAGCAGGCGGTTGATGCTGGTCGACAACGTGCGCACGAAGCCCTGTTTTCCCTCCAGCGCGATGCGGCCGTGCAGGTCGCCATGTGCGGCGGCGTCGACCAGTGCTGCCACTTCGGTTTCCAGCAGCGTTTCCAGCGCGCGGCTGCGCCACTCCACTGCCACGCCGAGGAAATGCCCTTCGTCGGTGATGGCATTGGCGATCAGCTGGTAGCGCACGCCGGCATGGCCGATCTCGCGCTCCTCGCGCTGGCGTACGCCGGCCAGGCTGGCCAACGCCGGATGCAGGCGTACCGCGTCGCTGCCCACCAGCGCTTCGTTCGGCAGTTCAAGCAGCTGCAGCAATGCCGGGTTGGCGTAGGCGACCTGCCCTTCCGCATCGATCACCATCAGGCCGGTCTGCGCGCTATCCAATGCCTGGCGCACGCGGGTGTTGCCGCGGGCCACCGCACGCTCGATCTCGATGCGCGCGCGCAGGCGCTGCTGCATGTCGACCAGGCGCTGGGCCAGTTGGCCGATCTCGTCGTTGGCGTTGTAGACGCGCAGGGTGGTGTCGAGGCGGTCGTCGGCGATGTCGCTGGCGAAGCGCAGGGTGTCCTGGATCGGCCGGCGCACCGCACGCAGCACCAGCACCAGGCTGGTGATCAGCACGCCGGCCACCAGCAGCAGGGTCAGTGCGAACAGCACGCTCATGGTGCGCGCGCCGGCCTGCTGGCGTGCCTGCGCCCTGGCCAGCGCCGCCACCTGCGCCCGCTGGAATGCGGCCAGTGCAGGCGCTACGTCCGCAGCGGCACCCAGCAGCGACTGCGCTTCCACATCCAGGCCGACACGGGCAGCGGCATACCCCAGCAATGCGGCCTGATACGCCTCCATCCCGGTGCGCAGGGTGTCCTGCACATCCGCAGGCAGGCCCGCCAGCGCGAGGTCGAACGGCAGCTTCTCCTCGCTGGCGCGGTCGGCGTGGGTGGAATCACCGTCGAGCAGCAGCAGTGCCTCCTGCCTTCGCATCTTCTGCAGGGACAGCGCCAGCGCGGGCCGTTGCTGCACATCCACCTGCGCCTGCAGAGTGTCGGCGGCCTGCTGCAGCTGCGCAGCGAGGCCGGCATCACCACGGCCCATCTCGTCGACCCGTTCGAACAGGGCGGCCACACCCTGCGAGAACGCGTCGGCGGCTTCGGTCAGCGCCTGCAGGGCCTTGCGCCGGCCAGCATCCATCGGCATCGCGCGCAGCGCCTGCAGATCGGTCTGCAACGCCTTCTGCGTGGCCAACAGCTGCGCGCGGTCGGCATCATCGAAACTGCGTGCATACTGGGCCTGCAGGCGACGCGCTTCGGCCACCCGCGTGGACAGGCTGGCAGCCAGATCGCTGCCGCGCTGGTAGCTGGCCTGGCTGCGCGCAGCCAGTGCGTTGGCATGGCCAGTCCAGGCGTAGACAGCAGCGATCGCCACCAGGCCCAGGCCGCAGATCCACAGTGTGGCCTTGAGCTTGTTGGCCACGCTGAGCCGATGTGGCTGCAGCCAGCGCAGCAGCCCAGGGGACGCCGAGTGCAACGCAGCAAGGCGCGTGCGCAGGGACCGGAGGTGGGGGACAACGGCCGACATGACAGACTCCAGGCGGAAAGACGCATCTGTATCGGCCTGACTCAGGACAACTTTAGGGCTTTCTTCGTCTGCGTCCCCCCATCGCTGGTGGACGCGGCCTTTGTACCGGGTGCAGGCGACGGAGGCATGACACGGCCGCCGCGCTTGACCTCAACCCCGGTTGGGGGAGCACAGTGGGCATCCCTCCCCCGCCCGGTGTCTCCATGACGACGCTCGATGTCCCCCGCTACCTGCAGCGCCTGCAGCTGGATGCACCGCCACCGCGGACCCTGGCCGGCCTGACCTTGCTGCAGCAGCGCCACAACGCACTGCTGCCGTTCGAAACCCTCAGCTGCCTGCTGCGCGATGCAGTACCGATCGACCTGGACAGCGTGCAGCGCAAGCTGCTCGACGACCGTCGTGGCGGCTACTGCTTCGAACTCAATGGCGGCCTGCTGGCACTGCTGCAGGCGCTGGGCTTCGATGCACAGCCGTTGAGCGCGCGCGTGCTGCTGGCCGCCCAGGACGGCGAACTGACCGCACGCACCCACCTGCTGCTGCGCGTGCAGGTGGACGGCGATGACTGGCTGGTGGATGCCGGTTTCGGCAGCCTGACCCCGACCGTGCCGCTGCGCCTGCATGATCCGCAGCCACAGGCCACGCCGCACGAGCGCTACCTGCTGCGCCGACTGCCTGGCAACGGTGATTTCGTGCTGTCGGCCGAGTCCCACGATGGCTGGCGGGCGATGTATCGGTTCGACCGGCAGGCGCCGGCACCAATCGACAACGTGGTGGGCAACTGGTACGTGTGCACCCATCCCGATTCCAGCTTCCCCGGCCAGCTGCGCGCATCGCTGACCGGGCCGGACTGGCGCCGCACGATCGGCAGCGGCAACTACACCGAGTACCGCCCCGGCCAGGTACCGGACAAGCGTCCGCTGCACGATGTTGCCGACGTGCGCGAGGTACTGCAGCAACGCTTCGGCATGCAGTTGCCCGAAGACCCGCGGCTTGACCCGGCGATCAATGACTGGCTGCAGCGCTCACGCGCCGAAACCTTGTAGCGCCGAGCCCATGCTCGGCTGAGCTTGGGCTGCTGGGTCAACAGCAGCCGAGCATGGGCTCGGCTCTACGCAACCGCGCGCGCCTGCAGCGCGATACGGTTGCCTTCACTGTCGAAGATCTCGGCCACGCGCCAGTCGCCCGCGTCGGCCGGTCCGAAGCGCAGCGCAGCGCCCGCTTGCAGTGCACGCTCCAGGCTCACGTCCAGGTCATCGACGCCGATGTAGATGCGCGCACCGTGGACGGAGGGCAGATAGTCGGCCCCCCGCACCAGCGCCATGCTGGCACCGGCGGCCTCATCGGAAAACGGCAGGTAGGCCATCCGGCAGTCGTGCTGCAGGATCGGTTCGTCCACCGCCACCTGCAGCCAGTGCTGGTAGAACGTGATGGCCCGGGCCAGGTCAGTGACCGGTATCTCGACGTGCAGGATGGGGTTCATGTCCGCAGGATAACCGGATACTGACACTGCCTTGCAGGTCCGTACTGGCATGCTGAACCGCCCTTTCCCCGCGGAGTCCTGCATGTCCCTGGCCGATCATCGTGGTGCGCTGGCACCGCTGGGCTTCCTGCGCGTGGCCATCAACCTGGGCAACCCTGTGCTGGCACAGGGCGATGCGCGCTCACCGCGCGGTCCATCACTGGAACTGGCGACCGCGTTGGCGCAACGGATGGGCGTGCAGGCCCGCTTCACCTGCCACGACGCCGCAGCCTCGGTGGTTGCCGCGGCCGCCGAAGATGCCTGGGATCTGGCCTTCCTGGCGATCGATCCGGCGCGTGCCGACCGCATCGCCTTCAGCGCCCCCTATGTGGAGATCGAAGGCACCTACCTGGTGCGCGAGGACAGCCCTGCGCAACAGGTGGCCGACCTCGACCGCGAGGGGCTGCGCATCGCGGTGGGCCGCGGTGCAGCCTACGACCTGTTTCTCAGCCGTGAACTGCGCCACGCGATGATCGAGCGAGCCGAGACGTCGGCCGCTGCCATCACCCTGTTCGATCTGCAGCGCCTGGATGCCGCTGCCGGCGTGCGCCAGCCGCTGGCCGCCTGGGCGCAGGCGCATCCCGGCCACCGCGTGCTGGCCGACCGTTTCACCGTGATCCAGCAGGCGGTCGCGGCGCCGGCCTCGCGCCCCGCCGATGCACTGCGGGCGCTGTTCGAGGAAGTGGAAGCGATCAAGGCGGGCCCGTTGCTGGAGGAAGCGTTCGCGCGTGGCGGGCAGGCGGTCACGCTGGTGCGATGAGTTTGGAGTCGAGCCATGCTCGACTCGCCCTCCGCAAGCGCAGTCGAGCGTGGCCCGACTCTACAGATGCAGATGCGATGGTCGAGCATGCCGCGACGCTACGGATGCGCGTCTGCCATGTGTCGCACATGCTCAGCAGCCTGCGCGTGCAACCAGTCGCGAAAGGCGAGGAAGCCGCGATGGCTGGCCGAGCGCTGCGGGTACACCAACCAATGCGGCCACGCCGTCTTCAGGCGCTGGCTGGACAGGGCGACCAGCTGGCCGGAGTCGAGCAGCAGCCTCGCCCGCGTCACTCGGCCGAGGGCCACGCCCACGCCGTCCAGAGCGGCGCGATGGTGCGCCTCCGAATCATCCAGCACCGCCACGAACCGCGCCGGCGCACTCTGCCCACTCAATGCAAACCACGCGCCCCAGGCGCCGTCCGGATCACCCAGCAGCGGCCACTGGTTCAGCGGCACGCGCTCGATCCCTCCCATGCGTTCGATCAGCGCCGGGCTGGCCATCGGCAGCAGCCATTCATCGAACAACGGTTCCACCACCAGGCCCGGCCATTGCCCGCTGCCCAGACGCAGCGCGGCGTCGAACTGGCGCTGCCGCTCGAAATCGACCAGGCGCTCGCTCGACTGCAGGTTGATCTCGATCTGTGGGTGCTCAGCCACGAAATGACCCAGGCGCGGTACCAGCCACGCCGACGCCATCGATGGCACCGCGCTGATCGTCAGTACGTGCTCGGCACGCGCCGCATAGGGCTGGAAGGCTTCGTTGATCGCATCCAGGTGCGGCCCCACCTGGTCGAGCAGGCGCTGTCCCTCCAGGGTGAGCGAGACACCCCGCGGCTGGCGGATCAGCAGCGGCTGCCCGAGCCGCTCTTCCAGTTGCCGCATCTGATGGCTGAGCGCGCTGACGGTCAGGTTCATCGACGCTGCCGCACGCGACAGGTTGCCCAGCCGGGCGGCAGCCACGAAGCCCTGCAGGGCATGGAGCGGAGCACGGGACATCAGGCTTGAAATCCTCTCACGTCACGCTTGCGGAAATGTCGCTTCTTGCCGCTTCATGCTGCCCGTATCGTGCAATCCACTCAAGTGGAGGCGCGCTCATGAACATCTTCGGCGGTTTGTTGTTCCTGCACGGCCACGTGGCCAGCGCCGAGCTGGCACGCCAGCTGGCCGGCCCGTCCACACCGGCTCCGCCGCGCGCGCCGCAACCGGCCACGCCGGTTCAGCGGCCGCGAACCCGTTGAACGCTCTTCAACCTGCATACCAGCGTTGGACGTGTTCAGGCAGCCACGGCATTGGATCGATATCCAATGCCCGACAACCGTCGAGGGTGTCCCGCAGCACACCCTCGCCGGGGCCGCCCGGCATCCGCAGGCCTTCCTCTTCCGGAAGCTGCACCGCCGCCCAGTCGTGCAGCCGGTCCATGCGCACGCGCAGCGCAGCCCGCAGCCATGCCTTCAGCGGGAAACAGCGATAGCCCTGTTCGCCCAACGCATCAACCGCGAGCAACAACGCCTGGTTGGCACCACGTACCCACTCGGTGTGGCCTCCGGCCTTGTCCTGGACCGTCATCGGCGCCGGTGCGCGGTGCGCCTTGAACGGCGAACGCAGCTGCAGCTCCAGATCCCGCGCATCGCGCTCGCTTTCCGCTTCCACCAGTGCACCGGCGTCGAGGTCGAAGAACTCGAACCAGCGCCGGTGCAATGCGCTGATGCGTCCGAGCGGATCACGTGAAAAGCCGATCTTCGCGTAGTCTTCCCACGCACAGGGGAAGACATAGGCAAAGACACGACCGTCGATGCGGATATCCGATTGCATGTGCGCAGGCTGCCTCGTCAACAGCCCGGGCGCAACCGGGCGTTACCGTGTGCACTGCGGCGCTTGGGCAGTGCGGCTTCATGCAGCCGCTGCGGACTATCCTTGCTGGCTGTCGCTGTCACCACCGCCGCCATGCCCTCTGCTGCACCTGCCCCCCTACCGGCCTCGTCCATCACTCTGGAAGCGGCCACCTTTGCGGTGATTCACCAGTACAACGCGGACATCGCCAGGCAACCGGCTTCGCTGACCAAGCTGATGACCGCCTATGCGGCTTACGAATGTGTGGAAGAGCGCGGGCGTTCGTGGGACGACGAAGTCCCCATCGCCGCCGACGACGTGCATGCGGTCGCCGACGATGAAACGCGCATGGTCCTGGTGCCCGGCGAGACAATCTCCCTGGCGCGCCTGCTGGAAGGGTTGATGGTGGTTTCCGGCAATGACGCTGCATTGGCGATCGCGCGCCACCTGGACGGATCGCAGGCGGCATTCCTGGAACGCATGAACCGGCACGCACGCCAGCTCGGGCTGGGCAGCATCTGTTTTGCCAGCGTGTCGGGCATCACCACACCGCACCATGCCTCCAGCGCGCGCGACATGGCGGTGCTGGCCGCCCGCCTGTTGAACGATCATCCGCAGATCCTGGCGATCACCGCGCAGCGCGCGTTCGCCCATGGCAGCTTCAACCGCAGCAACCAGAACGCCCTGCTCGGCGAAGACGGCGTGGACGGCTTGAAGACCGGCTACACCCAGGCCGCAGGCTTCTGCCTGGCCGCCACCGCGTGCCCGCCAGTACCCGGGCGGGACCAGCCGGTACGGCTGATCACCGTGGTGCTGGGCTCTGCAAGCCGCGACGCGCGCGACGCACTGGTGCGCGACCGGCTGGCCGCGGGATTCGCCGCTCTGGCCGGCGGCTGACCGCTCGTGCGGCTCAGCGCCGCTTGACCGTCGCCACGATCAGCCGCTGCAGCTCGGCCACGGCACCGGCCTTGTCCAACGCGCCGGCAACAACACCCTCTGAAAGGGCTTCAGCCGCACCGAGGATGGCCCAGCGCCCCGCCAGCGACACCGTGCCGCCGGTTGCGAACGGGCCCAGCCAGACCTGGCAGTTGTCGATGAAATCCTGCTGGTAGCGCCGTCGCACCTCATACAGTTCCGGCGCCCCCACCAGCGCGGCGAGGATGCCTTGCACTTCGCTGCCCTGGCTGAGGACGCAGTCGATGTAGCCGGAGGCGATGGCCGCCGCCCGATCGACCAGTTGCGCCCGGGCGCGGCCGATGCGCTCGTGGAAGACCACGGTCTGGCGTCCGTCATAGTCATCGTAGAGCGCCGCCAGCAAGCCATTGCGGGTCACGAAGTGATCGTAGGCCACAGGCTTGGTCACGCCCGCCGCCTCGGCCAGCCGCCCCAGCGTCAACGCTCCGGTGCCTTCTCCGCGAACCAGTGCCCAGGCCACATCCAGCAACTGGCGGGTGCGTTGCTCCCGGGTCATTCGGCGGCGCGTGGGGGTGGCGTTGGCGGGCATCGGCGGAGCACGGCGATCAGCGCATCGGAACACCGATTTTACGGCCGATCGCCAGCGCGGTCTGCAGATGCGCTTCAGCGGCACCGGTATCGGCGTCCAACAGCAGGTCGGACGACAGCACGCGTGCGCCGCAATAGTCAAAGATGCCCATGTCGATCTGCGTCCTCATTGCCGCGTCGTAGCCACGACGTTCGACCATGGCTGCGTCGGCGCCGCCCAGCGCCACCAGATGCACATTCAGGCGCTGCAGCTTCTTCACCAGCCTGCCCTGCGCGTCCTGCGCGTAGGCCCAGTCGTTGGTGAACACACGGTCGATCCAGCCTTTCAGCAGCGCCGGGAACGACCACCAGTACAACGGGAACACCAGCACCAGCGTATCGGTGGCATCCAGCCTCGCGTGCTCGGCAGCGACATCGGCGGGTACCGCGCCGGTGCTGCGGAACAACGCCTGGTCCTGCGGGTTGAAGCGCGGATCGAAGCCTTCGGCCATCAGGTCGGCATAGGCCACGGTGTTGCCGGTGTCGGCCGCGGCAATGGCATCACCGATGCGACGCGCCATCGCGTGGGTCAGTGAACCGGGCTCAGGGTGGGCGATGACAATGAGGCTGTGCATGGGGATCTCCAGACATCAATACCTACCAATGGTAAGTATCGATTCCGGGGAAGCCAGCGCCACTGATGGGACGCTGTTTTCGCGTCCAACGTATAGTGCAGCGATGCCCTGTGGGACACCCGGACATGGATCGACGCCTGCCCCTGACGATACTGACGCTGCTGCTGTCGCTGTTGCTGCCATCCGCCTTCGCGGGTGAGCTCAGTCCCAGTGACGCGAAGGCCCTGCGCGATGATGTGCGCGCCCTGATGACTGCCTACGCCCGCGGCGATGCGGACTTCCTCATCGAGCGTACGCATCCCAGCCTCAAGCGGCTGGCCGGCGGCGATGAGGCCTTCCAGGCGATCACCCGCGATGCGCTGAAGAAGCAGCACAGCGGCGGCGTGGTGGTCATCAGCGAAGACGTCGGTGTGCCGACCCGGACCTATGCGGCCGGGGAGGAAGAAGTCTGCTTCGTGCCACGCCAATCCCTGGTACGGGTGCGTGAAACCCCGATGCGCAGCACCACGTTCATGGTGGCCGTGCGCCGCGTTGGCGGTTCCGGGTGGACGTATCTGGACGGCACGGGGCTGCAGGACAATCCACGCCTGCTTCGCCAGCTGCTGCCAGCGCTGGAACCCGGCGTGATCCTGCCCAAGCGTGAGATCGAGGCGTTGTAGTCGCCGGCCCTTCCCGCCATGCAGGGCGCGGGCTACCGGAACAACGCGTTCAAGGCAGACCCGGACGCCGCCTGCTGCAGGCCATCGAAGCGTCCATCCTGCACGATCGGCTGGGTCGCCTGCATCAACCCACCCCACGCAGCTCGCGCCAGCGCACCGCCCAGGCTGACCCGCCGCACGCCGAGTGCGGCGATGTCCTGCAGGCTCAGCGGTGTCGGTCCACCCACCAGCAGGTTCACCGGCTTCGAGCCCGCGGCGGCGACCACCGCGCTGATCTGTTCGCGCGTGCTGATGCCCGGTGCATACAGCACATCGGCGCCGGCCTCGGCATAGGCGCGCAGGCGCTGCAGGGTGTCCTCCAGATCCGGCACGCCAACGAAGAAATTCTCGGCCCGCGCGACCAGCAGCACATCGCCCCCCGCGCGGTCGATGGCCGCACGTGCTGCACACAGTCGCTCGACCGCCTGCCCGATCGGCCGCAGCGGCGCATTGGCCACGCCGCTGGCGTCCTCGATCGACAGCGCCGCGATACCGGTGTCGATGGCCGCCGCCACCGCCTCGCCCACTGCCTGTGGCGTGGCGCCGAAGCCATCACCGAAATCGGCGTTCAACGGCAGCGGTGTCGCGGCCGCCATCAGCCGCAGATGTTCCAGTGTGGCCTGCAGCGAAACCGCCCCATCCGGCCGCCCTTCACTCCAGGCGCAGCCGGCACTGGTCGTGGCCAGTGCCTGGAAGCCCTGCCGCTGCAGGTAGCGGGCGCTGCCCACGTCCCACGGATTGGGCAGCACGAAGCAACCCTGCGCGTGCAGCTGGCGGAAAAACGCGCGCTTTTGCTGTGTGTCGGCATCGGGCGAGATCATGGAAGGGCTCCGGGGCGGCAGACCTGCACCCTAGCCCGCCCAGCGGCCACGCTCAACGACAACGGGGCGCACCTGCATGAGGTGATGCCCCCTGCTTATTGGACGCTGTGGATGCGGGTGCCCGAGCGTGCTTGCCTGCCCACACGATGCCGCCACGGAGCCCTTCATGCACCCGGACCCGCAGACCCTCACCGATGCCGGCGACGATGACACCCACTGGGCCGACCTGCTCTCGCCCGCACGCCGACGCCTGATCGCTTCGGCGGGTCTGGCCGCTGGCGGCCTGGCCAGTGCCTCGACCGCCGCCGCAGCACCGCGCGGCAACGACGCGGTGAACACCACCGAGCCTGGCCGCCCCGGCTTCCGGGCCATCGTGCCGCCAGCACCGGAAGGGCGCAGCCCCTGGGGCCAGGCCACGGCCAGCGAACCGACCCCGCGCCCGGCCAGCGTGCGTCCCGGCGAGGCCACCCTGCCCGTGACCCCACGCGCCTACACCGACATCAAGAGCTATCACGCTCACATCTACTTCGATGAGGACAGCTTCGAAAAGGCCGCGCTGCTACGGCGCTGGGCCGCCGAGCGGTTCCCGGTGGAGCTGGGCAACTGGAACCTTGAGCCGCGTGGGCCGCATGTCACGCCCTCGTTCTATTTCGGCTTTACCAACGACCTGCTCCCCGTGCTGGTGCCCTGGCTGCAGCTCAACAGCCTGGGCCTGACCATCCTGATCCATCCCAACACCGGGGACGGCCGCGCCGATCATCTGTATTACGCGTTGTGGGTGAACCGCGCGCAGCCGGTCAATGCCTACAACTGGCCGGCGCCGAAGCCCGGGCAGCCGGAACCGCTGGAAGAGGTGTTCCCAAACGTGGTGCCGACGGTGCCGCTGGAGACCTGACCCGCCTTTCCGGTGGGTGCGTAGCTTGCTGCATATGGAACTTCCTTCATCCACGCATGGCGTGGATCTACTGACCGCCGGCCCCGTCGCCCGCGCTTGGCGCGGATCCCCCGGCGTGGCCCTTGCCGCCATCGTCGGCCTACGTGCATCCATCCCCCGCCCGCACGGCATTCAGCGCGCCTTGATCCGCCGCCCCGCATAGGGCCGCAAGCGCTTCCGCAGATTTCAAACGGTCGATTGAAACGCTGCAAACTTCGCCGAACTGGACAGCATCCGCCGGTTCCGCCAGACTGCCGCCCTTTCCCGTCTTCCGGATCCCATGGCGAAGCTGCTGGTCCTGCACGGCCCCAACCTCAACCTGCTCGGCACCCGCGAGCCGGAGGTCTACGGCCACACCACGCTGGCCGACATCGACCAGGCCCTGGTTGCCCAGGCCTCGGCCGCCGGGCACGCCGTAGAGAGCCTGCAGTCCAACGCCGAGCATGTACTGGTGGACCGCGTGCAGGCCGCACGCAACGACGGCACTGCCTTCATCCTTATCAACCCCGCCGCGTTCACCCACACCTCAGTGGCCTTGCGCGATGCGCTGGCGGCGGTGGCGGTGCCGTTCATCGAAATCCACCTGTCCAACCCGCATACCCGCGAACCGTTCCGCCAGCACAGCTACTTCAGCGACAAGGCGATGGGCGTGGTGTGCGGCTTCGGTGCCGACAGCTACCGCTACGCGATGGACGCGGCGCTGCTGCGGGTATCCGCCACCTGATTGTCGACCCGGGCGCCCACGGCGCTCTCCTCACCTAGAAGAAACCAAAGAGGCCCTCATGGATCTGCGCAAAATCAAGAAGCTGATCGACCTGCTGGAAGAGTCGAACCTGGCTGAGATCGAAATCAAGGAAGGCGAAGAGTCGGTGCGCCTGTCGCGCGCGCCGGTGGCCGGCTACGCCGCCCCGGTCGCCGCCCCGGTGTATGCCGCTCCGGCCGCTCCGGCGGCGCAGGCGATGCCGATGCAGTCGCCGACCGAAGCCTCCACCGGCGGCACCGCCAAGCCGGGCCCGGCACTGCCGGAAGGCCACGTGCTGCGCTCGCCGATGGTCGGCACCTTCTACGCCTCGTCCGCCCCGGACAAGCCGGCCTTCGTCACCGTTGGCCAGCAGGTCAAGGAAGGCGAGACCCTGGCCATCATCGAAGCGATGAAGATGTTCAACCCGATCGAAGCCGACACGTCCGGCACCATCGTCGCCATCCTCGGCGAGAACGGCCAGCCGGTCGAATTCGACCAGCCGCTGTTCGTGATCGGCTGAGGGGCACGCCATGCTCGACAAAGTCGTCATCGCCAACCGAGGGGAGATCGCGCTGCGCATCCTGCGCGCGTGCCACACCCTCGGCATTCGCACGGTGGCCGTGCACTCCACGGTCGACCGCAACCTCAAGCACGTGGCCATGGCCGACGAGTCGGTCTGCATCGGTCCGGCGCCGTCGCCGCAGAGCTACCTCAACATCCCGGCCCTGATCGCCGCCGCTGAAGTCACCGACGCCCAGGCCATTCACCCGGGCTACGGCTTCCTTTCGGAGAACGCCGACTTCGCCGAACGCGTGGAGGAGTCCGGCTTCATCTTCATCGGCCCCAAGGCCGACACCATCCGCATGATGGGTGACAAGGTCGAGGCCATCCGCGCGATGAAGGCCGCCGGCGTGCCGTGCGTGCCCGGTTCGGGCGGCCCGCTGGGTGATGACATCGTCGCCAACACCAAGATCGCCCGCGAGATCGGTTACCCGGTCATCATCAAGGCGGCCGGCGGTGGCGGTGGTCGCGGCATGCGCGTGGTGCACGCCGAAGCCTCGCTGAAGACCTCGATCGAAACCACCAAGAGCGAGGCCAAGGCCGCGTTCGGCAATGGCGAGGTCTACATGGAGAAGTTCCTGGAGAATCCGCGCCACGTGGAAATCCAGGTGCTGGCCGACGGCCAGGGCAACGCCATCCACCTGGGCGAGCGTGACTGCTCGATGCAGCGCCGCCACCAGAAGGTGGTGGAAGAAGCGCCGGCACCGGGCATCACCGCCGAGCAGCGCGAGCAGATCGGCAAGGTGTGCGTGGAAGCCTGCATCCGCATCGGCTACCGCGGCGCCGGCACCTTCGAGTTCCTGTACGAGGACGGCCGCTTCTACTTCATCGAGATGAACACCCGCATCCAGGTGGAGCATCCGGTCACCGAAATGGTCACCGGCATCGACCTGGTGGCCGAGCAGCTGAAGATCGCCGCCGGCCAGAAGCTGTCGATCAAGCAGAGTGACGTGGTGCTGACCGGCCATGCCATCGAATGCCGTATCAACGCCGAGGATGCAGAAACCTTCGTGCCGAGCCCGGGCACCATCACCGGCTTCCATCCGCCGGGCGGTCCCGGCGTGCGCGTGGACACCCACATCTACAGTGGCTACCGCGTGCCGTCGAACTACGACTCGATGATCGGCAAGCTGATCGTGCACGGCCCGGACCGCGAAACCGCCATTGCCCGCATGCGCGTGGCACTGAGCGAAATGGTGGTCGATGGCATCAAGACCAACGTCGCGCTGCAGCAGCGGATCATGCGCGACAAGGGCTTCCAGGCCGGTGGCCAGAACATCCACTACCTGGAAAAGCGTCTTGCCGAGCGCAAGAACAAGCCGATCGCACTGACCTGATCGGCGCCGCGTGCTGGACATGAAAAGGGCGGGGATATCCCCGCCCTTTTCCATTGCTGCAGCGCCGAGCCCATGCCCGGTGCTACAGCAGGCGCATCAGCGCTTGTCGGCAGCTTCGGCCGGGATCTGCGAGTTCGCCAGCGGACGCACGCCGTTGGGCGAGGTCGGGTCGACGATCACCATGGTCTCGGTCGAACCATCCGGCCACACCACCTGGAAGGTGCTGCCCGCCGGCAGCGACGCAAACGGCATGCCGCTCTGCGCCCGATAGACCGCAGCCACCTGGCTGGCACCGGCACGGCGCACGTCTTCCTGCGCCTTCACAGTAGTCAGTTCCACCTTCGACAGATGCCGGTAGCGATCTTCATAGGTATCGATCATCAACAGGCCAACGGCGCCGGCCGAGTAGGCCACGAACAGGGCCACCCAGAACCAGAACTTGGCCCCGTGCAGGAATCGGCGGTAGTTCATTGCTCGTTCCTCTTTCCAACCAATCGCTTGATCCATTCCTTCATCTTCCCAGCGCCCTGCCGCGATACCGCAGCGTCATACACGAAATCCCGGAAATCCTGCGTACCATCCTGCGAACAGATCCCTCCGTTCGCACAAAAACTGTTGACCAGCACACTGTCTGCCCCACACGGTAGACCGAGTTCGCAGGCCGCGAGCCGCCATGCGAGTTCACTCAGCTGCTCGCCCGCCACCAGCCCGCTGAGCGCGCGGTCACCCGAGGCACGCACGCCCATCCCCGGTGCGATGGCCATGAAGGCCTCCGGGTCACGCGAGGTGCGCACCCGTTCAACCAGGTCACGGCGGTACTCGGGGCTGTCCTGCAGCGGTTCGCCCTCGGCGAACAGCGCAGCCTCGGCAGCCAGGTTGCCCTGTGCAGCCGCCTTGCGCCGTTCGGACAGCACCAGGGCCGTGCCCAGCTTGTCGCCCGGCACGAACCCGCCGCAACGCTGCGCGACGCGTTCGCGCGCCTGCACCATCGCCGGTGCGGCAGTCAGGCCCAATCCGGCCAGCACGTTGTTGTCCAGGCGGTAGCCACCCGGATCGACCGCATACTGCGCGCAATAGTCGTAGACACGGCTGAGCATCCAGCGCGCCTCGTGATTGCCTTCGTCCGCCTGCGCACGCAAACGCTGCGCATAGGCGTAGAGGTCGGTGGCCTCTTCGAGATCAGCGCGGATATCCAGGGGCAGCCCGGACGGCAATGCACCGCCACGCTCGAAGGGTGCCAGCCGGCGCGCGAGCGCCTCCGGCATCACCGGCAGCGGTGCCGCACTGTCAGTGGCCGCCCCCCCAACCGCCAGATCCGCCGAGGCTACCGAAGAAGCCGGAGCATGGCCGCTGGCCCGATAACCGGCCACGCCCAGCACGGCCACGGCCGGCAGCACGAGCAACCAGGTTTTCAGGGTAGGAGCGAAGGCCATCGGCGGCGGCGGGCGATACGGCACACAGGAAAGCACGAAGTTTAGCAAGGCCCGACGGGCCTGTCTGAACGGGCTTCGTTCATCCAGGCACAGCATCTCAGGCAATACGGAGACGCTCCGATGGTCTAGCATGGCCCCCTTTCCCGCGATTGCCCCCACCACCATGCCGTTCCTGGAACTGACCCTGCGCTGCACCGAAGCCACCCAGCCCCGCTATGAAAATGCGCTGGAGGACGTGGGTGCACTGGCCGTGACCCTGCTCGATGCCGAGGCCGATACCAGCAACGAACAGGCCATTCTCGAACCAGGCGTGGGCGAGACCCCGCTGTGGGACACCCTGGTGCTGAGCGCGCTGTTCCCCGCCGACAGCAACGCGCTGTTGCTGCTGGCCGCACTGGAATCCTTCGATCCAGAACTGGACTGGAGCAGCGGCAGCTTCCGCGCGGTCGAGGATGAAGACTGGGAACGCGCCTGGCTGGACCAGTTCCAGCCGATGGATTTCGGCAGCCGTACCTGGATCGTGCCGTGGAATCACGAACTGCCCGACGCCGCACAGGCCGCCGACGCCGCCGTGGTACGGCTGGACCCGGGCCTGGCGTTCGGTTCGGGTACCCACCCGACCACCGCACTGTGCCTGCGCTGGCTGGACCAGTTGGCCATGGATGGCCTGCTGCAGGGCCAGCGCGTGCTCGACTTCGGTTGCGGCTCGGGCATCCTTGCACTGGCCGCGCTGAAGCTGGGCGCCGCTGAAGCCATCGGCGTGGACAACGATCCGCAGGCGCTGGTCGCCACCGCCGACAATGCCGAGCGCAACGGCGAACAGGCCCGCATGCACGTGTACCTGCCGCAGGACGAGCCGGCCGCGACCTATCCGATCGTGGTCGCCAACATCCTCGCCTCGGCGCTGGATGCGCTGGCCGAACTGCTGGCCGCACGCGTCGCCGCCGGCGGCCGCATCGCCCTGTCCGGCATCCTGCATGGCCAGGAAGGCGAACTGCTGCAGCGCTACGCGGCCTGGTTCGATGATCTGCAGGCCACCCAGGACGGCGACTGGATGCGCATCACTGGCGTGCGCCGCGCCTGATCGTGGTTGAATGACCGCTGGATCCGAGCCCGCGCCCTGAGCATGTCCGAGCCGAACCCACCCCGCCGCCCCCTGGCCACCTTCCTGCGCAAGACCCCGGAAGGTGAGGTTGCGCCTGCGTCCGATCCGCGCATGCAGGATCAAACCGGGCAGACAACGCCTGTGGAGCAGGTGCAGGCCGAGCCCAGCAATCTGGCGCAACCACCGGCCACACAAATGCGACACGACGATGACGCTGTCATCGTTGCTGAAGCTGCAGCCATCGAACCGGCGCTGGCCGCGGTGCAGGCAACAGCGGTCGCCAGCGATGCCCCCAGCTTCCTCGGCAGCGCACGCCAGCGCACGCAGCCAGCCCCCCGCTGGCACTGGCTGCTGGTCGCCGGGCTGGCGTTGTTGCTGGTCCTGCAGAGTGTGCTGGCCGACCGTGCGCGGCTGGCTGCCGACGCCGGCAACCGCGCATGGCTGGGTGCACTGTGTGGCGTGCTGCGCTGCAGCCTGCCCGCCTGGCACGAGCCCGCTGCGTTCACCATGACCAGCCGCGAGATCCGCCCCTTGCCAGGCCAGGCCGGCGTGCTGCAAGTGCAGGCCAGCATCCGCAATGATGCGCGCTGGGCACAGGCGTGGCCGGACCTGCGGCTGTCATTGTCCGATGCCGATGGCCGGGTGATCGGCAGCGGCGTGTTCACGCCCGCGCAATACCTGGGTGAGAACCCCGGCGCAGCCCTGCTGGAACCGGGCCAGAGCGCGCGCGTCGCGTTCCGGGTACAGGAGCCCGCTGCGTCCACCGTCGCATTCACCTTCGACTTTCTCTGACCGGGGGCAGGCGACCAGCCGTGGCAGGCCGGGCACGCTCGCGCTAGACTGGCCGCCACCACCTCGTCCGGCCGCGCGCTCCGCGCGCACGGGCCAACCGAATCGGGAACCCCCTTGAACGCTGTCCTTTCTCGTCCTGACAACAGTCGTGGCGCTCCCCGGCCACCGCTGCGTGAACACGTCGCCCAGTCCGTGCGCCGCTACCTGCGTGACCTTGATGGCTGCGATGCGGACGATGTCTACGAGATCGTGCTGCGCGAGATGGAGATCCCGCTGTTCGTGGAAGTGCTCAACCACTGCGAAGGCAATCAGAGCCGCGCCGCGGCGATGCTGGGCATCCACCGTGCCACCCTGCGCAAGAAGCTGAAGGAATACGGCATCAGCGCGTAAGCGCGCGCCTGGGTGGCGCCAGCCGCTGGCGGGCAACCCAATGATGCACGATGGCACGATGTTGCAGTTGCCGGCCAGCGGCCGGCACTACCGGTAGATCCACGCCATGCGTGGATGGAAGCCGGCAGAATCAACCGCCGCCGCCCGCCTTCCAGTAATACCGCACCACGTGGAAGAACACCGGCGCGGCGAAGCACACCGAATCCAGCCGGTCGAGCATGCCACCATGGCCCTCGATCATGTGGCCCCAGTCCTTGATGCCACGATCACGCTTGATCGCCGACATCACCAGGCCGCCCCAGAACCCCATCAGGTTGATCAGCAGCGACAGGCCGAACGCCTGCAGCGGCGTGAACGGGGTGATCCACCACAGCGCTGCGCCCAGCGCGCTGGCACTCAGCACGCCACCGACGAAGCCCTCCACCGTCTTCGATGGCGACAGCTTCGGCGCAATCAGATGCTTGCCCAGCAGCTTGCCCCAGATGTACTGCAGCACGTCCGAGGACTGCACCACGATCACCAGGAAAGCGAACAGCAATACGTTGCGCGCCGGATCGTAGCCCGGCACGTGCAGGTTCAGCAGCAGCGGCACGTGCGAGATGCAGAACACGCAGATCATCAGGCCCCACTGCACCTTCGCGGTCCGCTCCAGGTAGTGCGTGGTATCACCGCCGATGGTCGACAGGATCGGCAGGAACAGGAACGCATAGACCGGAATCAGCAGCGTGTACATGCCGTACCAGTCGATCCACACCAGGTAGTACTGCCACGGCAGGACGATGTAGAACGCGGCCAGCAGCGCGTAGTAGTCGCCCGAGCGGGTCGGCGCCAGCGTGATGAACTCGCGCAACGCGAACAGCGAGATGATCGCGAACAGCACGATCACCCCGGCACGTCCGAAGAACAGCGCCAGCCCGACCACGATCGCCATCACCCACCAGGCGCGGATGCGTGACACTAGGTTGGCGATGACTGCACTGGGCTGGCCGCGCTGGCGCCAGCGCAGGGTCTCGGCCACCAGCGTGGCCAGCACCAGCACCGCCCCCACACCGGCAAACAGCAGGCCGGTCTGCTGGCCGACACTCTGCGTTGCCAGATCGCCAGATACATCCAGCACGAAACTCATGCACGACCTCCATTCGGCGCCAGGTCCAGCAGCGCCTGTCGGCTGCGGGCCAGGAAGGCGGCCTTGTCCTCGTCAGCCTGCAGCCGCAGCGGCGTACCGAAGGTGGCCGTGCACAGCAGCGGCAGCGGCAGGAACCGGCCCTTGGGCATCACCCGCTTCAGGTTGTCGATCCACACCGGCACGAACTCCAGTTCCGGTCGTTGCCGTGCCAGGTGGTAGATGCCGCTCTTGAACGGCAGCAGCGGCTCATCGCCCACATTGCGCGTGCCTTCCGGAAACAGGATCAGCGAGCAGTCTTCGTCCACGGCCTCGCGCAGTACCTGCAGCGGATCCTGCTGACGATGCCCGGCCTCGCGCTCGACCAGCACACCGTTGAACACCGCGTCGATCAGGTAGCGACGCAGGCCGTCGCGCTGCCAATATTCGGCCGCGGCCACCGGGCGCACCTGCCGTCGCAATGCCGGTGGCATCGACGACCAGATCAGCACGAAGTCACCATGGCTGGCATGGTTGCCGTAGTACACGCGACGCTCGCTGGACGGCGCACAGCCGATCCACAGCGCGCGGGCGCCGGTCACCACATGGATCGCGCCACTGCAGGCGCGGGCAATCAGTTCGGCAAGCATCGGTCCCTCCCGTTCACGTCTGCGGCCACAACACGGCCACCACCAGCAGTACGAACTGCACTGCGGTCAGCAGGTACTGGCGCAGCAGCAGGCGGCGCATGCCGGCCCAACGCGCATCCCAGCCGCGCAGTTGTGCAGCGGGCGAGGCACGGCGCAGGCCACTGTCGTGCAGCAGCTGATCGGTGCGGCGCGCGGCGGCTTCGTCGTGCAGGCCCTCATCGCGCAGCAGCTGCAGCAGATCGGCATCCAGCCCCACACGCCACGCGTGGTAGGCCTGTGCGATGCCCGCGGCAACACTGAGCAGCAACAGCCCGGCAGCGATCATCGCCAGCCCCGTCTCGATGCCGAGCAGCAGCAACGCCACCAGCAACAGGCCCAGCGACAGGCATGCCGGCCAACGCCCCTGCCGCAGCAGCAGCTGCATGGTCGCCAGATCGGGAACGGTGCTCATGCGCGCGCTCCTGCTGCAGCGGTGATGGCATGCAGATGCGCCGCGCCCAGCACGATGCCGGGGCGTGCCACACGCACGATCGCGACCGCAGCGTCAGCATCGGCCGCACGACCGCTGCGCAGCAGCCAGGTGGCCACGCTGGCCGCACTGCGCGAATAGCCCAGCGCACAGCACACCAGCAACGGTCCGTGCGCATGGAGCCGCTCGATGGCCTCGACTGCCTCGCGCAGCTGCTCCGGCGTGGGCACTACCAGGTCCAGCATCGGCACACTGGCGTACGCCGCGCCTGGCGCGCGGCAGGACAGCTCGGCACAGGCATCCACCACGCCCGACAGTGGCGGCGGCAACGCGCCGTCGGGAATGCGCCCCAGCCACACGCCGTCCATCACCGGCACCGGCTGCGGCACACGCCGCGTCCATAGCCGCGAATTGATCCAGGCTGCACCCAGGTACGGCGCCAGCAGCCAGCGCGCGGCCACGGTCAGGCGACCATCGGCGCGTTTCTGGAACACCGCCGTACCCAGCCCGGCATAGGCCAGCGCCACCAGCAGCAGCGACACCACCGGCCACAGCAGCCAAAGCGCCGTGCCCCCCAGCACCACCACCGGCACCAGCAGCACCCCCGCGCCCAGCAGGTAGAAAGAGGCCAGACGCCAGCGCTTTGGATCACGCGCCGTGCGCCAGGCCCGCAGTGGCGGCGTGCCCTGCTCGGGCCACAGCCAGACGCACAGCCAGCCGGCCAGCAGGCCGGTCGGGATATCGATGAAATGGTGCTGGAACGTGGTCAGCACCGAGACGCCGATCAGCAACGCCCACACATGCAGCACCCAACGCCACACGCCGTGCAGATACTGCGCGAACTTCACCCACAGCACGATCAGCAGCACGATGTGCAGCGACGGCGCCTGGTTGAACGGCTTGTCGAAACCCAGCAGCACATCGAACAGCCAACCGAACACGCCGCCGATCTCCGGCCGCTCGAAGCTGAAGCGCAGTGGCCACAGCAGGAAACAGGTCACCGCGATCAGCTGTGCACTGAGCAGCCGCAGCGCGTGCCGGTCCAGTTCGAGGCGCTGACGGCACAGGAAGAACGAGACCGCATAGAACAGGTCGATCGACCAGTACGGCACGATCGTCCACGGCACGAACGGGATGCGCGTCTCCCAGGCGAACGCCATCACCGGCAGCGTAGCGTGGCGGCCGGCCATCCAGTTGGCGAAGCCGTAGCTGGCAAAGAAGAACGGACCCAGCAGCGCCAACCACAGCAGGGCGCGCCGCCAAGGGCGCCCTTCCACGGCCAACGGGGTTGCGGCCAGCGTCGCCATCACGCGGTCCGGCGCGCCAGCGACACGGTGAAGATGCCGAAGTCATCGATGCGCTGCGCCACCTTCTCGAACCCGGCCAGGCGCACCAGCTCATCCATCTCCTGCTGGGTACGGCGGCGCATCACCCACGCGGCGCCGCCTCGATGGCTGGTCAGCGCGCGGGCGATGAATTCCAGCTGCGGGTGCCAGGGCTGGCCGGTGTAGGCCAGGTAGCCGCCCACCGGTACGGTTGCGGCGATGCCCTGCAGCGAGCGCAGCACGGCGTCGTTGTCGGGGAATAGTTCGTACAGGCCCGATACCACCGCCAGCGTAGGCGCCGGGTCCACCGCCGCCAGTTGCGCCGGATCGAACGCATCGCCCTGCTCGAAGTGGGCGATGTCGGCTGCACCGAGGCGCTCGATCAAGGCCTGGCCCTGGGTCACGTTCAGATCGCTGAAATCACGCAGCACGATGCGGTCGGCGCGCTGTTCGCCCTGGCCCAGCGCTTCCAGCACATAGCGGCCATGGCCGGCGGCCACGTCCAGCACGCGCACCGGCGTGCCCTGCCCGCGCAGGCGCTGGGCAGCATCGCGCAGCAGTTCCTGCAGGTGCTGGCCACGGATGCGGATGCCGCGCCAGCCGATTGCGTCCAGGTAATTGCGGTCGACCATGCGGCCCAGCGGGCCCTTGCCGCGCGCTTCGTTGCGATAGATGTAGTCGAGCGTGCTGCCGGAATCGAAACCGGTCTGCAGGCCCAGCGCAATGCCTTCGGACAGCGTGCCACCGAAGCGCAGGCCGCCGCGCACCACGCGCCAGCGCAGGTCGGCCAGGCTGTTGCGTTCGGGTGGCCACGCCAGGATCTCTGATTCCTCGAAGGTCGGTCCATGACGGTGCGCGTCACGCCGCGGCAGTTCGCGCAGCGGCTCGGCAAAACGCGCCTGGATGAAGCTGCGGATGCGCGCCAGTGCTGGTGCCCGATCGCGCTCGCCCAGCGTGTCGTGGAAGAAGCCCGGCAGATGCACCCGCTCCTTGATCGGGCTGGACAGGCGTTCATAGAAGCGATCCTGCGGGCCACGGTGCACCACGAAGTCCGAACCGGACACCAGCAGCTGCACCGGCACGCTGATGGCCTGCGCATCGGCGACGATGCGGTCAGCCGCTTCGTAAAGGCCCAGCAGCACGCGCACCGAGATCGGCCGGGTGATCAGCGGATCGGTACGGTAGCTTTCCACCCGCGCCGGATCATGGGTCAGCCACTGCGGCTTGACATAGCTGTTGACGAAGAAGTTGCCGCGCAGCTTCTGCATCAAGGCCAGGCCCGGGCGCGCGAACGGCACGTACAGCTTCACCTTGAACGCCGGCGAAGCCATCACCAGCGCACGCAGGCGCGGCGCGTAATCGTGCACCCAGGTCGCGGCGACCACCGCGCCCACGCTCTGCGCGATCACCACGATATTTTCCACCGCGATGCCGTGCTCGGCACCGATATGGGCAATGAAGCTATCGAGGTCGCGCACCAGCGCCGGGAAGCCCGGTGCATCGCCACGTGCGCCCAACGAACGGCCATTGCCGCGCGCATCCCAGGCGAAGAAGGCGGTGTCGGGCAGGTCCAGCTCATCGACCAGGTGGGTGACCCGGCCGGAGTGCTCGTGGCCGCGGTGCAGCAGCACGATGGCCTTGGTGGCCGGGGTTGCGGTGGTGCCCGCCCAGTACCGGTAGAACAGCGGTACCTGGTCGAAGCTGTGGAATTCCCGTTCCTGCGCCTGACGCATGCAATCTCCTGATTGTCTTTTTGTATCTGCTTGATTAATTCGGCGAAACCGCCGCTTCCCGCAGTCCGCGACGGACGCGGTTGATCATCGTCAGCACGCACAACACTGCCATGGCTGCAGCCACGCCGCTGGCCGTCAGTGCACCGCCCCAGCCGAAGGCCAGCAGCAAGCCCAGCGCACCGATCACGAAGGCGCGGTCGCTCTTGCCCATCGGGCCGTCATAGCGGCGGCTGGCACCGACCATCAGCCCCAGCACGCCGGCGTACTCGCTCAGCGCCGCCGTCCAGGCCAGCAGCCACAGCGCCTCCGGGCGCACGCCGGGTACGCTGAGCAGGCTCAGGTACAGCGCCGCATCGGCGATCACATCGCACAATTCGTTCAGATAGGCGCCCAGCCGCGATTGCTGGCCGAATTCGCGCGCCAGCATGCCGTCCACCGCGTTGAGCGCCATGCGCAGCAGCATCCACAACGGCAGCAGCAGGTACAGCAGAGGCTGGGCAGGCGCGCAGCACCACACGGCCGCGGCCACCAGCAGCGAGACCAAGGCAGCGGCCACGGTCACCGTATTGGCAGTGATCCCCATGCGGAACAGACCGCGTACGGCCGGACGCAACAGGTCCTGGAAACGTCCTTTCAATGCGTAGATCGACATGATCCGTACCCGCTGATCCTTGGCAGTGCGGGGCACAGCCTACCCCATCGTTGGCAGATTCCAACAACCCTGCTCCGGTCCGCAGCCCAGCCCCCGGATCGGGCCGGATCGATGTGCCCGACCCGCCTTTACGTCAACTGCCACGGCAAATCTGCCCCTGCGGCGCCCGCCACCGGCCCCCACCGCCTACAATATCGGCCCCGCTCCGCTGCCGATTCCGTCCCATGACTGCTGATCTGTTGCCCGTCCGCCGGGCCCTCCTCTCCGTTTCCGACAAGACCGGTCTGGTCGAGCTGGCCACTGCGCTGGCGGCACGCGGCGTGGAGCTGCTGTCCACCGGCGGCACCGCCAAGGCGATCCGCGAGGCGGGCCTGGCCGTGAAGGACGTGGCCGAGGTCACCGGTTTCCCGGAAATGATGGACGGTCGGGTCAAGACCCTGCACCCGATGGTGCACGGCGGCCTGCTGGGCCGCTCCGGCCTGGATGACGCGGTGATGGCCGAGCACGGCATCGGCGCCATCGACCTGCTGGTGCTGAACCTGTACCCATTCGAATCGGTCACCGCCAAGGCCGACTGCACCCTGGCCGACGCGGTCGAGAACATCGACATCGGCGGCCCGGCCATGCTGCGTTCGGCGGCCAAGAACTTCGCCCGCGTGGCAGTGGCCACCGACCCGTCGCAGTACCCCGAGCTGCTGGCCTCGCTGGCGGCCAACGACGGCCAGCTGACGGCTGCAACCCGCTTCGCGTTCTCGGTGGCCGCGTTCAACCGCGTCGCCCAGTACGATGCGGCGATCAGCAACTACCTGTCGGCGGTCACCGCCACCGACGCCGCCGTGCCGGTGCGTGCCGAGTACCCGGCACAGATGAACTCGACCTTCGTGAAGGTGATGGACCTGCGCTACGGCGAAAACCCGCACCAGAGCGGCGCGTTCTACCGCGACCTGTACCCGGTGCCGGGCACGCTGGCCACGTTCCAGCAACTGCAGGGCAAGGAACTGAGCTACAACAACCTGGCCGATGCTGACGCGGCGTGGGAATGCGTGCGCCAGTTCGATGCGCCGGCCTGCGTCATCGTCAAGCACGCCAACCCGTGCGGCGTGGCCGTCGGTGCCGGCAACGGCGATGCCTACGAGCTGGCCTACGCCACCGACCCGACCAGCGCCTTCGGCGGCATCATCGCCTTCAACACGCCGCTGGACGCCGCCACCGCCAAGGTGATCCTGGACCGCCAGTTCGTGGAAGTGCTGATTGCCCCGGACTACGAGCCGGCCGCGCTGGAGTACGCGCAGAAGAAGGCCAACGTGCGCGTGCTGCGCATCCCGCATGGCGATGGCCTGAACAACTTCGACAGCAAGCGCGTCGGCTCGGGCCTGCTGCTGCAGTCGTCGGACAACCGCGGCATGACCCGCGACGAGCTGAAGGTGGTCAGCAAGCTGGCGCCGACCGACAAGCAGTTCACCGACCTGCTGTTCGCCTGGAAGGTAGCCAAGTTCGTCAAGTCCAACGCGATCGTCTATGCCAAGGACAACCGCACCATCGGTGTCGGTGCCGGGCAGATGAGCCGCGTGTACTCGGCCCGCATCGCCGGCATCAAGGCCGCCGATGCGAACCTGGTGGTGGAAGGTTCGGTGATGGCCTCCGATGCGTTCTTCCCGTTCCGCGATGGCATTGATGCCGCCGCTGCCGCCGGCATCAAGGCGGTCATCCAGCCGGGCGGTTCGATGCGCGATGCCGAAGTGATCGCCGCCGCCGACGAACATGGCCTGGCCATGGTGTTCACCGGCGTGCGCCACTTCCGCCACTGATCCGCATCACCAAGCCGGGCCCTGCCCGGCTTTTCTTTTCCGCACCCGAGAACCCTGTCCCATGAAGATCCTCGTCATCGGCTCTGGCGGCCGCGAACACGCCCTGGCATGGAAGCTGGCCCAGTCCTCCCGTGTCACCGAAGTGATCGTGGCGCCCGGCAACGCCGGTACCGCCAGCGAAGACAAGTGCCGCAACGTGGCGGTGAAGGTGACCGATATCGACAGCCTGCTGGCGCTGGCCCAGGCCGAAGGCGTGGCGTTGACCGTGGTCGGCCCGGAAGTACCGCTGGTGGCCGGCGTGGTCGACCGCTTCCGCGCCGCCGGCCTGCGCATCTTCGGGCCGACCGCCGCCGCCGCGCAGCTGGAAGGCAGCAAGGCCTACGCCAAGGACTTCCTGGCCCGCCACAACATCCCCACCGCGTTCTATGCCGTGCACACCGACGTGGACGCTGCCCTGGCCTACATCCGCGAGAAGGGTGCGCCGATCGTGGTCAAGGCCGATGGCCTCGCCGCCGGCAAGGGCGTGATCGTCGCAATGACGTTGGCCGAGGCCGAAGACGCGGTGCGTGACATGCTCTCCGGCAACGCGTTCGGCGATGCCGGCGCCCGCGTGGTGATCGAGGAATTCCTCGATGGCGAGGAAGCCAGCTTCATTTCGATGGTGGACGGCGTGCATGCGCTGCCGATGGCCACCTCGCAGGACCACAAGCGCGTCGGCGACGGCGACACCGGCCCCAACACGGGTGGCATGGGCGCGTACTCGCCGGCGCCTGTAGTGACGCCGGAGGTGCATGCACGCGTGATGCGCGAAGTGGTGAACCCGACCGTGCAGGGCATGATCGCCGACGGCATCCCGTTCACCGGTTTCCTCTACGCCGGCCTGATGATCGATGCCAGCGGCGCGCCGAAGGTAATTGAATTCAACGTGCGCTTCGGCGATCCGGAAACCCAGCCGGTGATGCTGCGCCTGCAGTCGGACCTGGTCGAGCTGGTGGAAGCGGCGATTGATGGCCGCCTGGACCAGGTAGAAGCGCAGTGGGATGCGCGCCCGTCACTGGGCGTGGTGCTGGCCGCGAAGCCCTACCCGGAATCGCCGATCACCGGTGATGTGATTTCCGGCCTCGGCGACGTGCCGGCCAGCGCCAAGGTGTTCCATGCCGGTACGGCATTGGATGCGCAGGGCCAGGTGGTCAGTGCCGGCGGCCGCGTGCTGTGCGTGGCCGCACTGGGCGACAGCGTGCGTGATGCGCAGACGAAGGCCTATGCCGGCGTGGCCAAGGTGAGCTGGGCCAACGAGTTCCACCGCAACGACATCGGCTGGCGCGCGATCGCGCGTGAGGGGTAAGGCCTGATAGATCCACCACGCAGCCTCCTGCATGGAACCAGATCACGGATTCTGGGAGTCTTCACCGTCCTCGGCATGGAAGCCGGGACGGTGCGCTTCGGGAAGAGGCGACGCACGTCAAGCGAAGGAAATTACGCTGATTGAATCCGCTATTTCGCCGAGTCAAGATAACGTTTCCAGTTCTCGAAGAGCCGCGCAACGTTCTGCTCATGTGAGTGAGCGGACGGATCATACCCATCAGAAGCTGGCATGTACCTGACAAAGCTCTCCAGAGACTCCGGGTAATCAAAATCAGCGTAGATCCTCTCAACCTCTCCGAGCGGATCAGCAATCTCATCGCGCTTGGCGTAGGCGTCCGCGAGAAATGCAACAAGCCATCTTCTGAGAATCTCATCCTCGTTTGAGTTCTTATCGAATGCCGCCAACTGCGCAGCTACGCTATTACGCTCATCGGGAAGAACCCCTTCAAGCCTTTCAATCAAGGCGTTCAGATTGAACTTCCCTTCCAGTTCCTTCTGCTCCGACGCGCAGTGCTTCACAACCTCAAAGTCAATCAGATGGCGCCCCAGTGCCCATGCCACCTCGGTCTGATTCCAGGGTCCATAGGGTTGAATAGAGTCATACGTTCTCATGGACACTCACTTCTTGTTTGGTATTCCGTTCATGCTGCCACCTTCCACAAATCTTTGATGGGTCAAGTCGCCAGCCTTGTCGACTATGTATTCAAATCGACCGGCCTTTCCATTGAGTTCACCTGGCAGCTGCGTCAGAGTGCGGACCACGCCGTCACCCCCTGTCAACGGAGTATGAACACCCGCTTCTGCAGCCGTCTCTCGCATAAAGGTCGCCGAATTGTGCCCAGCGTCGGCTTTGAGTGCACTTCCCACAGGTCGGGAATTCAGAAGTGCCCGACCTTCAACACTCAGAGCATTGGATGCCGCCACACCTGCTCCACCGGCACCTGTAACTCCTGCGATATCAGCAGCGATACTGGTAGCTGCTGATATGACACTTGGATTGGCCATCGCAACCATGCCAGCTTCGATCAGCACTGGGGCAGCCATTGCCGCTGTAACAGCGATTGCGGCCGGTCTCATCGGCTCGTATACGGCGCCATTTCCGGCAGCAATATCCCTCCGATGCTGCTCAACGAATCGCTCTGCGGCCTGCCTTCCATCCGCATCGACGAACCTGTAGGGATTCCCGTTCGCGTACCGATACCTATTGAACTGCTCAACTGGCTTTTGGTGAGCGGTGACTGGGTCCACTGACAAAAACACACCCAATTGTGGATCCATGTAGCGCTGTTGCATGTAGCTCAGCCCTGTGGCCGAGTCACTCACATGTCCGGCGTACCCAGGTCCATCCGTGACCTGACCGCCTACCACGGCCCCGTAGGGCTCGTAGTCATATCGTTTGATGACGTTGCCGTTGGCATCGCTTTCGGCCACAACCGAGCCGAGGGCATCAGTGTGAATGTATGTGATCGTTGTCTGGGCGATTGCGGATGGTGACAGGCCAAGGCCCATCAGCAGCAAGCAGCACAGCCAGGCGCCTATGACACCAAGCTTGCGAGTTCGACCTTCAAATGCCCCGAAGCGGGTGGACACACCGCCTGCAGTTTTCCCGAACCTGCGCATCATTCCAATCCATGAAAGAGCCTTGAAGCAAGGCTTGGCATTCATAGCACAGGAAGGCAGTCATCGGAGTCCAACTCCAGGACTGAGGCCAAAGGGACCATTCTGAATTGGACCAGGCCCTTGGCTATGAACCTCGCGAGGGCTTGAACGGCCACCGGAAGCGCATGACTGCCAGCCATGGGCTGGTACTACTGAAGCAGCCGATCAGCGGCCTGCATTACCAACTGCCATGCCGGCCGAACAAAAAAAGCCCCGACCAACGCCGGGGCATTTCATCAGAACGGGTTCCGGAAATAGGAACCGAACCTAAGATCCATGCCTTACGCGGTGAACAGCGCCTTCATCTTCTTCAGGGCATTCGCCTCGACCTGGCGGATGCGTTCGGCCGACACGCCGTACTCGTCTGCCAGTTCCTGCAGCGTCACCTTGCTGTCGGCATCCAGCCAACGGCGGCGGATGATGTCACGCGAACGCGCATCCAATTCGGCCAGGCCTTCGCGCAGCAGCTGCATCTGGTTGTCTTCGTTGTCCTCGCGCTCGTAGGCCATCGACGGGTCTTCATCATCGGCAACCAGGAACGCAGCCGGCGACGGCGGTGCGTGTTCGTTGTCCTCGTCGGACGGCGCATCGAAACCGATATCGCGGCCGGACAGGCGCGACTCCATTTCCATGACCTCGCGCTCGGACACGTTCAGATCCTTGGCCACCGCGCTGACTTCCGCCGCGTTCATCCAGCCCAGGCGCGTCTTCGACTTGCGCAGGTTGAAGAACAGCTTGCGCTGCGCCTTGGTGGTGGCGACCTTCACGATGCGCCAGTTCTTCAGGATGAACTCGTGCATTTCGGCACGGATCCAGTGCACGGCGAAGGAGACCAGGCGCACGCCCATGTCCGGGTCGAAGCGCTTGACCGCCTTCATCAGGCCGATGTTGCCTTCCTGGATCAGGTCGCCCAGGGCGAGGCCGTAGCCGTTGTAGCCGCGGGCCACGTGCACCACGAAGCGCAGGTGCGAATGCACCAGCTCGCGGGCGGCGTCCAGATCGTTGCCGTCGCGGAAGCGACGGGCCAGGTCCTGTTCGTCATCGACCGACAGCACCGGAATCTGGTGCACGGCACCGATGTAGGCGTCCAGCGAACCGAGCGCACTGGGAATCGGGAGATTGTTTGCCACAAGGGCAGTAGAGGTGTTCTGGCTCATAGGCACCCATCTTAGCAGTCCGGGATTTGGACTGCTAAAGGAGGAAAAAGTTCCAGCATCCTATTGATGCAACACTGGTCCCAAACAGAACCCTACCGTAGCGCGATTTGATGACAGTGGCGAGCACGCTTTTCGGGATTCACAATCCCTTGGAATTCAAGCAATTACCCACTGAAAACCTGCCGATTCCGGTCAAGCGGAGCTGAACGCGCCGTTCCGGAGGCCCATTCAGGACGGGGAACGTTGCCCGGCGTTCAGGCCCGGCCACTCGCCGGCGCTCAGAGCGCCGAGCGCGGCGGCAGCGACCAGTCGATCGGGGCCTGGCCGCGGCGCTGCAGGTACTCGTTGGCCATGGAGAAATGGCGGCAGCCGAGGAAGCCACGATGGGCCGACAGCGGCGACGGATGCGGGGCCTTCAGCACGCGATGGCGGCGGGTGTCGATGACCTTGCCCTTCTGCTGCGCGTAGGCGCCCCAGAGCATGAACACCAGGCCTTCGCGCTCGCGGTTGAGCACGTCCACCACATGATCGGTGAAGCCTTCCCAACCACGGCCCTGGTGCGCGCCGGCCTTGCCCTCCTCCACCGTCAGCACGGCATTGAGCAGCAGCACGCCCCGTTGCGCCCACGGGATCAGGCAGCCGTGGTCCGGGCGCGGGATACCGAGATCGCTCTCGATCTCCTTGTAGATGTTCAGCAGCGACGGCGGCACCGGCACGCCGGGCGGTACCGAGAAACTCAGGCCGTGGGCCTGGCCGCGCCCGTGGTACGGGTCCTGGCCGAGGATCACCACCTTCACCTGCTCGAACGGCGTGGCGTCAAACGCTGCGAAGATCTGCGGCCCGGGCGGGAACACCGCCGCACCGCTGGCCTTGCGCTGGCGCAGGAAGGCCGACAGCTCGCGCATCTGCGGCTGCAACAGGTACTCACCGACGTGCTGCTTCCAGCTCGGTTCCAGCTGGATCGTCGGGGTGTCGGTTACTTCATCGATCATCGCAACAAAGGTCCATCATTCAATCGAGCCAGGCGCAGCTGGAACAGCACCTTGGTGACCAGCAGCCGCTCTTCGATCGGCTTGAGCACCAGGTCGTTGGCACCGGACTGCAGCAGCCCGGTCTGGTTGTGGGGGTTGCCGTCGCCGGTCATCACCAGCACGGGCAGGCGGCGCTTGCCGTAGCCGAAGTCCACGCGCACGCGCTGCACCACGTCGCGGCCGCTCAGCTCGCCCTTCAGGGTGACGTCGGTCAGCACCAGGTCGATGCGGTGGCGGCTGCGGCCCAGCGACTCGGCGGTGAGCAGGGTGAAGGCCTCTTCGGCGCTGACCACGTGCAGCACGTTCAACTGCTGCCGCTCGAGCATGCGCTTGGTGGCCTCGGCCACTACGCGGCTGTCCTCGATATAGAGGATGGTGGCGCCGGGGATGGTCTGCGGCTGCACATAGCCACGGATGAAGGTCGCCAGCGCTTCATGGCCCAGGGATTTGTCGAAATAGTCGGTGACGTACTCGGTGAAGCGGCGCTGCTCCAGGTGCTGCTGGGCATCGCCGGAAACCACGATCACCGGCACATAGGCCTGTCCGGCCGCTTCGCGGACCATGCGCGCCAGCGCCAGGCCGTCGCCATCACGCAAGGTCAGCGAGGTCGTCACCAGGTCCACCGGGCCCTGCGCCAGCGCCTGCTGCGCGTCTTCGATGCTGTCGCAGCCAATCACCTCCACGCCCGGCAGGTCGCGCTGCAGGACGTCGGCGATCAGCTTGCGGACCAGCTTCGAGCCATCGACCACCATCACCCGCGTCGCGGGCCCTTCAAGGTGCTTCAGCGCTTGCGGTTGCATGCCGGTCTCAGGTATCGGTCGGGCGGGTCTGGCGGAGGAAGTGGCCGGTCACCAGCCAGGCACCCAGCCAGCCCAGCAGCAGCGTGCCGAGCAGGACCAGGCCACCATGCAGCAGGTCCAGGCCATGCAGCACGAACGGGCTGCCGTAGCTGCGCGAGAGTTCGGCCAGCGGCACGCGCAGCGCGGCACCGGCGGCGCCGATCAGGGCCAATGCAACCGCGCCTGCGCCCAGGCCATACCACGCACCCAGATACAGGAACGGGCGGCGGATGAAGCCATCGCTGGCGCCGAGCAGCTGCAGCACGCCGATCTCTTCGCGGCGGGCCTGGATGTCCAGGCGTACCGTGTTGCCGACCACCAGCGCGGCCCCCGCGCCGAGCAGTACCGACAGCACCTGCACCAGCCGCGCGCCGAACGCCAGCCAGGCATCCAGGCGCTGGCGCCACAGCGCATCGTGCTGCACCAGGTCGGCCTCGGGCAGGCTTTCCAGCGCGCGCGCCAGGCGTGCGTCATCCTTGCCCTGGCCGGGGGTGATCACCAGCAGCGAGGGCAGCGGATTGTCGTTGAGTGCGTCGATCGCCTCACCGAGGCCGGCATCGCGCAGTTCCTGCAGGCCCTGCTCCGGCGTGCGCACGTTCACTTCGGCCACGTCGTCGCGGTCGCGCAGCTGGCCCGCCAGGCGCAGCGCGCCGGGACCATCGACGTTGCCCTTCAGGAACACGTTGATGTCGCGCGACTGCTGCACGCTGCCGGCGAACTGCTTGAGGTTGTCCAGCGCGATCGACAGCCCCAGCGGCAACGCCAGCGCCAGCGCCATGACCATCACCGTCAGCAGGGTCGCCCACGGCTTGCGGCAGGCACGGCCCAGGCTGAACACCACGCTGTGCACGTGGTGCTGGAACCAGACGCCCACGCGCGAGGGGGCGGCGGCTTCGCTGTTTTCGTTCTTCGCCATGGTTACTCCGCCAGGTCCTGCGGCGAGATGTCATCCACCAGCCGGCCGTGGTCAAGGATCAGCACGCGCTTGCGCATGCGGCGCAGCAGCGGCAGGTCGTGACTGACCACCAGCACGCTGGTGCCGCGCGCGGGCAGTTCGGCGAACAGGGCCATGATCTCCGCCGCCAGGGTCGGGTCGAGGTTGCCGGTCGGCTCATCGGCCACCAGCAGCTTGGGCTCGCCGACGATGGCGCGGGCGATGCCCACGCGCTGCTGCTCGCCGGCCGACAGCTGCGAGGGCAGCGCCTTCTCGCGATGGCCCAGGCCCATCCGCTCCAGCACCGAGCGCACGCGCTTGCTGATGTCGCCACGGCGGGTGCCGCGCAGGATCAGCGGCAGCGCCACGTTCTCGGCGATGGAGCGGTCCATCAGCAGGCGGTGGTCCTGGTAGACCGCCCCCACCGCGCGTCGGTGGCGCGGCACGTCGCCGCCGCGCACCTTCAGCAGGTTGCGCTCGTCGAACACCACCGCGCCGCGGCTGGGCCGCTCGTCGAGGTGGATCAACTTGAGCAGCGTACTTTTACCCGCACCGGAATGGCCGGTGACGAACAGCATCTCGCCCGGCGCGACCTCGAAGCTGACATCGGTCAGCGCCTCGTGGCCACCGGCGTACTGTTTGCTGACATTGTCGAAGCGCAGGACACTCATGCCCCGATTATGCAGGACCGGCGCGACGTCGTGGAGACGGTGGGTGCCACCGGCCCCGCCTGGTGGGTGCCGACCGTTGGTCGGCACACCTTTCAAAGCCACCCGACCAACGATCGGGTGCTACCCGCTGATCGGCAGCGCCGATCAGCTGCCCGACAGCATCCGGCGGATCTTGCGGCCGATGCGGGTCAGGAACGAGTCACCGGTATCGGCGGCGGTACGCACCGGCTTGGCCACCACCTGCACCGGGGTCACCGGGCTGGCGCCGTTGCCGGCGTTGGCCTGTACACCCTCGGTACCTTCGACCGGACGGCCGTGGCGACGACGACGGCGCTTGCGCGGCTTGTGCTCACCGTCCACCGTAGCTGCCGGTGCGCCTTCGGCACGCGGCGGGCGCGGCGGACGCGGGGCCTGGGCGGCGGCGCCTTCGGCACCGGCAACCGCGGCGGCTGCGCCCTGCTCGCCTTCCACGCGCGGCTTGCGCGGGCCACGCGCACGGCGTTCGCCGCTGCGTTCACCGTCGCGACTACCGCGGCCACCACCACTGCCTGAGCGGCCGCCGCTGCGGCCACCGCCCCGACGCTCTTCCTCGGCGGCGCGGGCTTCGCGCGCTTCGCGGAAGATCTGGCCGACGCTTTCGTTGTCCTCGCCTTCCTCGCCTGCCGCCGGCGCCGGGCGTTCCGGGCGCGGCAGCGGGGTCAGCAGTTCCTTGGTGACCGGTTCGGACGGAATCTTCTGCTCGATATAGGCCTCGATGTCCGGCAGGCCCATGGCGTAGCGTTCGCAGGCGAAGCTGATCGCATCACCCTCCTCACCCAGGCGCGCGGTACGGCCGATGCGGTGCACGTAGTCTTCGGCGTCGAACGGCAGATCGTAGTTGTAGACGTACTTGATGCCGTCGATGTGCAGGCCGCGCGCGGCCACGTCGGTGGCCACCAGGATTTCCAGCTGGCCCTTCTGGAAGCGGTTGAGCAGGCTCTCGCGCTTCTTCTGCGGCACATCGCCGGACAGCACGCCGACACGGTAGCCGGCCTTTTCCAGCGAACGCGCCACGCGCTCGACGAACACCTTGGTGTTGACGAAGACCATGGTGCGCGCGCCTTCGCTGCGCGACAGCAGGCCCAGCAGCAGCGGAATCTTTTCGTCGTCGGCCGGGAAGTAGATGCGCTGGCGCACGCGCGCGGCGGTGATGGTCTCGGCTTCGACCACCAGCTTCTGCGGTTCGTTCATGTGCTCGTAGGCCAGCTCCAGCACGCGATGGCTGAGGGTGGCACTGAACAGCAGGGTCTGGCGGGTGGTACGCTCGGGCATGCGGCGGAGCAGGAAGCGGATGTCCTTGATGAAGCCCAGGTCGAACATGCGGTCGGCTTCGTCCAGCACGCAGATCTCGCAGGCGTGCAGCGACACCACCTTGTGCTGCTTGACGTAGTCGATCAGGCGGCCCGGGGTGGCGATGATCACGTCCACGCCCTGCTGCAGCAGCTCGCGCTGCTTGTCGTAATCCACGCCGCCGTAGACCAGGGCGAAGCGCAGGCCCAGGTCGGAACCGAACTTCACCGCATCCTTGTGGATCTGGATGGCCAGCTCGCGGGTCGGGGCGAGGATCAGCGCGCGCGGATCTTCCGGCTTGCGATCGGCCAGCGCCGGACGCGTCAGCAGGCGGTTCACGACAGCGACCAGGAAGGCCAGGGTCTTGCCGGTGCCGGTCTGGGCCTGGCCGGCAACATCACCACCGGGCAGCGCGACCGGCAGGGTCAGCGCCTGGATCGGGGTGCAACGGGTGAATCCGGCTCCTTCAAGGCCGGCCTGCAGGGCCGGATGCAGCTCGAAGGAGGAGAAGGTCAAATCGGTCAGCGGTTTGTCGCTCATGAGTCCGTCTTGGTATGGCCGCCGGCCCGTGGGGCGGCTGGCACTTCAGCGTCTGGGGGCACCGTCGCAAACTGCGGCCCCTGCGGCGGGTTGGCAGGCTGGGACCACCTGGTCCGCGCGCCGCACAATGCCCCAGTTTACCGCACTCGGGCAGGCAAACCGGAGTGCGGCGTCTCATGGCATCCAGAGACGCTACCTTCACCCAGCCACACCGGACTTGAACGGCCTGCCCGGGTTCGCTGGTGTCGCCCACTGCCAGCCCCATGTACAGGAAGACAGTGAAATCCGACACATACCGGCCATCGAAGCGATCACGATACGCTGGGTTCCAACCGGCGCCTGTCCCTGCCCTGCGATAGGGGTACACTGCCGGCCGTGAGCGTCCAGGCATCCCGCCGAACGCACCGCGGCAGTGCGCCGCGAGGCAACGACGAGGGTCGCGCCACCGGGCATGGCCCAGTTCACCCACCTCCGGCATGGCCGGGTGCAATCCAAGACGAGAAACCAAGATGAGCGACAAGGTTGTACATGTCGGCGATGCCGACTTTGATAGCGCAGTGCTGAATTCCAAGGAACCGGTGCTGGTCGATTTCTGGGCCGAGTGGTGTGGCCCGTGCAAGATGATCGCCCCGGCGCTGGACGAACTGGCCGATGCCTATCAGGGCCGCGCCAAGATCGCCAAGGTCAACGTTGACCACAACCGTGCGCTGGCCGCCAAATACCACGTGCGTTCGATTCCGTACCTGGTCGTGTTCAAGGACGGCGAGAAGGTCGGCGAGCAGATCGGTGCGGTGGGCAAGGCCCAGCTGGCCGGCCTGCTGGACAAGGCCCTGGCCTGATCCTGCGGTTCTCCGGCAGCCGCCGAACGCGGCTGCCGGCGGCGCCCCTGCGCCCATGATGAATGCTGTTCCCGGCGACCCTTGCATGGCGCCGCAGGCCGATGATAGTGTCGGCATATCCGGCCGCGTTCGCGTGCCGCACCCTCTGGACGCAGTTTCTTCCAGACCCATTCCCAACGTTCGCCGCCCCAGCCGGGCGCTCGCACCTTCAAGCGAGGAATAACGCTCTTGTCCGATAACACTTCCGAAACCGGCAGCGCCGATGCGCCCGCCGAAAAGCGTGTGCGCAAGCCCCGCGTGAGCAAGGCCGCCGCCCCGGCAGCCGCCGAAACCAGCGCCGCTCCGGCGCAGCCGACGCTGCCGTTGGCCTCCGCGCCCGAAGCTCCCGCGCCGGCGCCTGCCGCAGCACCTGCACCGAGCGCGCCCGCCGCCGAGGCCCCTGCCAGCAGTGGCGGTGGCGAAGGCAGCGAAGGCCGCGAATCCGGCCAGCCGCGCCAGCAGCACAACCATCAGGGGGGCGGCCAGAACCAGGGCCAGAACCCATACAACCAGAATGGCCAGCAGGGCCAGGGGCAGGGCAACCGCCGCGACCGCTTCCGCAACCGGCGCGACCGTGACCGCAACAACCGCTTCCGCGACGAGGGCATGCCCAACGACGGCGGCGAGCAGCAGCCGTTCGTGCCGCGCCCGCACGCCAACGTGCCCGAGGGCTTCCCGGTCTATTCGCTGAGCGACCTCAAGCGCATGCCGGCACAGAAGCTGCTGGAAATCGCCGAGCAGCTGCAGATCTCCGAAGGCGTGGCCCGCGCCCGCAAGCAGGATGTGATCTTCGCCCTGCTGAAGGTGCTGACCCGCCACGGCGATGGCGTTGCCGCCGACGGTGTGCTGGAAATCCTGCCGGATGGCTTTGGCTTCCTGCGCGCGGCTGAAGCCAGCTACCTGGCCGGCCCGGACGACACCTACATCTCGCCCAGCCAGATCCGCCGCTTCAACCTGCGCACCGGCGACCACATCTCCGGCCGCATCCGCTTCCCGAAGGACGGCGAGCGCTACTTCGCGCTGAACATCGTCGACACCATCAACGGCGAGCCGATCGAAGCGTCGAAGAACAAGGTGCTGTTCGAGAACCTGACCGCGCTGTTCCCGCGCCGCCGCTTCACCCTGGAGCGTGGCAACGGTTCGTCGGAAGACATCACCGGCCGCATCCTCGACCTGATGGCGCCGCAGGGCAAGGGCCAGCGCTCGCTCATCGTGTCGCAGCCGAAGGCCGGCAAGACGATGATGATGCAGCAGGTCGCCACCGCCATCACCACCAACCACCCGGACGTGCACCTGATCGTGCTGCTGATCGACGAGCGCCCGGAAGAAGTGACCGAAATGCAGCGCACCGTGCGCGGCGAGGTCATCAGCTCGACCTTCGACGAGCCGGCCGCGCGCCACGTGCAGGTGGCCGAAATGGTCATCGAGCGCGCCAAGCGCCTGGTCGAGCACAAGAAGGACGTGGTGATCCTGCTCGACTCGATCACCCGCCTGGCCCGCGCCTACAACAACGTGGTGCCGAGCTCGGGCAAGGTGCTGACCGGTGGTGTGGACGCCAACGCCCTGCACCGCCCGAAGCGCTTCTTCGGTGCCGCGCGCAACGTGGAAGAAGGCGGCAGCCTGACCATCATCGCCACGGCGCTGGTGGACACCGGTTCGAAGATGGACGAGGTGATCTACGAAGAGTTCAAGGGCACCGGCAACAGCGAAGTGCACCTGAGCCGTCGTATTGCTGAAAAGCGCGTGTTCCCGGCCATCGACATCAACCGTTCCGGCACCCGCCGCGAAGACCTGCTGATCGAGCCGGAACTGCTGCAGAAGATCTGGATCCTGCGCAAGCTGCTGCATCCGATGGATGAAATGGCCGCGATGGAATTCCTGCTGGACAAGATGAAGAACACCAAGTCCAACGACGAGTTCTTCGGTTCGATGAAGCGCTGATCCGGCGTTGCATCGGAAGAAGCCTGCCGCTCGCTGCGGCAGGTTTTTTTTTGCCTGCAGGGCGACCTGTTTCACTTTGCCGCCTCCGACTTTTGGCGATAATTCGCCCTATACCCTGCCCGGCCCCAAGGGCGTGGCCACCGATTCCCGCTGTCGCCCCTTCCGGAGAACCGGTCGGGTCCAGCCTCCTGCCGGATCCGTCGACGCATGCGAACGCTGTCTCCCCGCCTCAACCTGGGCAAGCTGATCCTCGCCCTGGCCCTGCTCAGCGCCATCATCGCCCTGGCCAATACCCTGCTGGCCAGCTACCGGGTGCAGCGCGACCAGCTGGTCGGCAATACCCTGGAAGCCAACCGCGTCTATGCCACCAAGCTGGCCGAGACCACCCAGAACTTCCTGCTGGCCGCGCAGCAGGAGTTGGCGTATGCGGCCACCCGGCTGGGCCAGAGCAATCTCGATCCGGCACAGGCGCAGGACGAAGCCAGCCGCCTGCAGTTGCAGACCAACAGCTTCAATTCCTCGCTGGTGGTCGATGCCGATGGCCTGGTGATCGCCACCTCGCCACAGACCCTGCAGTTGCAGGGCGAGATCCTGCACAGCGTCGGCAACAACGCGGCACTGGCCGCGCGCCAGCCGATGATCAGCGACCCGTACCAGTCGGCCACCGGCAAGCTGCTGGTCTCGCTGTCGCACCCGATCTTCGACCGCCAGGGCCGCTATCGCGGCTACGTCAGCGGCACCCTCTACCTGCGCCAGCGCAGTGCGCTGCACACGCTGCTGGGCAAGCACTACTACCGCGACGGCTCGTACCTGTACGTGGTGGACCGCCATGGCCGCCTGCTGTACCACGCCGATGGCAAGCGGGTCGGCGACTACGTGGTCGGCAACCCGGCGGTGAAGGCAGTGGTGCGCGGTGAACGCGGTGCGCAGCAGGTCCGCAACAACCTGGGCGTGTCGATGCTGGCCGGCTATGCGCCGGTACCGGCCACCGGCTGGGGCATCGTCGCCCAGCGGCCGACCGAGGCCACGCTGCAGCCATTGTCGCGGTTGATGACCGCGGTGATCTGGAACGCGATCCCGCTCGGCCTGCTGTCACTGCTGGTCACCTGGTGGTTCGCCCGCCGCATCTCGCTGCCACTGTGGCAGCTCGCACGCAACGTGCAGGGCGGCGAAGACACCGGCAATGCGATCAGCCACGTCAGCGGCATCCGCGCGTGGTACTTCGAGGTCGCCCAACTCAAGCAGGCAGTGCTGCACAGCTTCAATGCCCTGCAGGACCGTATCGGTACGCTCAACCGTGCCAGCCGTACCGACCCGCTGACCGGCCTGCTCAACCGCCGCGGCCTGCAGCAGGCACTGGACGCGCTGCAGGTGCAGGGCATCCCGTTCGCGATCCTGGCGCTGGACATCGACCGCTTCAAGTCGATCAACGACAGCCATGGCCACGACGTCGGCGACGCCGCCATCGTCCACATCGCCGACCAGATGCGCCGCTATTCGCGCGACAGCGACATCCTCTGCCGCGCCGGCGGCGAGGAATTCCTGCTGCTGCTGCCGGGCATCAGTACCGACTCGGCCCGCCAGGCCGGTGAACGCCTGCGCCAGCACATCGCCGATCACCCATTCGAACCGGTCGGCACCATCACCGTGTCGCTGGGCGTGGCTCACTTCCCCAGCTTCCATGTCGACGCCGAGCAGGCATTGCGGCTGGCCGACAAGGCGCTGTACATGGCCAAGGAACAAGGCCGCAACCGGGTGGTGATTTACCCTTACGCCGACTGACGCGGAGCCGGGCTGCCCGGCTCCGCAGCGGGTCTCAGCTCTGTTGCAGCGGGGTCAGCAGGCGCAGGCCGCGCTTGGCGCCGTCCACCATGTAGACGCCGCCTTCCGGCAGCAGATCGCTGCCGGCCTGCTCGACCGGGTCGGCCTCGTGCCACGGCACGCTCTGCCGCGGCCCCGGAATGAAAGCGCGCCAGCGGCCATAGCGTTCCGCCTCTGCATTGGGATCATGGTTCAGGGCGAAGTTCACCGGGATGCGAACCGTCCAGCTGTCCCGGGTGCTGTCCTCCCCGGTGGTCGGTGGCTTGAAGGTCCAGGTGCGGGCGGTGCTGACGCTGGCTCTGGCCAGGATGTCGCGCATCTTGGCCAGGGTCCGCTCGGACGCGACCACAGCCATGTTCACCTGCTCGGCGGCCACGTCGGCCACTGTTCCGTCGCGCGCCACCTTGACCAGCAGCAGCACCTCACCCTGGCCACCGTTTCGGTAGGCCGCCTCCGGGTAGCGCGGCGGTGTCATGTGCAGCGGGGTCACCGAATCAGTGGCCTTCGGATCGTACTCGCTGAAGTCGACACTGGTCATGCTGATTTCATAACCGCCATCGGCCGCAGCCTTGCCGCGCAGGCGAACGCGCAAAGGGGCCCGCGTGGCCACCGCCTGGCCAGCGCGCAGCGTGGGCTCGAAGCGCCAGCCCCCGATGGTGCCTTCGACGAAGGAGGCGATGCCCGGGGCGACCATGGCTTTCTGGTCCAGCACCAGCGAACTGACCGCGCCCTCCGGCGTGACCTCGATATGACCGGACAGCACCATGCTCATTTCCGCAGTCGCACGTACAGCACGTGCGGTCTGCGCAGTGGCGTCACCTGCAAGCAGGGGGGCGCCGGCACCGACGGCCAGCGCGAGGGCGAGAAACAGTGGAGAACGCATCATTGCCGGATCCTTGGTGATGATCGGCGAGAGTACCTCAGCCCAAGCGCCCAGGACAGCCGGCTCAGGCCAGCCGGTGCGCGCCCGAATAGGGCGGCGTGTCCGGATAGTCACCTCGGCCGAAGCGTTCCTGCAGGCCCTGCCACCAGCCCGGGTCGAACAGGTGCCGGTAGTGCTCGCGCACCGCTGCCAGCTCTGCAGCGGGCAGGCCCATGAACGGGCCGAAGCGCTCGGGAAACACGTCGCGCGGACCAACATGGAACCAGGGCTCGTCGGCCATGGCCTCCTCCGGCGTACGCGGCTGCGGCCACGCACGGAACACGCAGTCGCTGACCAGGCACAGCTCGTCATAGTCGTAGAACACGGCCCGGCCGTGCCGTGATACACCGAAGTTCTTCGGCAGCATGTCACCGGGGAAGATGTTGTTGCGCGCCATGTCGGTGATCGCCTGCGCATAGTCGAGCACCGCTGCACGTACCGCCTCCCCGCCCTGCTCGCGCAGGTACAGGTTCAATGGACGGAAACGGCGCTGCACGTAGCACAGTGCGATCTCCACCTCATCGCCATCAACGCGTACGCTCTGCGCGCACTGCTGCAGCAGTTCGTCCAGCAAGGCCGGCGCGAAACGCGCGCGCGGAAAACGCAGATGACGATAGGGCTGCGCATCGAGCAGGCGGCCGACACGATCGAGATTGAACACCAGCGCGTACTTCTCTTCCACCTGCTGCCGCGACATCGCCTTGGGCCACGCGAAACGGTCGCGGATCAGCTTGAACACCAGCGGATAGCTGGGCAGGGTAAACACCGCCATGACCATTCCCGGCGTGCCTTCGGCATGCACCAGCCGCTCCTGCGGGTGCTCGTTGAAGTGGCGGAAGAACGTGCGGTAGCGCTCGGTCTTGCCCTGCTTGGCACGTCCCAGCACCGTGTAGATCTCATCGATGGGCTTGCCCGGCAGCAGGCTGCGCAGGAACACCACGGCATCGCCCACCGTACCCAGATCGGCCTGGAAGTAGCTGCGCGACACGCCAAACAGATGAGCAACATCACGGCGCCGGGTCAGCACCGCATCGGCACGCAGGCCGCGCGCGTCGTTGACCAGGGCAATCACGCAGGGTGAGAAGCGGTGCTCGCCGAATACACGTCCAACCAGATAGGCGCGGCGCTCGCGGTAGAACACGGTATCGAGCAGCTCGATGCTGCGCACCGGCGTGTCACCCCAGTGGGCCAGATCATCCTGCAGGCGCACGGCGATGGCCGCCGCGCAGCGCAGCTGGTGCGCGTACGGAATGTCGAAACGATAGTCGGCCAACACGCGTTGCAGGGCCTCCACCGGCCGCGTCGGCGAGACGGCATAGGTATGCCGCGCGACGGGATGGGTGATCGCATCGGACGGCTCAACGTCGAAAGCAATGAATTCCAGCGCCGGGTCCACGCCGCGGGTAGCGAACAGGCGCCGCGACAGCGTGTTGTAGAAGGTCTTGTACAGCTCGGCGTCGATCAGGCCCTGCAGTAACGCGCTGTAGCCGGCGTGCACCTGCAGCCACAGCGCGCGCTCGCCGATCGCGTCACCGGCGAGGCGGCGCAACGCATCCATCTGCTCGGCGATGCACAGATCGTAGAGGGCGATGCGCTCGACTGCATCCTGTCGCGCACCGGCCCAGTCGCGCTGCTCGAAGCGCTGCCGCGCCCGCGCGGTGATCGCCGCGAAGCGGGCATGGTACTGCTCGAAACCATCGCGGATGGCACCGGCGATACGCGGCGCCAGCTCGGTAGCGATGTCAGGCTTGGACATGCATGGCTCACCCGGGAAGACCGGCTTTACCATACGCTGGCGTGGGGTTGCTTGTGTAGAGCCGAGCCCATGCTCGGCTGATCCAGGCAGAAGCAGCCGAGCATGGCTCGGCTCTACAGTTGCAAAGAGCAGTCGGGCGGGCTCGACTCTACCAAAGCCAATGGCTCAGATCGCCAGTTCGGCCTCCACGTCCTGCACCTTGCGTCGGGCCAGTGCAAGGTTGGACTTGGTCCGGTCCAGCACGATGTAGAAGAACAGTCCCTTCTTCTTCGCGACCGGTCGCATGATGTGGTACGCCTTGCCCAGCGAGATCAGGATATCCTCGATGCTGTCATTGAGGTTCAACGAGGCGGCGGTCTTCATCTTGGCCCGGATCACTTCGGTGTTGCCGGCAGCGGCCACCTCCATGTCCATGCCGGCACCGGCTTCGCCCAGCAGCATGCCGCTTTCGTAGTCGACCAGCGCCACTGCCTGCGCGCCGTCGATGCCCATCAGTGCGTTCAACGATTCATTCAATCCAGCCACGTCGCACCCCTTGTCGATGTTGGTTCGAGCCCCTCGTTCCCCTGCGGCCGGGCTCACGATCCGCCGAGTTCGGCCAGGATCGCCTGGCCACATTCCCTGCTCTGCCACAGCACCTGGCCGATCACGCTGCGCTGGTCGCAGGCCGCCATCAGCAGCAGCGGTGCACGTCCCTCGTGCTGGATCGCCAGCATCAGCACCTTGCCGCCGGCCGCCTCCAGCATCAGCGTCTGCAGATCCCCCAGCAGCAGCTCGCGCCCGACCGCCGCGGCCAGCGCCAGCATCGCGCTGGTCATTGCCGCCAGCCGTTCGCCGCGCCCTTCGGCACCAGCGCTGACCAGGGCAAAGCCATCGACACTGGCCAGCACTACCGTGCGCACGCCTTCCACCCGCTGCTGCAGGTCCTGCAGCAGCGGCTGCAGGCGCGCACGCTGGCCGGCATCGGGCAGCACCGCCATCTGCCCGTCAGCCATGCGCGGCCACCAGTGCGTGCGCTTCCATTTCGCTCATCAGTACATCCATCAGCAGCAATCCCTGTTCGCGGTCGCGGGCATCCACCGCCAGCAAAGGCAGCGGTTGATCATCCAGGCTGGCGCGTGCAGCCCAGTCGTCCAGCGCAGCGTGCGGCGCCTGGTCGAGATGGGTGACCGCCACCACCAGCGCCAATGACGCTGCGAACGGCTGCAGCACCTGCAGGTAGTCCTCCAGCTCGCCGGCCAACCCGGCACGGCGCGCGTCCAGCAGCAGCACCGCACCACGTGCCCCCTGCAGCAGGATCGGCCACAGGAAATCAAAGCGCTGCTGGCCGGGTGTCCCGTAAAGCCGCAGGCGTTCGCCGTTGGGCAGGTCGATGTCTGCGTAGTCCAGCGCGACGGTGGTGGAGGCCTTGTCGGCACCGAGGCGATCACTGTTGGCCACATCGGTGTCGATCACCGCGCCGGCCGCGATGCTGCGCACGAGTGTCGACTTGCCGCTGCCCATGCCACCGAGCACGACCACCTTGTGCTCACGCATTGCGCTCGCTCCCACGCAGGTGGCGCCACAGGCGGGCAAGCAGGCCGTTGTCGGTGCCATTGCCGCGTAGGGCCGTCATCGGTGCCGCCGGGGCGCTCTGCAACTGCGCGTAACCGCAGAGATAGGCGGCATGGATGAAATCACGCACCGCCGCAGCCGGCAACTCGAGCAGCATCGCGCATTCTTCAACCGTGCACGCGCGCTTGAGCAGCAGCGAACACAGGCGGAAGCCATCGTGGTCGTGGCCCAGCACGCGGAAATCCGGCCAGCGCAGCAGCTTCACCGAGGCGCCACGCAGGCGTTCGTCCAGTGCCTGCCAATGTCGGCTGCGCTGTGCCCACTGCCACAGCAGGGGCCGCAGTGGCTGGCGCGGCCGCTCACCGGCCAGGGCCTGCAGGCGAGCCGGCGTGAGCGCATCCAGCTGCAGGCGTTCGAAGGCATCGGCCAGGCGCTCTACCAGCGCGCTCGCGGGCTCCTGCAACAGCACGGCCTGGTCATGCTCGAGGTCCATCAGCAGGACGGGGTCACCCGCGTCACTCAGCAGTGCCTGCCCCTGGCGCAGGGGCAGCCGCTCGCGCAGCAGGCGGGTGATGGCGTGTGCACCATCGGCAAGACGGATCGGTGCGGGTGCGTGCATGGTCAGGGGCTCCACTGCCAACTGCATCCCGCGCAGGGCGCGGCCGATGGCACCGTCATCAAGTATGTCCTGAGGGCCATCGCCGTCGCGCAGCTGGCCCCCCAGATCCTCGATCCAGCACTGCAGTCGCGGGCGTTGCTGGCGCATGCGCAGGGCCGCGTTGCGCAGCGCCGGCGTATCGCGGATGACCAGCAGGTCGCAATCGTCCAGATCCTGGCTGCGGCGGATCTGGCCGTCCGGCAGCGCCGATGCTACGCGTAGCCGCTGCAGCAGGGCCTGCTCGCCCTGGATGTCGGTTCCCACTACCAGCACGCGTGCCATCCGTGTTCCCCGTGCGGCCACCTCCCCGGTGGCCTCGCGTCGCCAAGGCTAGGACATCGCCAGCGGCAGCCGTCGTGATCGACTGCTCAGATCGGGAGCGGTTGCAGACGGTGTCCGATCGGTTCTGCGACGGCCATCGCGGGCAAGTTTCATGCCGCTTTGACGGCATTCCGACGGCCAACGGATGTCACGGTTCTGGACGCGGGTCGAATGGGGCCGCCCAAAAAGAAACCCGCGCCGAAGCGCGGGTTCCGGGGTCACGACCGAACGGCGACGGATCAGCCGCGCAGCTGCTCCAGCGCGGCGTTGAAGGTCGCGCTCGGGCGCATCGCCTTGCTGGCCTTGGCCACGTCCGGGCGGTAGTAGCCGCCGATGTCCACGGCCTTGCCCTGCACCGCGACCAGCTCTTCGACGATCTTCTGCTCGTTGTCGGTCAGTGCCTTGGCCAGCGGGGCGAAGCGCGCCTTCAGTGCAGCATCTTCGTCCTGCGCGGCCAGGGCCTGGGCCCAGTACAGCGCGATGTAGAAGTGGCTGCCACGGTTGTCGATGCCACCCAGCTTGCGCGACGGCGACTTGTCGTTGTCCAGGAACTGGCCGTTGGCTTCGTCCAGCGCCTTGGCCAGCACACGGGCAGCGGCGTTGTCGTAGCGGTTGCCCAGGTGTTCCAGCGACGCGGCCAGGGCCAGGAATTCACCCAGCGAATCCCAGCGCAGGTAGTCTTCCTCGACGAACTGCTGCACGTGCTTCGGAGCCGAACCACCGGCACCGGTCTCGAACAGGCCGCCACCGGCCATCAGCGGCACGATCGACAGCATCTTGGCGCTGGTGCCCAGCTCCATGATCGGGAACAGGTCGGTCAGGTAGTCACGCAGCACGTTGCCGGTCACCGAGATGGTGTCCTCGCCCTTGCGGATGCGGTCCAGCGAGAACGCGGTGGCTTCCACCGGCGGCAGGATGCGGATGTCCAGACCGGCAGTATCGTGGTCCTTGAGGTACTGCTCGACCTTGGCGATGACCTGCGCGTCGTGGGCACGGGCGGCATCCAGCCAGAACACGGCCGGGGTGCTGCTCAGGCGGGCGCGCTCGACGGCCAGCTTCACCCAGTCCTGGATCGGCGCGTCCTTGGTCTGGCACATGCGCCAGATGTCACCGGCTTCGACGGCATGCTCGAACACCACGGTGCCAGCATCGTCGGTGACCTTGACCACGCCATCGGCAGCGATCTGGAAGGTCTTGTCGTGCGAGCCGTACTCCTCGGCCTTCTGTGCCATCAGGCCGACGTTCGGCACCGAACCCATGGTGGCCGGGTCGAAGGCGCCGTGCGCCTTGCAGTCATCGATGACGGCCTGGTACACGCCGGCGTAGCAGCGGTCCGGAATGACGGCCTTGGTGTCCTGCAGCTTGCCTTCGGCATTCCACATCTTGCCGGAGTCGCGGATCATCGCCGGCATCGAGGCGTCGACGATCACGTCGCTCGGCACGTGCAGGTTGGTGATGCCCTTGTCCGAGTTGACCATGGCCACGCCCGGGCGCTGTGCGTACTCGGCAGCCAGGTCGGCTTCGATCGCAGCACGGGTGGCTTCCGGCAGCGACGGCAGGCGCGCAGCCAGGTCACCGATGCCGTTGTTGGCATCGAAACCGGCCTGCTTCAGCACGTCGGCGTGCTTGGCCAGCACGTCCTTGTAGAACTCGTTCACCGCCACACCGAACATGATCGGGTCGGAGACCTTCATCATGGTCGCCTTCAGGTGCAGCGAGAACAGCACGCCCTGGGCCTTGGCATCGGCAATCTGCTCGCCGATGAACGCGGCCAGTGCCTTGCGGCTCATCACGGCGGCATCGACGATCTCGCCGGCCTTGACCGCGGTCTTTTCCTTCAGCACAGCGGTGCTGCCGTCATTGCCGTGGAAGGTGATCTTCAGCGAACCGGCATTGGCCAGGGTGGCCGACTTCTCGCTGCCGTAGAAATCACCGGCGGCCATGTGCGCGACATGCGACTTCGAATCCGGCGCCCAGGCGCCCATACGGTGCGGGTGCTTGCGCGCGTAGTTCTTCACCGACAGCGGTGCACGGCGGTCGGAGTTGCCTTCGCGCAGCACCGGGTTCACCGCGCTGCCCTTGACCTTGTCGTAGCGCGCCTTGTAGTCGCGCTGCTGGTCGTCGGCCGGGGTTTCCGGGTAATCCGGCAGCGGGTAGCCCTGGTCCTGCAGTTCCTTGATGGCCGCCTTCAGCTGCGGCACCGAGGCGGAAATGTTCGGCAGCTTGATGATGTTGGCGTCCGGGGTGGTTGCCAGCTGGCCCAGTTCGGCAAGGTCGTCGCTGACCTTCTGTGCATCGGACAGCAGTTCCGGGAACTGCGACAGGATGCGGCCGGACAGCGAGATGTCACGGGTTTCCACCACGATGCCGGCTGTACCGGTGTAGGCGTCAACGATCGGCAGCAGCGACTGGGTGGCCAGGAACGGGGCTTCGTCGGTCAGCGTGTAGAGAATCTTGGACATGGGGGACTTGGACTCTGTAGCAGTGCTCAGGGGAAGGCCGGCGCCAGCGCCGGGCCACGTGCAACCGTGTCGCGCGCGGGGCGGAGCCCCACGCTTTCCCCGTCGCCGTCAGGGTGGGCGCGCGGCGGGGAAACCCCTGCATTGTCGCGTTTTCAGCCGCGCGGGGCAAAGCCACGCCATACGCGACGGTACTGCATGCCGGCAACGCTGTGATCCATCCACGCCTGGATGAAGCCCGCCCACAGCATCAGTGGATCCACGCCATGCGTGGATGAAGCCGACCATCGCACAACAAAAAAGGACGCAGCCTCGCGGCTGCGTCCATCGTGAGCCCTGCCGGGAGAGAGTCGGCTGGACTTACTTGACCTCGAACTCCTGCGGCGTTCCGGCCGCCTTGCCATCGACGGTGACCTCGGCGCGGTACTTGCCGGCCGGCCAGCCCTTTGCATTCTTGAACGTGACGTTGGTGGTTTCCGCACCACTGGTGTTCAGGGTGGCGGTCTGTTCGCCGGCCACCTGGCCGTCCTGATAGGTCAGCTTCGCGCCAACGCTGACATTGTTTGCCGCACCGTCGGTCTTGACCGAGACGATGATGTCGTCCTTCGGTGCGAACAGAGCCGTCGTCGCAACCGACTTGTCGGCGGCGGCGGTCTTTCCGACCGTGACCGACGAGACGCTGACAGCAGCGGCTTCGGCCATCGGCGGCGGCGCGCCGGTCATCGGGGCCGGTGCTGCCGGTTCGGCCGGAGCGGTCGCTGCCGGAGCGGCATTGTTGTCGGTCGACTCTTCTTTCTTCTTGCAACCGACCAGGGCGACGCTGCCCAGCAGGGCGGCGATCAGGGCGGTCTGGAGCGGGGTGGTCTTGATCATTCGGGGTTCCTCCCAGGGATTGTCGGACGGCGTTCTGGCCGGCTTACTTCGGCGGCAGTTTCAGGGTCTGGCCCGGGAAGATCTTGTCCGGGTCATCAAGCACATCGCGGTTGGCTTCGAAGATCTTCTTCCAGGCATTGGCGTCGCCCAGATGCTGCTTGGCGATCTTCGACAGCGAGTCACCCTTCTGCACGGTATAGGTGCCGCCGCTGACAACGTCTGCGGTGCTGTCCACCGAAGCGCTGACACCGGAGAAGTCCGCCTTCGGCACCTGCTCGGCGGTACTGTCGACACTGCCACTGACGCCGGAGAAATCGGCTTTCTTCTCGGTACTCATCCACAACTCCCGTCTGCATGACTACGTGATTGGCACGGTGCCATGGCGGTTGTTAAATGGGGATGGTGCAGATGTGAAGCCGCCCCCGGGGGCGGCTGAACAATCGGGGGAATGGACACTCGATAGTGCCGGCCGCTGGCCGGCTGTGCCACGGGATCCGGCCTTGGCCGATTGCCGGCCAGCGGCCGGCACTACCGGTAACCGCCTGCGGCGGTTACTGCCGCAGCTCGCGGTAGGTCGCGGCCGGGGCGACGATACCCGGGCTGGCACGCCAGGGGTTGATGTCCAGGCCACCACGGCGGGTGTAGCGGGCCTCAACCTCCAGCCAGTGCGGCTGGCAGCGCGCGGACACCTCGCTGAAGATCCGCTCAACACACTGCTCGTGGAACTCGGCATGCTCGCGGTAGCTGACCAAGTAGCGCAGCAGGCCGGCGCGGTCGATCTTCGACCCACGGTAACGCAGGCTGACCGTGGCCCAGTCCGGCTGGCCGGTAACCGGGCAGTTGGACTTCAGCAGCGCCGAGACCAGAGTCTCCTCCACCACCTCGCCCGCATCGGCGGCGAGGAAGTCCGCCTGCGGCGGGCCGTAGCAGTCGATCTCCACGTCCAGCCCGTCGATGGATTCGCCAAGCGGCGTCTCTCGCAGCTCCGGCAGGCCGAACTCCACCTGGACCGGCGCACCGGCGCAGGCCGACAGATCCGCCACGATGCGCGCGCGCAATGCCTCGGCGCTGTCGATACGGGTGCTGTTGAGGGAGTTGAGGTACAGCTTGAACGACTTGGATTCGATCAACCGCGGCGAGGTGCAGGGCACCTGGACGGTGGCGACGGCGACCTGCGGCTTGCCGCGCGGGTCGAGCCAGCTCAGTTCGAACGCATGCCAGCGGTCGTGGCCGACGAACGGCAGCGCGGCATCATCGAGGCCGATCTCGGCACGGGCGCCACTGCGCGGGATGGGAAACAGCAGGCCGGGATCGTACTGCGACGGGTAACTGACCTCGCGACCGAGGCTGGAATCCTGTGGGGTGTTCATGGGGGGCATTGTATCGCGCGGAGGGCGGGCCTTCGGCCGGGCCGGCCAACGGCGAAGCCCCTCCGTGGTGGTTGTATTGGGATGATCGCGAAAGGCGGTCTATCGGCTTGGCCGGGTGGGCAGGCGGGTCGGGGGACGCCGTAAACCCGTCCATGGAGGCTTGGCCGCGGCATCCATGCCGCAGACACCCCCGCCCCGCCTGCCCACCCGGCCCCTGACAGTTCCTTGCACGCGGCCACCACCACGGGAAAGATCAGAAAATCAAGATCAAAAGCCGATTCTTCAGACGTTCACGACGCCTGCCGTGTCGACCAAGGTCGACACCCACCAGAAGCAGAGTGTCGTTCCGACAGCCCGCGGGAAACTGTCGAAGGCGGGGCGGGTCCGGTGGCAGGGGCGTGAGCCGCATGGGCCCGAGGCATGCCTCGGGCGGGTTGGGCAGGACGCCCAACCCCGGTCTTGCCGTGTGCGCAGGACGGCGCACACGAGCAAGCGGCGACCGAGCTTACATGGACGTACTTGCAGCGTCCCCTGCCACCGGACCCACCCCGCCATCCCTCAGGAAACCAGCTTTTGCCGTTGACGTGGCTTTGGTCTCGGCGGGTGCAGGGCTGCAAGCCCTGCCAACACCCCTCACCCCGCAGGCGTACCGGTACCGTGCAGGTAATCCAGGCTCACCTGCAGCAGCGCACGCAGACCCACATCCAGCGCCTTCTCATCCAGCAGGAACTTCGGCGAATGATTGGCCGGCGCCGTCGCCGGGTCGATGCCCACGCTGGTGGAACCGACGAAGAAGAACATGCCAGGCACTTCCTTCGCGTACAGCGAGAAATCCTCCGCGCCCATCTGCAACGGTGGCTCGTATACGTTGTCCTTGCCCACCACCGCCTGCAGGCTCGGCAGCATCTTCGCGGTCAGCGCCGGGTCGTTCACCGTGGCCGGGTTGCCCTCCGATTCGTAGATGTCGGTCACCGCCTTGGCACCGTGCGCGGCGGCCGTGTGCTCGGCCACGTTGCGCAGGTCGGCGAAGATCTGCTGGCGCATCCTTTCGTCGAAGGTGCGGATGGTGCCGACCATCTCCACTTCATCGGGAATGATGTTGTAGCGGATGCCGCCGTTGATTGCGCCGAAGGTCAGCACCGCCGGTTGCTTGGACAGGTTGGCACGGCGGCTGACGATGGTCTGCGCGGTGCCGACCAGATCGGCGGTGGCGACGATCGGGTCAACACCGTTCCACGGTGCCGAGCCATGCGTCTGGCGCCCGATCACTTTGATGCCGAAACGGTCCGAGGCGGCCATCAACGGGCCACCGCGCACCGCGATCTGGCCGGCCTGCACGCTGGAGAACACATGCAGGCCAAACACCGCCTCCGGCTTGAAATCGGCGAACAGCCCTTCCTTCAGCATGAGTGCGGCACCGCCCTCTTCCGGCGGCGGCGCGCCCTCCTCGGCCGGCTGGAAGATCAGCATCACCTGGCCCGGCAGGTCCTTCTTCATCGACACCAGTGCTTCGGCCACGCCGAGCAGCGTCGCGGTGTGCGCGTCGTGGCCACAGGCATGCATCACGCCCACGGTCTGCCCGCGGTACTGGTCAGTGACCCTGGAAGCGAACGGCAGGCCGGTCTGCTCGGTCACCGGCAGCGCGTCCATGTCCGCGCGCAATGCGATCTTCGGGCCCGGCTTGCCGCCTTCGATGATCGCCACCACGCCGTGGTGGGCGATGCCGGTCTTCGGCTTCAGGCCCATCGCCCGCAGGCGCTTGGCGACTTCGGCCGAGGTACGCACTTCGCGGTTGGACAGCTCCGGGTGCTGGTGGAAATCACGACGCCACTCGATCACCTTGGACTGCAGCCGCTGCGCGGCGGCGGTCACTTCCGGGCGCTGCCCGTCCTGGGCGTGGGCAAGGGCCGGCAGGGCCAGCAGCAGGGCGGACAGCAGCAGCGAACGGCGCATCACAATCTCCACGGCAGGGGGTTCCAGCTGAATGTAGGGCAACACTGCCGCCACGGGAACCTCCGGCGCGGCATCCGGTCTTAGCGCCCGTCCCATCCGTCATGCAGGAAACGTGATGTGGCACAGGTATGCTTTGCGCATTGCCCGCCGGGCTCCGCCCGGTCCAGCCCTCTTGGAGTCCTCGTAATGTCACGTGTTTGGAAGATCGTGCTGCTGGTCGTGGCAGTGCTGGTGCTGGCCGTGGTCGGCCTGCGCGTCATCGGCGGCGGCAAGGACAAGGCTGGAAAACCCGCTGCGGGCGCGCGCCAGGGCGGCGAAGACCCGGATGCCGGCCCGGTGCCGGTGACCGTGGTCGATGCCACGCGCCAGGACGTGCCGGTGTATGCCAGCGCGCTGGGCACGGTGACTGCGATGAACACCGTGACCGTCAGCCCGCAGGTCGGCGGCCAGCTGATGAGCCTGAATTTCCGCGAAGGCCAGGAAGTGAAGCAGGGCGACGTGCTGGCGGTGATCGACCCGCGCACCGCCCAGGCCAGCTACGACCAGGCCGCTGCGGCCAAGCGCCAGAACGAGGCGCTGCTGGCCACCGCGCGCTCCAACTACCAGCGCTCGAACGCACCGGAGTATCGCCAGTACGTCGCCAAGACCGATCTGGATACACAACGAAACCAAGTGGCACAGTACGAAAGCGCAGTCGCTGCGAACGAGGCCAGCATGCGCTCGGCGCAGGTGCAGCTGCAGTACACCCGGGTCACTGCGCCGATCTCCGGCATCGCCGGCATCCGTGCGGTCGATGCGGGCAACGTGGTCAACGCCGGCACCGCGCTGGTCACGCTGACCCAGATCCATCCGATCCACGTGCTGTTCAACCTGCCCGAGCGCCAGCTGGGTGATGTGCGCCAGGCACAGGCCGCCGGCACGGTGCCGGTGGCCGCGCTGGACCGCGCCGACTCGCATGTTCTGTCCGGCGACGGCAAGCTGGACGTGGTCGACAACCTGATCAGTGCGGACAGCGGCACGTTCAAGGCACGTGCGGTCTTCGACAACACCGACAATGGCCTGTGGCCGGGCCAGTTCGTCAACGTCCGCATGCAGCTGCGCACGATTGCCGGTGGCGTGGTCATCCCGACCCAGGCCGTCCTGCGTGGGCCGGATGGCGAATACGTCTATGTCGTGCAGGGCGACAACACGGTGAAGATGCAGACCGTGCGCAGCGGCGTGGAAGTGGGCGACAGCCAGGTGCAGATTGCCGAAGGCCTGAAGGGCGGCGAGCGGGTGGTCAGTGAAGGCCAGTTCCGCCTGAAGCCGGGCAGCAAGGTCACCGCACTGAAGCCGGGCCAGACCCCGGCCGCACCGACCGAGGCCGAGCTGAAGGCGGCCGAACAGAAGAACGGTGGCGGCGGTGGCCGTCGCGGTGGTGGCCCGCGCTGAGCGCAGGCGACTGTTCTCCCTCGCGCCGGCATGCTCGTCGGCGCCGACATTGAAGTGCCAGCAAGGATCAGTCCGTGGGCTTTTCGACGATCTTCATCCGCCGCCCGATCGCCACCTCGCTGTTGATGGCGGGCCTGTTGCTGCTGGGCATCCTCGGCTACCGCAAGCTGCCGGTGTCGGCGCTGCCGGAAATCGATGCGCCCAGCCTGGTGGTCACCACCCAGTACCCCGGCGCCAACGCCACCACCATGGCCTCGCTGGTCACCACGCCGCTGGAGCGCCAGTTCGGGCAGATCTCCGGGCTGGAGCTGATGACCTCCGACTCGTCGGCCGGGTTGTCCACGATCATCCTGCAGTTCTCGATGGACCGGAACATCGACATCGCCGCGCAGGACGTACAGGCGGCGATACGCCAGGCCACCTTGCCCTCGTCGCTGCCCTACCAGCCGGTCTACAACCGGGTGAACCCGGCTGACGCGGCCATCGTTACCTTGAAACTGACGTCTGACACGCGTCCGCTGCGCGATGTCAACAACTACGCTGACTCCATCCTGGCCCAGCGCCTGTCGCAGGTGCAGGGCGTCGGCCTGGTCTCGATTGCCGGCAACGTGCGCCCGGCCGTGCGCATCCAGGTCAATCCGGCGCAGCTGTCGAACATGGGCCTGACCCTGGAACAGCTGCGCAGCGCGCTCACCCAGGCCAACGTCAATGCGCCCAAGGGCTCGTTGAACGGCAAGACCCAGTCCTACAGCATCGGCACCAACGACCAGCTGGCCAGCGCCGCCGAGTACCGCGACACCATCATCAGCTACAAGAACGGCCGCCCGGTGCGGCTGTCGGACGTGGCCGAGGTGGTCGATGGCGTGGAGAACGACCAGCTCGCCGCCTGGGCCGATGGCAAGCCGGCGGTGCTGCTGGAAGTGCGGCGCCAGCCCGGTGCCAACATCGTGCAGACGGTCGAGCGCATCCGCGCGATCCTGCCGCAGTTGCAGGGCGTGCTGCCAGCCGACGTGCACCTGGAGATCTTCAACGACCGTACCGAGACCATCCGCGCCTCGGTGCACGAAGTGCAGTTCACCCTGATCCTCACCATCGGCCTGGTGGTGGCGGTGATCTTCGTGTTCCTGCGCCGGTTGTGGGCCACGATCATTCCCTCGGTGGCGGTACCGCTCTCGCTGGCCGGCACTTTCGCGGTGATGGCCTTTGCCGGCATGTCGCTGGACAACCTCTCGCTGATGGCGCTGGTGGTGGCCACCGGTTTCGTGGTCGACGATGCGATCGTGATGATCGAGAACATCGTGCGGTATATCGAACAGGGCAAGAGCGGCAAGGAAGCGGCCGAGATCGGTGCACGCCAGATCGGCTTCACCGTGCTGTCGCTGACCATCTCGCTGGTGGCGGTGTTCCTGCCGCTGCTGCTGATGCCAGGCGTGACCGGCCGCCTGTTCCATGAGTTCGCCTGGGTGCTGAGCATCGCGGTGGTGCTGTCGATGCTGATCTCGCTGACGCTCACCCCGATGATGTGTGCCTACCTGCTCAAGCCCGATGCCCTGCCCGAGGGCGAGGACGCGCATGAGCGCGCGGCGGCGGCCGGCAAGCAGAACCTGTGGACGCGCACCGTCGGCCTGTACGAGCACAGCCTGGACTGGGTGCTGGGCCACCAGCGCCTGACCCTGGCCGTGGCCGGCGGCGCACTGGTGCTGACCGTGCTGCTGTACGTGCTGATCCCCAAGGGCCTGCTGCCCGAACAGGACACCGGCCTGATCACCGGCGTGGTGCAGGCCGACCAGAACATCGCCTTCCCGCAGATGGAGCAGCGCACCAGGCAGGTGGCCGAAGCGCTGCGCCAGGATCCGGACGTGACCGGCGTGTCGGCCTTCATCGGCGCCGGCAGCATGAACCCCACGCTCAACCAGGGCCAGCTGTCGATCGTGCTGAAGGAACGCGGCGAGCGCGATGGCCTGGAGGAGATCCTGCCGCGCCTGCAGAAGGCAGTGGCCGGCATTCCGGGGGTGGCGCTCTACCTGAAGCCGGTGCAGGACGTAACCCTGGATACCCGTGTGGCCGCCACCGAGTACCAGTACTCGCTGTCGGACGTGGATTCGGCGACGGTGGCGACCCAGGCCACGCGCCTGACCGAAGCGCTGCGCAAGCGCCCGGAACTGGCCGACGTCGACAACAACCTGTCCAGCCAGGGCCGCGCCCTGGAGCTGAACATCGACCGCGACAAGGCCAGCGTGCTGGGCGTGCCGATGCAGACCATCGACGACACGCTCTACGATGCGTTCGGCCAGCGCCAGATCTCGACCATCTTCACCGAGCTCAACCAGTATCGCGTGGTGCTGGAAGTGGCACCGGAGTTCCGCACCAGCACCGCGCTGATGGAACAGCTGGCGGTCGCCTCCAACGGCGCCGGCGCATTGACCGGCACCAATGCCACCAGCTTCGGCCAGGTCACCTCCTCCAACTCGTCCACCGCCACCGGCATCGGCGCGCAGAACACCGGCATCACTGTCGGCGCCGGCAACATCATTCCGCTGTCGGCGCTGGCCGAAGGCAAGGTGAGCAGCGCACCGCTGGTGGTCAGCCACCAGCAGCAGCTGCCGGCGGTGACGGTGTCGTTCAACGTGGCGCCGGGCTATTCGCTGTCCGAAGCGGTGCGAGCGATCCAGGAGACCAAGGACAGCCTGGACATGCCGGCACACCTGCATGCCGAATTCATCGGCAAGGCCGCTGAATTCACCGGCAGCCAGACCGATGTGGTGTGGCTGCTGCTGGCCTCGCTGGTGGTGATCTACATCGTGCTGGGCGTGCTCTACGAGAGCTACATCCACCCGATCACGATCATCTCCACCCTGCCGCCGGCCGGTGTCGGCGCGCTGCTGGCGCTGATGCTGTGCGGGCTGAGCCTGTCGGTGGATGGCATCGTCGGCATCGTGCTGCTGATCGGCATCGTCAAGAAGAACGGCATCATGATGGTCGACTTCGCGATCGAGGCGCGCCGCGCCGGTGCCAACGCGCATGAAGCGATCCGTCGCGCCTGCCTGCTGCGCTTCCGCCCGATCATGATGACCACCGCTGCGGCAATGCTCGGCGCACTGCCGCTGGCGCTGGGCACCGGCATCGGTTCGGAGCTGCGCCGCCCGCTGGGTATCGCCATCGTCGGCGGCCTGCTGCTGTCGCAGCTGGTCACGCTGTACACCACGCCGGTGATCTACCTGTACATGGAGCGCTTCTCCGAGTGGCTGGCGCGCCGCCGCGAACAGCGCGCGCTGCGCAATGGTTCGCTGCAGGAGCCGCAGGCATGATCCACGCCCCGCTGCTGCGGGAGGCCGCACGATGAACCTGTCCGGCCCTTTCATCCGCCGCCCGATCGGCACCGCGCTGCTGGCCATCGGCCTGTTCATGGTCGGCCTGATCTGCTACCTGCGCCTGGGCGTGTCGGCGCTGCCGAACATCGAGATCCCCGTGATCTTCGTGCACGCCAGCCAGTCCGGCGCCGATGCGGCAACCATGGCGTCCACGGTCACCGCACCGCTGGAACGCCACCTCGGCCAGCTGCCGGGCATCGACCGCATGCGCTCGTCGAGCTCGGAAGGCAGCTCGCTGGTGTTCATGATCTTCCAGAGCGGCCACGACATCGATTCGGCCGCGCTGGACGTGCAGACCGCGATCAACTCGGCGCAGGCCGACCTGCCCTCGGGCATGGGCTCGCCGATGTACCAGAAGGCAAACCCGAACGACGACCCGGTCATCGCCATTGCGCTGACCTCGCAGACGCAGTCGGCCGACGAGCTCTACAACGTCGCCGATTCACTGCTGGCACAGCGCATCCGCCAGATCAGCGGCGTGGCCTCGGTGGACATCGCCGGTGCCTCGACGCCGGCCGTGCGCGTGGACGTCAACCTGCGCCTGATGAACGCGCTGGGCCTGACTGCCGATGATCTGCGCAACGCCGTACGCGCAGCCAATGTCACCTCGCCCACCGGCTTCCTCAGCGATGGAAATACCACCACCGCGATCATCGCCAACGATTCGGTCGCGCGTGCAGCCGACTTCGCCGACCTGGTGGTGAAGACCCAGGGCGATGGCCGGGTGATCCGCCTGAAGGACATCGCCAACGTCTATGACGGCCAGCAGGATGCCTACCAGGCCGCCTGGTTCGACCACAAGCCGGCGGTGGTGATGTACGTGTTCACACGCGCCGGGGCCAACATCGTGGAGACCGTGGACCGGGTCAAGGCGCAGATTCCCGCGCTGCGCGACTACCTGCAGCCCGGCACCACGATGACGCCGTACTTCGACCGTACGCCGACCATCCGCTCGTCGCTGCATGAAGTGCAGATTACCCTGCTGATCAGCCTGGCGATGGTGGTGCTGACCATGGCGCTGTTCCTGCGCCGGCTGGCGCCGACCCTGATCGCCGCCGTAACCGTGCCGCTGTCGCTGGCCGGTGCGGCGCTGGTGATGTACGTGATGGGCTTCACCCTGAACAACCTGAGCCTGCTGGCGCTGGTGATCGCGATCGGCTTCGTGGTGGACGATGCGATCGTGGTGATCGAGAACATCATGCGCCATCTCGACGAGGGCATGCCGCGGATGCAGGCGGCACTGACCGGCGCGCGCGAGATCGGCTTCACCATCGTCTCGATCACTGCCTCGCTGGTGGCGGTGTTCATTCCGCTGCTGTTCGCCAGCGGCATGATGGGCGCGTTCTTCCGCGAGTTCACCGTCACCCTGGTGGCGGCCATCGTGGTCTCGATGATCGTCTCGCTGACGCTGACCCCGGCGCTGTGCAGCCGCTTCCTCAGTGCGCACGACCACAGCGCGCCGCCGTCGCGTTTCGGCCGCTGGCTCGATGCCGGCCACGAGCGGATGCTGCGCATCTACACCGTGTTCCTCGACTTCTCGCTGCGCCACGCGCTGCTGCTGTCGTTGACGCCGTTGCTGCTGATCGCCGCCACCATCTTCCTGTTCGGTGCAGTGAAGAAGGGTGCGTTCCCGCCGCAGGACACCGGCCTGATCTGGGGCCGGGCCAATTCCAGCGCCACCGTTTCCTTCGAGGACATGGTCAGCCGCCAGCGTCGCATCACCGACATGCTGATGGCCGACCCGGCAGTGAAGACCGTGGGCGTTCGCCTGGGCAGCGGCCGCCAGGGGTCGAGTGCGCAGTTCAACATCGAGCTGAAATCGCGCAGGGAAGGCCGTCGCGAAACCACCGCGCACGCCCTGGCGCGGCTGAGCGCCAAGGCCGACCGCTACCCCGACCTGCAACTGCGCCTGCGCGCTATCCAGGATCTGCCCAGCAATGACGGCGGCGGCTCAAGCCAGGGCGCGCAGTACCGCATCTCGCTGCAGGGCAACGACCTGGCATCACTTCAGGAGTGGCTGCCCAAGCTGCAGGCGGAGCTGAAGAAGAACCCGAAGCTGCGCGACGTCGGCACCGATGTGGACAACGCCGGCCTGCGCCAGAACATCCAGATCGACCGCGCAAAGGCTGCGCGCCTGGGCATCACGGTCGGCGCCATCGACGGCGCGCTGTACGGCGCCTTCGGCCAACGCCAGATCTCCACCATCTACTCCGACATCAACCAGTACAGCGTGGTGGTCAATGCCCTGCCCTCGCAGACCGCCACGCCGGCGGCGCTGGATGAGGTTTACGTGCGTGCGGGCAACGGCGACATGGTACCGATCACCGCGGTGGCCACCCAGGTGCCCGGCCTGGCACCGTCGCAGATCACCCATGAAAACCAGTACACGACGATGGACCTCAGCTACAACCTTGCTCCGAACGTGAGCATGGGCGAAGCCAAGGCGATCATCGACGCCACCGTAGCCGGCATGCGCATGCCCGGTGACATCCGCCTGGCCGACGACGCGGGCTTCGGCTTCAATTCAGATCCCAGCGACATGCTGATCCTGGTGTTTGCCGCGATCCTGACCGTCTACCTGGTGCTGGGCATGCTCTACGAGAGCCTGATCCACCCGGTCACCATCCTGTCCACGCTGCCGGCGGCGGGCGTCGGTGCGCTGCTGGCGTTGTTCGGCACCAACACCGAACTGTCGGTGATCTCGATGATCGCGCTGGTGCTGCTGATCGGCATCGTCAAGAAGAACGCGATCATGATGATCGACTTCGCGCTGGTGGCGCAGCGCGAGCATGGGCTGGCGCCGCGCGAGGCGGCACGCGAGGCCAGCATCGTGCGCTTCCGTCCGATCATGATGACGACGATGGTGGCGATCCTGGCAGCGGTTCCGCTGGCGATCGGCCTGGGCGAAGGGTCCGAACTGCGTCGTCCGCTGGGTATCGCGATGATCGGCGGCCTGCTGTTCTCGCAGAGCCTGACCCTGCTCAGCACGCCGGCGCTGTACGTGATCTTCTCGTGCCTGGCCGAACGCTGGCGGGCCCGTCGCGCGCGCAGGCGCGAAGCGAAGCTGCTCAAGCGCGCGCAGCGGGCGTAGAGCGGCCCATCCACGCATGGCGTGGATCTACGGGGGTAGAGCCGGCCACTGGCCGGCTTTCTCCGTACGGCGAATCTGCCGGCCAGCGGCCGGCACTACCGTGGATGCGAATGGTGGGTACGGACCGTGGGTGCGGACCGTTGGTCCGCACGCCTCCAGGTTTGACGTGCCGTAACGAAAAGAGAACAATTCTCATCCAGCTACGGTCCTGCGCCCCGTTGCGGCGCCCCGCTGCCTTCCCCGGCCAGCCTGCGTGATCCCAGCCACTGCCCCTTCCCCCACCCGTGGGCGGATGGCCTGTGGCCGTCCGTCGAGGACCACCATCGATGCTGCCTTCCCGTCTCCCCCGCCTGGCCCTGCTGGCCTCCGCCCTGTCCGCCGCCTGCGCTGCCCATGCCGAAGCGCCGGCCGTCAGCCGCAAAGCCACCGATCTGGATGCGGTGAATGTCACCGCCGAACGCCCCCATACCGACGCCGGCGCACTGGGCGACCGCGCCCTGCGCGACACTCCGTTTGCGATCACCGCTGTTGGCCGCGAGCAGATCGAGCAGCGCCAGGTGGTCTCGCTGGGCGAAGCCTTCCTGCTCGACCCTTCGGTCACCACCCAGGTCAGCGCCTACGCCAGCGGCTGGAGCTCACCCATCCGCAATCGCGGTATCGAACTGAATTTTGACAGCTATCGCGTCAATGGCCTGCAGGTCTCTTCCTGGGGTACCGAATGGCCGCTGGAAGTGATGGAACAGGTCGATCTGCTGAAAGGCCCGGGCGGCTTCCTGTACGGGTTCGGTGCACCCGGCGGCATCGTCAACTACATCACCAAGAAGCCGACGGACACGCCCACCTTCTCCGCCCAGCTGGGTTGGCGTGAACAGGGCATCGTCAGCGGCGGCATCGACGTTGGCGGACGTTTCGGCAACGAGCAGATGTTCGGCTACCGTTTCAACGCCTTCCAGGAAAAGGGCGAGACCTTCAATGGTGGGCACGTCGATCGCAAGGTTGGCGCACTCTCGCTGGATGCCCGCCTGAGCGATGTACTGACCTGGACCTTCGACGGCGTATTCCAGTCACGCGATCTGCGCGAAGAATCGCCGCAGTACTACTTCCGTGGCCTGACATCGCTGCCGCGACCGATTGCCGGGGATACCCACAACAGCGTGCCCGGCACCTACTACGACACCCGATCCAGCCTGCTGTCGACCGGCTTGAACTGGCAGATCAACAGCGACTGGAAAGCCAGCCTGAGTTACGGCGTCACCACCTCGTGGAACGACGTCAACAAGATCTTCGCCTACATCGACAATCCCAACGGCGACTATGACGTCAACGTCTACGAACTGGGCGGCAAGAGCGAGTGGAAGCTGGCCCAGGCGATGCTGCAGGGCAGCTTCCGCACTGGCCCGCTGCAGCATCAGGTGGTGGCGGGCATCAGCCACCAGACCGGGCTGGGCTGGGACCGCCCCTACGAATGGAACCTGATCGGCCGCGGCAACCTGTACCAGCGCCACGCCATCCGCCACGATGCCGTCGGTTCACGAGTGATGACCCGTGGCGACGAAGCCGTGCAGCAAGCGGTGTTCGCAAGCGATACCGTCGATCTCGGCAGTGGCTGGTCGGTATTGGCAGGCTGGCGTTACAACGACTACGAGACCAGGGGCCGCTACCACACCTACCCGGTCACACCGACCTACGCGGTGATGCTCAAGCCCCGCGAGGCCGTCACCCTCTACGCCAGCTACATCGAATCGCTGGAAGCGGGCAGCCGCGTGGGCAACAGCTACGTCAACGCCGGCGACGTGCTCGACCCGACCATCAGCACGCAGTACGAGATCGGCGCGAAGGTCGAGGGGGCACGCTGGAATGCGAACCTGGCGGCGTTCCGGCTGGAGCGTGGCGCCAACATCGATGAGCTCACGCCTGCCGGCAAGCGCCTGGTGCAGGACGGCATCACGCTGTACGAAGGCATCGAAGCCAGTGCCGACCTGCACCTCAACGATGCCCTGGAGGTCGGCGGTGGCGTCACCTGGCTGGACCCGACCTACGACAGGCTGTCGCCGGCCAGCGCCGCACAGGAAGGCAACCGTACCGCCGGTGCCGCGCGCTGGAGCGGCGTCATGCATGCCACCTACCAGCTGCCGTGGGTGGACGGCCTGGAAACGTATGCGGCCGTGCGCTACTACGGCGATGTCTGGTACGACGCCGACAACACCCTGAAGCTGCCCGACTACACGCTGGTGAATGCCGGCGTCGGCTACCGGCTGCTTGCCTCGGGCCACCCGGTGACCCTGCGTGCCAGCGTCGAGAACCTGGCCAACCGGAAGTACTGGTCCAACGCTGGCGCCGGCCTGCCGCGTACGTTCGCGGTGAGCGTTCGGTTCGACATGTAGGGTCCGGCAGCACCGTGGGTGCGGACCGTTGGTCCGCACTCCATATTTCACGCGCAGCCCGCAATAATGGTGGAAGACCCTTCCACCGAGCCTGCATGTCCGCCCGCCAATCCCGCCTCAGCCGCCTGTGGGCCCACGAGAAGGCCAGCTATGGCCTGCGGGTGTTCATCGCCCTGGCCGCAGCGCTTGCCGTGTGCTGGCAGCTGGACGCGCTCACCGCCCTGCCCGGCGTGTTTCTCGGCATCATCGCCAGCGCCATCGCCGAGACCGACGACAACTGGTGGGGCCGCACCAAGGCGGTACTGCTGTCGCTGCTGTGTTTCTGCCTTGCCGCAGCATCGGTGATCTGGCTGTTCCCGTGGCCGTGGATCTTCATTGGCGCGCTGGCGCTGTCCACCTTCGGCCTGACCCTGCTCGGTGCGCTCGGCGAGCGCTATGCGTCGATCGCCCAGGCGACGGTGACGCTGGCGATCTACACCATGATCGGCCTGGAGCAGCATGGCGCCGGCGACCTGCACAGCGCGCTGGACGCGGTCAGCCACCTGCTGGCCGGTGCGGTCTGGTACGGCCTGCTGTCGATCCTGTGGACCGCGCTGTTCGCCAACCGTCCGGTGCGCGAACGCGTAGCGCGGCTGTATCAGGAACTGGGCCGCTACCTGCAGCTGAAGGCCGCGCTGTTCGAGCCGGTGAGGGAAGCAGACCTGCAACGTCGCCAACTCGACCTGGCCGAACAGAACCGGCGTGTGGTCGGTGCGTTGAACGAGGCCAAGACAGCGATCCTGGCCCGCTTCGGCCGTTCCGGGCGGCCGGGCGTGAACTCCGGTCTGTACCTGCGTCTCTATTACATGGCACAGGATTTCCACGAGCGCGCCAGTTCCTCGCACTACCCCTATGGCGCGCTGGTCGACGCCTTCTTCCACAGCGATGTGCTGTACCGCTGCCAGCGCCTGCTCGACCTGCAGGGCCAGGCCTGCGCGCGCCTGGGCGAAGCGATCCGCCTGCGCCGTCCGTTCGTGTATGGCGAAAGCAACCAGCAGGCCGGACGCGATCTGGCCGATGCGCTGGCCTACCTGCGTGACCAGCAGCGCCCGCAGTGGCAGCGCCTGCTTGGTTCTCTGGACCTGCTGGTGCACAACCTGCGCAGCATCGAGCGCCGCCTGCTGGACGCGGAGCGCTCCGAGGCCAGTCTGGACAACGTCGACACCCGCCTGCGCGACAGCAACCCGCACACGTTGCGCGAGATGGGCGTGCGCATCCGCCAGCAGCTCACGCCCGGCTCGGTGCTATTCCGCCATGGCCTGCGCATGGCGCTGGCGCTGATCGCCGGCTTTGCCGCGATACGCCTGTTCAATGCACAGAACGGCTCGTGGGTGCTGCTGACCATCGTGTTCGTGTGCCGCCCCAACTTCGGTGCCACCCGCCAGCGCCTGGCGCAACGCATCGTCGGCACCGTGGCCGGCCTGGTACTGACCTGGGCGCTGTTGCAGCTGTTCCCACAGCTGCACGTGCAGCTGCTGATCGCACTGCTGTCGGCGCTGCTGTTCTTCTTCACCCGTACCGATCGCTACCTGGTGGCATCGGCGGCGATCACGGTGATGGCGCTGACCTGCTTCAACCTTATCGGCGACGGCTTCGTGCTGATCGTGCCGCGCATGGTCGATACGCTGCTGGGCTGCGCGATCGCCGCCGTCGCCGCATTCCTGATCCTGCCCGACTGGCAGGGCCGGCAGCTGCATCTCGTCCTGGCACGCGTGCTGGACACTGCGGCTCGCTACCTGGATTCGGTGCTGGGCCAGTACCGCAGCGGCATGCGCGATGACCTGGCCTACCGCATCGCCCGCCGCGACATGCACAACGCCGACGCCGCGCTGTCCACCGCATTGTCGAACATGCTGCGCGAACCCGGCCATGTGCGCCGCAATCTGGATGCCGGCTTCCGCTTCCTGGCGCTGTCCAACACGCTGCTGGGGCATCTGTCGGCGCTGGGTGCGCACCGCGACCAGGTGGACAGCTATGCTGGCGATCCACTGGCGCTGGCCGCGGGCGATCGCGTGCGCAAGGCACTTCAGCAGCTGGCGACGGCGCTGACCGCGCGGCAACCCGTTGCGGAAGATGACAACGACTCAGACCGCGCGGTGGCCGCCGAGCTGGAGCAGATCGACGAGGCGATGCCGCCGAAACTGCAGCTGATCCGTACCCAGATGGCGCTGGTGCTGCGGATGCTGCCGAAGGTGCGTGCAGCGGCCAATGAGGCAGTGACCAACCTGACCTGATTCCTTGTCGCTGGTCGGACATCCCATCCGCGCGTGGCGTGGATCTACTGCACCGTGTGCAACCGTGTGTTGCGCCTTGCGATGCATTCCGATCACGTTCCCGCGCGGATACTGGGTGATCCCCTGGTACTGGAATCCCCGATGAAGATCGAACTCGCCGGCCGCACCGCGCTGGTCACCGCCTCCACCGCCGGCATCGGCCTGGCGATCGCCCAGGGTCTTGCCGCGGCGGGTGCGCGGGTCATTCTCAACGGCCGCAGCACCGACAGTGTCGAACGCGCCCGCCAGCGCCTGCTCGCTACCGTTCCGGGTGCCGAGGTGATCGGCGTGGCCGCCGATCTCTCCGATGCGGCCGGCGTCGATACGCTGCTGGCCGGCCTGCCCAAGGTCGACATCCTGGTCAACAACGCCGGCGTCTTCGGCCCCGAGGACTTCTTCGAGACCGAAGATGCCACCTGGGAGCGTTACTGGCAGACCAACGTGATGTCCGGTGTGCGCCTGTCGCGGGCACTGCTGCCGGCGATGGTCGATGCCGGCTGGGGTCGCGTGCTGTTCATCTCCTCCGAATCGGCACGCAACATTCCCGCCGATATGATCCACTACGGGGTCAGCAAGACCGCGCAGCTGTCGCTGTCGCGCGGCCTGGCCAAGCGCGTGGCCGGCAGTGGCGTCACCGTCAACGCGGTGCTGCCCGGCCCGACCCTGTCCGATGGCTTCGCGGCGATGTTCGAGGATGAACGCAAGCGCAGCGGCAAGCCGCTGGAGCAGATCGGCCGCGAGTTCGTGATGGCACACAGGCCATCCTCGGTGATCCAGCGCACTGCCACGGTCGAGGAAGTGGCCAACATGGTGGTGTACCTGGCCTCGCCGCAGGCTTCCGCCACCTCCGGCGCGGCGCTGCGCGTGGACGGCGGCGTGGTCGACGATATCGTCTGAGGGTGCTGGCAGGTGTGCGGACCAACGGGTCCGCACCCACAGGTCCGTACCCACAGCAGATGGGCAGGAATGCTAGGCTGCGCCGGTCAAGGAGGCTCCATGTCCGGTCACAACCAGTTCGCCCTGCTGCGCCAGCGCCGTTTCCTGCCGTTCTTCGTGGTCCAGGCACTCGGCGCGTTCAACGACAACGTGTACCGGCAGGCGATCATCAGCATGTTGCTGTTCATGGCCGTGCCGGAGGAGGAGCTGGGGCTGTACGCCACGCTGGCACCGGCCATCTTCATCCTGCCCTACTTCCTGTTCTCGGCACTGGCCGGGCAGATCGCCGACAAACTTGAGAAATCGCGACTGATCGTGATCACCACCACCATGGAGATCGTGATCATGTCGCTGGCGGCCGCTGGCTTCCTCACCCAGAGCGTGCCGGTGCTGCTGGTGGCCCTGTTCTGCACCGGCATGCAATCGACCCTGTTCGGCCCGGTGAAGTACTCGGTGCTGCCGTCGGTGCTCAAGCCCGAGGAACTGACCGGCGGCAACGGCCTGGTCGAGATGGGCACCTCGATGTCGATCCTGTCCGGCATGATCGTCGGCGGCCTGGTGTTCACCGTGGCCGGCAGCCACGGCACCGTGGTGGCGGCCTGCGCGATCATCGCGCTGGCGATCTGCGGCAACATCGCCGCGCGCCTGATTCCCAAGGTCGATGCCGGCGACCCGAACCTGAAGATCAACTGGAACCCGCTGCCGGAATCACTGGCGGTGCTGCGCATGGCGCGCCAGCAGAAAGCCGTGCGCAATTCGATCCTGGGCGTGTCCTGGTTCTGGTTCGTCGGCACCGTGCTGACCTCGCAGCTACCGGCCTATGCGGTGACCAACCTGGGCGGTGAGCCAACCCTGTACATCTTTGCGCTGGCCCTGTTCTCGGTTGGCACCGGCATCGGCTCGCTGCTGTGCGAGAAGCTGTCGGCGCGCACGGTGGAAATCGGCCTGGTGCCGCTGGGCGCGTTCGGCATGACCGCGTTCCTGCTCGACCTGTACTTCGCCCGCAGCGGCGAGGCGACCGTGCAGGGGCTGGCCATCGGGCCGTTCCTGCAGCAGCCGGGCAGCAGCCGCATCGTCATCGACCTGGTCGGCATCGGCCTGTTCACCGGCATCTTCGTGGTGCCGCTGTTCGCGCTGATCCAGAGCCGCACGCCGAAGGCGCAGATGTCGCGCGTGTTCGCGGCGCTGAACATCCAGAATTCCGGCTTCATCGTCGCTGCGGCCCTGCTGTCGCTGGCCGCGCACACGCTGCTGCACTGGACCATCCCGCAGCAGTTCCTGGCGCTGGCCATCGCCAACGCGCTGGTGGCGATCTACATCTTCACCATCGTCCCCGAATTCCTGATGCGCTTCCTCAGCTGGCTGATGGTGCGCACGCTGTACCGGCTGCGCCCGCACGGCATCGAGGCCAACGTGCCCGACGAAGGCGCCGCGCTGCTGGTCTGCAACCATGTCAGCTACATGGACGCGCTGATCCTGTCGGCGACGATTCCACGCCCGGTGCGCTTCGTCATGTACTACCGGATCTTCAACATCCCGGTGATGCGCTGGATCTTCCGCACCGCCAAGGCGATCCCGATCGCCGGCGCGCGCGAAGACCCGGCGCTGATGCAGCGCGCGTTCGACGAGATTGACGCCGCGTTGGCCGAAGGTGAGCTGGTCTGCATCTTCCCGGAAGGTGCGCTGACCAGGGATGGTGCGATGGCCCCGTTCAAGTCGGGCGTTGAGAAGATCCTCCAACGGCGGCCGGTGCCGGTGGTGCCGATGGCCCTGCGCGGCATGTGGTCGAGCATGTGGAGCCGGCGCGACAGCCGCCTGGGCCGCATGCGGGTGCCGCGCCGTTTCCGTGCCACCGTCGAAGTGGTCGCGGCGCCGGCCGTGGATGGCCACAGCACCAGCGCCCCGGTGCTGGAGGCCCAGGTGCGGGCACTGCGCGGCGATCACGCCTGACGGACCCGGCCCGCCAAGCGGGCCCGGCAGCCTCCCCCGCATAGGCCACCGTCCGGTGACGTACGCGACATGTCGTGACTGTAAACGCATACATGCAACGTCGGTTGCGGTAGATTACGCACCCACAGGGGGGAGGTCCGGCCGATACATCACGGCTGGCCACCAAGGAATGGAGTCTTGCTTTGAATCAACCACCACCGCTCAGCCGTCCGGTCTACATCCCCAACCATCTGGTCTGGGCGATCCTGACGACGCTGTTCTGCTGCCTCCCGTTGGGCGTGGTGTCGATCGTCTATGCCTCCCAGGTCGATGGCCGCCGCGCGGCCGGCGACCTGCCGGGGGCCTACAGTGCGTCGCGCAAGGCGGGCTGGTGGGCGGTGGCTTCGGCCGTGGCCCTGCCGGTCCTGTTGCTGTTGTGGTTCGGGCTGTTCGGCGGCTTGGCCGTGCTGGGCGCTCTTTCCGACCAATGATCTACCACCACCACCCATCAAGGAGCTTGAACCCATGAATACCGCCACTCCGCAGGTCCCGAACAACCTGGTCTGGGCGATCCTGACCACCCTGTTCTGCTGCCTGCCGGCCGGCATCGTGTCGATCGTCTATGCCGCCCAGGTCAACGGCAAGCTGGCCGCTGGCGACATTGCCGGCGCCCAGGACTCCGCCGCCAAGGCCAAGAAGTGGGCCATCTGGTCGGCCATCGCCTGGGCCGTCGTGGTCGTGCTGTACGTGCTGTTCTTCGTTGTGCTCGGCGGCATGGGCGCGATGAGCAACAGCGGCTACTGATACGCCTGGACGGATCCGGCGCCTGCGCCGGATCCGTTGTTGCATGTCCGCGCTTCCTGCTCGTTCCCGGTTCGCCCGCTGGGCGCCGCTGCTGGTTTCCGCCGGCCTGGCCGCGGGCGCCACGGTGCTCCTGCGCAACGTCAATCCGTATGTCGCCGGCAATCCCTTGCCGAGCTGCCCGCTGTACGCGCTGACGGGCCTGTACTGCCCGGGATGTGGCAGCACGCGCTGCCTGTATTCGCTGGTCCACTTCGACCTGCCCGGCGCGATGGCGATGAACCCGCTGCTGGTCATCAGCCTGCCGTTCCTGTTGCTGATGCTGCTGAACATCGCCGGCATCCGCCCACGCCTGCTCGACCCGCTCATGCGGGTGCTGGCCAATCCTGTGTTCTGGCTCTGGGTGCTGCCTGGGTATGCGCTGCTGCGCAACCTGCCGTGGGCACCGTTTACCGCGCTGGCGCCGATCTAGGTTTCCAGCCAACGGCGCAGCCCCTCGTGGTGGGCGGCGTTCGTCGATCATGGGGTTGGCCGGGCGGGATGGGTTTGCGGGGGACGCCGTGAATCCGTCCGTGGAGGCTTGGCCGCGGCTTGCTCGTGTGCGCTGTCCTGCGCGCACGGCAAGACCAGGGTTGGGCGTCCTGCCCAACCCGCCCGAGGCATGCCTCGGACCCATGCCGCGGACACCCCCTCAAACCCATCCCGCCCGGCCACGGACAGTTTCCGTGCGCGTCCGCCACGGAAAAGAAAGAGAAGATCAAAAGCGGATAGCTTCGCTGCGCTCGCTCGGAGCCGAGCATGGCTCGGCTCTACAGAACGTCAGTGCACGGAAAACTGTCGAAGGCGGGGTGGGTCGGATGGCGGGGGTGTGAGCCGCATGGATGCGGCGACCAAGCCTCCATGGACGGATTCACGGCGTCCCCCGCCATCCGACCCACCCCGCCAACCCGCAGCAATCCTGCCGTTGCTGTTGCTGTTGCTGTCGCCTCTGCAGGTGCAGGGCTGCAAGCCCTGCCAGAACACCTACGTCACCCAGCCTGCAATCACCAGCAACGCGAGGATCGCCAGCCACAGCAGCAGCATCCGCCACACCAGGCTCATCGCATCACGCAGGTCCGGCAGCCGCTGCCACACCGGCAACAGCCCGGCCTCGGTGTAATCGTGCGCATCTTCGCGCAGCTCGGCGTTGACGCTGGCCCGCGCCACCGCGCCCAGGAACCCGATGGTGCCGGCCAGCCGCTCGCCATGCGCCTGGCGCCACGCCTTCCACGCCGTATCGAAGTTGCCCACCAGCGCCATCGAAAACGCCATCAGCTGCGCCACCGGCCACTCGATCCAGCCCAGCAGGCGCTGCGCCAGCGCCAGCGGCTCCACCGGCACGCGGGCACGCATCGGGCTTTCCGCCATCAGCGCCAGCAGCCGGTACCCCAGCGCACCGGCCGGGCCCAGCAGCAGGAACCAGAACAGCACCGCGAACCAGCGCCGCAGCGCGTTGAGCACGGTGGCCTCGACCAGCGACGGCACGTCTTCGCGCAGGCTGCCACCGGCCGCCTGCAGGTTGCGCACGGCGGCCTGACGCGTTGCGGCGTCGTCCGCATCGATGATCGCTTCGATATCACGATCCAGATCACGCGGCCCCCAGCACCAGGCCAGCACCGCCACGCCCAGCATCAGCGACGGCAGCCCGAACAGCACCCCGCGCAGCAGCCATGCCAGCAGCGCCATCAGCAGCAGCGGCGGCAGCAGTGCCAATGCAACACCGGCCGGTCCCTGCCACGCCTTTCCGCCATGCGCGTCCAGCCAGCCCAGCCAGCGCCGGAAGCCGTCGAAACGGCGCAGCGAGGCGGCAGCGGCCGGGGCAACATGGCCCAGGGCCAGTGCCACCAGCACGGCGGCCAGAGTGGTGAACATGGCAGGTCTCCCTACGAAACGGAACGCTCGGCGCCGTTACCTTACCTGTCGCAGCGGCGCCCCTCAGCGGTGAACCGGACTGTAACCCGGGCCGTGTTCAGGTGGCGGCAATACAGCAGCCACAACCGGCCCGGCCGCAGGCCGGTTCAGCCCTGCTGCTCGCGGTACCAGTGTTCGATCAGGCCGCGCGAAATCGAGATCGGCGGCGACAGGCGGATGCCCTGGCCATCGTCGTCCGCATCGCGTGCCAATGCTGCGCCAACCTCATCGGCAGTGAACCAGCGCGCGTCTTCCAGTTCGCCATCCACAGTCGGCAGGTCATCCTGCGCCTGTGCACGGAAACCGATCATCAGCGCGCCGGGGAACGGCCACGGCTGCGAACCGAGGTACTGGCAGGCGGTCACCCGCACCTTGCTCTCCTCGTGCACTTCACGCACCACGGTCTGCTCGAACGTCTCGCCGGGTTCGACGAAGCCGGCCAGCACCGAGTAACGACGCGGGGCCCAGTTCGACTGCCGGCCCAGCAGCAGCCGGCCCTGGTTCTCCACGGCGACGATCACGGCGGGATCGACACGCGGGTAGTGCTCGGTGGAACACTGCGCGCAACGGCCGACGAAGCCGCCTCGGGCAAACGCCACGGCGCCGCCGCACACACCGCAGAAGCGGGTGCGCGAGTGCCAGTAAGACATGCCGCGGGCATAGCTGAAGGCGGTCGCATCGGCCATCGACCACAGCAGCGCGGCCTGGCGCAGGTCGAGGCGACGTGGTGCGGTGACGGTGACGCTGGCGGCTTCAACCGAGAACCATGCTTGTTCCCCGCGCAGGCCGAGGAAGATCGCGGAGCCGGGACCACCCCCGATGTCGGCGCCGGTCAGCGCCAGCGGCTGGTCGTCATCGCCGGTAAAGGCGCTGCCGTCCTGATCGAGCACGAGAATGTGCGCGCCCGGCCACAGGCGCGCCAGTGCATCGGCATCGTCGCGCAGGGCATCGGCGCGCTCCAGCGGTTCGCCAACGAAGGCGAAACCGGAAAGCGGCGAAGAAGTATTGGGCATCCGGCAAGCGTGCCGCCAATCGATGCGGGTGGCAAGGTCGGCGCTGTGCGCAATCTGCTGTTGTGTGCATGGAGGCACAGAGCATCCACGCACGGCGTGGATCAACTGATCCGCTCTGGTGGGTGCCAACCGTGGTTGGCACATCCTGGCCACAGGGCTCTTACATGCTGAAGCTGCTGCCGCAGCCGCAGGTGGTCTTTGCGTTCGGGTTGCGGATCACGAACTGGGCACCGGTCAGGCTCTCGGTGTAATCCACCTCGGCGCCCATCAGGTACTGCAGGCTCAGCGGATCGACCAGCAGGGTCACCCCGCTGGTCTGTACCGCCAGGTCATCCTCGGCACGGTTCTCGTCGAACTCGAACCCGTACTGGAAGCCCGAACAGCCGCCGCCCTCGATGTACACACGCAGGGCCAGGTCGGGGTTGCCCTCTTCCTGGATCAGGGATTTGACCTTGGCGGCCGCCGACTCGGTGAAGTTCAGCGGGCGCTCCAGCGATTGGTAATCGGGCGCGGCAACCGGAGTGGCGCCGGGCAGGGAGACTAGCGTGCTCATGATGCCAGCATGGGGGTGCCGGGGATGGCTTTCAAGCCATCGCCTCGGCCAGCTTGCGGCGTGCAGCAGTGTCGCCCTTGCCGCCATTGGCCTCATCGCCTTCCGGCGCCGGCAGGGCCGCCATCGGGGCGCTGGCATGGATCAGGCGGCCGTTCAGCTGGGCGCCCGCATTCATCTCCACCACCTGGTAATGGACGTTGCCATTGACCCGTGCGCTCGGGGTCAACTCGACCTTCTCGGTGGCGTGTACATCGCCGTCCAGGCGGCCGCTGATGACCACCACCTGCGCGCGGATCTCGCCCTCGATCACGCCATGCTCGGCGACCGTCAGGGTCGCGCCACTGGCGCCTTCGGCGGCGATCACCTTGCCATGGATGCGGCCTTCCACGTACAGGCCACCACTGAATTCCACATCACCGCGGATCACCACCTGGTTGCCGATCAGGGCATCCACCACCAGCTGGCCTTCACGGTTGGATTTGCTGCTTCCGAACATCTGCCTACTCCCCTTTGGCGGCCGGCGCACCGGCCTGTTTCCAGTCGAATACCTGGGTGGTACCCCCCGTACCACTCCCCAATGTCACCCGCACGCGTTGCGGGGTGAAGTCAGCCGGCAGCATCACGCTGCCGGTGAGCTGCTGGAAGTACCGGAACGAGTAATCCTGTCCCGGTACCTTGCTGCGCTGGTGCAGATCATCCCAGCTGATCGTGGCCAGCTTGCCGTTCCTGACGCCTTCCACGGTGAAGCGCATCTGCCCCTGGCTGATGGCGCCGCGGTTGAGGTTCTGGGTCAGCACGGCGGTGTACTGCCAGGTGCCGGCCGCTTCCGGGCTGAACTCGATCGAATGGGTGTTCAGGCCCTTGCGCTGGCTGGTCGAACCCACCAGGCGCTCATAGAAGGCAACGTCGGCACGCAGGCCGGCGATTTCCTCATCGCGCTCGGCCAGCGAGGACTGCACCTCGGTGTTGGCAGCGCGGCTGATGCGGTCGGAGGCTTCCAGCGTGGCCTGCTTCTGGCGCAGTTCGGTCAGCTGCGCCTGCAGCGTCTCGGCACGCTTCTCGGCGGCCTGCAGGCGCTGGCCCTGGGCATCGCGCGGGGTGGCCATCCAGCAGCCACCGAGCACGGCCAGCACCAGGCTGAGCAGCCAGATGCCGCCGATCACCAGCAGGCGGCGACGGTCGGCAGGCGGTTGCGGCGCGCCGGGCAGGCGGACCTGCACGCGCATGGGAGGACGGTTGGTCATGGGTGGTTTCCGGGGTATCGCAAGGGCGACACCGGTACGGCCCCTGTGGCAAACGACGGGCTAGTGTATGACAGGACGGGTGGGTTTCCTGCGCAGCAGCGAGCCACGGTCTGTGGCGTTCAGGCATGCCATCGTCGATAGTGTGGTCCCCTGCACAGTTCCGTCGCCGGAGCATCGCCATGACCGAAGCCCACCTGTTCGTGATCGGCATCCTGCTGGCCTGGCTGGCCGGCATCCGCGTCTACCTCACCGTGTTCGGTGTCGGCCTGGCCGGCCTGCTCGGCTGGGTCGACCTGCCACCGGCCCTGCAGGCTACTGAATCGTGGTGGGTGCTGGGCACTTCGGCGGCGCTGGCGGTGACCGAATTCTTCGCCGACAAGATTCCCGGCGTGGACTCGGCGTGGGATCTGGTGCAGACCCTGGCACGTGTACCCGCAGGTGCCTTCCTTGCCGCAGCCACGCTGTCGCCGGATGGGCAGCTGGGTACCGGCGCACTTGCTGCCGGTGCCGGTGTCGCGCTGGCCAGCCATGGACTGAAAGCCGGCACCCGTGCCCTGCTCAATACCTCGCCCGAGCCTGCCAGCAACTGGGTGGCCTCCGCCGCCGAGGACACCGTGGTGGTCGGGGGCCTGGCCCTGGCCCTGGCGCACCCGTGGATCGCGCTGATCGTGGTGCTGGCCTGCAGCCTGGCGGGCGCGCTGCTGGTGTGGCTGGTCTGGCGCACCTTGTGGAAGGGCGTGCGCTGGCTGGCACGCAGTGCGTCGCCGGACGGTCCGCGCCAGCCGGGTACCGGTTGAACCTCGGGCTTGTCGCATAATGGACGCGAACACCAGGAGCACCGATGGCCGCAAACGAATCCCCCGCGGGCGCCCGCCCGGGACGCGCTGAATCCCCTCCGGCCGATCATTGGCAACGCTGGGCCGCGGAGCCGGCGAGCGCGGTCGCCGCAGTACCCGCAGTGGTTCCGCCGCTGGCCAGCTGCGACATGCCCGCATCGATCGGCAGCGCGCCACCGCCTCTGCCGGGCCCGGCCTTCCTGGCCGAGGCTGGCAACAACGACCAGGCGCCGTTGGCCTCCGATTCGCCCTACCGCGTGCTGATCGTCGAGGACGACCGCGCCCAGGCCCTGTTCGCGCAGAGCGTGCTGCACGGCGCCGGCATGCAGGCAATCGTGCACAGCGACGCCGATGGCGCGCTGCAGGCGATCAAGGAACACCGTCCCGACCTGATCCTGATGGATCTGCACCTGCCCGGACTGGATGGCATGCGACTGACCGCACTGATCCGCCAGCAGCCCGGCCTGCAGCTGCTGCCGATCGTGTTCCTCAGCGGCGATCCGGATCCAGAGCGCCAGTTCGAAGTGCTCGACAGCGGCGCCGACGATTACCTGAGCAAGCCGATCCGCCCGCGCCACCTGATCGCCGCCGTGGCCAACCGCATCCGCCGCGCACGTGCGCAGGCCGCGACCCTGCCCGGTGCCAGCGGCGTACCGGCCACCAGCAATCCGGAAACCGGCCTGCCGACGCGCCATCACGTGCTGCAGCAGCTCAACACCGCACTCGCCCACCGCGACCGGGGCGGTGTGTTCTTCATCGAAGTGGCCAGCGCGCTGGGGCTGCGCGAACGCTATGGTTATGCCGCCTTCGAGCGCCTGATGGTACAGGCCGGGCAGCGCCTGGCCGAGGCCGGCCATCCACACCTGCTGGCACGCCTGAACGACAACAGTTTCCTGCTGCTGGCCCGCAACGCCGACGAAGATGCCCTGGAAGGCATCGCCGCTTCCCTGCGCGAGCAGCTGTCGGCGCGTGCCTTCGTGATCCGCGACGACGAATCGGTGCACCTGCGCGGCGTGGTGGGTTATGCGCCGCTGTCGCCGGGCTTCGACGATGCCAACGCTGCACTGGAAGCGATCGAGCGCACCACTCTGCAGGCACGCCTGCTCAGCGCCGGTGTGGCGGGCCATGTGCACCGCCAGGCCGTCACCGAACAGGAGCACCTGGCACTGCTGGAAGGCCAGCTGGAGCTGGCCTATCAGCCGATCGTCGCCGTCGCCGGTGGCAACACCGCGCAGTACCAGCTGCTGCTGCGCCTGCGCCAGGCCGATGGCACGGTGCTGGCGGCCGGCCAGGTTATTCCGGCCGCCGAAGCGGCAGGCCGTATCGCCGACCTCGACCAGCAGGTGATGGAGCACGCGCTGGGCCTGCTGGATCTCTACCGGCACGCCACGCCGCCGCTGAACCTGTTCGTCTCGCAGTCGCTGCGCACCCTGCAGCGCGACGCCTTCGCCGACTGGCTGCTGGAATCGCTGCAGCAGCGTGACCTGCCGGGCAGTGCGCTGGTGATCGACGTGCGCCTGCCCGACGCACTGATCCACACCGTGCCGCTGCAACAGTTCTGCCAGCGCATGGCCGGCCCCGGGGTGCGATTCTGCCTGAGCCAGTTCGAGCCCAGCGGCGAAGCCGACGCCCTGCTGACCCAGCTGCCGCTGTCGTTCGTGCGCATGGCCGCGCGCTTCTCCAGCAGCCATGCCAACCCGGCCACGCGCGAGGAACTGCGCAAGGCGATCGAACAGGCACATGCGGCCGGGCTGCAGATCATCGGGCAGCAGATCGAGGACCCACAGGCCGCCGCGGCGATGTGGGTCGGCGGCGTCGACTACATCCAGGGCAACATGGTGCAGTCGGCCGGCAGCGACCTGAACTTCGACTTCCACAACGCGGTGCTCTGACGTGCCGCTGTGGGGCGTGCTGCTGGTTGCCCTTGCCGCGGCCGCCGTGGCGCTGCTGTTGGGCCTGCGCCTGCGCGCACGCAGCCGTGCACTGTCCCGGCTGCAACGCGCACACGATGCGCTCGCCGCCGAACGCGACCAGCTGCGCCGTACCACCGAACGCCAGGGCCAGCTGGAACAGCAGCTGCTGCAGGCCAAGCAGGCCGCCGAAGCAGCGGTGCTGGCCAAGGGCGAGTTCCTGGCCACCATGAGCCACGAGATCCGCACCCCGCTCAACGGCATCCTGCCGATGCTGGAGCTGATCGCGCACGGGCCGCTGGGCGAGGACCAGCGGCAGATGCTGGCCACCGCTTCGGCCAGTTCACAGCAGCTGCTGCGCATCGTCGATGACATCCTCGACTACTCACGGCTGGAAGCACAGGCGCTGGAACTGGAAATCACCAGCTTCAACCTGCGCGATCTGCTGGATGGCGTGGTGCAGCTGATGCAGCGCGCCGCCGACGCCAAGGGCCTGTCCCTGACCCTGCAGCTTGACCCGTCGGTGCGCCTGCCGGTGCGCGGCGACCCGGTACGCCTGCGCCAGGTGCTGAGCAATCTTCTGGCCAATGCCATCAAGTTCACCGCGCGCGGCCAAGTACAGCTGCGCGTGCAGCGGCTGGGCGAAGGCGCGGCCCAGCACCAGCTGCGCTTCGAGATCATCGACACCGGCATCGGCATCGATGAGGCACTGCAGGCACGCCTGTTCCAGTCCTTCAGCCAGGCCGATGCCTCGACCACGCGCATCTACGGCGGCACCGGCCTGGGCCTGGCCATCTGCAGGCGCATCATCGACCTGATGCACGGGCAGATCGGCGTGCAGTCCACGCCCGGCCAGGGTGCTACGTTCTGGTTCGAGATTCCGCTGCTGAAGGTGCCCGGCGACCTGCCGGCGATGGCCCGCGCGCCGACAGCGCTGCTGCTGTTCAGTGCCGATGCAATGCTGCAGAAACGCATCGAGCGCATCGCCGCCCACCATGGGCTGCAGGTGCAGATGCTGAGCCAGCTGGACGCCGTGGTCGAACAGCTGCGCACCGCGCCGCAACCCGGGCAACCGGCACCGGCGTGGCTGCTGGTCGATGCACGCGCGCGGCGCAGCGGCGAGGCGATGCTGCAGCAGGCACTGGCCGAGCGCGGTGACGACGACGCACTGCAGGTGCTCTGGCTGCAGGATGATGCACCAGCGCAACGACCGCGCCAGCGCCAGCTGCCCACGCACTTCGACGATGCCGCATTGCATGCACTCCTGGCCGCACCTGTCACGCCTGCCCGTCCTGCCGCCCTGCTTTCCAGTGTCGGAGATGGGGTACCCGCGCCGGTGCTGCCGCCACTGCACCTGCGCGTGCTGCTGGTGGAAGACAATACGGTCAACCGGATGGTGGCCGAGCAGCTGCTGCGCGTATTCCAGTGCGAGGTGCGCAACGCCGTCGATGGCGAGCAGGCATTGGCCGCACTTCGCGAAGGCGGCGTGGACATCGTGCTGATGGATTGCCAGATGCCGGTGCTGGACGGCTACGCCGCCACGCGCCACTGGCGTGCGGAAGAAGCGGAAACCGGGCGAGCGCGCCTGCCGATCATCGCGATGACCGCCAATGCCATGGCCGGCGACCGCGAGCGCTGCCTGCAGGCTGGCATGGACGATTACCTGTCCAAGCCGATCGCCCGCGCCACGCTGCATGCGCTGTTGAAGCGCTGGGGTGGCGGTAAAGCCGCATCACCTGCACGGCCTTCTGCAGAGCCGAGCATGGCTCGGCTGACGGCCAACAGCAGTGGGGCTCCATCAGCCGAGCATGGCTCGGCTCTGCAGGACGATGACAGCCGAGTGGGCTCCAAGCCACAACCGGTACTCGACCGCGATGTGCTGGACGAACTGCACGCGGTGATCGGCGACGCCGCCATCCAGATCGTGTCGGTCTTTCTTGACGATGCGCCAGCGATGGTGCAGCAGCTGCAGCAGGCCGCGCAGAGCGGCGACGAGCCCCGCCTGCAGGCGGTCGCGCACAGCCTGAAATCGTCGAGTGCGAACGTGGGAGCCCTGTCGCTGTCGGCGGTCGCGCAGCGCATCGAACGCGAGGCCCGTGGTGGCAGCCTGCAGCGCCCCGCGGTGGCGGTCGCGCTGCTGGTTGCCGAATTCGCCCGGGCACGTGTGGCGCTGACGGGCTACCTGGCGCAGCATCGTGCCGGCCAGGACAGCTGACTCACTCTTCCAGCTTGCTCAGCAGGTACTTGGGCTCGCCGATGCGCTCGATCAGGTCGAGCTGGGTTTCCAGCCAGTCGATGTGTTCTTCTTCCGAATCGAGAATCTTCACGAACAGCTGGCGACTGACATAGTCGCCGACCGAATCGGCATAGGCGACGGCCTCGCGCAGGGTGACCACGCCGTCGCGCTCCAGCGACAGGTCGCACTGCAGGATCTCGGTCGGGTTCTCGCCGATGCGCAGCTTGCCCAGCGCCTGGAAGTTCGGCAGGCCTTCGAGGAACAGGATGCGGTCGGCGAGCATGTCGGCATGCTTCATCTCGTCGATCGATTCCTTGTACTCGTGCTCGGCCAGTTCCTTGATGCCCCAGTTCTTCAGCATCTTGGCGTGCAGGAAGTACTGGTTGATCGCGGTCAACTCGTTGTAGAGGACCTTGTTGAGGAATTCGATGACCTTGGTGTCGCCCTTCATGGGATGCTCCTGCACGCTGAAAACGCAGGCACTTTAACGCCTTGTCTGCGGCCGTGAAGGAACGCGAATCGTGCGCATTGGCCTGTGCGGCCGCGCGTGAAGGATGCGAAAGCGCGGCGTCAATGCGCCGCGAAGAAACGATCAGGCAACCTGGGCCAGGCCCAATACCGGCAGCGGCAGATCGTGGGTCGCACGCGCCTTGGCCAAGAGGTCCGCGGCCATGTCCAGGCAGGAACCGCAGGTCGCACCACAGCCGGTCCGCATGGTCAGTTCGGCCACCGTGCTGACACCATGGCTGGCGGCTTCGCGGATCTGGTGGTCGGTGACTCCGTTGCAGATGCAGACGTACACAGGCGGGAACCGGGCTGACAGGCCAGGAGCGGCCTGATGGCTATTCCAATGGAAACGAGAATGGTTGTCAATCAGAGACCTGAACCATTCTCGATACCGTTCAGCCCGTCAGCTGGCTGGGCCATCACCCGTGGCCTTCTTCGGCCAGTAGCCGCGCGTCCGCGGGCGCTTGCGCGGGCGGTCGTGGCCGGCCGTGTGGCCGGGCATCCAAGCCTCGGCGGCGCTCTTGGGCATGGCGGTTACGCCCTGCCCGGCGACCCCGCGCGCCAAAGGCGCCAGATGACGCAGTGCGCGCGCATAGACGCCGCGCTTGAACACCACCACATGCTCCACCGGGTACCAGAAATCGACCCAGCGCCAATGATCGAACTCGGGCGAGTCAGTGTGGTCCAGCTTCACATGGGATTCGTCGCCGGTCAGGCGCAGCAGGAACCAGACCTGCTTCTGGCCGATGCAGACCTGCCGCTCGTTGCGGCGGATGGCCCGCGCCGGCAGCTTGTAGCGCAGCCAACCGGGCGTGGCCCCGAGCACTTCCACATGCTCAGGCAGCAGGCCGGTTTCTTCCTGCAGTTCACGATACATGGCCTCGACGGGCGTCTCATCGGTGTTCATGCCCCCTTGCGGGAACTGCCAACCATCCCGGCGCACGCGTCGTGCCCAGAACACCTGGCCGTCCTGCCGCATCAGCACAATGCCGACGTTCGGTCGATAGCCGTCCGGATCGATCACGATGCGGACTCCTAAGAAAATCTACTGCCCGGGACTATCCCACGCCCTCTGTCGGCCCACAAGCACGGCACAAAAGTGTTGACAGGGACGGTACACATCCGCAGAATAGCGGGCTCACCAAGGCTATGTAGCTCAGCCGGTTAGAGCACAGCACTCATAATGCTGGGGTCGGTGGTTCGAGTCCACCCATAGCCACCACACTGAAAATGAAGTTGTTTTTCAGCGTGATAAGTGAGAAAATCGTTGTACGTTTTGCCCCGTCGCCAAGCGGTAAGGCACCTGACTCTGACTCAGGCATTCGGTGGTTCGAATCCATCCGGGGCAGCCAAATTAAAAGCAAAAGGCCAGATCGAAAGATCTGGCCTTTTGCTTTTAATTTGGTCACGCATTCCACCTTATCCCCGCGCCTGTCGGCGCACCCCCTTGAACAACAAGGGGGCTCTTCTCCAGAGAGAGGCCCGGGGTCGGACATGCAAAAAGACGGGTAGTGCCGGCCGCTGGCCGGCAACCACGAAATGCCTGACTCCAAAACGACAAAAGCCCGGCCGAAGCCGGGCTTTTGCTTTTCCATCCAGCGGGCCCCCGAAGGAGCCCAACCAGGCGCAGCAGATCAGCGCTTGGAGAACTGGGTGGCGCGGCGGGCCTTGTGCAGACCGACCTTCTTACGCTCGACTTCGCGGGCGTCGCGGGTCATGAAGCCAGCCTTGCGCAGCTCGGACTTCAGGCTTTCGTCGTACTCGACCAGCGCACGGGCGATACCCAGACGGATCGCACCGGCCTGGCCGGTGGTGCCGCCGCCAGCGGCGGTGACCAGGATGTCGAAGCTTTCGGTGTTCTTGGTCAGCTCGAGCGGCTGGCGCACGATCATGCGCGCGGTCTCACGACCGAAGAACTCGTCCAGCGGACGACCATTGACGGTGATGTTGCCCGAACCCTTGCGCAGGAACACGCGAGCGGTGGAGGACTTGCGGCGGCCAGTGCCGTAGTTTTGAGTGATAGCCATGATTAGATATCCAGAACCTGCGGCTGCTGTGCGGCGTGCGGATGCTCAGTGCCGGCGTAGACCTTGAGCTTGCGGTACATCTGGCGACCCAGCGGGCCCTTCGGCAGCATGCCCTTGACGGCGATCTCGATCACGCGCTCCGGGTGGCGCTCCAGCGCCTGGGCCAGGGACTCGGTCTTCAGGTTGCCGATGTAACCGGTGAAACGGTGATACATCTTGTCCTGCAGCTTCTTGCCGGTGACGGCAATCTTTTCTGCATTGATGACGACCAGGTAGTCGCCGGTATCAACGTGCGGGGTGTAGACCGGCTTGTGCTTGCCACGCAGACGGCGGGCCAGCTCGGTGGCGAGACGGCCCAGGGTCTTGCCCTCGGCGTCGACGAGGTACCAGTCGCGCTGGACGGTCTCGTTCTTGGCAGTGAAAGTGCTCATGAAGAACTCTAGGTTAGGTCGGGCTCATTGCGGCGAAAGGCTCGCCGGAACTCTGCCACGCGTTGTGAAAAGGTGAAGCGCAAGAGGCGGGATTGTACTGGCCTTGCCAGCCACTTGCAAGTGGACCGTCAGGCCGGGTTGGCACGGACGCAGGGCCGGGCGAGAATCGGGGGGACTTCCGCCCCACCGCGTACTGCCATGACCGTGCTCCGCCAGACCACCCCGCTGGACCACCTGCTGACCGAGGCGCAGCGCGCCCTGGACACGGTGTTCGGCAACCCACCGGCGGCCCGCCCCTACCCGGCTGCGGAGACCGACGAGCCCGGCATGGGCAGCGCCGAGCGCCGCCATGCAGCCGGCCTGATGCGGATCAACCACGTCGGCGAAGTCTGCGCGCAGGGCCTGTATTTCGGCCAGGCCGCCGTGGCCCGCGACCCGGCCACGCGTGAACACCTGCTGGAAGCGGCCCAGGAAGAGACCGACCATCTGGCCTGGTGTGCCACCCGGCTGGCCGAACTGGACAGCCGTCCCAGCCTGTTCAACCCCCTGTGGTACGCCGGCAGCTACACGATCGGCACCCTGGCCGGGCTGCGCGGCGACGGCTGGAACCTGGGCTTCGTGGTCGAGACCGAGCGCCAGGTGGAAGCCCATCTGGACGAGCACCTGGTCAATCTGCCGCCCGGCGATCTGCGCAGCCGCGCGGTCATCCAGGTGATGAAGGAGGACGAGGCCCGCCATGCCGAGCACGCCGAGCAGGCCGGCGCACGCCGCCTTCCGTTCCCGATTCCGGGCGCGATGGCACTGGCCTCCAGGGTGATGAAGACCATCGCTTACCGCATTTGAACGGCCGCCCGCACCAACCGTGCGGGCCTACCAGGAGGTGCGGGGGGGGGCCGACGGTGGGGGCCGACGGTGGGGCCCGACCGTTGGTCGGGCCATCAATCAGTTCGGCGACACCAGCTTCAGGCCGATCACGCCGGCCACGATCAGGCCCACGCAGGCCAGGCGCGCCGGCGATGCGCTGTCGTTGAACAGGTAGATGCCCAGCACCGCCACACCCATGGCACCGATGCCGGTCCAGATCGCATAGGCCGTGCCGACCGGGATGCTCTTCATCGCCTGGCTCATCAGGTACAGGCTGATCAGGGCGGAGACCACCGTAGCAACGGTGGGCAAGGGTTTGCTGAAGCCTTCCGAGTACTTCATTCCGAGGGCGAAACCGATCTCGAACAGGCCGGCCAGCAGCAGGTAGATCCAGGGCATGGGTGGGGGCTCCTTACCTTTTTGGGAAAAAACGAAACGGCCCGGTGTTTTCACACCGGGCCGTGGGTCGGTACATCACCATGGAGCAAATCGCGCGTGCGACGCCAGTTCCACGGGGCGGGTCGTCCCGCCTGGGTGGCGATGCCTGCGGGCATCGCACATGGGGCTTACTCGGACAGGTTCCGGCCGTGGAACAACTCTTCGATCTCGCGCTTGAGCAGCGCCTCGATCTTCATGCGCTCCTTGAACGACAGGTTCCTGGCCTTTTCCTCGAACAGGTACTGGTCCAGGTCGAAGTCCTTCAGGTGCATCTTCGTGTGGAAGATGTTTTCCTGGTAGACGTTGACGTCGAACATCTCGTAACGCGACTTGATGTTCTTGGCCAGGAAGTTCTGGATCGAGTTGATCTTGTGGTCGATGAAGTGCTTCTTGCCCTTCACATCACGGGTGAAGCCACGGACGCGGTAGTCCATGATCACGATGTCCGATTCCAGGCTCTCGATCAGGTAGTTCAGGGCCTTCAGCGGGGAAATGACGCCACAGGTGGCCACGTCGATGTCCGCGCGGAACGTCGCGATACCTTCCTGCGGATGGGTCTCCGGGTAGGTATGGACCGTGATGTGGCTCTTGTCCATGTGCGCGACCACGGCGTCGGAGATCAGCTCCTTGCCGGCCAGCTTCTTGTCGATCACCGGTTCTTCGGAGATCAGGATGGTCACCGAGGCACCCTGCGGGTCGTAGTCCTGGCGGGCCACGTTCAGGATGTTGGCGCCGATGATCTCGGCGACATCGGTCAAGATCTGAGTCAGCCTGTCGGCGTTGTACTCTTCATCGATGTATTCAATGTAACGCTGACGCTCCTCTTCGGTGCGCGCGTAACACACGTCATAGATGTTGAAGCTCAGCGCCTTGGTGAGGTTGTTGAAACCCTGCAGCCTCAGGCGAGGCAACGGCTTGACCACGGCGGTCGATTCCTGTGTAAGAAGGGAAAGGGGGAATTATGGGGCAAACTGCCCCCGGGGGGAACGTGAAGAGCGCTCACATCTGGCACACTGTTTGCCCTTAACAATTGCGCTGGTTAAGCTCCGCTATCGACCCCGTGAATCCGTTCATGCGCAGAGGGAGCGCTCCTATCGTGTCAACCGTGCGCCTAGCTAGCAGTCCACTGGCCCTGGATATCGCCACAATCGATCGTTTCCTGGCGCACAGCCACAGGCGGCGATACCCCACCCGTACCGACGTCTTCCGGCCCGGGGACCCGGCGGGAACCCTGTATTACGTCATCAGCGGCTCGGTTTCGATCATGGCCGAGGAAGATGACGATCGCGAGCTGGTGCTGGGCTACTTTGGTGCCGGCGAATTCGTCGGCGAGATGGGCCTGTTCGTCGAATCGGACCGCCGCGAGGTGATCCTGCGGACCCGCACCGCCTGCGAGCTGGCTGAAATCAGCTACGAGCGCCTGCATCAGCTGTTCCTCGGCCCGCTGTCGGCCGATGCCCCGCGCCTGCTGTATGCGCTGGGCCAGCAGATTTCCAAGCGCCTGCTCGACACCAGCCGCAAGGCCAGCCGCCTGGCGTTCCTGGACGTGACCGACCGGATCGTGCGCACCCTGCACGACCTGGCGCAGGAACCGGAGGCGATGAGCCATCCGCAAGGCAGCCAGCTGCGTGTATCGCGCCAGGAGCTGGCGCGCCTGGTCGGCTGCTCGCGCGAGATGGCCGGCCGCGTGCTGAAGAAACTGCAGACCGACGGCCTGCTGCATGCCCGCGGCAAGACCGTGGTGCTGTACGGCACCCGTTGACCGTTGAGCACCCGGTGGGTGCGGACCTTGGTCCGCACTCCCTGGCGCGCTAGGCTCGGTGCATGGAGCTGAGCAGCGAATTCTGGTGGTTCATCCTCATCGGCCTGGGCGCACAGCTGGTCGACGGCGCGCTGGGCATGGCGTTCGGCCTGGTGTCCTCGTCGGTGATGCTGAGCATGGGCCTGCCGCCGGCGCAGGTCAGCGCCAGCATCCACACCGCTGAAGTGTTCACCACGGGCGCCTCGGGGGTGTCGCACCTCGCAGCCGGAAATGTCGATAAACGCCTGTTCCTGCGCCTGGCCCTGCCCGGCGCAGTGGGCGGCGCCCTGGGCGCGTACGTGCTCACGCAGCTCCCGGGCGAGATCATCCGGCCACTGATCTACCTGTACCTGCTGGTGCTGGCGATCATCATCCTGGCCCGCGCCGCTGGGCGCTGGATGCCCAAGGGCGAGATCCGCCGGGTGCCGGTGCTGGGCTTCTTCGCCGGCCTGCTCGACGCCAGCGGCGGCGGTGGCTGGGGGCCCATCGCCACGTCCACCCTGCTCGCCCGGGGCGGCCAGGCGCGCACCACCATCGGAACAGTCAACGCGGCCGAGTTCGTGGTCACGTTGACGGTGTCAGCGACCTTCCTGTTGTCGATGGGCGTGCAGCACCTGCAGATCGTCGCCGGCCTGCTGATCGGCGGCATGATGGCCGCGCCGGTGGCGGCGATCCTGGTCAAGCGGGTGAAGGAGCGCTGGGTGCTGGTGGCCGTGGGCGTGCTGGTGCTGGGCATCAGCCTGTTCCAGATCGGCCACGCGGTGTACGGGCACCTGGGGCGCTGAGCGCTTGCCGGCCAGCGGCCGGCACTACCGGACGGAGAAGCGCCGGCACAACCGCGACGGAGAAGGGTAGTGCCGGCCGCTGGCCGGCAGATCCGTCATCGTGCGATGGGGTCGGAGGCCCTACGCGGATCTGACCCCGGGCTACGCCTTGTCACCGCCGCGGTCAGCGCAGCCCCAGTTGAGGATGCGGGTGCCGGCGGGCAGCACGCGGCGGAAGAACGCCACCCGGCCCGGCTTCGGGTTCACCACCACCGGTGCCTTGGCCGCCAGCAGCAGCGGCAGGTCGGCGGTGCTGTCGGAGTAGGCGATATCGATATCGCCGTAGCCGCGCTCGCGCAGCATGCGCATTTTCTCTTCGTTGTGGCAGTGACGGGTTGGACCGACGCCGCCCAGCCGTGGGCCGACCTCGGTACCGATCACCGGCACATCCTGATGGGCCACGAAGGCCAGGATCGCGCGTGCAAGCTCCGGCGGCGCACCTGTGGCAACCACCACGCGGTCGCCCTTGGCCCGGTGCGCGGCGAACACCTCCAGCGCCTGCGGCAGCAGCTTGGCGCGCATCTGCGCCTCGTTGCGCAGCACATAGGCGTCGATCACCTTGTTGAAATCGCGCGCACGGTGCAGGCCGAAGCTGCCGATCCACACGTAGACCGAAATGCCGGCACGACGGGTCGGCAGCAGCGCCACCATCGGCCCGGCGATCGGCGTGACCAGCAGCGCCGCCAGCATGCGCAACGGGTTGCGCTTGATCAGCGAGGCGAACAGATGGGTGCCCGAATCGCCGTCGTAGAGGGTGTGGTCGAAGTCGAAGACCACCAGCGGCGCATCCTCGCGCGGCGTCGGATAGTGCGTTTTCATGCCGCGAAGAATAGCTGACGCAGGCCCTCGCCCGGCTCTTCCACGCGCATGAAGGCCTCGCCCACCAGGAACGCGTGGATGCCGGCATCACGCATCAGCGCCACGTCCTGCGGCCCCAGGATGCCACTCTCGGTGACCAGCAGGCGGTCGCGCGGCACGGCCTGCTGCATGTCCAGCGTGGTCTGCAGCGACACCTCGAAGGTGCGCAGGTTGCGGTTGTTGATGCCGATCATCGGTGCCGGCACCTGCAGCGCACGCTCCAGTTCGTCGATGTCGTGCACTTCCACCAGCACGTCCATGCCCAGCGACAGCGCCAGTTCGGACAAGGTGGCCAGCTGGGTGTCGTCCAGCGCGGCCACGATCAGCAGGATGCAGTCGGCGCCCAGCACGCGCGCTTCGTACACCTGGTAAGCGTCGATCACGAAGTCCTTGCGCAGCACCGGCAGCGTGCAGGCCTCGCGGGCCTGCTGCAGGTAGGCGTCGGCACCCTGGAAGAAGTCCACGTCGGTCAGCACCGACAGGCAGCTGGCACCGCCGAATTCGTAGCTGACGGCGATGTCGGCCGGGCGGAAGTCCGGGCGGATCACACCCTTGGATGGGCTGGCCTTCTTCACCTCGGCGATCACCGCCGGGTCGCCATTGGCCACCGCCGCCTGCAGCGCGCGCACGAAGCCGCGTACCGGCGGGGCGCTGGCCGCGGCGGCCTGCAGCTCCTCAAGCGGGCGCTGGGCGCGGCGCTGGGCCACTTCTTCGGCCTTGCGGGCCAGGATCGTCTGCAGGATGTCGCTCATCGTCTTCGGGTCGGTGCGGGGGCGGTGAGGACGGCCATTATCGGGCCATCGACGGGGTCAGGCTGAACCGCGCGCTCAGGCAACCAGCGCGCGGGTGGTTTCAATGTACTGCTGCAGGCGCTGGCGGGCGCTGCCATTGGCGATGGCGGCACGGGCACGGGCCAGGCCATCGCCGATATCGCTGGCCACGCCGGCAACGTACAGGGCGGCACCGGCATTGAGCGCCACGATGTCCAGCGCCGGGCCCGGCTCGTTGTCCAGCACCGCGCGCAGCATCTGGATGGACTGTTCCGGGCCGTCCACGCGCAGGTTGCGGCTGGCCGACATGGCGATGCCGAAGTCTTCCGGGTGGATCTCGTACTCGCGGACCTTGCCGTCGCGCAGCTCGCCCACCAGGGTGCCCGCCCCCAGCGAGATCTCGTCCATGTTGTCGCGGCCCCAGACCACCATCGCGCGCTCGGTGCCCAGTTCGCGCAGCACGCGGGCCTGGATGCCCACCAGATCGGGATGGAACACGCCCATCAGCACAGACGGCGCGCTGGCCGGATTGGTCAGCGGGCCGAGGATGTTGAAGATGGTGCGCACGCCCATCTCGCGGCGTACCGGCGCGACCACCTTCATCGACGGATGATGGATCGGCGCGAACATGAAGCCGATGCCGGTCCGCTCGATGGCCGCGGCCACCTGATCCGGCTGCAGTTCGATCACCGCGCCCAGCGCTTCCAGCGCATCGGCACTGCCGGACTTGGACGACACGCTGCGATTGCCATGCTTGGCCACGCGCGCGCCGGCGGCGGCCGCGACGAACATCGAGCAGGTGGAGATGTTGAAGGTGTGCGAGCCATCGCCACCGGTACCGACGATATCAACCAGGTTGGAGGTATCGGCCACCGGCACTGGCCGGGCGAATTCACGCATCACGGTGGCCGCCGCGGCGATTTCGTCCACGGTCTCCTTCTTCACGCGCAGGCCGGTGAGGATCGCGGCGGTCATCATCGGAGACACATCGCCGCGCATGATCTGCCGCATCAGGTCGACCATTTCGTCGAAGAAGATTTCGCGGTGCTCGATGGTGCGATGCAGGGCTTCCTGGGGGGAGAAGCTCATGGGTATGCTCCTTGGATCAGGCCGCCGGGCGCTGGAGGAAATTGCGCAGCAGCGCGTGGCCGTGTTCGGTGAGGATGGATTCGGGATGGAACTGGACGCCTTCCACCGGGAACTGGCGGTGGCGCAGGCCCATGATCTCTTCGATCGAGCCGTCCTCGTTCTCGGTCCAGGCGGTCACTTCCAGGCAGTCGGGCAGACTGTTCTTGTCCACCACCAGCGAGTGGTAGCGGGTGGCCTGGTAGCGGTCCGGCAGGCCGGCGAACACGCCCTTGCCTTCATGTCGGATCGGCGAGGTCTTGCCGTGCATGATGTTGCCGGCGCGGATGACGGTGCCGCCGTAGACCTGGCCGATGCCCTGGTGGCCCAGGCACACGCCGAGGATCGGCGTGGTCGGGCCCAGGCGTTCGATCAGCTCCAGCGAAACGCCCGCTTCGTTGGGGGTGCACGGGCCGGGCGAAATGACGATGCGCTCGGGCTTCTGCGCGGCGATCTCGTCCACGCTCATCACATCGTTGCGCACCACCTTCACTTCGGCGCCCAGCGTCTGCAGGTACTGCACGAGGTTGTAGGTGAAGCTGTCGTAGTTGTCGATCATCCACAACATGGTCAGGTTCCGTCGCTTATCAGGAAAATGGCGTACACGTTTTCGGTGTAGGTGATGGGGCCGGCTTCAATGGATTCGGGCTCAGCGGGCGCGGGCGCGGAGGCGGGCGCGTAGCTGCCGGTCACCGAGATCCTGTCGAGGTCCCCGCCGTCCTCGCCCTGCTGGGGCCATTGCCCGGCCCGGATGCCGTAGGCGAAGTCCGGCGCCACATCGGAGATGCTGTACAGGCCACGCACTCTTGTTCCATAGGCCTTGGCCAGGCCCTGCGCGGACTCGCGGGTCTGGGCCGCTGCCTCGCCCTTGAGTTCGCGGCGCAGCGCCACTTCGCCCGAATAGGTCGGCGCCAGGCTGCTCACCTGTACGTTCTCGTTGGCCTTCAACGCCCCCAGCACATCCTGCATCGCCTTCACGCTGGCGAAGCTGGCACGCAGCTGGCGCGATACACGGGTACCGATGAAGACCTGCCGGTTCTGCTCATAGCGCGTGGCCGGGCCGATCCGCAGGTTGTCCGCACGCACGCTGCCGTCCACCGCCTTGTGCTGCTTGAACAGTGCCAGCACGCGGGCAACGTTGTCCTGCACGCGGCGGCGCGCGGCGTCGGCGTCCATGTCGGTCTCTTCGATGTTCAACTGCAGGCCGAACCGGTCCGGCATCACCGTGCGGCTGCCCTGCCCCTTCACCAGCAGGTGCGGCTGCGAGGGAATCGTGTTGGCCTGCGCCCACGCAGACGGGGCCATCGTGGCCAGCAGTGACGACCACAGCAATGCGCTCAGCAGCTTCATGCGGTACTCCTTGTCTTGAATGGGAACAGCGGAAGGTGCCGCGGCGCAGGCCACGGCACGGGGAGGATCACAGGCCCTTGGCGGCCTGGGCGACGGCGCGGAACAGCGCGCGGCCCTTGTTCATCGTCTCATCCCATTCCTTGTCCGGGTCCGAGTCGTAGACGATGCCGGCGCCGGCCTGCACGTACAGGCGGCCGTCCTTGATCACCGCGGTGCGGATCGCGATCGCGGTATCGGCATCGCCGTGCCAGCCGATGTAGCCGATGCTGCCGGCGTAGACATTGCGCTTGATCGGTTCCAGCTCGCGGATCACTTCCAGCGCGCGGATCTTCGGCGCGCCGCTGACCGTGCCGGCCGGGAAGGTGGCACGCAGCACGTCGGCATAGCTCAGGCCCGGCTGCAGCTGCCCGGTCACTTCGCTGACGATGTGCATCACGTGGCTGTAGCGTTCGATCACGAACTGCTCGCCCACCTCCACGGTACCTGCCTTCGAGACGCGGCCGGCATCGTTGCGGCCCAGGTCGATCAGCATCAGGTGCTCGGCGCGTTCCTTCGGATCGGCCAGCAGCTCGGCTTCCAGCGCCAGGTCCAGCTCGGGCGTGGCGCCACGCGGGCGGGTGCCGGCGATCGGGCGCACGGTGACTTCGCCGTCCTGAAGGCGTACCAGGATTTCCGGCGATGAACCGACCACCTGCAGGTCGCCGACATCCAGGAAGTACATGTACGGCGACGGGTTCAGTGCACGCAGCGCGCGGTACACATCCACCGGGCGCGCCTTGAACGGCACGCTCAGGCGCTGGCTGAGCACCACCTGGAAGATGTCACCGGCGCGGATGTATTCCTTGCTGCGCTGGACCGCATCGACGAAGCCTTCGCGGGTGAAGCCGGAGACGAAGTCGGACTCGTCCAGCACGTCGCTGTTGAGCGGTGCGGGATAACCGGCGCCGGGCGCGCGCAGCTTGGCAGTCAGCGCATCCAGGCGTGCCTGGGCCTGCTCGAAGGCGCCCTCGACCCGTGGGTCGGCGTGCACGATCAGGTACAGCCGGCCCTTGAGATTGTCGAACACCGCCAGCTCGTTGGAATCCAGCAGCAGGATGTCCGGCGTGCCCAGCTCATCGCGGCCGGCCGGCGGGGCCAGGCGCGGCTCGATGTAGCCGATGCACTCGAAACCGAACCAGCCGACCAGGCCACCGGTGAAGCCCGGCAGGCCTTCCAGCTTCGGCACCGAGTGGGCGCTGCGCAGCGCCTCGACTTCGGCGAACGGGTCGGCCACTTCGCGGGTGTCCGCCACCTGGCCGTCTTCGCGCACAGTCAGCGTGTGGCCATGGAAGGCGTACACGCGACGCGCCGGCAGGCCGATGATCGAGTAACGACCAAAGCGCTCGCCGCCTTCGACGGATTCAAACAGGTAGGTATTGGGGCCGTCGGCGAGCTTCAGATAGACCGAAAGCGGCGTGTCCAGGTCGGACAGCACTTCACGGACGACGGGAATGTGGGTGTGGCCTTCAGCGGCCTGCTGCTGAAACTGAGCGTGCGAGTTCAAGACGACTTTCCTTCCGGGACACAGCGTTATGGGGGCGGACGACGGCAACGGGCCACCATCGCCACCAACGGCGTGCGGAAGAAAGGGTATGCGGGGTCGTCAGGCTGGACACCCCCTGACTGTATCGCAGCCGGGGCGGGAGGGGAACCCTGGGAAACTGAACCACGGGAAAGCACAGGGCTCATGGCGGGGACCGGTGGGGGACCGGCGCGGGAACCGGTAGAGTCGACTGTTAGTCGACTTGCGCGCGTAGCGCGGGATTTTACGCCGTCGGAACGAAAAGCAGTCGACTAACAGTCGACTCTACCTCCCCTACCCCGCCAGCAACGGGCAACCGACCGGCAGGTGCATGCGCACCCTGCCCGGCACGCACTCGATGCGGAACTGGCGGGCCTGGACTGGTTCGCCGTCCAGGTTGAGGGTCAACGGGCGCTCGGACTCCACCTGCAGCCACGGCAGCCGCGCACGCGTGGCCAGCTGTTCCAGCGCCGCCTGGGTGCCCGACTTCAGCATCTGGCCGAGCGTGGCGGTGACCTCACCCTCCAGTTCCGGAAGCACGGTGACATCCAGCAGCCCATCGTCGATCATGGCCTGCGGGCACAACTGCTGGCCACCGCCGGCCTGCCGGCCATTGCCGATGCCCAGGGCGATGAAGTCGCCTTCCCACGCGAAATCCGGGCCGGACAGCCGCGCGGTGATCGGCTCGATGCGGCCCAGCTTGGCGATGCCGGTGATCACATAGGCCAGCCCGCCCAGCATCTTCTTCAGGCCGGCATCGGTCTCCACCGTCACCTGCGTGCCGAAGCCACCGCTGGCGAGATTGGCGCACCACCATTGCGTGCCATCGGCGTCCACGCGCAACAGGTCAATGGCGTGCGGCGTCGCCTGCCCGATCAAGGCGAAGGCCTCCTTCGGCTCGGTGGGAATGCCGGCAGCAGTCGCGAAATCGTTGGCGGTCCCCATCGGAATCAGCGCCAGCGAGGGCAGCGCATCTGCCGGCTCCTCACGATGTGCCAGTGTCTCGGCCACCGCACTGAGCGTGCCATCGCCACCGGCGGCCACGATCACGTCCACGCCATGATCGATCGCCTCGGCCACGTAGCGTTCGGCGTCACCGTCTTCCCAGGTCACCCGCACTTCCAGCTGCACGCCCTGTCCGCGCCAATGGCCGACGGCGTCGCGCAACTCATCGTTGCCGGCGGATTTGCCGTTGAGGATCAGGCGCCAGCGCGGGGTGGTCATGCAGAGCTTCCAGGGATGCGGTGGCACAGGCTAGCAATGCGCTGTTTGCCCGTGGTGAATGTCACGCAGATGTCATTCAGCTGCTGGAGAATGGAAGGCCATAGCAGGGACGACGGATGGAGGCAGGATCAGCCTCCCACGCATGCAGCGAGGCCACGCCAGTGATTGGCGTGGCCTTTTTTTTGCCGGCCGTAGATCCACGCCATGCGTGGATGCATTTCACGTCAACCGTTGGCGAAATCGTGCAGCGCCTGGCCCTGCAGCCGGTACACGGTCCACTCGTCCTGCGGCTTTGCGCCGGCGGCGGTGTAGAACTCGATGGCCGGGGTGTTCCAGTCCAGCACCGACCATTCGAAACGACCGCAGCCTTCGGCCACGGCCTGGCGGGCGATGTACTTCAGCAGTGCCTTGCCGGCGCCGCCGCCGCGCTTCTCCGGGCTGATGTAGAGGTCTTCCAGGTAGATGCCCTTGCGGCCCAGCCAGGTGGAGTAGTTGTAGAAATACACCGCATAGCCGATGGCCTCACCGTCGGCTTCGCAGATCAACGCGCGGGCAGTCGCATCGGCACCGAACAGGCTTTCGGCAATACCGATCTCATCGGTCTGCACCGAATGCTCGGCCTTCTCGTAGATGGCCAGTTCGCGGATGAAGCGCAGGATCAGGCCAGCGTCGGCCACGGTGGCCGGGCGGATGTTCAACACGGCCACCGTACCCATGGCTCAGCCCCTTGCCGCAGCAACGTTCGCGCGCATCTGCGCGATCACGTCCTGGTAGCTGGTCCTGGCGTTGAAGATGGCCGAACCGGCAACGAAGGTGTCAGCGCCGGCGGCGGCGATCTCACCGATGTTGTCGGCTTTCACGCCACCGTCGATCTCCAGGCGGATGTCCTTGCCGCTGGCATCGATCATCTTGCGCACCACGCGCAGCTTGTCCAGCGCCGAGGGGATGAAGGCCTGGCCGCCGAAGCCCGGGTTGACCGACATCAGCAGCACCAGGTCCAGGTCATCCAGCACCCAGTCGAGGGTGTCCACCGGGGTGGCCGGATTGAGCACGATGCCCGGCTTGCAGCCCAGCGAGCGGATCAGCTGGATGGTGCGGTGCACGTGGCGGCTCGCCTCCGGATGGAAGCTGATGTAGGTGGCACCGGCCTCGGCGAAGTCCGGGATGATGCGGTCCACCGGCTCGACCATCAGGTGCACGTCGATCGGCGCGGTCACGCCGTGCTTGCGCAGCGCCTGGCAGACCATCGGGCCGATGGTCAGGTTCGGCACGTAGTGGTTGTCCATCACGTCGAAGTGGACCCAGTCCGCGCCAGCGGCGAGGACGTTGTCGACTTCCTCGCCGAGACGGGCGAAGTTGGCAGAGAGAATGGACGGGGCGATGAGGCAGTTGGACATGGCCGGGGCCTTCGGAACGGGGAAAGGATTCTCCCGCCCGCAGGCGGGACTGTCGGATCAGCGCTTGCGCAGGGTCTTGATGCGGTCGTAGGCGGCGTTGATGCGCCGCGACTTCTGCTCGGCCTGCTGCTGCAGCTCGGGGGCGGCGCCGCCAAGCTTGTCGGGGTGGTACTGCGAGATCAGCTTTCGGTAGGCGCGCTCGATCTCGGCATCGGTGGCCTCGGAGGTCAGCCCCAGCTCCCGGTACGGGTTCTCCTTGTTCAGGCGGAACCAGTCCGAATCAAAGGCATGGCCGATCAACAGGCCGACTACCGCGCCGAACAGCGGATTGGGCCGGAACAGCAGGGCCCCGGCGATGAAACCGAGCAGTTTTCCGTACCAGCGCATGGCGCCCCAGGGTCGACCGGCGAAATGGATGCTCATTTTACGTCACAGCGGGCCCGGACCGCTTTACACTAGGCCGCCCGCTGGTCAGCGGGCCCGCCGGGTCCGCTGGGCAGCCGTATCGACAACGCCCCAGGAGTGCCCGTGCCAACCACGCTGTTGCAATCCGATCTCCCCGGCCTGCCCTTGCGCCATCGCGGCAAGGTGCGTGATGTGTTCGATATCCCGCGCGAGCGGCTGCCTGCAGGGACCCCGCCGGGCGACTACCTGCTGATGGTGGCCACCGATCGCCTGTCGGCGTTCGACGTGGTCCTGCCCGACCCGATCCCGGGCAAGGGCGAGATGCTCTGCCAGGTCTCCAACTTCTGGTTCGCCAAGACCGCGCACCTGATGCCCAACCACCTGACCGGCATCGACGTGGCCAGCGTGCTGCCCGAAGGCGTGGACCCGGCCCTGTATGCCAAGCGCGCGGTGGTCACCCGCAAGCTGAAGCCGGTGCCGGTGGAAGCGATCGCCCGCGGCTACCTGATCGGCAGCGGCTGGAAGGATTACCAGCGCACCGGCAAGGTCAGCGGCATCGATCTGCCCGACGGCCTGCGCCAGGCCGAGCAGCTGCCCGAGCCGATCTTCACCCCCTCGACCAAGGCCGCCGTCGGCGACCACGACGAGAACATCGATTTCGACGCGATGGTGAAGCAGGTCGGTGCGGACCTGGCCGAGCGCGTGCGCGACGCCACCCTGCGCATCTACAAGTTCGCCGCCGATTACGCCCGCGAACGCGGCATCCTCCTGGCCGATACCAAGTTCGAGTTCGGTACCGACGCCGATGGCCGCCTGTACATCATGGACGAGATGCTGACGCCGGATTCCTCGCGTTACTGGCCGGCCGACGAGTACGAAGTGGGTACCAGCCCGCCGAGCTACGACAAGCAGTTCGTGCGCGATTACCTGGAGACGCTGGACTGGGGCAAGACCGCCCCGGGCCCGACCATCCCGGGCGAGATCATCGAGCGCACCCGCGCCAAGTACGCCGAGGCGCTGCAGCGCTTGGCCGGGATCAGCGTCGACTGATCCGCCTGCGCCCCCGGCCGGACAGGCGGGGGCACTCTGAAGGGGTAGTGCCGGCCGCTGGCCGGCAACCTCGGCGAATCCGCAGCCAGGCATGGCCTGGCTCTGGTAGTGCCGGCCGCCGGCCGGCAACCTCATGAACTCGGCTATGCTCTGGAGTGCCGGCCAGCGGCCGGCACTACCGTTGTCCGAGGAAGCAACGCAGCATGCAGACATCCACCGAGCTTGCGCGGCCGATCGACCGCTATTTCGCCAGCTACTCCGACGACCATCGCAATGTGATCAACCAGCGCATCCACGTGGTGGCGGTTCCGGCGATCCTGTGGTCGGTGGTGGCCCTGCTGTGGTGCCTGCCGCCGCTGATCACCTGGTTCCAGTACGGCATCTGGTCGGCGTTCGCGATGTTCAGCGCCTGGTGCTTCTACAACAAGCTGTCGCGCCCGCTGGGCATCGGCATGCTCATCCAGTTCTTCGTGTTCGGCTGCCTGTGCCGCCTGCTGGAAGCCGAAATCGGCCTGCAGGCCCTGCGCTGGCTGGCGGTGGGCGTGTTCGTGGTGGCCTGGATCGCGCAGTTCATCGGCCACACGTTCGAGGGCCGCAAGCCCAGCTTCCTGACCGACCTGACCTACCTGCTGATCGGCCCGGCCTGGGTGATGGCCAAGTTCTACCGCAAGCTCGACTGGCGGTACTGACCTGACCAGGGCCGACGGCGCACCTCGTTTCCTGAACGGGCAGATCCCGTCACCCGCACTCCACGACGGCCCTGCCAGCCTGCGCCGGTGATCCGCTCCCCACTTCCCGCCCGTCGACGGCAGCCCCTGTGCGACAGGGCCTGCGGTCTCCCTGCGTGGGCGTAGGGTGTCCCCCGAGAGCAACCCGGGAGGGACCGCAGGAACGTGATGTTGCGCCGCAGAAAAAATGAATCAGCGAACGTTACATGCAATTGATCGCTGTTCGATGGGTTTCGGCGACATTTCGCAGCCTGTTATCCTCCCTGACCTGCTCGTGAATCATGGATTCCCTGCATGCTCCCCAGCCTGCCCCTGCTGCTGGCCCTGCCGTTCCTGATGGCAGCGGCTGTTGCGGCCTTCCCCCGTAGTTCGCGCTCGACTGCTGCCTGGCTGGCGGCGCTGGCGCCGTTGGGCGGGCTGGCCATCCTCGGCTGGCTGACCCCGGCGGTGCTCGATGGCCAGGTGGTTCGCACCCTGGTGCCCTGGCTGCCACAGATCGGCCTGGACTTCACCCTGCGCCTGGACGGGCTGGCGTGGATGTTCGCCGGGCTGGTACTGGGCATCGGCGCGCTGGTGGTGCTGTACGCGCGCTACTACCTGAGCCAGCAGGACAACGCGCACCGCTTCTACTGCTACCTGCTGCTGTTCATGGGCGCCATGCTGGGCATGGTGCTGTCGGGCAACCTGCTGTTGCTGATGATCTTTTGGGAAATGACCAGCATCAGTTCGTTCCTGCTGATCGGCTTCTGGTCGCACCGCCAGGACGCCCGCGAAGGCGCACGCATGGCGCTGGTGATCACCGGTGGCGGTGGCCTGGCCCTGCTCGGTGGCGTGCTGCTGATCGGCCGCATCGTCGGCAGCTTCGACCTGGACGTGGTGCTGGCCGCTGGCGAGCAGATCCGCGCCAGCGCGCTGTACCCCTACGCCCTGTTCCTGGTACTGGCCGGCATCTTCACCAAGAGCGCGCAGTTCCCGTTCCACTTCTGGCTGCCGCACGCGATGGCGGCGCCGACCCCGGTCTCGGCGTACCTGCACTCGGCCACCATGGTAAAGGCCGGCGTGTTCCTGCTGGCGCGGCTGCATCCAGCGCTGGCCGGCAGCGACCTGTTCTTCTACACGGTCAGCGGCATCGGTGCGATCACCCTGTTGATCGGCGCCTGGAACGCGATCTTCCAGCACGATCTGAAAGGCCTGCTGGCTTACTCGACCATTTCCCATCTGGGCCTGATCACCCTGCTGTTCGGCCTGTCCACGCCGATGGCGGTGGTGGCCGGTGTGTTCCACATCCTCAACCACGCCACCTTCAAGGCCTCGCTGTTCATGGCCGCCGGCATCATCGACCATGAGACCGGCACCCGCGACATGCGCAAGCTGGGCGGCCTGCGCAGGCTGATGCCGTTCACCAGCGCGCTGGCAATCATTGCCTCGCTGGCGATGGCCGGCATCCCGCTGCTCAACGGCTTCCTGTCCAAGGAAATGCTGTTTGCCGAGGCGATCACGGCCGGCGGCCCGGGGATCATGCGCACGGCGGTGTCGATCGCCGCGCTGCTGGCCGGCGTGTTCGGCGTGGCCTACAGCCTGCGCTTCGTGCACGACACCTTCTTTGGCCCCGGCCCGCACGACCTGGATCGCGTGCCGCATGAGCCGCCGCGCTGGATGAAGGTACCGGTGGAACTGCTGGTGGTGATCTGCGTGGCAGTAGGCATCGCCCCGGCACTGACCGTGGCGCCGGTGCTGCATGCCGCTGCGGCGTCGATCCTCGGCAGCGCCATGCCCGAGTACAGCCTGGCGGTATGGCACGGCTTCAACCTGCCGCTGGCGATGAGCGCGATCGGCGTGATCGGCGGCGTGGCGCTGTACTTCGGCCTGCGCAAGCTGATCAACCTGCACGCCGTGACCAACGTCAGCACTGGCCGCAATGTGTTCCATGCGCAGCTGGATGCCGTGTCCGCACTGGCCATGCGCCTGACCAACGGCATCGCCAACGGCAGCCTGCAGCGCATGCTGCTGGGCCTGGTGCTGGTGGCGATCACAGTTGCCGCCGCGCCGTTCGTGGCAAATCCGGCCTCGCCGAACTGGACCGCGCCGCAGCCGGTTCCCTTGCTGGGCTGGGCGCTTTGGCTGGTGATGATGGCCTGTGCGGTCGCCACCCTGCGCATCTACAAGCAGCGCCTGCTGGCGGTGCTGCTGGTCGGCGGCGTCGGCCTGATGGTGGCGCTGACCTTCGTGTTCCTGTCCGCACCCGACCTGGCCCTGACCCAGCTGCTGGTGGAGATGGTCACCCTGGTGCTGATGCTGCTGGGCATGAACTACCTGCCGGCGCAGTCCGGGCCGGAACGTCCGCGCTGGCGCAAGCGCCGCGATGCGGTGATCGCGATCATCGCCGGCGCCGGCCTGGGTGCGCTGGCCTATTCGGCGATGACCCTGCCGCCGAACACCATGGCCGGCGAACTGCTCGCCCGTGCGTTGCCCGAGGCCTATGGCCAGAACGTGGTCAACGTGATCCTGGTCGACTTCCGCGGCTTCGATACCTTCGGCGAGATCACCGTGTTCGGCATCGCCGCGCTGGTGGTGCATGCCCTGCTGCGGCGCACGCGGATGGCACCGGAGCAGATCATGCCCGGCCCTCCGATCAAGCTGCCGGTACCAGCCGACCTGGCCCAGATCATGTTCCCGCTGACCCTGACCGTATCGATCTTCCTGTTCCTGCGCGGCCACAACGCGCCGGGCGGTGGCTTCATCGCCGGCCTGGTGCTGGCGGTGCCGCTGCTGATTCAGTACGTGATCCAGGGCACCGCATCGGTGGAGTCGCGCTTCGGCTTCGACTACATCCGCTGCATCGGCATGGGCCTGCTGATCGCCCTGCTCAGCGGCAGTGCCTCGATGCTGTTCGGCGTGCCGTTCCTCACCAGCGGCCACCTCGATCTGCACCTGCCGCTGATCGGCGACGTGCCGCTGGCCAGTGCGATCGGTTTCGACATCGGCGTCTACCTGGTGGTGTTCGGCGGCGCCATGCTGATGCTGTCGATGATGGGCACGATCAAGCCCTCGCGTACCCGCACCGCCCGCAAGGGCGAGATCGACCTGCAACGCCGTTCGGCCCGCACCGGGGAGATGCACTGATGGAACTGGCCCTTGCGACCGCGATCGGCGTGCTGACCGCCATCGGCATCTACCTGCTGCTGCGCGCGCGCAGCTTCGATGTGATTCTCGGCATGACCTTCCTGTCCTACGCCACCAACCTGCTGATCTTCGCCGGTGGCCGCGTGGTGCTGGGCAAGGCGCCGGTGCTGCAGGAGGGCGTGGACAGCCACCTCGGCAACTACACCGATCCGCTGCCACAGGCGCTGGTGCTGACCGCGATCGTGATCGCCTTCGCGATGACCGCAGTGAGCATCGTGCTGGCCATGCGCAGCCGCAGCGACAACCACAGCGACCATGTGGACGCCCACGAGCCCGACGATGACCTGCAGGATGAGCGCGTGCCGCCGCGCCAGGGCGAGGACCGCGCATGAACCACCTGGTGATCCTGCCGATCCTGATTCCCCTGCTGGGTGCTGCACTGTCGCTGTTCGTCGAACACCGTCGCTACGGCCCCAGGGTGCAGCGCGCCGTCGCGTGGACCGCGCTGTCGGCGCTGGCGCTGGCGGTGGGCCTGCTGTTCGCGTCGACCGCGGGCGGTGACATCAATGTCTACCTGCTGGGCGACTGGCCGTCGCGGCTGGGCATCGCGCTGGTGGCCGACCGGCTGTCGGCGTGGATGCTGCTGACCACCCTGCTGCTGGCCATTCCCTGCCTGCTGCACGCCTGCTCGGGCTGGGACCGCCGCGCACCGCACTTCCATGCGCTGTTCCAGTTCCAGCTGGTCGGCCTCAACGGTGCGTTCCTGACCGGCGACATCTTCAACTTGTTCGTGTTCTTCGAGGTGATGCTGATCGCCTCCTACGGCCTGCTGCTCAGCGGTGGCCGCGGCCTGCGCATGCGCATCGGCCTGCACTACGTGGTGTTCAACGTCACCGCCTCGACCCTGTTCCTGATCGCGCTGGGCCTGCTGTACGCCACGCTGGGTTCGCTGAACATGGCCGAGCTGTCGCAGCGCATCGCCGAAATACCGCCGGCGCAGCTGACCCTGGTGAAGGCGACGATGGGCCTGTTGCTGCTGGTGTTCTGCGCCAAGGCCGCGCTGATGCCGCTGTACCTGTGGCTGCCGGAAGCCTATTCGCGTGCGCCAGCAGCGGTGGCTGCGCTGTTCGCGATCATGACCAAGGTCGGCCTGTACTCGGTGCTGCGCATCCAGATGCTGTGGTTCGGCGATGACGCAGGCGCGATGGCCGGCTATGGCCGCGACTGGCTGCTGTGGGCCGGCGTGGCGACGCTGGTGCTCGGTGGCCTGGGTGCACTGGCCGCGACCCGCCTGCGCGTCCTGATCTCGTACCTGGTGATCGTGTCGGCGGCCACGCTGTTCATCGCCTTCTCGGTGGGCACGCCGCAGGTACTCTCAGCGGGCCTGTACTACCTGCCGCACAGCAGCTTCGTCGCCGCCGCGCTGTTCCTGATCGCCGACCTGATCCGCCGTCGTCGCGGCGGTGCCAGCGACCGCAAGGAAGTGGTGGCACCGATGCCGGGCAAGGAAACCCCAGCGGTGCTGTTCCTGATCGGGGCAGTGTCGGTGGCCGGCCTGCCGCCACTGTCCGGCTTCCTGGCCAAGGCCGCGCTGCTGGCCGGCATGCCGGCGCAGTACACCGGGCCGGTCTGGACCGCCGTGCTGGTCAGCAGCCTGCTGGTGATCATGGGCCTGACCCGCGGCGGCATCCGCCTGTTCTGGCGCGTGCCGCCGGTCGATCCAGAAGCACCGAAGCCGCGCAAGGCTCCCCTGCGCCGGGTAGAGCTCTACGCCGCCTGCCTGCTGCTGGCCTACGGCATCGGCATGACCCTGGCCGCTGCACCGTTGATGCGCTACACCGACGCCACCGCCGCACAGCTGCTGCATCCCAGCGAGTACGTGCAGCAGCTGCGCGCGACCACGCCGGAGATCCGCCAGCCATGACTGCCCAGCACTCCCTGTTCCGTCGCCTGATTCCCTCGCCGATGCTCAGCATCATGGTGGTGGCGTTCTGGCTGCTGATGTCCGACAGCTTCACCCTCGGCCAGATCGTGCTGGGGCTTGTGCTGGGCGTGGTGGTGCCGCTGTTCGCCGCGCGCCTGGACCGCGAGTTCGCGCGCATCGGCACCCTGCGGCCGCTGCCCAGACTGGTGTGCGTGACCCTGTGGGACATCCTGATGTCCAACATCCGCGTCGCCCTGCAGGTGCTGGGCCCGGAAAAGAACATCCACCCGGGCTTCATCTGGCTGCCGCTGGACATCGCCAACATCCACGGCATCGCCGCGCTGACCAGCATGATCACCCTGACCCCGGGCACGGTCTCGGCCGCGCTCAGCGACGACCGCAAGTTCCTGCTGGTGCATGTGCTGCACCTGGAGGATCCACAGGACCTGATCGATACGATCAAGCGCCGTTACGAGGCGCCGTTGATGGAGATCTTCCCATGACCGGTTTTGAAGTCATCCAGACCACCCTGGTGGTGTGCATGCACGTGGTCGGCCTGGCCATGCTGCTGGCCACCTGGCGCCTGCTGCGCGGGCCGACCGTGCCCGACCGCATCCTCGCACTGGACACCCTGTCGGTGACCGCGATCGCCGAGCTGATGCTGTTCGGCATGTACCTCAATTCACCGATCTACTTCGAGGCGGCGTTGATCATCGCCATGCTCGGCTTCGGCAGCACCGTGGTGCTGAGCAAGTTCGTGCTGCGCCGGGACATCGTCGAATGATCACTGCCATCCAGATCGGCCTGTCGATCCTGCTGCTGTTCGGCTGCTTCTTCATCCTGGTGGGCGCACTGGGCCTGGTGAAGCTGTCGACCTTCTTCAAGCGCCTGCACGCGCCGACCAAGGCCAGCACGCTGGGCGTGGGCTGCGTGTTGGTGTGCTCGGTCTGCTACCACATCTTCCTCGGCCAGGACCCGCAGCCGCGCGAGCTGCTGATCACCGTGTTCCTGTTCATCACCGCACCGATCAGCGCGCACATGATGGCCAAGGCCGCGCTGTCGCTGCTGATGGAGACCCGCCCCACCCTGCCGGGCAACGAACGTGCCGCCGAGGAGCAGCTGCCACCGCCGGAGCCGGTGCGGGAAGAAGAAACCACGCAGAACCGGTAGAACCGGCCGCTGGCCGGCAATGTGACGCCCCGTAGGTGCCGACCGCTGGTCGGCACGAACAGCAGCCAAGCATGGGCTCGGCTCTACAGCGCCGGTGCGCCGACCAGCAGCAGTTCCAGCACGAACCAGCCGACAAACGCGACCAGCAGGATCACACCTTCGCCGCGGCTGATCTTCAGGTCGCCACGCAGCATCGGGTACAGCACCAGCGCGAACGCCAGCAGCGCCGGCAGTTCCAGGCGCACGAACGAGGCCGGCAGCGCCAGCGGCTGCAGCACGGCCATCGCACCGATCACCAGGAGCAGGTTGACCACGCTGGAACCCAGCACGTGGCCCAGCACCATGTCGCCATGCCCGCGACGCGCGGCGGCGATGGCGGTGGCCACTTCCGGCAGTGCGGTACCGATCGCCACCGGCAGCAGGCCGACCAGCAGCGGCGTCCAACCCAGGGCGACGCCAAAGTCGGCGGCGGCGCCCACCACCAGGCGCGCGCCCCAGTACAGCGTCAACGCGGCAATCAGCACGCGCAGCACGTTCAACGGCAGGCTGGTGCGGCTCAGTGCGGACTCGGCGATGGCCACCTGCACCTCCGCGCTCTCGCTGCGACCACGGCGCAGCAGCAGCACCTGCACCACGATGAAGCCGGCCAGCAGTATGCCGCCCTCCCAACGTGCCAGGCCGCCATCAAGCCCGAACAGGATCAGCAGCACACCTGCCGCCAGCAGCGACCACCACAGCACCGTCTGCAGGCGCGCGCGCAGCAGCAGGGGCGCAGCCATGGCCGCCACGGCCAGGGTCAGGCCCAGGTTGGTGATGCTGCTGCCGACCGCATTGCCCAGCGCCAGTTCTGGCTGGCCCACCGCCAGCGCGCGCGCGTTGACTGCCAGCTCCGGCAACGAGGTGGCCACCCCGAGCAGCAGCAGCCCGGCAGTGAATGGGCTGGCCCCGAAACGCTGGGCCAGGCCGGACACGGCCTTGACGATGGAGTCCCCGCCCAGCGCCAGCAGCAGCAGGCCGAGCAGGAACCAGGCAATGGCAATGGCGATCATCGAGCACTCCCCCAGCGGTGGTGGCGCGATTCTACGCGTGGCCCGAGCGCATGGCTCGGCGGTGGATCAAGGATCAGCCACAGCCTTCGGCGTAATCGACCTGTGGGGTCTTGCCGACGCGCCAGGCACTGACCCGACCATCAGCGCCGAGCGCGAAGTCGATGACCGCACCACCCTCCTGCGCCGGGCGCACGCGCAGGTGCTGGGCCTTCTCGTCGTACTTGTCAGGGCCGACATCGGCCCGCTCCGGGTACAGCACCTGCAGCTCACCCAGGGTCATGCCGACCTTGCCGCCGCCTGGTGCGGTGATGGCGGCGCTGCGCACGTCGTAGCGCACCAGCTTGCGGCCTTCGATCATCAGGCGCGGCTCTTCGGCATCCTGCGGGCGCAGGAAGTAGCAGCCGTCGTTGCTGTCGTCAGCCGGCAGCGGCTTGCCGGCCGCATCGGCGCCCAGACCCTGCAGCGGCGTGCCGAAGCCACTGCGGACCTCGGCGATGCCGGCGCCCAGCGCGGCGCCGCCGAAACCATCCAGGCGCGCGGGACTGTCCTCGCGACGGTCATTGGCTGGACGGGCGGCCAGGTCGGGATCCGTCGACTGCGCAGGCCCGGTCGCCGAGGCGGTTTCCGCCGGGGTGTCGCTGCCGCTACCGGCCGCCCCCTGCTTGTCGGGGCCCGCACTGCAGGCGGCGAGCGAAAGGAGCAACAGACCAGCAATCGGGAGGTGCTTCATCGGTGCGGTTCCCTGGCACGAAGATGGCTGCACGCTAACCCATCCGGTGTGCAGGCGCTGCATTGTCATCGCGGTTTCATCGCCCTCGTTCAGGCTCGGCGAGCACCGATCTGGCCGTCCCTTCCATGCAACCGCGCAAGACCGATCTCGCCCGAACCGCGCTGCAGGCCCACCGCGCGCCGCTGGACATGCGCCAGCGCCGGCTGCTGATCCTGTGCGACGGCCAGCGTACCGTCGCCGACCTGACCGGTCTGCTTGGACAGGATGCGCCGGCGATGGTCATCCAGCTGGTGCAGGCGGGCTATCTGGCGACCGGCACGGCAACGGCGGCGGCACCCCCTCACGCCGCTGCCGAACCGGCCAATGCGGCGCTGGTGAAGGTGCCAACGAACGCCAGCGCCACGCCGGTCGAACGTCGCCGTTCGCTGGTGGCAGCGCGCATCTACCTGCTGGGTATCCTGGAAATGCAGCGGCATCCGCAGGCAGCGGCACTGTTCCGCGATCTGCAGCAGGCGCGTGCGGAGGATGAGGTGCTGCAGCGGCTGCAGTCGGCGATGCAGCTGCTGCCCGCGCTGACTTCGGATGGCTATTGCCAGCGCGTGCGCCAGCGCCTGCTGGAGGCGTTGCCGCGGGAGCATTGCGACGCCTTCGCCGAGGTGGCGTAAGCGCAGGTTCCGGCGCATCGTGCCGACCAACGGTCGGCACCCACCACGCTAGCGGGACGACCGGAAATTGTTGCGCAGGCCGTTCCAGCACTGCTGGTAGTCGCCCTGACGGTGGCCGGCGGCCAGTGCCTGTGCGGTCGGGCGGATCACCGCGCGGGTCTCGAACATGAAGGCCATCGTGTCCTTGATCACATCGGCCTTCGACAGATCCGCATTGGAGGCCTTGTCGAAGGTCGGCGCATCCGGGCCGTGGCCGCTCATGCAGTTGTGCAGCGATGCGCCACCCGGCACGAAGCCTTCGGCCTTGGCGTCGTAGGCGCCATGCACCAGGCCCATGAACTCGCTGGCGATGTTGCGGTGGAACCACGGCGGACGGAAGGTGTTCTGCGCCACCAGCCAGCGCGGCGGGAAGATCGCGAAGTCCATGTTGCTGGTGCCCGGGGTGTCGCTGGGCGAATGCAGCACCAGGAAGATCGACGGATCCGGGTGGTCGTAGCTGATCGAACCGATGGTGTTGAAGCGACGCAGGTCGTAGCGGTACGGCGCGTAGTTGCCGTGCCAGGCCACCACGTCCAGCGGTGAATGGTCGATCGGTGCACGCCACAGGCGGCCTTCGAACTTGGCGATCAGTTCGAAGTCGCCATCCACATCCTCGAACGCCGCATGCGGGGTTTCGAAGTCGCGCGGATTGGCCAGGCCGTTGGATCCGATCGGGCCGAGGTCGGGCAGCTTCAGCAGCGCACCGTAGTTCTCGCAGATGTAGCCACGGCTCGGGCCATCGGGCAGTTCAACGCGGAAGCGCACGCCGCGCGGGATCACCGCGATCTGCTGCGGCTCGATCTCGATCACGCCCAGCTCGGTCAGCAGGCGCAGCGCGCCCAGCTGCGGCACGATCAGCAGCTCGCCGTCGGCGTCGTAGAAGTAGCGGCCGACCATGTCGCGGTTGGCAGCGTATAGGTGGATGCCCACGCCGGCATGCGCATCGGGCGAGCCGTTGCCACCCATCGTGTACAGGCCTTCGACAAAATCTGTCGGCAGCTCCGGCAGCGGCAGCGGGCTCCAGCGCAGCTGGTTCGGCGAGGCCGGCTGAGCGCCGAAATCACACTGCAGCTGCGACTGCGCGAAGGGGGTGAACTCGCCATGGGCCACCGCCGGGCGGATCCGGTACAGCCAGCTGCGGCGGTTGCTGCCGCGCGGCGCGGTGAAGGCGGTGCCGGTCAACTGTTCGGCGTACAGGCCGTGGGCCACCTTCTGCGGTGAGTTCTGTCCGACCGGCAGCGCGCCGGCGACGGCCTCGGTGGCGAATTCGTTGCCGAAGCCGGACTGGTAGCCGCGGGCGGTGATGGCGGGGGACATGGGAACTCCAGAGATTGCCGGCCAGCGGCCGGCACTACCATTCGGACAGGCAATGTCGACCGGAAGCCGACATTGCCTGCAGACCTTACAGCACGCCGCGGCGGATCTGGTCGCGCTCGATGCTCTCGAACAGCGCGGTGAAGTTGCCTTCGCCGAAGCCTTCGTTGCCCTTGCGCTGGATGATCTCGAAGAAGATCGGGCCGATGCAGTTCTGGGTGAAGATCTGCAGCAGCTTGCGCTGGTGGGTTTCCGGATCGGCATCGATCAGGATCTTGTTCTTGGCCAGGCGCGGCACGTCTTCACCGTGGTTCGGCACGCGCTGGTCGATCACCTCGAAGTAGGTCTCCGGCGTATCCAGGAAGTCCACGCCCTGCGCGCGCATTGCTTCGACGGTCTCGTAGATGTTCTCGGTGAAGCAGGCGATGTGCTGGATGCCCTCGCCCTTGTACGCGTCCAGGTACTCGTTGATCTGGCTCTTCGGGTCCGAAGATTCGTTCAGCGGAATGCGCACGATGCCATCGGGCGCGGTCATCGCCTTGGACACCAGGCCGGTCTTCAGGCCCTTGATGTCGAAGTAGCGGATCTCGCGGAAGTTGAACAGGCGCTCGTAGTAATCCGACCACTGCTGCATGTTGCCGAAGTACAGGTTGTGGGTCAGGTGGTCGATGAAGGTCAGGCCGAAGCCCACCGGGTGCAGGTCGGCGCCGGCGATCGGCTCGTAGTCGCCGTCGTAGATGCTGCCGGCCGCGCCGTAGCGGTCGACCAGGTACAGCATGCAATCGCCGATGCCCTTGATGACCGGGGCGCTGACCGCCTTGCTGTCCGCCTTGAAGGCGATGGCTTCGGCACCGTTGCCCAGCGCGGTCTGGTAGACCTCCTGGCCCGGCTTCTTGAAGCGGATGGCGAAGCCGCACGCGCACGGACCGTGCTTCTCGGCGAAGTCGGCGGCGAACGAATCGGGGTCTTCATTGACCAGGAAGTTGACGTCGCCCTGGCGATAGACGGTAATCGGACGCTGCTTGTGCTTGAGCACCGCGCTGAAGCCCATCTTCCGGAAGTACTCGTGCAGCTCCTGGCCACGGCCGGCCGGGGCGGCGAATTCGACGAACTCGAAGCCGTCGATGCCCATCGGGTTCTCGAAGGTGGTGACCTGCATGCCGGGGTTGGGGTGCGAGGCGGTCGGGACTGCGGTATTCATGGCGTGGCTCCGAATCGGTACCGCATCGGTACAAACCAGGTGCGGGCAGGTAGGGACCCGGCGAGAATGCAGGGTCTGGACCCACCCCTTATAGTTACACTTGAAACCACCAGCAAGGTGCACCGCAACATGAGCCCCGATCCCGCCTCGACCCGCCTGCGTGCCTCGCACGTCCTGCTCGACCTGGAACAGTTCCTGCCGTACCGGCTGAGCGTGCTGTCCAACCGGGTCAGCGGCAACATCGCCAAGCTATACGGCGATCGTTACGGTCTGGCGATCCCCGAGTGGCGGGTCATCACTATCCTGGCGCTGTACCCGGGTTCCTCGGCCAGCGAGGTCTCCGACCGCACGGCGATGGACAAGGTGGCGGTCAGCCGCGCCGTGGCCCGCCTGCTGGAGCGCGGCTTCATCAAGCGCGAGACCCACGGCGATGACCGCCGCCGCTCGGTGCTGGCGCTGTCCGCGGCCGGCTTCGAGGTGTACGAAACCATCGCACCGATGGTGATCGAGATCACCCGCAAGCTGATGTCGGTGCTGAGCGAGGAGGAGGAACAGCTGCTGGAAAAGCTGATCCTGCGCCTGGCCGGTGACGGCCTGGAGCGGATGGGCGAAGGCGTCTGAAAGAAAAAGGGGACGGAGGGGATTAAGTCGTAATGAGTACAGGTGTGCCTGAAACGACTTAATCCCCTCCGTCCCCTTTTTTCAGCTCAGGTGCTTGCGCCGCGCGTGGATCCACGGCACCGCCAGCGCCGCGATGGCACCACCGGCGAAGCCAAGTGATGCAGCAACCGTGGCCGCCTCGACCGCACCGGGCAGCGCCAGCGCCGCCGCCACCAGCAGCAGCGACGGCAGGCCGACGAAGGTGCCCAGGAAGAAATGCCAACGCGGTGACCAGGTGTTGAGCTGCAGCAGGCTGACCGGTTGCCAGGCTTCGGATGCGGCCTCTTCGGCGATCTTCGCCACGGCCTTGCCCAGATCCACTTCCGGCAGCGCGCGCCCCTGCCGTGCGGTTGCCAACAGCTCGGCCACGGCCTCCACAGGCGGGAAACTGGACGGCCACGCGACCGGCGCCGGCACGCCATACGCGGTCAGCAGCGGCACGCTCAGCCACGGCGCCACCAGCGGGCGCATGCGACGGCGACCATGCACGCACCAGATCTGCGACTGGCCGTGCGCGGTGACGCTGTACAGCGCCAGTTCGTTGGCCGGCGGGTAGCCGAGCATGGTCACCCGTGCCGCCAGGCTGTCCTGGCCCATCGCGCGCAGGAAACCGGGGCGGCTACGCCCCTCCTGCATCCACGCCAGGCCGAGTGCACCCACCAGATAGGCCTCGGCCACGTCCTTGCTGCCGGCGGTGGCGCGTTCGTCGCTAGCCAGGTACCAGGCCAGCGATTTCGGTTCGGCGACATCGTCCAGGCCCCAGCGGCTGTCGTCACCCAGCACATGGCGCACCGGCAGGCGCGCCGGCGCGGTTTCGCCACGTTCGCCGGGTTGCAGGAACGGCAGCACGCCTTGGATGAAGGTGGACAGTTCAATCGCGCGCACGCCATGGCCCTGCCACTCCGCTGGCAGCAGCCCGGCCAGCTGGCCATCGGCGGCCAGTGCATCGAGCCGCGATTTCTGCTCGACCAGTTTCTGCACCGCACCCTTCAGCACCACGTTATCGGGCAGCGCGATCTGCGGCAGGCGATGGCGCGGCGGTGCCAGGTCGACGGTGGCCTCGCCGGTACCGGCGTCATCCAGCAGCGCCTCCTGCGGCGGCAGGGTCACGCCCTCGCCTGCTCCACCCTCGGCCAGCTCACTGGCGGGTCCGGGCAATCGTTCGGCGTGGTCGCTGTGCATGGGCGTTCCGGAAGGTTGCATCGACGGGATGTCGACTGAGGTCCTTGCCGGTAACGGCGAGCGCGTTGCGATATTGAGATGCCGATTCCGGGAATGTGACCGCAACCACAGTAGATCCACGCCATGCGTGGATGCACTTCTGTGCCGACCAGCGGTCGGCCCCCACCGGGGATGGCGGTCAGCGGTTGGCATCCGCCGGGGTTGGCGGTCACCTGCCGGCCAGCGGCCGGCACTCCCCTATTCCGGTTTGTCGGGTGCCCACTGCTTGAGGAACCCGCTCACCCGCGCAGGCTGGAACGCCTCGCCCCTGCGCAGCTCAGCGGTCGCCTGCGACACCAGCAGGCCACCATCGGCGTCCAGCACCAGCAGATGCGGATAGTCGCGTTCCATCACCGGGAACTGGGCAAGGAACGCGGTGTTGGGCTGCTCGTCGCTGGCGTTGACCTTCACCCACACGTAGTGGGCATCGCGGAAGCGACGCAGGTCGCCGTTGCCTTCCACCACATCGTCCAGCGCCCGGCAGCGCTCACAGGCGGCGTTGCCGATCTCCAGCAGGATGCGCTTCTTGCCCCGCTGGGCTTCCACCTTGGCGGTGGCCAGGTCATCGGCGGGGTTGCGGGCCGGGTCGAACTGCGCACCGAGCCCGGCGATGGCGGCGATGTCCGCCGCCACCGGAGTGTTGCCCGAGGCCACCGGTTCGCTGGGGTCAGCGACCGGTGGCTCGGTGGGTCGGGTATCCAGGGGCTGCGTGGGCTCGGCGGTCGCAGGTGGTTGCGGTTGGGAACAGGCGCCGATCAGCGCCGCAAAGACCACCACTACCGCAGTACCGAGCTTGCTACGCATGCCTTCTACCCTCTCATCATCATTTGACGCCGTGCATCAGCTTGTTGATCAGCGGGGCGATCAGGAACAGCACCACGCCGGAGCCGATCAGGGCCCAGAACCCGAAGGTATACCCCTTCAGGGCCGACTCGACCGTCATGCCGCCTTCACCACTGACCACGCCAGCGAAGATGCCCGACAGGTTGTTGCCGATGCCGGTGGACAGGAACCAGCCACCCATGCCGAAGCCGACCAGGCGCACCGGGGCCAGCTTGGTCACCATCGACAGGCCGATCGGCGACAGGCACAGCTCACCCACCGACTGGATGACGTAGACCATGAACAGGGTCCAGAACGGGATCTTGCCGTCCACCACCATCTGCGACAGGGCGAACATCAGCAGCGCGAAGGCGGCGCCGTTGAACAGCAGGCCCAGGCCGAACTTGCGCGGGATGGACGGATTGGCGCGGCCCATGGCGACCCAGATCCAGGCGATCACCGGGGCAAGGGTGATGATCGCCACCGAGTTGACCGACTGGAACCACGCGGTCGGGAAGGTCCAGCTGCCGAACTGGCGGTTGACGATGTTCTCGGCCAGGAAGGTGAACGAGCTGCCGGCCTGCTCGAAGAACATCCAGAACATCACGTTGAAGGCGAAGATGATCAGCATGGCGATCACGCGGTCGCGCTGCACCTTGCCTTCGCGGATGCCCTCGACCAGCAGCAGGACGGCCAGCGCGGTGAACATCGCACCCAGGATCCAGGCCAGCGCGGTCGCGCCGGTGGCCAGCAGGAAGTACGCGACCGGGATGGCGACCACGGCACCGGCCAGCACCATGATGATGCGGCCGAACCCTTCAGCGCCGGCCGGCGGTGCACCGATGCCCTTCAGGCCGGCACGACCGATGTAGAACCACACCAGCGAGATCAGCATGCCCACGCCGGAGGCGATGAACACGACCTTGTAGGACGGCATCGCATCGGTACCGAACACCTTGCGGGCCAGGTACTCGGTCAGCACCGGGGCGATCATCGCGCCGATGTTGATGCCCATGTAGAAGATGGTGAAGCCCGAATCGCGGCGCTCGTCCTTCAGCCCGTACAGCTTGCCGACCATGGTCGAGATGTTGGGCTTGAACAGGCCGTTGCCGACGATGATCGTGGCCAGGCCGAGCTTGAAGATGTGCTCCTGCGGCAGCGAGATCATGAACAGGCCGGCGGCCATGATGATCGCGCCGGTCAGGATCGAGCGCTGGTAGCCCAGTACCCGGTCGGCCACGTAGCCACCGAAGATCGCCGCGGCGTACACCAGGGCCAGGTAGGCGCCATAGATGCGGCTGGCGTCGCCTTCACCGGCAGCGCTGCCGTTGTAGAACTGGGCGACGATGTACAGCACCAAGGCCCAGCGGATGCCGTAGAACGCAAAGCGTTCCCAGAACTCGGTCATGAACAGCATCCACAACGGGCGCGGGTGGCCCAGCGTGGTCTTGAAGTCCGGCAGCGCCGGCTCTGGGGTGTTCGCAGTGGCGTTTACGCTCATGCGGATTTCCTGGTTCGGTGGATGACGAGCACGTCCGCTGTGCAGTTGAAGCAACGCGCGAGGATCACCGACTTCTGGCGTTCACGTCAAATACACGCCGTTTGAGGCAGGTGGCAGCCTGCTCCCTGAACTTGCATCTGAAACGATCCAGCCGCCGGCTGGGATCCAAGCTGAATGGGGATCAACCCAGCGCTGTCGGGGGCGCGGCCTGCAGGCTGGTGCGCACCTGGAACAGCTCGGGGAAGAAGGTCAGCTCCAGTGCCTTGGCCAGGAAGCCCACGCCGGACGAGCCACCGGTGCCGCGCTTGAAGCCGATCACCCGCATCACCGTGCGCATGTGGCGGAAGCGCCACAGCTGGAAGGCGGTCTCCAGGTCCACCAGGTCCTCGCACAGCGCGTACTCGCGCCAGTAGCGGTCGGTGTCCTGGTAGATGCGTTCGAAGACCGGCTGCAATGCGTCGTCGGCCACGTGCGGCTGGGTCCAGTCGTGGGCCTCGTAGACCGCCGGCACGGCATGGCCGAAGCGGGCCAGGTACTTCAGGAACTCCTCGTACAGGCTCGGCGCCTCCAGCACGGTGCGCAGCTGCGCCTGCCCGGCCGGGTCATGCTCGAACACCTGCAGCATCTGCGCGTTCTTGTTGCCCAGCAGGAACTCGATGTAGCGGTACTGCAGCGACTGGAAGCCCGAAGACGGGCCCAGCACGTCGCGGAAGCCCATGTACTCGGACGGGGTCAGCGTTTCCAGCACCGACCACTGCTCGGTCAGCTGGCGCAGCACCTGCTTGCTGCGCGCCAGCACCTTGCGGCACTGCCAGACTTCATCGCGCTGCAGGAAGCCGATTGCGGCACGCAGCTCATGGCCCAGCAGCTTCAGCCACAGCTCCGAGGTCTGGTGCTGGATGATGAAGAGCATCTCGTCATGGTGCGGCGGGCTGGACAGCGGCTGCTGCGCGCTGAGCAGCTGGTCCAGCCGCAGGTAGCCGCCGTAGGTCAGGCGTCCCTGCAGGTCGGTGTGGATGCCGGCTTCGAGATCGCGTTGGTTGTTGTCGACGGACATGGGCGGGACCAGATCGGGGGCGGCAAGGGTAGCGCGTTGCCGCCGCGCTGGCAGCCGCCGGGTCCATACCGGAGCGTGCGGTTGGCCGTGGAGCATCGGCCGATCCCGGGCCTGCGCGTGGAACCGTCCAGGCCGTTGTACTGGCGGTCAGCCAGAGGCGTATTCTGATGCTTTGCAGCAACGACTGAATACGTTGTTGTTATTGGCCCCCCACCCTCCGGCAGGGGTAAAAGGGGGAATCCCCGTGTTGCGGCGCAGGAAGGCTATTCCGTACGCGTTCCTTAACATGGCGATTCATATCATTTGTAACTTCTCTGTCGAAGGTGCAGTACGCAATGACGGTTGCCGCTGAATTCAAGATCGAATACCTGCAGTACCTGGACACGGACGGCACGCTCGTCCGTGACGACCTGCCCGCGTCGCTGCGCGACCCCAAGGTCCTGGTACCGCTGTTCAAGCAGATGCTGTTCGTACGCACGTTCGACAGCAAATCCATCGCGCTGCAGCGCACCGGCAAGCTGGGCACCTATGCCGCCTGCCTGGGCCATGAAGCCGCGCACGTGGGTATCGGCGCGGCGATGCAGAAGGACGACGTGTTCGCGCCTTCGTACCGCGAGTATGGCGCGATGTTCATGCGTGGCGTGCGCCCGCACGACGTGCTGATGTACTGGGGCGGCGACGAACGCGGCAACGATTACGGCGGCAACGCGGCCAAGGACTTCCCGTTCTGCGTGCCGATCTCCACCCAGTGCCTGCATGCCGCAGGCGCGGCGCTGAAGTTCAAGCTCAACAAGGAACCGCAGATCGCGGTGGCGGTGTGCGGCGACGGCGGCAGCTCCAAGACCGACTTCTACGCAGCACTGAATTCCGCCGGCGCCTACAAGCTCCCGCTGATCCTGTGCATCGTCAACAACGGCTGGGCCATCTCGGTTCCGCGTTCGGCCCAGACCGGTGCCGAAACACTGGCGCAGAAGGGCCTGGCCGGCGGCCTGCACTGCCTGCAGGTGGATGGCAATGACCTCATCGCGGTGCTGGCGGCCATGGAGCAGGCGCGCGAACGTGCGCTGGCCGGCGACGGCGGCACCGTGCTGGAACTGATGACCTACCGCCTGTCCGACCACACCACCGCCGACGACGCGCGCCGCTACCGCGACGACGCCGAAGTGAAGGATGCCTGGCAGCGCGAGCCGATGCTGCGCCTGCGCAAGTACCTGATCAACGCCGGTGTGTGGAGCGAGGACGAGGAAAGCGCCTGGGTCGCCGAGTGCGGCACGCGCGTGGACGAGGAAGTGAACCTGTACCTCAACACGCCGGTGCAGCCGGTCGAGGCGATGTTCGACTTCCTGTATGCCGATCCGCCGCCGGACCTGCTGGCCCAGCGTGCCCAGGCGATCGCCCTGGAGAAGCGCCATGGATGAGATCAAGAACGGCGCGCCCGGCGCGCACACCAACGCCGCCGACAGCGCTGCGGTCGCGCGCGGAGAAGAGAGCATGACCACCACCCCGATCACCCTCATCGAAGCCATCACCCAGGCGCTGGCCTGGGAGCTGGAACACGACCCGTCGGTGCTGGTGCTGGGCGAAGACGTGGGCGTCAACGGCGGCGTGTTCCGTGCCACTGCCGGTCTGCAGCAGCGCTTCGGCTCGGACCGCATCCTCGACACCCCGCTGGATGAAACCACCATCGCCGGCCTGACGATTGGTCTTGCCGCGCAGGGCATGAAGCCGGTGGCAGAAGCCCAGTTCGATGGCTTCATGTACCCGATGGTCGACCATATCGTCTGCCACGCCGCACGCCTGCGTTACCGTACCCGTGGCCGCCTGCACTGCCCGATGGTGCTGCGCGTGCCGTGGGGCGGTGGCATCCGCGCGCCGGAACACCACAGCGAAGCCAACGAGGCGATCTTCACCAACGTGCCGGGCCTGCGCGTGGTGCTGCCGTCGTCGCCGCAGCGTGCGTACGGCCTCCTGCTGGCCGCGATCCGCGAGCCGGATCCGGTGATCTACATGGAGCCCAAGCGCATCTACCGCCAGTACAAGGAAGTGGTCGTCAACGACGGCGAAGCCTTGCCGCTGGACGTCTGCTTCGTGCTGCGCGACGGCACCGACGTGACCCTGGTGACCTGGGGTGCGCAGGTGAAGGAAGCGCTGGAAGCGGCCGACAAGCTGGCCGGCGAAGGCATCAGTGCCGAAGTCATCGACGTGGCCACGCTGCGTCCGCTGGACTTCGCCACCATCGCCGAATCGGTGGCCAAGACTGGCCGCTGCGTGATCGTGCAGGAGGCCCCGAAAACCGCGGGCTTCGGCGCCGAGATCGCCGCGCGCCTGGCCGAGGAATCGATCTACGACCTGCTGGCCCCGGTCGAGCGCGTTACTGGCTACGACACCCACATTCCGCTGTTCCGCCTGGAAATGAAGTACCTGCCGAGCGTTGAGCGGATCGTGGCTGCGGCCAAGCGCGCGGTGGCGGCCGGCTGACATGCGAGCCCGCCTTCTGGGGGCTTACCGCAGCCAGTATCCCAACCCGCTCCGGTTCCACACCGGCCAGATCGTCGAAGTAGGTGTACGTGACGAGGAGTGGCCGGCGTTTGCCTGGGTACGCACCAACGATGGGCGCGCTGGATGGGCGCCCATCGCCTGGTTGCAGCTGCTGGACGAGGGTCGCGCCGAAGCCCTGTGCGACTACGACGCCCGCGAGCTGGATGTGGAAAGCGGCGAGATGGTGAAGCTTCATCACGAACACGGCGGGTGGTGGTGGTCCGAGCGCGCCAATGGCGCGACGGGTTGGCTGCCGGCCCGCGAACTGGAACTGCTGGAAGAGAACTGCAAATGAGCCAGACCAAGAACTTCAACCTGCCCGACCTGGGCGAAGGCCTGCCGGACGCGACCATCGTCGAGTGGTTCGTCAAGGAAGGCGATGTGATCAAGCTGGACGAGCCGCTGGTGTCGATGGAGACCGCCAAGGCCGTGGTGGAAGTGCCCTCGCCGTTCTCCGGCAAGGTGCTGAAGCTGTCCGGCGGCGCCGGCGACATCATCCCGACCGGCTCGGTGCTGGCCAGCTTCGAACTGGACCCGAACCTGCCGCAGCGCGCCGATGGCCAGGACACCGGCCACAGCCATGGCCACGCCGCACCGGCCGCGCCGGCGGCCGCACCGACCCCGCCGCCGCTGCCGGCTGCGCCGGTCGCCGCGGAACAAGCCAAGCCCGCCGCAGCCGAGCGCGATGACGCCGGTACCGTGGTCGGCGCCATGCAGAGCTCCAATGCTGTGCATGCCGAACAGGCGCTGGCCGTCGGTGGCGTCAAGGCCGTGCCGGCCGTGCGTGCGATGGCGCGCAAGCTGGGCGTGGACCTGAGCCGCGTGGCCGCTACCGGCACCGATGGCGCGGTCACCATGGCCGACGTCAAGCAGGCCGCCGCCAACGGCACCGCCAAGCTCGGCGCCGCTCCGGCACCGGTCGCTGCCGCCGCGTATGCCGCGCCGGCCCCGGCGCAGGTGTCTGCCCCGGTGCAGAGCGAAGCCCGCACCCCGCTGTCCGCCGCCGGCAAGCCGATGCGTACCCAGCCGCCGGGCGTGGTCGCCAAGGGCCAGCCGGAACCGCTGAAGGGCGTGCGCCGCAACATGGCCCGCGTCATGGCCGACGCGCACAGCAAGGTCGTGCCGACCACGCTGAACGACGACGCCGACATCCACGCCTGGCTGCCGGGCAACGACGTCACCGCCCGCCTGGTTCGCGCCATCGTCGTTGCCGCACAGAAGGTGCCGGCCATGAACGCCTGGTTCGACGGTGAAGCGCTGACCCGCACCCTGCACGCCCAGGTGGACATCGGCATCGCCGTGGACACCGACGACGGCCTGTTCGTGCCGGCCCTGCGCAATGCCGACATGCTCGATGCACGCGGCATCCGCGAAGGCGTCAACCGCCTGCGCGAGCAGGTGGAATCGCGTTCGATCGCGGCGTCGGAACTGAGTGGTTACACCATCTCGCTATCCAACTTCGGTATGTTCGCCGGTCGTTACGCAACCCCGGTCGTGGTGCCGCCGTGCGTGGCCATCGTCGGTGCCGGCCGTGCCCGCCACCAGATGACCCCGGTGATGGGCGGCGTGGAAGCGCACAAGGTGATCCCGCTGTCGGTCACCTTCGACCACCGCGCAGCCACCGGCGGTGAAGCCGCCCGCTTCCTGCGCGCGATGATGGACGACCTGGCACTGGCCAGCTGATCGGCCACCTGACCGGTGGGTGCCAACCGTTGGTTGGCACCTGACTTGGAAAGAACGCCGGGCATTGCCCGGCGTTTTTTGTGCCTGCTCCGTCGCGCTCCATCCACGCATGGCGTGGATCTACACAATGCGGGCGATCAATCGCGCGCGACCAAGCCCTCGGCACGGCTGTAGACCCGCAGGCGGTGGCCATCAGGATCTGCCCCGACAAAGGTATGGCCGAATTCCAGCGTCACCGGCGCCTGCAGGATCTGCACGCCGAGGGCGCGCCACGCATCGTGCATCTGCTGCACGGCGTCGGGGTTGGCGACCACCATCGCCAGTTCGGCGGCACCGGCCTGCGCGGACACCGGCGGTTGCACATCGTCGCGCTGCCACAGGCCCAGTGCAGCGCCATCGCCGAGCAGGAACAGGGCAAAGCCGGGCGACTGCTCGACCGGCGGCTTGCCGAGGATGCCGCTGTAGAAGGCGGCGCTGGCGGCGACGTCGCGCACGTACTGCAGCAGGGTGCTGGGCTTGAACATGGGGAAGCTCCGTTGTTGGGAGCGATCATGGTGGTACGGCCCTGCTGACAGATTCTGTCAGTAGAGTCGACTGCCGGTAGAGTCGACCGTCGGTAGAGTCGACTGTTAGTCGACTGCTCTTCCTTCAACGCGCTTGAAACCCCGCGCTGCGCGCGATAGTCGACTAACAGTCGACTCTACCCCGCCGCCCGCTCCCCGCTGTTGCTGTGGCTACGAACGGTCCAGCCAGTCCGGCGCGATGCCCTGCGCCTTCTGCCAGCGCCGCAGCAGGGTGGCGCGCGGCACGAGGTAGCGGTCCTCCAGCACACGCACCTGACGGATGCGATCCAGCCGGAAGTGGCGGAAATCCTCGCGGTGCTCGCACCACGCCGCCAGCATCGGCACCTCATCGAAGTAGCCCAGCGCGAACGGCCAGACGACGCGCACGCTGCGCTGGCCGTGCGCATCCTCGTAAGCGAACTTCAGGCGCTGCTGCGATCCCACGGCTTCGCGCACGGCCTGCAGGCGTGCAGCCGGCACCTTGGCCGCAGCACGCGACGGGCCAACGCGCAGGCCGCTGTCACGCAGGGCCTCGCGGCGCGCCACGGGCAATACGTGCGCGATGCGCGCCAGGGCGTCACGTGCGGCCTCGGCCAGCGCCGGCTCGGTGCGCGCGGCGACCCAGCGCAGGCCGAGCACCAGCGCATCGATCTCGGCCGGTGGCAGGGTCATCGGCGGCAGGGTATCGCTCGGCGCCAGCTGGTAGCCGACGCCGGCCTCGCCACGCAGGTCGGCGCCCTGCTCGCGCAGGGTCTCGATATCGCGGTACAGCGTGCGCAGACTGATGCCCAGCGCGTCGGCCAGCGTCTGCCCGGCCACGGGTCGCCGATGGCGGCGCAGCAGCTGCAGCAGCTGGGTCAGGCGCAGCGCACGCGACATCAGCCGACCAGCGCGCGCGATGCCACCACGTGCTCGCCCGGTTGCGGGGCCAGCGCGGCCTCGACCAGTGCCTTGGCGATCTCGCTGGCCGGGTTGATCCGCCACGCCCGCGGCAGTACCGGCCCCAACGCGCCGAGTACCGTCAGTGCGAAACGCTCGCCGCGACGCACCTCGTTGCGCTCGCCACCGATCAGCCCTGGGCGGACCAGGGTCAACGAGTTGAAGCCCAGCGCGCGCAGATCGCGCTCCAATGCACCCTTCACCCGGCTGTAGAAGATCGACGACTGTGGGTTGGCGCCGGCTGCGGAGTTCAGCACAAAGGTCCGCGCCCCCTCTGCCTGTGCCAGGCGGGCGAACGCCAGCGGATAGTCGTGGTCGATGCGATGGAAGGCCTCGCGGCTGCCGGCCTGGGCGATGGTGCTGCCCAGTGCGCAGATGACCGCGTCCACGCGCGCCCATTCTGGCGAAGTGGGCAGCGCGTCGAAGGCCAGCACCGGGTTCTCGAGCTTCCCGTGAGTTACACCCAACGGACGGCGAGTGGGCGCCACCACGGCGCTGCAGCGCGGGTCGTCCAGCAGCCTGGGCAGGGTCAGCCCACCGACCAGGCCGGTCGCCCCCAGCAACATCACGCGCATCAGCACCTCCACTGCGGCATCCTGTCGCCCATCCTAGCCGTTCAAGCCGTCGGCGGCCGCGCCGATATGCTGGAACCAGTCCCTGCCAGCCCCAGGATTCGCTCCATGACGGACCAGCCCGACCACCGCCCTGCCTCCGGTACCGCCCTTGGGCCGCCGGCACGCGTGCGCGCGGTGGTGGACGATGGGCTGGGTGACCGCGTGGTGCTGCAGGGCGGCGGTGGCGTGGCCCTGCAGCAGCTGTTCGCAGGCGCCGACGCGCCGGAACCGCTGCTGGCGGCGTTCGCCAACGGCATGGCCACCCTGCCGGGCGAGCTGGGCGACATGGGCGACCGCCTGCAGTCGGCACAGGCCAGCGCCGATTGGCCGCGCTATGGGCGCGCGATGCGGCAGCTGATCGACAAGTACATCCGCACCATCGAACAGCATTCCCCAGACGGGCAGCCGGAAAGCCTGCGCTTGTCCGAGCAGCTGCGGCTGCTGCTGGGCGGTGCGGTGGTGGCCCTGCTGCAGCACGACCCGGACCTGCGCGAACAGGCGCAGGCCCTGGCCACGCGCCTCCGCCAGTGGCAGCCGGGTACCGCACTGGAGCCGATCGAACAAGGAGTGCGCGAACTCGGCCACCAGGTCGGTGTGCGTGCCGAGAGCTGGCAGGAGCAGCAGGCGCTGCTGCTGGAGCTGTTCGCGCTGCTGCTGGAGAACGTCAGCGAGCTGCTGGATGACCGCAGCTGGCTGCAGGGCCAGATCGCGGCAGTACGCCAGCTGCTGGACGGGCCGTTGGAAGCGGAAGCGGTCGAGCGCACCCGCGCCGAGTTGCGCGAAGTGATCTACAAGCAGGGCCTGCTGCGCCAGGGCATCGACGATTCGAAGGCGGCGATGCGCGGGTTGATGGGCGAGTTCATCGAGCGCATGGATGGCATGGCCACCAGCACCGGCGAATACCACGACCGCATCGGCAGCTACGCACTGCAGCTGCGCGAGGCGCGTAGCATCGCCGACCTCAACCAGTTGCTACAAGACGTGATGCGCGACACCGGCAAGGTGCAGCAGCAGGCCGCGCAGGCCCGCGATCACCTGGCCAGCGCGCGGCAGGAAGTGGAACGCGCAGAGCAGCGCATTGCCGAGCTGGAGCAGGAACTGCGTGCTGCCGGTGACCTGGCGCGTATCGATCCGCTGACCCAGGCACTGAACCGCCGCGGCCTGGACGAACTGCTCCAGCGTGAACTAGCGCGTGCCATGCGCAACAACTCGCCGCTGGGCGTGGCGGTGATCGATCTGGATGATTTCCACCTGACCAACGAGGCGCACGGTCACGCTGGTGGCGATGCTTTGCTGCAGCACCTGGTGGCCGTGTGCAAGCTGCTGCTGCGCGCCACCGACGGCATCGCACGGTTGGGCGGCGACGAGTTCGTTCTGGTACTGCCGGAAACCCAGGGCGCCGACAGCATGGCCACCGTGCAGCGCCTGCAACGTTCACTGGCGCACCGCGTGCTGACCGTGCAGGACCGGCGCGTGCCGGTGCATTTCAGCGCCGGGCTGGCGCAATGGCAGCCCGGTGACGATACCGAGACCCTGCTGCGCCGCGCCGATGACGCGCTGTATGCGGCCAAGCGGCAAGGCAAGAACCGGGTGCAGGCGGGCTGATGATCCAGCGTGCAGACGCTGTAGCGCCCGAGCCCATGCTCGGGCGGCGGCGCGCAGCGCCGTAGAGCAGCCGAGCGTGGGCTCGGTTCTACAGATCATTTCCCGCGCAGCTTCTGGAACCCGGTCACCGCCGCCAGCACGATGGCGCCGGCGATGATGCCGACCACCATGTTGGCCGCAGCACTGATCAGCCAGCCCCACTGCCCTTCACCGCCCAGCGCCTGCACCGCGTGGTGCAGCGCCGGCACGTTGTGCACCAGGATGCCGCCGCCGACCAGGAACATGGCGATGGTGCCAGCCACCGACAGGAACTTCATCAGCCACGGCGCCGAGGCCACCAGGCCGCGACCGAAGGCGGCCAAAGCCCCACCCTTGCGCGACAGGTACAGGCCGACGTCATCAAGCTTCACGATGCCCGCCACCAGCCCATAGACGAAGACCGTCATTGCCAGTGCAACCACGGCCAGCGTGACCAGCTGGTTGGTGAACGGTGCGGTGGCGACCACCCCCAGCGTCAGCACGATGATCTCGGCCGAAAGGATGAAGTCGGTGCGGATCGCGCCCTTCACCTTGTCCTTCTCCCACGCCACCATGTCCACCTGCGTATCGGCCAGCGCCTTGCGCCGTTCGGCCTGATGCTCGGCGTCGTCCTCAGCTGAGTGCAGGAAGCGGTGCGCCAGCTTCTCCACGCCTTCAAAACAGAGGAAGGCACCACCGATCATCATCAGCGGCACGATCAGCGGCACGTTCCAGCCGCGGCTGCGCAGCCAGGCCTCCAGGGCGCTGATCGCCAGTGCTGCCGGTACCAGGATCACCTTGTTGACCAGCGAGCCCTTGGCCACCGCCCACACCACCGGCAGTTCACGGTTGGCGTTGACTCCGGTCACCTGCTGCGCGTTCAGCGCCAGGTCGTCGCCCAGCACGCCGGCGGTTTTCTTCGCCGCGACCTTGGTCAGGACCGAGACATCGTCGAGGAGGGTGGCGATATCGTCGAGCAGGGCGAACAGGCTGGCACCGGCCATGGGAAGTCCAGAGAGGGAATGAGCGGATTCTGACCGATCCGGTGTGGACTGCGGAAGACGTCGGATTCACCGCGTGCCCACCGCCCCCCGGCGACACTGCGGAATCCGGACATTGCCGGCCCGTGGCCGGCGCTACCTGTCTTCGTCGCATGGGAGTTCCGCTTGAGCAATCCGCCCACCGCCAATGGCAATCCTCCGCTGGTCAAAGGCATGAACCGGCGCAGCCAGATCCTGCGCCTGCTGATGCGCTATCGCCATTCAGGGGTGTTCTCGGGAATGAACCTGGATGCCGCGGGCAATCCGGCCGACGTACCGGCAGATGGCAACCCGGAACAGTTCGTCAGCGATCTGGAAGCGCTGGGCCCGACCTTCGTCAAGCTGGGCCAGATGCTGTCCACGCGCCCGGACATGGTGCCGGTAGAGTTCGCCACGGCGCTGGAGCGCATGCAGGAAAAGGTAGCGCCGATTCCCGTCGAGCGCATCCACGCCATCATCGAGCAGGAGCTGGGCGTAGGGGTGAACAAGCTGTTTGCCGCGTTCGACCCCGAGCCGCTGGGCTGCGCATCGATCGCGCAGGTGCATCGGGCCGTGCTGCACGACGGACGCCAGGTGGCGGTGAAGGTGCAGAAGCCTGAAGTGGCCGCACAACTTCGCTCGGACCTGGAGGCGCTGCGCAGCTTCGCGCTGGCCGCCGACCACCTGACCCAGGTGGGCCGCCGCGTGCGCCTGCGCGACTGGCTCAACGAGTTCGCCAAGACCCTGATGCAGGAGCTGGACTACCACGCCGAGGCCGAGAACCTGGCCCGTTTCGGCCGGCATCTGAAGCCGTTCCGCCGCCTGTGGATTCCGCAGCCGCTGTGGGACTACAGCAGCCAGCGCGTGCTGACCATGGAACTGGCCACCGGCGTGCGCGTGGATGCGATTCCCGATGTGCGCCGCACCGAACAATCGATGGACCCGCTGGCGGCGGCGCTGATCCGCGGCTACCTGGACCAGATCTTCGTGCACGGCGAGATCCACGCCGACCCGCACCCCGGCAACCTGCGGGTGATGCCCGATGGACGGCTGGCGATCTTCGACCTGGGCATGGTTGCGCACATGCCGCCGCGCCTGCGCGAGCGCTTGCTGAAGATCCTGTTCGCAGCGGTCGATGGCCGTGGCGAGGAAGTGGCTGACGACCTGATCAGCATCAGCACGCGGCTGGAGGCGTTCGACGAGGAACGTTATCTGCGCGAGACCGGCCAGTTGATCGCGCGTTACGCCGCCAGCGGCACGTTCTCCGAAGGCCGCGTGGTGCTGGACATGGTGCGCATCGCCACCGCCTGCGGCCTGCGCACGCCGCCGGAACTGAGCCTGCTCGGCAAGGCCCTGCTCAACCTGGAAACCGTGTGCCGGCTGCTGGCGCCAGAGCTGGACACGCGCCGCATCGTCGAGCGCCAGCTGCAGCATGTGATGCGTGCGCGCCTGAAAAAATCACTGTCCGCAGCCAACATCGCCAGCGAGGCGATGGAGCTGCAGCAGTTGCTGCGCGATGGGCCGCGCAAGCTGTCGGACATCATGGCGTTGCTGGCCGAGAACCGTCTGCAGATGAAGGTGACGGGCCTGGAAGAATCGCGGCTGATGGAGAACCTGCAGAAGATCGCCAACCGCGTGGCGGCCGGCATCATCAGCGCGGCATTGATCATGGCCGCCGCGATGATGATGAAGATCGACACCGGCTGGCACCTGTTCGGCTATCCACTCATCGCCCTGATTCTGTTGTTCATCGGCGTAGTGCTCGGCCTTGGCATCGTAACCAGTGCATTGCTGTTCGACCGTCGTGCGCGGGCACGCGAAGAACGCGGGCATCGCTAGCGCATCGACAGAAACACCCGTATTCATGCAATTTTTAATGCAATCCAGCTACCCCTTTCACGCTCGTTTTACCTTCTGAGCGCGATTACGCGCGCGTCATTTCAACAAACATTTCAGTCAGGTTCGTGCATGCACTATCGGGTCATCGGCCTGTCACATGCATGTGCTTGCGGCAGCGCCGGTCGGATGGACACGCGTCGGTACGACGTCCATCACCACCACCCCGTCACTGCCGAAGCTGCCTATGCTCTGGATACTGCTGCTGTCGTTGTTGCTGTTGTGCTGGTTGTTCCTCGCGTCCGACAAGTGGGTGTGGTGGAAGGCCGGCGCGTTCTCGCTGCTGCTGCTCATGCTCAGCGCATGGTGGCTGATCGACAAGCTGTCCGGTGATGGGCTCAACGCTGCCACCCTTTACCACCTCGGCGCCGACATGGAAGGCGCCGGTGTCTCCGACTTCAAGGGCTACATCGCCGGCTTCATCGTGCTGGCGCTGGTCTCGCTGCTGCCGCTGTTCGCCACGCGGGTGAAGCGCTGGCGCCGGCCCGGCCACGGTGGCGCGCTGTTCGCGGGCTTCGCGGCCGTGTGGGTGGCCACGATCATGATCAGCCCGCTGGCCCGCGACGGCCAACGCCTGTACCAGCAGCTGCGCCCGGTCGACTTCTCCCGCATCGCCCCCGAGTATCAAGTACCGACGCAGCCCTTGCAGCGCCCACGCAACATCGTCTGGATCTACGGCGAAAGCCTGGAGCGCACCTACCTGGACGAGAACGTGTTCCCAGGCCTGATGCCCAATCTCAACCGCCTGGCCACGAAGTCGCTGGACGTGCGCGGCCTTGCCTCGGCCGAAGGCAGCGGCTGGACCATCGCCGGTCTGGTGTCGTCGATGTGCGGCGTGCCGCTGACCACCTCGCAGGGCGATGAAAACAGCATGGACCGGATGGGCAGCTTCCTGCCCAAGGCAGTGTGCCTGGGCGACTACCTGAAGCAGCAGGGCTATACCAACCATTACCTGGGCGGAGCCAACGGCCAGTTCGCCGGCAAGGGCCAGTTCCTGGCCAGCCACGGTTTTGACGAAGTGCATGACCTCGCCTGGTTCAAGCAGCAGAAAAAGATCGGCCGCATCCACTACTCGGCCTGGGGCGTGCACGACGACGTGCTGCTGGATACCGCCTACCAGCGCTTCGAACAGCTCTCGCGCGCCGGCTCGCCGTTCATGCTCACCACGCTCACCATGGACACCCACCACCCGGCGGGCCACCTGCCGGTGTCGTGCAAGGGCGAGCGCTACCAGAGCCAGTACGGCAACATCAACATGCTCAACGCGCTCAAATGCAGTGACCGGCTGATCTCGCAGCTGGTCGAACGCATCCAGGCCAGCCCGTACGGCAAGGACACGCTGATCGTGATCGCCTCCGACCACCTGGCGATGCCCAACGATCTGACCCACATCCTGACCCGGCAGAAGCGCGAGAACCTGCTGCTGTTCCTGGGCGATGGCATTGCGCCGCAGCAGCTCAGCGCCGACGCCGGCACCACGCTGGATTCGGGTGCGACTCTGCTCAGCCTGCTGGACCCGAACCTGAAGACGATGGGCTTCGGCCGTTCACTGATCGACCCGCAACGCGCGCCCAGCGCCAGTGTGGCCGCGCGACGCGACCAGGGTCGCGACTACCCGCAGTATCTGGCGTTCGCCCGTTCGCTGTGGCTGGGTGAACCTACGCGTGAACTGAAGATCGACGGCGACGACCAGGTGGTGGTCGGCCTGCAGCACGTGCAGCCACCGGTGCTGCTCGAGTACGACAAGGACTGGGGTTTGAAGTCGGTCTACCTGGAGAACACCTCGCGCCAGTTCGATGACGCGGATCCGGACAACACGCTGGCCTATGTTGATCGCTGCACCGCGTTCGAGGACGGCTCGGCCGACGGTGACTGGTGCGCGCTGCTGGTCAACCGCGACAACGGCATCAAGCTGTACCGCGACAACGACCTGCGTGCCGGCATCGCGGTCGATGCCCCGCTGGATGCGTTCCAGGGCCCGCGCCCGAGCGTGCGCCAGGCGCACATGATCACCCAGAAGGGCCGCCGCACCCGTGCCGGCCAGTACATGCTGCAGCTGGTGGCGAGCACGCGCCCGGATCGCGGTTTCTGGATCGAAGCGGTGTCCTCGCAGCGCAAGGTGGTACTGGCCCAGCAGTGGGTGCAGCCCGATGCGGACGGCAAGATCAACGTGTCTTTCGGGCTGGACCACGAAGTGGATGATCTGGAGATCCGCGCGTGGTTGAACCATGCCGAGAAGCTGGCGGTGGATACGTTCGCACTGGTGCCGTCGCGCAGCCGACCGCGCGGGTAGGGTTCTTTGCAGGGCTGCGCCCTGCACCCGCTACAAACCGGGGCAACGGCAACAGCAACAGCGTGCATTCCGTGGGATGGCGGGCGGTGTCGGAGTGCGGGGACGCCGTAAATCCGTCCCTGGAGGCTTGGCAGCCGCATCCATGCGGCTGACACCCCGCACTCCGACACCGCCCCACCTCTGACAGATTCCTGCGGCTGTCGGTAGGTGTCGACCTTGGTCGACACAATCTGTCAGATATCGAAAATCAAAATGGGGTCAGATCCGTTTTCCTACGGAAAACGGATCTGACCCCAATAGTATTTCCAACAGATCGCGGAAAACTGTCGAAGGCGGGGTGGGTCCGGTTGCGGGGGCGTGAGCCGCATGGATGCGGCGACCGAGCTTACATGGACGTACTTGCAGCGTCCCCCGCAACCGGACCCACCCCGCCATCCCTCAGGAAACCAGCCTTTGCTGTTGCTGTTGAAGTTGCCGGCCAGCGGCCGGCACTACCGCGGGTGCAGGGCGCAGCCCTGCAGAACACCCCCTACTCCTGCGGATCGCGGGTGATGTGGATGTCGGTCGGGGTCGACAGCGGGATGTTCCGCTCCGCCAGGATCTGCAGCAGGCTGAAGTACAGATCGCTGCGGGTTGCATACACCTGTCGCGGGCTGGCCACGTACGCGAAACTGTTGATGGTGATCTGGCCACCGGCAATGCTGTCGATGTAAACCGTCGGTGCCGGCTGCTGCAACACGTTGGCGTGCGCGGTATACGCATCCAGCAGCGCCTGCCGCAGGTTGCCGACATCAGTGCTGGGCGGCACCGCGAACTGGATCTGGATGCGGCCCTGGTTGTTGCCCATCGTCATGTTGCGCACGGTCTTGGTGACCAGCTCGGAGTTGGGCACGATCAGCGTCGACTTGTCGCCCACCTGGATCTCGGTCGATCGCAGGCTGATGCGGCGGATGTCGCCCTCCTGGTCACCCAGCTTCACCCAGTCGCCGATCTTCACCGGCCGCTCGGCCAGCAGGATCAGGCCGGAGACGAAGTTCTGGGTGATCACCTGCAGGCCGAAACCGATACCCACCGACAGCGCGCTGACCAGCAATGCCAGCTTGCTCAGCTGCAGGCCCATCGCCGACAGCGCCCAGATCACCGCGATGATGATGCCCACATAGCGGGCAACGGTACTCACCGAATTGCGCGCGCCCAGGTCCAGCTCGGTCTTGGGCAGGTAGGTGTCGGTCAGCCAGCGCTGTACCAGCTGGGTAACGGCCAGGCCAGCCAGCAGCACCAGCACCGCCAGCACGATGCGCACCGGCTCCAGCTTGGTTCCGCCAATGTCGAATCCAGAGGTGAACAGCGAGGAGAAGCGCTCCACCACCGCGCCGATGTTGCCGAACGGTGCCACCAGCGCCAGCAGCGCGATCAGTACGACGATGGTGCGCAACGCCGCCGACAGCAGCACGCCCGCCTGTTCCAGCCGCGATACGCTCAGGCCGGTGCTGAGCAGGATGGTCTGGCCGACCTTGCTGTCGGCGTTTAGCATCCAGGTGCTCAGGTCATCGACGAACTTGAACAGCAGGGTCGCCGCCAGCACCACGATGCTGCCGCCAATCAGCTGCTGGTTCACGAACTTGGCGAAATTCAGGTAGCCCATCAACGTCGCGGCGATGGCGGCCACCACCGCGACGTTGCCCGCTACGCGTGCCAGTACCAGCCAGCTGCTGCGACGCACCGGCGTTGCCGCACCCACGCCATCGGCCTGTGCCTCCAGCTTGGCCTCGGCTTCGGCGGTCTGCCGCCGATGCAGGCGCGCCAGGGTCACCAGCATGGCCATGATCAGGCCGAGGTAGGTCAGGGCAATCAGGCCGTCCAACGCCACCGTGGTGACGTCGCTGGTGCGCGTAGCCTGGTCGAGGGCCACCAGCACCGTGCTCAGCCAGGCCAGCGCCGCCGCGCCCCAGGCGTATTTGCGCAGCTTCAGCGCGGCGGTGTCGTCCAGGTTCAACAGCCGCCATGACGGGCGCTTGGGCACCAGCAGGCAGGCGCTGAGCGCGGCAATGAAGGCGGCGCGGAACGTGGCCGTCTCCAGGCCGTCGGCCACCACCTGCAGGCGCGGCGCGATGGCATCGATCGCATCCAGCGCCGCCATCAGCACCACCACGGCATAGCCGGGCAGCAACGTGCCGACCAGCAGCAACCACATGGCCAGGCCAGAACGGCGCAGGCGTCCATCAGGCGCACGATCGGACGCGGCGAACTGCCGCCCCAAGCGGCGCAGCCACAGCCGCAGCGGGAACATCATCACCAGCGCGGCGATCAGGCCCAGCAACGGCGTGCCCCAGCCATTGGCCCGGACGCCGGCAACGAACGTATCGCGCCCCTGCTCGGCCAACGGCGCGACGCGTGCGATATCGATGGGCAGGCGCTCGGCCACCTTGCTCCACAGTGCCGGAGACAACGGCGAGGCGACCTTCTTCCCCATGTCTTCGGCGCGCTGCGCAGTGCGCTGCTGGTCGATGTCGGCTGCCAGCTGCTGGGCACGCACGGCACTGGTCTTGGCCTGCGCCACCGATGCGGCCAGGCCGTCGCGCTGCTTGTTGATCGTGCGCCGTTGCGCCGCCAGTTCGGGCGGGTCGGTGGTGCCCTCGGCAGGCGTGCCCAGCTGCGCCAGTTGTTCGTCGAGGCGAACCAGCTGGGGCTGCAGCGCCTTTTCCAGCGCCTCGGCGTCACGCCGTACCTGCGAGGCATTCTCCGACAGCATCGCCAGCGTCTCGATGGCTTCAGCATCGCCACGCTTGCGATCGATCTCCTTCAGGCTGGACTCGATCTGCGCCAGCTGCTGCTTTGGCGTAGGGTCTTCATCCTGTGCCAGCACCGGCGCGGACAGCAGGAGGGCAGTGCACAGCAGCAGGGCCAGCCAGGGCCCCCGTGCACGGATCGATCGCAGGAAAGAAGACACGCCAGACATACCAGTTCGCGCGGACCACCGCGCCTGCGCGCGACTATACGGCACAGGCGGTCAACAGCGGATGGGCGGCCCCGTCAGCGTCGCGCGTCAGTACTTCAGGCGCAACTCTTCCACCGTCGGCTGTTGCAGGGCATACCAGTCCTGGAACTCTTCCTCGGTAATCTCATCGGGCGCATACACCGCCACCGGGTACCAGTCGTGGTCGGTCGGCAGCGGCTGGCGCGGGCCGGCACGCAGGCTGTAGCTCACGCCCTCGTAGTCGACCAGGTCATCGACCTGCGGCCACTGTTCGCGCGCGAACGCGGATTCACTCTTCAACAGGATCACCTGGTACATCGGCACCTCCACCTCGGTTGGATCAGGAAAACACGGCGCTGGCGGCAGGATACCGCCAGGCCGGTGGCAACAGGCACGTCGCAGCGGCGACGGAACGTTCTGGACACGGCCATCTCCCCGGCTTCACCCGCCCATGGCGAGCCCATCGGCATCGTGGAGACCCACCCCTGCCACCACTGCCGATGACCGACCACCCACCGCTGAAGACCGTCGCCGACCTCAAGCTGCCCCGTTACCTGGGCACCTGGTACGAGATCGCCCGTCTGCCGATGCGCCACGAGCCGGAAGGCTGCACCGACGTGTCCGCGCACTACACCCTGCTCGACAACGGCAACGTCGGCGTCACCAACCGCTGCCGCATGGACGGCGAGATCGAAGAGGCAACCGGCGAGGCCTGCGCCGTCGACAACGACAGCGCGCGCCTGGAAGTCAGCTTCCTGCCCAAGGGCCTGCGCTGGCTGCCGTTTGCCAAGGGCGACTACTGGGTGATCCAGATCGCCCCGGACTACAGCGTTTCGCTGGTGGGCAGCCCGGATCGCAAGTACCTGTGGCTGCTGGCACGCGAGCCGCAGCTGGACGCCACCGTGCAGGAACATTATCTGGCCGCAGCGCGCCTGCAGGGCTTCGATCTGTCCGAACTGATCCAGACCCCGCATACCGGCCACCCGACCGCCTGAGCAGCACACTTCATGGACCTGAAAAGTGGCTACCCGTGGTGGGCCATACGCAACGGACTGATCCAGGCGTTCCCGCCGCTGGAAAAGGACCTGCGCTGCGACGTGCTGGTGGTCGGTGGCGGCATCACCGGTTCACTCATCGCCGACGAGCTGTCCCGGCATGGCCATGACGTGGCCTTGATCGAGCAGCGCGACATCGGCTGGGGCAGCACGGCCGCGAGCACCGCGCTGCTGCAGTACGAGATCGACACCCACCTGCTGGAGCTGGCCCAGCGCTATGGCAACGATGCGGCCGCCCTGGCCTACCGTGCCTGTGCCGATGCGATCCCGGCATTGGGCGAAGTGGCACGTGGGCTGAAGGACGTGGATTTCCGGCAGATGGACAGCCTGTATCTGGCCAGCCGGCGGCGCGACGTGCCGCGCTTGATGGCCGAAGGTGCTGCGCGCCGCGGCATTGGACTGGACGCCCGCTGGCTGGACCGCGAAGCCCTTCGCGAACGCTTCGACGTGGACGCCGGTGGCGCCCTGCTGACCCGCCAGGCGGCCCGGGTTGACCCCTACTGCCTTACCTACGGCCTGCTCAAACGGGTGCGCCGGCGCGGTGGCCATGTGCACGACCGCACGGTGCTGCACACGCTCAAGCCCGGCGCGCAGGGCGTAACCGCAATGACCGAGGCCGGCGCCACGGTCCGCGCCCGCCATGTGGTCCTGGCGATGGGCTACGCCAGCCAGCGCTGGCTCGAGCAGCGGGTCGCACGCAACCGCAGCAGCTATGCCTTCATCACTGATCCCATTGATGCGGGCGCGCTCGGCCGGCTGCGCAACACCATGGTGTGGGAGAGCGCACGCCCGTACCTGTACCTGCGCGCCACCGGCGACCGCCGCCTGCTGGTGGGCGGGCTGGATGACGCCATCGACATTCCGGCTCGCCGCGACCGGCGCGTGCAGCACAAGGCCGACAAGCTGATGGATCAGCTGCTGCACTGGTTCCCGCGTCTGGATCCGGTACCAGCGTTCTCCTGGGCCGGCACCTTCGCTGAAACCGCCGACGGCCTGCCGTTCTTTGGCCCGCACGACCAGTGGGGGGCGCGGGTGCATTTCGCCATGGCCTACGGCGGCAACGGCATCACCTATTCGATGATCGGCGCGCAGCTGCTGCGGGCCCGGATCGAGCGGCGCAGGCATCCGCTGGAGGGATTGTTCGGATTCGGGCGGTTGTGACCTGCGGCCAGGCACGGCCTGGCTCTACCCCAATCCGGTGCCGACAGGCATCATTCAAGCAACCCCTGCTAGCGTCGGCCTGTACCGCCGCGTGTTGCGTGGCCACCTGTCCGCTGGAGCGCCGTCATGATCCGCCCCCTGACCCTGCTGCTGTGCCTGGCCCTGCCGGGAACCGTGCTGGCCCAGTCCGCCGCTGGCGCCACTGCGCCGCAGGCCGCTGGCCTGGACCTGACGCTGCCGCAGGCGCCAATGCGCTACCTCAACGACCCGGCCCTGCAGCAGGACCCGCCCGGCACTTATTACGGTGACAAGAGCGGCCCGCGCGTGCACGACGACGCGAAGATCGCCGACGTCACCGACGACAAGGTCAAGGTGTCCGGCAGCTTCACCACCGGTATCGGCTATTCGAAGAACGGTGGCAACAGCCACTACAACGCGGCCACGCTGAACCTGAGCAAGAACTACACCACCGATGAGGGCAAGACCCACGGGGTCAACGTCAACATCCACGTGAGCGAAGGCAAGGGACCGGGGTTCTTCGGTCCGTATGGCGGCTACTACGGCCGCGGCCCGGGCTATTGGGACTACCCGCCGCCGTACGGCTGGTAAGCCAGCTCCTGTAGAGCCGAGCCCATGCTCGGCTACGGTTGGCCGCAAAGCCGAGCATGGGCTCGGCTCTACATGGGCAAACGTCAATCCAGCCAGCCATCGCGCTCGCTGTGCAGGATGCGGCCGTCATAACCGCTCAGGCGCACATCCACCTTCTGGTTGCGTGCATTGCGGGCCTCCAGCGACCAGGTCGCACCATCGCGTTCCAGCGAATGGATCTCGCGCAGGCCATGCGCCTGTGCCCGTGCCAGCACCTGCTCGGTGGTCAGCAGCGCGCGGCCGCTGTGCTCGTCGAAGATCTCGCCGGTCTTCGGGTCCACATAGACCTCGCTGAAGCGGCCATCAGCGCGGCTCACGTCGGCCTCCCACAGGCCGTCATCGCGCTCGATCTCGTGGATCTGGGTGTAGCCGGCCTTGCGCAGGGTCTGTTCAACCTGGGCCATGCCCAGCGGCGCGGCCTGTACGGCCGGCGCGACGGTCAGCAGGGCAACAGTGGCGAGGGTGAGCGACTTCAACATGGGGGTTCTCCTGTTCGTGTTCGTGACCGGACCATCCCGGCAACGCCACAATGCACCCCGTGGTTAACAGCGCCTTAGCCGGCACTGTTAGCCAGCTGTTAGTCACCCCCGGCACACTCACGCCTGTTCCTACAGCCCTCCCTGCGCCCCGATGCTCTCCACCCTGCCCCTGCTGCTGGCCCTGGCCAACGCCCCGACCGCCGCCGCGCCCGTCCAGGACCCGGCGCAGCAGGTCGCGCGCCGTGCCGTGCAGCAGGGCCGCTACGTGCCATTGGAAAGCGTGGTGCGCGATGCACTCAAGCGCTACCCGGGCCAGCTGCTGGAAGTGGAGCTGGACGATGGTGTCTACGAAGTGGAGATCCTGCGCGGCGACGGCGTGGTGGTGGAGCTGGACTATGATGCGCGCAGCGGAAAGCTGCTGAAGACGGAGCTCGACGACTGATGCGCATCCTGTTGGCCGAAGACGATGCCGCACTGGCACAGCGCCTGGTGCCCCTGCTGGAACAGGCCGGCTATGTGGTGGAGTTGGTTGCCGATGGTCGCCAGGCCGAGGAGATCGGCCAGATCGAAGACCTGCAGGCCGCCATCGTCGACCTCGGCCTGCCCGGGCTGGACGGACTGAGCGTGATCGAGCGCTGGCGCGGCAATGGCCGCAGCTTTCCGGTGCTGGTACTGACAGCGCGCGGGCGCTGGCACGACAAACTGGCCGGCTTCGACGCCGGTGCCGACGACTACCTGACCAAACCGTTCCAGGCCGACGAACTGGTGCTGCGCATGCGCGCCCTGATCCGCCGCAGCCATGGCCATGCCAGCCCGCGCCTGCACTGCGGGCCGCTGCAGCTGGACGTCAACGCCGGCCGCTTCGAACTGGACGGACAGCCGCTGGCGCTGAGCCCGCAGGAGTTCCGCCTGCTGAGTTACTTCATCCACCACAGCGGCCAGGTGATCGGCCGTGATCGCCTGGGCGAGCAGGTGTTCGAAGGCGGCCACGACCCGGACTCCAACGCCCTGGACATGCTGCTGGGTCGGGTCCGCCGCAAGCTCGGCATCGATCTGATCCAGACCGTGCGCGGCCAGGGCTGGCGGCTGGCCGCGCCGTGAGCCGGCAACCGTCGCTGCGACGGCGCCTGCTGCTGGCCGGTGGCGTCGGCCTGCTGCTGGTCTCGCTGCTGGCCAGCGCGCTGCTGGGCGAGCTGTTCAAGCGCAGCGCGCGCGACCGCCTCGACCACGAACTGCAGCAGGACATGCTGACGCTGGTCGCGCAGATGGAAGTTGCTTCCGACGGCCAGCCGCAGCTGCGCCAGGAACCGAATGACGCGCGCTTCCAGCGGGTGTTCTCCGGTGCCTACTGGCAGATCGCCGGTGCCGATGGCCGCGTGCTGCTGCAGTCGCGCTCGCTGTGGGATGAAACGCTGGCGGCCGCGGCCGCCGGCCCGGCCACCCGCAACCTGGCCGGGCCGCTGCAGCAATCCTTGCGCGCACGTGTGCAGCAGGTGCGCCTGCCACGTGCCGGTGAACCGTTCGTGGCCGTGGTCGCCACCGACCGCAGCGCGCTGGATGCCGATGTTGCCGCGTTTCGGCAGCGCACCGCCATCGCGTTGGGTGTGCTGGTCGCAGCGTGGCTGGCGGTGCTGGCCAGCCAGGTGCACTTCGGCCTGCGTCCGCTGCACCGCCTCGGTACACAGCTGGAACGGGTGCGGCGCGGCGACGCGCAACGCATCGACACGCAGGGACTGGGGGCAGAGGTCGCGCCACTGGGCGAAGAACTCAACGCGCTGCTGGAGCACCAGCAACGCATGGTCGCGCGCGCGCGCACCAGTGCACAGGACCTGGCGCATGCATTGAAAACCCCATTGAGCGTGCTGGCCACCGAGGCTGACGGCGACGGCGCGGACTGGCGGACCACCGTGCGCGAGCAGAGCGCCCGCATGCAGGCCAGTGTTGACCGTTACCTGGCGGCAGGGTTGGCCGCAGACCATCGCCAGCGCAGCGACGTTGCGACTGTCGCGCAGGCGCTATGCCGGTTGATGGCACGCGTGCATGGCGAACGCGGCATTGCGTTCACGGCCGCAGGTATCGATCCAGCGTTGCAGTTCGCCGGTGCCAGTGCGGATCTGGAGGAGATGCTGGGTAATCTGTTGGACAACGCCGGGCGATGGGCATGGCAGCAGGTCAGCGTCGGCGCTGACATCCATGAAGGGCGGCTGCGCATCGACGTGCGCGATGACGGCCCCGGTCTTGCGGCAGAGGCGCTGGCGCGGGTGGTACAGCGTGGCGTGCGGCTGGATGAGCGCGAAGGCAGCAGCGGGTTGGGCCTGGCAATCGTGGGCGATATCGCCGCCAGCTACGGCGGGCGGTTGGCGTTGGAGAATTCGCAGCCCGGCCTGCGCGCAACGTTGTGGTTGCCGGTGGGGTGACTCGTCAACGCTGGAACGCCAGGCCGGTAGAGTCGACTGTTAGTCGACTTTCGCGCGCAGCGCGGGATTTCCAGGCACCGCAGCCAAGAGCAGTCGACTAACAGTCGACTCTACCGCCTTCGCCGGGCATTTCAGTTCCCCATCAACGGTGATGCATCCACCAGCAATCAATCGCGTCCAGCACGATGTGGATGATCAAACCGATGCCGAACAACCTGGTCTTCTTCGGCACGCACAGCCCCGCGTAGACGGCGATGGCCGGGGCCGTATGCAGCGGGTGGAAACCGATGCTGCAGCGGTTCGGTGCGTAGATCGGGTCGGCCAGCAGGTGGTCCAGGTCGATGATCCAACCCAGCAGCATCAGCAGCCACGCCGAAGCAAAGCGCTTCCGCCAGAACAGCCATGCCAGCAAAGCTGGCACGGCGGCATGCAGGAACAGGTGGAAGATCGCGCGCGCGCTCATCGGGACCGGTAGCGCCGGGCCTATGCCCGGTGTTCGCGTTTACCTCAGACCAGCGGTTCGTCGGACAGGTAGGTGTAACCGGTCAGGCCGGCTTCCAGTGCCTCCGACAGCTCCTGCGCGCGTTCCGGCGACAGCTGCGCCTCGGCCACGCGCTGCGCATAGGTCGCACGCAGCTCATCCAAGCGGTAGCCCACGTAGTCCAGCATCACGTCGGTGGTGTCGCCGCGGCGCTGCTGGGTAATGGCATAGCCATCGGCATCGGCCAGCACTTCCACCGCGTCGGTATCGCCGAACAGGTTGTGGATGTCGCCCAGGATTTCCTGGTACGCGCCGACCATGAAGAAGCCGATGCGGTAGCTCTCGCCCGGCTTCATCTTGTGCAGCGGCAGCGAGCTGTCCAGGCTCTCGTTCTCGACATAGGTTTCCACCATGCCGTCCGAGTCGCAGGTCATGTCGGCGATGATGCCGCGGCGGTCCGGGGTCTCGTCCAGGCGCTCGATCGGCACGATCGGGAACACCTGGTCGATCGCCCACACGTCGGGGATCGATTCGAACACGCTGAAGTTGACGAAGTACTTGTCGACCAGGCGCTCGTTCAGTTCGTCCAGCACCGGGCGATGGCTCTTCTCGTCATAGCTCAGGCGCGCACGCACGCCGTGGGCGATGGCGTAGAACAGATCGTCGATGCGCGCACGCTGCGGCAGGTCGATCTGGCCCAGTGCGTAGCTGGCCAGGCCTTCGGCATGGAAATGCTGGGCTTCCTGGAACAGTTCCACCGCCGGGCGCACGTCCAGCTCGTCGTGGATTTCGCGCAGGTGGCGGATCGCCGCCGGTTCGTCGTCGTGCTGGTCCGGCACGCGGCCTTCCTGCGCTTCTTCCACTTCCGAGACGTTGGCGATCAGCACCGCGTGGTGCGCGGTCATCGCACGGCCGCACTCGGTGACGATGCGCGGTGGGGTCAGGCCGAACTCTTCGCAGGCATTGGCCAGCGGCTGCACGATGTTGCTGGCGTAGGAATGCAGGCCGTAGTTGATCGAGCAGAAGCTGCGCGAACGGGTGCCTTCATAGTCCACACCCAGGCCACCGCCCACGTCGACGTGGGTGATCTTCGCACCCAGGCGCGACAGCTCCACGAAGTAGCGGGTGGCTTCACGCATGCCGTTGGCGATGTCGCGCACGTTGGAGATCTGCGAGCCCATGTGGAAGTGCAGCAGGTTCAGGCAATCGGCGTACTCGGTGTCACGCAGCGACTTCCACAGGTCCAGCAGCTGGCGCGGCGACAGGCCGAACTTGGCCTTGTCGCCACCGCTGTTCTGCCACTTGCCGGCGCCCAGCGAGGCCAGGCGCATGCGCACGCCCAGGCCCGGCTTCACGTCCAGCGCCTTGGACTCTTCCAGCACCAGCTTCAGCTCGGACGGCTTCTCGATGACGATGAAGGTCTGCAGGCCCAGCTTGCGGCCGATCAGGGCCAGGCGGATGTACTCGCGGTCCTTGTAGCCGTTGCAGACGATCAGCCCGCCCGGGCGCGACAGCGCCAGCACGGCCATCAGCTCGGGCTTGCTGCCCGCTTCCAGGCCGAAGCCTTCGCCGTGGTGGCTGGCCAGGGTGCCGGCCACGCCGCGGGTCTGGTTGACCTTGATCGGGTACACGGCGGTGTAGCCGCCGCTGTACTCCCAGTCCTGCTGGGCCTGGGCGAAGGCCGCCTGCAGCTTGCCCAGCCGCTGGCCGAGGATGTCCGGGAAGCGCACCAGCAGCGGCAGCTTGGCGCCGGCCGCGCGCGCCGCATCGACCACCTTGGGCAGCGACACCACCGGGCCGTCCGCCCCGGTCGGTCTCACCACCATGTGCCCGGCCTGATCCACGTCGAAGTAACCGTCCGCCCAATGCGGGATCGAGTAGGTCTTGCGGGCTTGGTCGAGGGACCAATCGGTCATTTCAGTCGGCCTTGTTGGCAATAAAAGGGGGGGCATGATAACGCCTATGTGCCCACAGGTTCGTTATCATGCGCGCCCGCGCCCGTGACAGGTTCCAACCTGAACGGGCCGATCCGTCCGGATGTGGCATCTGTGCCACGCGGCCCCGCCCGCCAGCCCGGCTCCACCCCTCCGAACAGGACTGTTTTCCAATGACTGACAGCAACAACTGGTACATCGAACACTTCGAGCGCACCGGCTCGGCCATCGGCTACCGCATCACCGGCAAGCTGGACGAGGTGCAGTCGCCGTTCCAGAAGATCGAGATCTTCCAGACCACCGACTGGGGCAACCTGATGACCATCGACGGGGCCATCATGCTGACCAGCAAGGACAACTTCTTCTACCACGAGATGATCAGCCACCCGGTGCTGTTCACCCACGCCGCGCCCAAGCGCGTGGTGATCATCGGTGGCGGCGACTGCGGCACCCTGCGCGAAGTGCTCAAGCACACCGGCGTGGAGAGCGTGACCCAGTGCGATATCGACGAGCAGGTCACGGTGATGGCGCGCAAGCACTTCCCGGAACTGTGCGACTCCAACGACGACCCGCGCGCCGAGCTGCTGTTCGACGACGGCGTGGCCTACATGGCCAACTGCCCGGCGGGCAGCGTGGACGTGGTGATCGTCGATTCGACCGACCCGGTCGGCCCGGGCGAAGGCCTGTTCAACAAAGCCTTCTACGAGAGCTGCTTCAAGGCCCTGAAGGACGATGGCATCCTGGTGCAGCAGTCCGAGTCGCCGCTGATGCAGCTGGAGCTGATCAACGAAATGCGCACCGAGATGGGCAAGGCTGGCTTCGGTTCGTTCAAGACCCTGCCGTTCCCGCAGCCGTGCTACCCCACCGGCTGGTGGAGCGTGACCATGGCGCGCAAGGGCGACAGCAGCTTCGACTTCCGCCAGGCCGACTCGGCCGCCAAGACCTTCAACACGCTGTACTACACCGCCGCGCTGCACACCGGCGTGCTGGTGACCCCGCCGTTCGTACAGGCTGCATTGAAGGGTTGATCCAAACAAAAACCCGCGCTGGCGACAGCGCGGGTTTTTGCTTTCTGTAGAGCCGAGCCATGCTCGGCTGCTCTTCGGACAGGTTGCGATAAATCAAGCCGAGCATAGGCTCGGCTCTACAGTCACAGCGCCCAGATACCCGCGATCACCGCCACCACCAGGCCCCACTTGATCAGCTGGTAGGCCACCACGCTGCGCTCGCGCAGCGCCTTGGCCTTCAGGCGCACCTTGTAGACGCTGCCAAAGGCCTTGTTGACGCCGCCGGTCGGGTCACCCGGCAGGTTCGGCGAGGCGCCACCGGCCAGCAGCGTGGCCGCCACCGCGCGGTTGAACAGCCCCGGCAGGCCGAAGCGCAGCGGGCGGGCGATATCGCAGAACAGGATCACGCGGTCCTGCTGCGTCTCGTTGTGCGCATGGTGGATGTAGGTCTCGTCGAACATCATCCACTCGCCGTCGCGCCAGCTCTTCTTGATGCCGTCCACCTCGATGTAGCAGGCATCGTCGTTGGGCGTGCTCAGGCCCAGGTGCAGGCGCAGCGAGCCGGCGAACGGGTCGCGGTGCGGGCGCAGCTCGCTGCCCGGCGGCAGCTGCGCGAACATCGCCGCACGCACATCCGGGATTGACTCGATCAGCGCCGTGGTCTTCGGGCACAGCGTCTTCGCCGACGGGTGCGACGGGCCGTACCACTTCAGGTAGAAGCGCTTCCAGCCTCGGCGGAAGAACGAATTGAAGCCGGCATCGTTGAACGTGCTGGAGGCGGCGATCTTCTGCGCGTCGCGCAGCGCCAGCGCCTCGTCGCGGATCATCTGCCAGTTCTGGCGCAGCGGCTCCAGCTGCGGGAACTCCTTGCCCGGGTCCAGGAACGGCGTGGTCGGTACCTTCGAGAACATGTACATGACCACGTTGATCGGGGCCATGAAACTGGAGTGGTCCAGCAGCTGGCGCGACCAGCGCGCGCGGACCTTGCCACGGAAGTGGATGTACAGCACGCAGGCCACGAACAGCGCTGCAATGACGATTTTGATGATCAAAGCACTTTCCTCCAGCCGCGGCCGGAACGGGAAACGGGGCGATGCACGGCCAGGCAGCCAGCACCGGTGGGGAACGCGGCAGGGGACGGGGACGTGCCGGAGGGGGCGGCCGCCGATGTCGCGGATTAACAGCTTATGGTCGGCAGGCCGTGCGCCGGGGTCAAGTTGCCCGTGCGCCGTGTTCATCCGGTTGCGAAGGAGGCGCAGGGCTGGGCGCGCAAGCTGTTGATGCTAAAGGCCAACTGGAATAAATGAGACAGAATTGTCCGACTCTGCGCGACGAACTGTTCCAGCCACGACCCCGACATTTCTCCGACAAATCGTGGAATAGCGAACTGGCGAGTACTAAAATTAACGAAAACTTAGTAACTCCCTGTAACACCGGTTCGCTTGACGCTTTGCGCCACCCACCGGGTCGTCCGAGACCCCGACATGCATCTTCCTGCCCTGCCATCCTCCTCCTGCGGCGATGACGCCGCCTCCCCGCTGCTGCTCAAGCGCGGCGAGCGTTTCCTGGCCCCGGATGTCTACCGCACCTGCCTGGACGGGCGCGAGGCGGTCATCAAGGACTATTCCCGCTACCGCGGCACTCCCGTTTCGCTGATCGCGCGACTGATGGTGCGCCGTGAAGCACGCATGCTGCAGCGCCTCGGCGGCTGGAAGCATGCCCCCGCACTGCTCGGCACCCTGGGCGGCCTGGCGCTGGGCATGGAGTTCATCCCCGGCCAGACGCTCAGCACCGCGCAGGCGGTGGGCAATGAAGTGTTCGAGCAGCTGCAGCACGCGCTCAGCCGTTTGCACGCAGCCGGCATCACCCACAACGACCTGCATGGCACCAACGTGGTGGTCAGCGGCGGCGTGCCGGTGCTGCTGGACTTCACCTCGGCCTGGCGCGCCCCGCGCTGGCTGCGCCGCAATCCACTGAGCCGGCAGATGCGCCGCAGCGACATGAAGAACCTGCTGAAGATGCGCCAGCGCGTGACCGGCCAGGCCCCGAGTGCCGCGCAGGCCGCGCTGGTGGCCGACCCGGGCTGGGTGGCCGCGGTGCGGCAGGGCTGGAAGCGGTTCTACAAGTGGGCCAAGCGGCGGTAAGCGCTGTTCGCCCTGCATTGCTTGCGCGACTGCGGTTTGCCCCTGCATTTGCCCCGGGCCACACGCCCGATGTGCTCTGCGATACTCGTCGGCACGCCACTCGCAAGGACGCTGGGGATGCCGACACCTGAACACACCCACCTGCTGACTGCAGCCGCAAGATCCATACTGCGCCCCTTGGGCTGCGTGCAGAAAGGCCGTTCGCGCACCTGGCTTGACGACCAGGGCTGGTGGGTCGGGGTGGTCGAGTTCCAGCCTTCGGCATGGGACAGGGGCAGCTATCTCAATGTCGGCGCCTGCTGGCTCTGGGAAGAAAAGGACTACCTGTCCTTCGACGTGGGCGGCCGCGTTGCCGGATTCCAACCCTTCACCGAGACCGCCGAGTTTGCCTCGGCCGCACAGACACTGGCCGAGCAGGCCGCAGCCGAGGTAATGGCCCTGCGTGACCGCTTTCCCACCCCGGGGCACGTGCGTACATTGATGAGTCATCACCCCAAACCGGGCATCCGCGAACACATCCATGCGGGCATCACTGCCGGGCTGGCGGGCGCTTACGACGAGGGTCGCAGGCACTTGGCACTGGCCGCTACGGAGACCCACCCAGCGCCATGGGTCGATGTGCTGAAGCAACGCTGTGCCGAACTCACGCCGCTGCTGCAACCTGATGGCGGCTTCGAGGCAGAGATCGGCGCCATCGTGACGCGCACCCGCCGCGCGCTCGGTCTGCCGGAGTGGCGGTCGTCACCCCTCATTCCGCCCGGTTGATCACACCGGGAGGGCACTTCGTCGCACACGGGTATTCGCGCCTCCCGATCCCGGCTAGGGTCATCGCCTTCCACGCACAGGACTGCACCGAACCATGCGCCACTGGCTCCTTCTCGCCTGGGCTACCCTGCCCTTCTCCGCCGACGCCATTGTCATCCGCAGTGATGTGGATGACAGCGCCTACCGCGTACCGGCATCCGCGTTCCCGGCCTTGGCCGACCTGCCCGGGGAGGGCCACGGCGTCCTGATCGCGCCGCGCTGGGTGGTGACCGCCGCACACGCCGCGCCCATGGAAGGCATGGACACCGAGGTGCAGATTAGCGGTCGCCCGTACCGTGTCGAGCGCGTGTTCGTGCATCCCGGTTACCGGCGCATGCCCGAAGCGCTTGGCCAGGCAGCGCTGGCGTCAGGGAACCCAGGCCCCATCCACGCCTTCCTCGCCGCCTCCGATGACATCGCCCTGATTCAGCTGGCCGCACCGGTCAGCGACGTTGCGCCGGTTCGCCTCTATCGCGGGCAGGCCGAAGCGGGAAAGATCGCTACTCTGGTCGGCAAGGGGGCCACGGGCACCGGCATGACCGGGCTGGCGCCGGGTGGGCCGCACCGCGGCGAACTGCGCCGCGCCGAAAACGCAGTGACAGGTGGCAATAGTCGTTACCTCTGGTATCGATTCGACGGGCCCGACGGCGGCCTGCCACTGGAGGGCGTGCTCGGCAGCGGTGACAGCGGCGGCCCATTGATGATCCACGGCGCTCATGGTTGGGAGCTGATCGGCCTGGGCTCGTGGATTACCGCAGTGCCGGAGCATGCGCTTGAAGCCGGCTACTACGGGCAGGTGGTGCACAACGTGCGCATCTCGCGCTATGCCGACTGGATCGACACCATGATACGCACCGCGCCGTAGAGTCGAGCCTGCTCGACTCAAGCAACCCGCCGGCCAAGCGACAGAGCCGTATAGCCTGGTGGCATTGAATGCCTGACGGGGTACAGCCGACTGCTAGTCGACTGCTCTTCCCGTCCGTGACCGAAATGCCCGCGCTGTGCGCGATAGTCGACTAACAGTCGACTCTACCCAGAAGTGTTCCCGGGACCAGTCGCGTTCGCGCATCCTGCGATGCACTTACAACGCGTCCGCGTCCAGTTCACCGGTACGAATACGCACCACGCTGCCCAGGTCGTACACGAACACCTTGCCGTCACCAATCTTCCCGGTGCCTGCTGCCTTCACGATCGCCTCAACCACGGCCTCCACCTGGTCATCGGTCACCGCCACTTCCAGCTTCACCTTCGGCAGGAAATCGACCACATACTCCGCGCCGCGGTACAGCTCGGTATGGCCCTTCTGGCGACCAAAGCCCTTCACTTCCGTCACCGTGATCCCGGTAACCCCACGCTCGGCCAGCGCTTCGCGCACGTCGTCGAGCTTGAACGGCTTGATCACCGCCATGACCATCTTCATCGTCTATCTCCTGTCTTCCGGCGTGGAGGATAGCGCCTGAACGTGGTCCGTGCGAAGCCGCTGCGGCCTGTCCGGGCAGTGGGTGCCAGCAGTATCCTTGTGCCCGAATGGCCTGCCCGCGCCGGATGCACGGGCCCACCCCCACGGAGCACCCCATGATCGACCTGAACCAAATCGATGACCTCGCCCGTCGCCTCAGCGACCTGGTGCCGCCGGGCCTGCGCGAATCGCGCGAGGAACTGCAGGCCACCTTCAAGAGCGCGCTGCAGGCCGGCCTGGCCAAGCTGGACCTGGTCACCCGCGAGGAGTTCGAAGTGCAGCGCGCCGTGCTGCTGAAGACCCGCCAGAAGCTGGATGCGCTGGAAACGGCCGTGCGCGAGCTGGAAGGGCGCGGCGCCGCAGAATGAAAAAAGGAGGCGCACTGCGCCTCCCGTTTACAGATTATTTCCCGGATGGGGCCTTGCAGCAAGGCCCACCGGACGCCCTAGACTCGCCGGCCTGTCGATCCGGCAGGGCAGAGAGGGGCAGCAGCGATGGCGCAGGACACCGATTGGACACCCGTTTCGCATGACACCTGCGACCAGGTCGCCGGGCCGTTCTATCACGGCACCCGCGCTGATCTGGCGATGGGCGAGCTGCTGAGCGCGGGCTTCCGCTCCAACTATCGCGACAGCGTGGTGATGAACCACATCTACTTCACCACGATTGCCAAGGGCGCCGGGCTGGCTGCGGAGATGGCCAAGGGTGAGGGGCGGCCGCGCGTGTATGTGGTGGAGCCGACCGGGCCGTTCGAGGACGACCCGAACGTGACCAACAAGAAGTTTCCCGGGAACCCGACGCGGTCGTATCGGAGTGCGCAGCCGTTGCGGGTGGTGGGGGAGATTGTGGAGTGGGAGCTCTACGGCGCGGAGTTCGTTCGGCAGTTGAAGGCGTTTGTTGCTTCGGGGAGTGGGGAGATCATCAACTGACACTGATAAGGAGGAAGATCAGCGCTTCCCTGCGGCCGCTATTTGCAGGGTGTGCTACCCGGTAGCTCGCCCTTCAGCCGTCGCATCGTGGAGTCGAGCGCTCCAAGGAACGACGCATCGTCGTCTGTCACAAGCGCGCGCGCCCGCACCAGCATCACCTCAGCCCGGCGGCAATTCTCCCTCCCCCCCAACGAAATGAGATGGGAAGCGAGGCGCTGCATCGCCGCAGGATCTCCTCTCGAAACCCCCTCCTCCATCCATTGCCTATAGAGGGCTGCATTGCCTATCTCGCGGTAGTGATTCTCCACCAACGCCTGAGCGTGCCCATCGCCAGAGCGGGCCCTGGCTTCCATCTGTGCTGCGGATTCGGGGCCGTAGCTTTCGCTTCTGCTCCCTGCGATCACATCGCCTGTGGCTTTCTCGGAAGAGGCTCCTCCGGAATTGCCACATGCCGAAAAAAGCAACATCAGCCAAGCTGGCAACGAAGCCTTAAGGCTTGTCATTTTGGTTTTCCGATGGTCTGAGTAAGAGGAAGCCTACTTCCAGTCTGTGATCCAGCAAATGTTATGGTCGTCGAGCCGTTTGCATTGAATCGAATCGTCTTGATGGCTGGGCCTGAACTTCCAGTACCGCCTGGAGTCAATCGATTCCAGACACCTGGCGCGCCCTTGCCGTCCTGCTGCATGTTAACACGCAGGGTAACAGGGCCACCTGAGTAGTTTGTGGGATACATGACAAAACCACTCGGCGCATAGACGGTGGAATCGTTCAGATCGGCCCATAGCTGGCCAATTGACTTGTTCAATCCTGTTGGGGCCACGCCTAAATGACACGCAGCCATGAATACGGTTTGCCCACGTTTCAAGCCGAAGTCACTTCGAGCGCGATCAAGGGACTCCGACGATTTGAAGTCCGTGTAGCGCGTTGAGTTGCGCTGGTCCTGTACCAGATCTGGATTTGCGTGAGCGGTGAGCGTAAACATTGAGCGTGAATCTACCGCGTCTCCAGCCCTCCTTAATCCCGCCGGATCGTGGTCGCCGAACAGATTCATGCTGGAACGGCCATCAGGATCAATATATCTGTACGGATTGTTGTCGGCGTACCAGTAACGATTGAACGATCCCGCTGGAGTTCTATGGGCAGCGATTGGGTCCACTGACAGAAACCGCCCCACCTGCGGATCATAGTAGCGCTGCTGCATGTAGGACAGACCATTAGTGCTGTCGCTCACATGGCCAGCATAGCCGACGCCATCAGCAAGAGGGCGCTCCAGCAATTCCCCATAAGGATCGTAAACGCTTCTCTGGACTACGGCTGCGGCCGTGTCTGTGACCGCAACGGGCGATCCCAGCGCATCGAGATGCTGGTACTTGGGGCGGGTCACGCCATCACTTCCAGTCTCCAATGTCGCGACCAGCAGCTCTCCCAGGTAGAGGTACTCTCTGGATGTCCCATCACGCTCGCTCTGCTGGCGACGGAGCCTTCCCTCCCTGTCGTACATCGAGTGAATGGAACCACTACCCTGCAACCATGCCAGTACGCGCCGACCATGCGCATCGTAGCGGTATGTCTCAGGACCCGGCGCCAGTCTCATTCGATTGCCTATGTCGAAGACAAAGCTCTGCCCGTTTCGCATCGACAGGTTGCCTTGCACGTCGTAGGACAGCCCCATCGTTGTCGCATCAGCACTGGATCTGACGTTGGTCAAACGATTGTGCTGGTCATAGTAGTAGGAATGATCCTTGCCACCCGCAAGCTTTGCGCTCTGCATATTGTCCAGGACGTCATACGTGAAACGAACAACACCATCACCCCCAAAGGCGGCGGAGGTGGCCTGGGTGAGACGATCCAAACCGTCATACATCATCGTGCGGCTACGGCTTCCTTGTCCGATTTCGGCAATCGTGACAACGTTTCCATTCAGATCGTAGTCGTAGTTCAGAATACTGACATTCGGAAGCGCACTGAGGCGCGCCGGGAGCCCTCGGACGTTCAGGTCCTGCTCGAACCTGATGCCATTACCATACGTGAAGCGGCTTGCAACACCTGCCGCGTGATGGGACGCGCCAAGCACGTAGTCTCCAACCCGGGTTGCCCGGCCGAGAGCATCAGGCGCCAAGGCCACATACAGGCCACTGGGATACTGGATCCCGCTACGCGAGCCGTTGGCATCGTAGGAATAGCCAAGTCCCCACGTGTACCATCCCTCCTGTGAACTCGACTCTCCAATCAGCAGCCTGCGCTTGTTGTAGCTGTAGGCATTGATGGTGTGATTTGCTCCTCCGTCATTAGCCGTAGAGATGCGCGCAGGCAACCCATCTGCGGCATAGGTCCAGATTTGATTGCCATTGCCATCCGGGAAGGAGAGCGTAGACACCCGATTGCGAGCGTCATAAGTCAGATCGACACGACGAGGCGAGCCATGGGCGGCAGCTATATCGCAGTTGCCCGGATCCGGAAGGTCCAAGCCGCTCGCTGTCCAGATGGTATTGTCCCCGCCGTCATATCCCATCACTGTGCTGCCAGACTCCGGTTCGATCGACTTGCACAGGCTTCCGCCCTCGCCGTAAACCAGAGTTCTGCGCAACTGGATGCTGCCAGTAGCATCCCTACGCACAATGGCCGTCGGGCGCCCATATCTGTCGCGGGGGATATCAGTAAACTGCCCCTCGGGCGCACTGATTGCGATCACAGCCGACTGGATAGGGGAACCGAAAGCCTGATACTGGAATCTCGTAGTGGCTCCCCGAGGGTCGGTCGTCGCTCTCCGATTCCCGGGCTCGTAGGCCACAACGGTCGTTGCGAGTCCCGCGTCAGTATCCTTTGAAATCGATGTCACCCGCCCCAGTGCATCGTATTCGGTCCAGACACCCTTCAATGGTGGAAGGACGACGCGAGTGTTTGTGTTGGCGGTAGCGTCTCCGAAGCGTCCAACGCCTTCCTGATTCATCCTCCACTGGAGAGGGTACTGACCTGCCGTTGATGGCGCAGTGATGGAGAACAGGAACTCGACGATTCCATTCGGTGGAACATCATGCGGCAGGGGGATTCGCGCTGCACCCCAGACGGTATTGTCCGAAGGGCTTTCCGTTGCAAGGCTGTAGCCTGCACCACTGCTCCAGGTCGTCTCGCCAGTATTTCGAAAGCGAAGACGCATCTGGACAGTGCTCCCTGCCTGCACTTCAACCGGGATGCCTCCTCCCTCCTCCGTACGCGCATTGTTTACCGGTGCCGCCACACTGATCACTACATTCGACGTCGCAGGGCCAAACCATCCTTTGCCATCCGCCCACATCTGCCGCTGGAAGTTGTAGTTTCCTGGCGTCGCTGGCGCCTGCAGCGGGACAGCGATATCCACAACTTCCCCTGGCGCTACGGCTCGTGGGAGCGCGGTACGCGCCGCTCCCCATTGGGTGGAATCGGTCGGGTTTTGCGCCCCCAACCAATGGCTACCCGGTTGCCACACCGTATCGCCCGTGTTCTTCATCCTAACAAACGCCGTCTGGGTGCTACCCGTTTTCATTGCAGGCGCAACGCTCTGACTCTGAAACTCGGCGCTGTTCACCGGCTGCCACACAAAGAAGCCAATCTGGCCCGTGCTCAGACCAAACCAGCTTCCATTCCGCTGCATCTGGAAAGTCACGCCATACCAGCCTCCATTGGCAGCCCCTGTGCTGGGTGTAAGCGTGACGTTGAAAGTGGCGCTTTGACCGGGAGGTATGACCGCAGGAACGGCTGAGCTCGCTGCGTTCCAGTAGACCAGCCCGTTGTCCGGCATGCTCAGCGCATAGCCTCCCTCCGGTGACCAGGTGGTCTCACCCGTGTTCCTCATGGTCACAGTTGCGACGAACGGTTGCCCCGCGACCACCCGATTTGTATTGAGCGACGCAGCAACCTTCTCAGCGGAATCCACGGGTGCAGGCGGTGGATTGACCGTGATGACCACCGGTCCGCTCTGCAACGACCGGACAATTTCCTCACCGTTGAGATTGCGGATGCCCTGGGCAGTCAGCATGTACTGGTACGTACCAGGTGGGAGTCCGTAAACGGTGTAGGTTCCGTTGGCGAAATTGCTGAGCAGAACTCCGTTCTGTGTCAGGCGTACGTTGTCAATGTACTCCGATTTTGATCCGCCGTTGGTGCTGCCATACCCGACCGTCATGCTGACGGTAGCGGGCGCGATATACACCGTCTGTGCGGGCCCGGTGAGCTTCACCCATGCCTGGGCATACGCGGCGGGGCTGGCTGCCAGAACCAGAACCACCACTGCCATGGCACGAATCCAGCCCAGTCGCTCAGTGAGCGCCGAATTCATCAGGATGCTCGTCACGGCTCCCCCAGACGATAGCGGCCCGGATTGGACTGGAAGGTGGTTCTTCCAGCGTGGTCGTACGCGCTAATCACCTGCATCAGCGTGGAGCTTCGACTTGTCGCGTCGTACTCCTCCCTCAGCACTGGACGCAGGAGTGCGTCGCGATAGGTAATCCGACGCGCATTCCCTGTTGCCTCGATTTCTCGCCAATGACCAGCAGCCAAGCCTCGCTCAGTACCGGCAGTACGTTGGTGATTGATGACGGTATCGTTCCAGCCAACGGTGTCATCCGACGGATAGCGGATCAGACTCACGCGTCCCATCGCATCGTAGGCAAATACCGTCGTTGCTGATGTTTCGTCGGTCTTGCTCAGCAACCAGCCATTGTCGTCTACCGTGGCAGAGATGCTGGTGCCATCCGCGTAGATAACACGGCGGGGAGTACCCCGCTTGTAGTCCTGCATCTGCGTAATGTTGCCGTTGCCATCCTTCGCCTGCACCACGTTTCCCAATGCGTCGTACGCAAGCGTCTGTTTCAGCTTGCCAAACAGCCACGTTGCTTGTGGAAGCGATTGGGCATTGTACTCAGTCCGGCTTTGCTCGATCCCCGTGTCGATATCGACGACACGCGCCTTCTGACCCAATGTCCAGGAAGAGAGATCGTCATGGAACGTAGTCCGGTCCTTGGATACACCGACATCGCTGCCACTATAGGTTTCCACCGGCCTTGCGAATGCGTCGAAGCGATCTACCCGTTCGGTGTAGGACGTCCCCTCGCGGAGGGTTACTGCCAGCTTCTGCGGCTGGATGAGGCCCTCCGCGGGCGTCATGATGCTCAGCGACTGCCCCACTAGAGGAATGAACTGCCCTGCGGCGTCTTCCTTGGCCAGGTATTGGTAGGTCACACCCTCCAGCGTGGCTCCTGCAGCGTTGGCGGTGCGCGTTTCCAGAATCTTTCCTTCATCGATGCGCGGCCGCACCCCGAAACGATAGCTCACGACGCTACTGTCCGGCTGGGTAATCGTCGTCCATCGACCGCCGGCGGAGAATCCGTCTTGGAAGGAGTAGGACGTCGCCATCGTAGGCAGGCCGGCACCCGTGATCGTGCGCTGCTGCAGGCTCCAGACGCCGGTATAGGGAATCTGTTCCGGCGACGAGCAGGGGCTTATGTCTGTCGCCCGGTAAAAATAGCGATAGGCAAGCGAGTAGGCTGCGGTGGCACCTGATGGGTGACCTACGGTGTAACTGTAGGGTCCGTATACGGTTCCCATTCGCGGATCACATTCTGACCCTTCCTGTGTAGGACCAAACGTGGGCGGCCTGAGGGTGCCTGTAACCGTGTAGGTCCAGCGAGTGCCGTCAGGCTGCACAACCGCCGCCAAGCCACCGTCGATGCCCGATCCAAGGGCACCTGGTTCGCGGTACTGATAGGTCCACGTGCGACCATTTGCCGAAGCGCTGGAGATTCGTTCGCCGTTGTAGGCAATGCTTATCGATCGCCCATCACTGCTGCTGATCGAGGTGAGCTTGTCGCCTGAGTAGGCATAGTTGACCCAGTTGCCGAAGCGATCTTCAACCCGAGTCGCCAGGAAGAACACATGGCTGCGCGAAAGAACGCGGGTCGGTGCCAGCGGATTGTCCCTGTAGCTGAACAACGGCATTTCCCGGGTGACCACCCAGTTCAGGTAGTACTTGGTCCCATCCGGCGCCAATGCAAGAAAGGCCTCGCCCGGTACTCCATTCTGCGTCTGCGGCAGACAACGGATCCGGACATTACCCGTCGTTACCCATGCATACGTCAGCCCATCGGCAGGCATTGGCACGCCAGCCGAAGCCACCAACAACTGCGATGTTCCATCGCCGGGGAGATTCAATCCATATCCATTCCAGAATGCGGCTTCCGGAAAACTACCCATGCCGTCGCCGATGTAGGGCTTTTTCTGCTGGGAACACCTTTGAAAGCGCGAAGCGTCGTCGTCGGGCCCAACCACCCACCCACGGCTGCTGAACACGCCCTCAAGATGCGGAATATCGATGTCCCAATCGTAGAAGCCGGCAAGATCGCCAGGTTTGCTGTCTTGATAGAGATAGCGCTCGCTTATCGAGCGCTTCCGAACCAGTTCCACTGGAGGTCCGGCATTTCCTGGGATCGCGATGTCGGTTACCGAAAAGCTGAGCTGACCATTGAACAGTGAGATGTTCTCGCCGAAGGTCTTTTCGTCAAGGCGCCCCATCTGTTGTGCCTTGCCCACCTTGTTCGCGTACTCCGATTCTGGTTGCACAAGCTGCTGGGCAGCAACAGACGAAGCAACGAGGCACAGCAATACTGGTGCGAACCGCAACCACCTGGATCCCATAACGTTCCCCTGGCGAAAATGAACAATCCGTTCATGCAGCGACGCCGATTCTGCACTGAGATTTCGATAGGCACAGGTCAGTGAACGCCGCAACTCGTTGTAGGAATTCCCCTACTTCCAGGATCCGTAAACACGGGTCCCCAACGAATCTGCACAACTTCCGCGCTATGCGCCCACGCCAAAAGCGACTAGGACCCTGGCGGTCTCCGCCCAAATCCTTGGCGTTCCACACAACGGCAGATAATCGCCACTTCCACCCTGCAACGGCAGTAGGGACTCGAAAGCGCGCCGTTGTGATGAGGTTCGCGCATGCCAGCCGGCATCAGCTTGGGTACTTAGCCGTAGTCTGAGGGGAGAAAGGTCCTTGACAAGCGCCCGCTATTGCCAAGGGCGTAGCGCTAGCCTCGAGTGGTTCCGTACCCAGCGACGATGCACGCAGCAAAGTTATCCTGATGCACTCGCACGTAGATCAGCCAACGGCGAAGAATCTTCACCACATTCTCAGCTCCACGCGCTCAATGGCCATCCATGTCCGTCCCATGCCTACCCCTCAATTCACCGTATGCGTCGTCAGCTCATTGAAGCTCCGGCGCACCAGGTACCACGCAACCAGGAACGGCCACAGCGAGTTGATCGACGAGAACACGCGCTGGGTCAGCCCCCTGAACCCCTCCGGATCCGCCCCCACCACGTTCAACCAGAGATAGACGATGCCCCCGATGCTCACCACAGCGGTCACGGCGTACGCCCTTCGGTTGGCAGACCACGCGCTCAATTCGATGTGCGACATCGCCGGTGCAATGATGTTTGCGATGCCAATGGTGTAGAAGCCGTGCATCGGATGGCCCATGGGCCAGAGCCCGTTGGTCAGCATGGAGATGCCAAAGATCATCCAGCAGATCGCGCCTACGGCAATCCGGCAGCCGGACTCTCGCCATACCCCGATGGCAAACGCCACGAAGCCCACGCCGCAGCCGATGGGGGCAATCCTAGCGCAGATGCTTGCAAGCGTTGGTGTCTGCAGCAGCTCGCTGGCGTGCTGTGCAAGCGGGTTGTAGCCCGGCGCAAACACGGCGGCAACGCTGGTCCAGAACAGGAACCATGGAAGCGGGACCAGACCCGCGCAGAGAAGCAGTCGGCTGCGGCGTGACACGTGCAGTGGTCCTTGTTTGGCCTGCGCCAGTGGGTGGAATCCAATCGAACGCTGCAAAACCTTCCTGCTGCGGGCAGGACGGCCCTCAGTGACTACAGCAGTAGTCAGATTGCGCGCGGCACTCGATGGGTTCAATAGGCAAGAAGTCATTTAAACCATCCAGCGGGTGTCGCAGCGGTTCGGTTGCATGAGCGATCACGCATGCCCGATGGGCGAGTGCTGTCGCATTTGCCGCGCCTTGCATCTCTGACGGAAGGTTCTGACGACTCTGTTCCAGAAGTGCTGCTGCGCCAAGCACGCCAAGGCTCTCGCCGCTTTCTCCGCTATGCGACAATGCCAAAAGCGTCTCGGGTTTTGGCGGCATTGACCCTACCCGTTGGCATTCCGAACAACAGCAGGTAATCGTTACTGCGCCACCGTGCATCGGTGGTCGGGACTCGAAAGCCCGTTTTGTTGGGAAGTAGTTTGCGCTTGCCAGCCGGCACCACCGCGCGTGGTGCCGGCTGGCAATCCGTCTGCCGGCTATGGCGGGCGGGGCGTGGGGGTCTTGTACCCGCCGGTTCCCAACATCCGGTTTTCGAGCCACGCTCTGCCCGCCACCTTTATCGGTGGCGGCGTCCGCCTGCTTGCACGGAGCCCGCCATGACCACACCGCACTCCCCTCCTCCACGCCCCATCCAGGAAGCACCGTCACCCGCGCCTGCGCTGGACCCCAACAGCCTCATCGCCATCCTGCACGCCATCGGTGCGGGCGCTGCGGCCGACGGCCAGCCCTGGCCCGAGCGGCACCACCTGCGCAGCCGGCAGATGGCGTTGTCCGACGCCGACTGCGCGCTCACCGGCCAGCGCATCGTGCAGGAGATCCTGCTGGCGGCCGAGCGCACGCGCCAGAACGGCGAGCCGGAGCAGTACGTGGGCGACCGGGTGATGGAGGGGCTGGTGATGGCCGATCTGGCGCTGACCGCCTTCATCCACGAGCGGATGCGACCCAAGGACTGAGCGCGCTTATGGCGCGGAGTTTTCTGCCTGTGTGCGGGGTGACGAATGAAGATGCACGGCCTTGCCGCTGCGGTGGTGTGCATCGCGGTGATCGGCGCGATGTTGGTGGAGTGGCCCGAGCCCACTGGCGATCAGGTGTGGGCCTACCAGAAGCTGCAGCCGGCCGATTACCGTCTGCTGCACAGTGATGCGCGCGGGTTTGTGACCGCAAAGGCCCACGAGGGCTTTGAACTGCATGCGCGCCATGCCGGCGCAACGTCCTTCGAGATCCGCTGCAGGGGCGTTGTGGTGATGGACGTGGAGAACGCGCCGTCGCGCGTGCTGATCCGCATGCCTGCCGATGCCCGCTGGCGGGCACCGGATATCGAACGTCTGCGCATCAGCTTCGAGCGCTGGCTGGATCTGCACCAGAGCCAAGGGCGGTTGCTGGTGGAAAGCGCGGGGCCTTCGTGGGTTGAGGCCCGGTTTGGGCGCTTCAATGGGTTGGTGCAGGATGAGCAGCGGTGTCTGCTTGGGGCCCGAGGACACCGCCAAGCCGATCCCACCAACTACTTCAGCGCTGAAGTGCCATCGTAGGCTGACGCTCACAGTGGCGCTGCGTCTGAACAGCAAGGGGCCGCCCGATGCTCGATCGCGAGGGGCCAAGCTCCGCCACAACTACTTCAGGAGGCTGGCGGTCGAAGCCCTTGTAGGCGGTGCACGTCTCTCCCGTCTGGCCAATGGGATACGTTGAACTCTCCACCTCTTCCCCGCACCCCGGCAGGCCCATGGCGAGCGAGAGGGCCATCAGTACTCGCAAGCCCCCAGGGACTTGAAGTGAACGCAGCTTTTCCAGCAGCCAATGTGGAGATTGGCATGCTTTCACTTGAACGCCGGTGAACCTCCCCGCAAAAAGCACAAGCCGCCCATTGGGCGACTTGTTCTCTAGTGCAAACGAGATCACGGAAGGGGGCACGCCTATCGCCTTCGACGCGAATTTTCCCACCACTGCTTCAGCGCAAGAAACAGATGAAGGAATAGGAAGATCACCGCGAAGTAGCCCCAAATACGCAATCCCGTATGCATAGCGTCCGGGTAATTGCGGTACGTGAGAACTGCGAAGTAAGAAACGCCAAAGACCGCAGCGAGAAGCTGAGTGCCTATGAGGCCTTTCAGCAAGGGACTCATTTTTTCTTCTCCAGGTCCTTCTGCACGATAGTCGCCCCTGCTCCCGCCAGGCCCTGACCCGCTTGGGACGCCGCACCCTGGAGTGCCGATTGCCTGGGAATGGCAGTTCCGGTTGACGCAGTGGCACTTGCCATGTTCGGCCCACCTGGGCCGCGGGATTGACTCAGCCGTTGGAGTGATCCGCGCGCAGCTGGGCCTGCGAAATCACCCATGGCAACGCCAACCCCGGAGGCTGCCAATCCACCCGCTGCACTGCCAATCGCATTTGAAGCGACGCCCTCCGCCGTGATGGGTTGCCCTTTGATTGCGCTCTCTGCGGCGGAGCCAGCACCGCCCGCCACCGCATTGACCACGGTCTGTATGGCAACCGCACGCCCTACCGAAATCGTGCCGGAACCCACTGCCGCAACGGCCACTCCACCAGCGCCTCCGGAGACTGAGCCAACCGCAGCAGCAATGCCAGCCTCCACTTTGTCGATAGGCTTATCCGGATTCATGGCTTTCTGGACCGCGATGTCTGCGAGGCCGCCCAGGACGGCGCCGTAGATGAATGGCATTACCGGAACCCTTCCGTCCGGATCGGTGAAGGAGTACGGATTGCCATAAGCGTAGCTGTATCGATTGAAGTGTTTCGTGCTTGAATGCGTAGAGATCGGATCCACCGAGAGGAAGAGTCCCAACTGGGGATCATAGTAGCGCTGCTGCATGTAGCTCAGCCCAGTGGCAGCGTCGCTCACGTGTCCCGTATATCCAGGTCCATCCGCAACCTGCCTGCCAACAACGGCACCATAGGGTTCGTAGTCATAGCGCTTGACCACGTTGCCATTGGCGTCGGTCTCGGCAACCACCGAACCAAGCGCATCGGTATGAATGTAGGTGACCGTCTCGGCACTTGCCGATGGCGTCAGCGCCAGGCTCATCATTAGTGTGCAACAGAGCCAGGCCCCCCACGGGGCCCCGTTCGGGAATGCGCTTCGCCACCCCCAAAGGACGAGGGAAACACGACGATCAGCCTCCTCAAACGTTTCCATTCCCCCCATCCCCTTGAAAGAGCCTTCCAGCAAGATTCCGTCTTCATATCACAGCCCCCGATGGCTGGGGAAGTCACATTGAAAACCAGTGCGAGTCGACGTGAATCAAGCGGTGGCTGTTGCCACGCTGTTTTTCCAGAAGCATCCATGGTTGCACCACCTGGATGCCCCAAGTGGAATTGGCGTAGCGCTTGGAAATGCGTGGCCATGTGTAACCGACGCCATTCAATTTGAGTAGCACGTCAATTTGAGTAGCACGGCGAATTGGCGTCCATCGTTCACTTGATGGCCGAATCTTGCTTCCGCAGAGGAGGAAGGCATGCCCCAACCGTCTGCCGGAATCCCCCTAGCCGCTTCACCAGCAATTCCCGATATCCCATGCGGAACGCCTGCCGCACCATCAAGCATCCCTCTGCAGGAATCCACACATGAGCCTGGCGCTGGTCCACAGCCGTGCCCGCGCCGGGGTCGATGCCCCACTGGTGCGGGTGGAAGTGCACCTCTCTGGCGGCCTGCCTGCCACCCAGATTGTCGGCCTGGCCGAGACCAGCGTCCGCGAATCACGCGAGCGCGTGCGTGCCGCCCTGCTCTGCGCGCGCTTCGACTTTCCGCAGCGACGCATCACTCTGAATCTCGCGCCCGCCGACCTGCCCAAGGAAGGTGGACGTTACGACCTGGCGATTGCGCTGGGCATTCTTGCCGCGAGTGGTCAAGTCGATCCGCAGTCACTGCTGCAGTACGAATTCCTGGGCGAGCTTGGCCTGACCGGTGAGCTGCGGCCAGTGGCGGGTGCACTGCCCGCCGCAATTGCCGCCGCCGAGGCTGGGCGCATTCTGGTGGTGCCTCCGGGGAATGCCGCAGAGGCTGCGTTGGCCGAGCACGCCGATGTGCGTGTAGCGCGTACGTTGCTGGAATGCTGCGCCGGGCTGGGCAATCCGCGCCTGTTGCCACCCGTGGAGCGCGTGGACTCGACACCGTTGCCACTGCCCGATCTGGCCGACGTGCGCGGGCAGGCGCATGCACGGCGCGCGTTGGAAGTGGCCGCAGCAGGTGGTCACCATCTGTTGTTGATCGGTAGCCCTGGCTGCGGCAAGACGCTGTTGGCCTCGCGCCTGCCCAGCCTGTTGCCGGATACCGAAGAGACTGAGGCGCTGCAGCTTGCCGCGATTGCGTCGGTGAGTGGCGAAGGGCTGGACCCAAGACGTTGGCGGCAGCGGCCCTTTAGAGCGCCCCATCACAGCGCGAGCGCGGCGGCGCTGGTGGGTGGGGGCAACCCGCCCTGCCCCGGTGAAATATCACTGGCCCACCATGGAGTCCTCTTCCTTGATGAGCTCCCAGAATGGAACCGCAGCGCGCTGGAAACCCTGCGCGAGCCACTGGAATCCGGCCACATCCGCATCGCCCGCGCGGCACGCAGCGTGCAGTATCCGGCGCGCTTTCAACTGGTGGCGGCGATGAATCCCTGCCCCTGTGGCTGGGCCGGCGACCGCAGCAACCGCTGCCTGTGCAGCGACGAACGCATCAACCGCTACCGTGCGCGCGTGTCCGGTCCGTTGCTGGACCGCATCGATCTGCATATCAGCGTGGCGCGTATGGACGCGGTGGAGCTGCGGGAGAGCACGCCACTGGGTGAGCCCAGTGCTGCGGTACGTGCACGGGTGGAAGCCGCCCATGCCCGGCAGCAGGCACGTGGCGGGCTCAATGCACGTCTTCCGCCGGCGGCGCTGCGGGCGTGCACGAAGCTGAGCGAGGCCGATCAGGATCTACTTGAGCAGGCGATTGAACGTCTGCAGCTTTCCGCACGGGCGATGCACCGGATTCTGCGCGTGGCGCGCACGATTGCGGATCTGGCGGGTTGCGAGGGTATCCAGACCGCGCATCTGGCTGAGGCGATTGGCTATCGGCAGTTGGATCGGGGAAATGCATGAGCCTGATTGCCGGGAGCCCTCGTCCGCACGGGAGCAGCAACAATCAAAAAAATACCCCGGCCGCGTGCCCAGAAGGACAGAGACGGTACCGGGGTGTACCTGACCACCGTACCCCACACGGCGGCACACTGCAATCGGCATCAGTGGAGGCGTCCAGGCAGCGATGAGCCATGACAGATTCGAAGAAGCCCTTTCCCTGGAGCGCTTTGGCCGCTACCTGGATTGGGCGGGGGGCGACCGTAGCCGAGCCATCGCCCTGTATGGATGCAATACCCACTTGTCTGAAAGCCTCTACGCACCACTGCAGACGTTGGAAGTGGCACTGCGAAACCGCATCCACACCGTTCTGACCCAGGCCAAGGGCGAGGCGTGGTACGGCCGAGGCGCTGGCGCCCTGAAGGTTGCTCATCAACTCGAGCAGGTCGCCAAAGCCGTCAACGAATTGGTCAGAGCGGGAAAGACGGTAACAGCAGGCGGTGTGGTCGCCAGTCTCACCTTCAGTTTCTGGACAACAATGTTCAACAAGGACTACGAGGCCCTTTGGCAGCAGATCCTTCACCGGATTGCGGACCCCAGTGCGCCCAGGGGACTGAAGAGGAGGAGCTTCGGGACCGCTGACTCGCATACGCGTGCTACGCAACCGCATCGCCCATCACGAACCGATCCTCGGCTGGAACCTGCGCGGGCACCACGATGAGATTCTGACGCTGATCGAATGGCTATCGCCGCCCGCCGCGACATGGTGTCGTGAGAATAACCGCTTTCCTCAGGCATACCCGGAAGACGGAATCACCTTGGTATGTTCGCCCGAGTCGAATAGACGCTGACTGCGCGTGTCCTCCTGCGGCCGGGTGCGAAGAGCGGTCGACTAACAGTCGACCCCACCAAGGGCAGGCATCAGGCTGCCGAATGCAACCATCCCCGCTTCGCCAGCAACGCCACCCGACGGCTGACCAGCGCGTGCAGCTCCGCCAGCTCCGACGCCCGGTCAGCCGTCATGTTCCCGCCAAACAGCACCCGCGACAACGCCGCCTCGTCGCTGTCGTCCGGGTGCTGCCACCGGTCCCGGTACACCTTCTGGCACACCAGCCAGGCCAGCCGCAGCCCCCCACCGGGCAACGGACGGACCACGCGCTCGTAGACGTGCCAGAACTGGTACTCGGCCTGCAGGTCGATCACAGGTGTCACGGACGGCGCCTGCCGGGGCCGTCCTGGGCCCCGGATGCCGAACAGCGGGGTTCGCGGGTTGTACTGAGCCATGTCGACAGCATGACCCAGCAACATTGTGGGAACCTTGCGTCGCCGCCAGAAAATCCCTGTTGATTGCCCAAGGGGGGCCAGGTGGGTTTGGGGGGCCGCCAAGTGCATCCACGCATGGCGTGGATCTACCTAGAAGGTCATCGAGGTACTGAACATCAGCTGCCGTGGCGCGCTGCGCTGCAGGGTCTGGTAATCCCCAGAGAACGACGAGCCGGCAATAGTGGCGGTGCCGATGTTGTGGCGGTTGAACAGGTTGCTCACGTCCAGCCGCAGCTCCAGCCCCGGCACGGCGCTGTCGGCACCGAAGCGGTAGGCGGCATAGGTGTTGACCTGCCAGAACGTCGGTACGCGGATGTCGTTCTCGTAGGTGAAGGGCTGGCGCAGGTAGGAGGTGCTGGTGGCGCCAAAGCGCCAGTCACCAAAGTGGGCGGACAGGTCGCTGACCAGCGAGATCTGCGGGTAGCCCGGCTGGGCATTGCCCTTGATCGGGTACACCGTGTCGCCCACCACGAAATCGCTGTCGTAGTACGAACGGGCCACGGCCACACCCTGGTAGAACTGCAGGTGGTCGGTCAGGTCGGCGGTGATGCCGAGGTCTGCGCCGATCACATGCATCTTCGGCATCAGCCGCACCGTGTTGATCTGCGCGAACTGGGTGCCGATGGCGGCCGACAGCAGGCGGTTGCGGATGTCGTTGTAGAACACGTCGCCGGTAATCGTCAGCCGGTCGAAGCGGTGTGATGCGCCCACGGTGAGGTTCCAGTTCTTCTCCGGGCGCAGCGTGCCGGCCACGCGGTCGAACTCTTCCTGGTCGGTGATGGTCCATGCCGAGGCGGTGTAGCCGATGTTGCCGCGCTGGGCCACGCGGTAGCCGTTCATGGTGTTGGCCAGGTCGATGAAGGCGTCGGTGGATTCGGTCGGGCTCCAGAACAGCGAGACGTGCGGCAGGAAGTTGCTCTTCGCGCGCAGCGTGCCGTTCACCGGCCGGTCCTTGGCATCACCCAGGCCGCCACCGCGGGTGCGGAAGTCCACGGCCTTGAAGCCGACACCCAGCTTCAGCGTGTCGTTCAGCACGATGTCGTCCTGCAGGTAGAACTGGCGCGAGCGGGTCACCCAGCTCGATGCGTTGTCGGTCTTGAACGCGGGGCCGTACACGTCGAACGGGCCGGTGGCCTTCAGCGGCGGGCCCTCGCCCAGCAGTGGCTGCTGGTACCACTCGGTCTTGGCCGCGGCCTTGCTCTTCTCCTGCCAGAAACCGGCAGTGAAGGTGTGCGCGCCGGTCTCGAACTGCAGGTTGACCATGCCGCCCAGACGGTTGAGGCGCGGCGTCTGTACCTGTTCGGAGAACGGTGCGCCGTTGGGCGACGGTACGGTCGGGTCGGTCAGCGTGGCCTGGGTGTGGCTGTTGGCGTTGTACAGCTGCACGTTGCCACTCAGCGCCGGGGTGATCTGGAAGCGATGGTTGATCGATGACACGCGGTCGCGGGTGGTCTGGCCGGTGTCGTACGGAATCAGTTCGGACAGCTCACCGCACGTGTAGGCGCCGCAGGATTTGTCCGCGTTTTCCGGCGAAGCCACGTACCAGGCCCAAGCGTAGTCCGGATAGAAGATGTCGGCCTTCCAGCCCAGCTTGCGGATCATGTCGAAGGAGATGTTGTTGTAGCCCCAGACCTTGGCCTTGCTGTCGGACAGGAACACGGTGACATCGCCCCAGGCGACGTCCTGCTGCAGCTTCAGGTCGCCGCGCAGGAAGTTCTGCGTGCCCTCGCCCTGGTACTTGTCGGCGGACACGCGCTGCAGGTCGACCAGCACTTTCGGGCCATGCTCACCGAGCTGGCCGCTCTGCCCGGACACGGTGGTGACCAGCGTGTTGTTGCTGCCCACGCCCTGCTTCACGCGCAGGCTGGGCGTGTCCTGCAGCTCGCGCAGGCGGTATTCCAGGCTGCCGCCGTTGATGCTGCTGGAGAACACGCTGACCGGTGCGCCGCCAGGGCTGACCGTGATCGCGCCGATACCATCGGGCACGCCCACGTTCACCACGCTGGTGCCGGTGAGCGAGAGGAAGCCGTTGTCGTTCAGCGGCACGCCCTCGAAGGTGATGCCCATTTCATTCATGCGGAAGCCGCGCACGAACAGGCTGGTGGCCGAGATATCCAGACCCAGCCCATCGGTGGCGGTGTAGCTGGCACCGGGCACCTGCTTGAGCGTGGCCAGGCCGTTGTTGCCGGTGACCATCGCGTCGAGATCTTCGGCCTTGATGATGTAGCGGTTGGGACCGACCACCTGGGTCGGTGCCACGGCCGCACCGCGCGGTGTGGCGATGACCTGCAGGGCGTTAAGTGTAGTGGGCGTGTCGAGCGCGGCATCGTGCGTTTCTGCGGCGTACGCAGGGGCTGTGATGGCCGCGATGATCGCCAAGGCAAGGCGTGTCGTGGGTGGGGTGTTCATGGCAGCAGATCCAGGGTGCAGGGGGAAAGCGGCGCAGGCGCCCGCCCAGCGCGTTGCAGCGCCGATGTCGGCGCCCTGGCTGGCAGTGCGATTGCGTTGAGGGGGTAACAGCGCGGTGCGCGCCGGTCAGCAGATGAAGACGATCATCTGCCGCAGGATTCGATGGCGTGATTTCGACGTGCGGAATTCTTGCATCGCGCTGCCGCATCCGCCATTGCGCCGTGGTACAGCGGCGATGGCGGTGGGGATGGGTGGGCTATACGCGGGTATAGCCGTGGTCGGCGCTTGCCGATTGCGTGTGCCAACCAAGGTTGGCACCTACCAGTGCAAGGGGACGCGCGGTTACTGCAGGACGAAACGCTCAATGGCGCGCGCCACGCCTTCATCGGCATTGCTGGTGGTCTCGAACCGCGCCACCGCCTTCACCGCGTCGATGGCATTGCCCATCGCCACGCTGGTACCGGCGTATTGCAGCATGGTCAGGTCGTTCTCCTGGTCACCGATGGCCATCACGTTGGCGCGGTCGATGCCCAGGTGCTCGGCCAGCTTCTGCAGGCTCGGGCCCTTGCCGGCGCGGTGGTCGAACACTTCCAGGAAGAACGGCGCGCTCTTCAGTACCGCGAAGCGCTCGGTCAGTTCGCTCGGCAGGCGCGCGATGGCGGCATCCAGGACGTCCGGCGCGTCGATCATCATCAGCTTGATGAAGGACATCGATGGATCCATGTCCTCCACGCGACGATACGACAGCGGCATCCGCGAGAGATGCGAGTCGGCCACGGTGTAGTAGCTGATGTCCTGGTTGGGCGTGTACATGCGCCGGCTGTCCAGCGCCTGGAAGTGCACGCCCAGGTCGCGGGCCACCTGCTCGCAGAACAGGAAGTCGTCGAAGCTGAGCGGATATTCGACCACGGTTTCGCGCGTGCCGATGCGCTGCACCAGGCCGCCATTGCAGGCGATGCAGTAGTCGTCGTTGCCGGTGATGCCCAGCTCGTGCAGGTACGGCGCCAGGCCCGGAACCGGGCGGCCACTGGTCAGCACGATGTGCACGCCCAGCGCCCGCGCCTGCGCGATGGCCTTCCTGGCGCGGGAGGTGAGCTGGTGCGACGGGTCCAGCAGCGTGCCATCCATGTCGATGGCGACCAGTTCGATGGTCGATTGCCGGCGGCCCATGTCCATTGCGTTCAACTCGTGCGGGGCACGCCAGTTTACCCCCTCATGCCCGGTTCACCTCTTTGCCCACGTTGGCCGGGATACTGGGGGAGCCTGTGCGTCCCCCACCGCAGGACGGCCCGTTGACCGCCCTTCCCTGGAGAACCTTGCGACGCATGACCTACCGTGCCCCCGAAACCAATGACAGCGCGCCCCTGGCCCAGCAGATCGAGCAGATGATCGACGAGCTGCCCGGCGACCAGGTGCGCGTCGGCACCCTGCTCAGCGCGCTGGGCGATGAGGGCCTGCTGCTGATCGTGATCCTGCTCTCGGCCATCTTCATCATCCCGGTGTCGATTCCAGGGCTGAGCACCGTCTTTGGCGCCTCGATCCTGCTCATCGGCCTGAGCCGTGTGCGCGACCGCCCGCTGTGGGTGCCGCAGAAGCTGGCGCGTCGCGAGATCGCCACCGACAAGCTGAAGGCCAACCTCGGCCGTGCGCTGAAGTGGGTGCACCGCATGGAGCGGCTGTCGCGGCCGATGCGGCTGGCGGTGATGGTGCGCTCGAAGAAGATGATGCGCCTGAACAACCTGATGCTGGTGTTCGCGACCCTGCTGCTGATGGCGCCGGCCGGGCCGATTCCTTTCAGCAACACGCTGCCGGCACTGGCGCTGATGTCGTTTGCGATTGGCTTCATCCAGCGCGATGGCGCGGCGGTGGCGGCCGGTTATGGTTTCGTGGTGGCAACGGTGGTGTATTTCGGCGTGCTGCTGGGCGGCGTGGGGTTTGCCGCCGAGTCGGTGTTCAGCGGGTTCCGCAGCAGTACTGCGGAACTGTAGAGCCGAGCCCATGCTCGGCTGCTGTTCGCTCGGTGCACGGAAACCCGCGCGCTGCGCGCGTAAGCCGAGCATGGGCTCGGCTCTACAAAGGCCGGATCCACAGCAGTCGAGCGTGGCTCGACGCTACACAGCTATTTCGCCGACACCCGCCACACCACGTCGCCCACGTCGTCGGCCACAAGCAGCGCGCCTTCGGCGTCCATCGCCATGCCCACCGGTGCACCCATCAGGGTCTTCTCGTCCTTCGAGGCGAAGCCGCTGACCACGGTCTGCGGCCGCCCGGTCGGCTTGCCGTCCTTGAACGGTACGTAGACCACTTCGTAGCCACTTAGTGGCGAACGGTCCCAGCTGCCGTGTTCGCCGATGAAGGCACCGCCGTGGTACTGCGCCGGCAGTGCCTGGCCGGTATAGAACAGCAGGCCCAGCGGCGCCACGTGCGAGCCGATCGCGTAGTCCGGCACGATCGCCTTGGCCACCAGGTCCGGCCGCTGCGGCTGCACGCGCTCGTCCAAGTGCTGACCGTAGTAACTGTAGGGCCAACCGTAGAAACCATCTTCTTTCACCGAGGTCAGGTAATCCGGCACCAGGTCGGCACCGATCTCATCGCGTTCGTTCGCAACAGCCCACAACTTTCCGGTGCTCGGCTCCCAGTCCAGGCCGGTCGGGTTGCGGATGCCCGAGGCGAAGATGCGGCTGCCACGGGTGGCCACGTCCACTTCCAGCACCACCGCACGGCGGTATTCGACGGCCAGGCCGTTCTCGGTGATGTTGCTGTTGGAGCCCACGCCCACATACAGCTTGCGGCCATCACGGCTGGCCAGCAGTTCCTTGGTCCAGTGGTGGTTGATGGTGCTGGGCAGGTCGGTGAACTCGCGGCCCTTGTCCGACATGCGGGTTTCGCCGGGCACGTAGTGGTACTGCATGATGTTGCCGGTGTTGGCCACGTACAGCGTGTCGCCGATCAGCTGGATGCCGAACGGCGAATGCAGGCCCTCGATGTAGACATGCTGGGTCCACGTGTTCGTTCCCGGCGCGCGGCGCAGCAGGGTGACCCGGTTCCCGCCCTTGCCGGCCTTGCCCGAGCGCGCTTTGACCTTGCCGGCAATCCACTGCTTGGGCGTGGTGACCGGTTCTTCGCCGGGGCCGTTGCCTTCCACCACCAGTACGTCGCCATTGGGCAGGGTCAGCAGGCGCCGCGGATGCTGCAGGTTGGCGGCGATGCGCTCGATCTTCAGGCCCTCGGCCACCGTGGGGGTCTGTCCATCAGCCCAGCCGACGCCCTTGGGCACCTGCATCGGCGGCATCAGGAAGTTGGCCGGCTTGGGCAGCGGCGGCTGCGGGCCCGACTGGTCGGCGGGATGGTATTCAGCCTTGCCTGCGCAGGCCGACAGCATCACGGCCAGCGCCAGGGCGCCCATGGTGGGCAGGATGTGCTTAGCCATGACGACCTCCCTGCAGCACCGGCGGCTGCAGTGACAGCAGGATCAGACCCAGGGCGATCAGGGCCACGGTCAGCGCCGACAGGATCGTGCCCGGCACCGCAACGGCGTACGCATCGCGGCTGTGCACGAAGGCGTTCCAGATGGCCAGCACCACCGCGACCAGGTTGAGCAAGAAGTCGATGCGGTCGATGCGGGTGGCTGTGCCGTTGCGGCGCCAGACCGCGAACAGGTTGATCAGGCGCGGCACGATGGCGATCAGCAGGCCGAAGGTGATCAGCCAGGCGGCCGCCTTGCCCCACATCACCTCGGCGCTGTTGAGGTAGATCGCGTCGAAGATCAGTGCGCCGACGAAGAAACCGAAGGGTATCGGGTTCAACAGGCTGAACAGTGTGGTGCCGAGGCCGCGATGGGCCTGGGCGAGCGGATTGACCATCATCGTGCTCCGTGCGGAAGGGTGCACGGGCTGTAGTAGCACAGCGCGATGTGAGGGCGCGCGATGACACATGGTAGATCCACGCCATGCGTGGATATGCGGGCCAACCAAGGTTGGCGTCCACCAGATGCGGGGCTCGGCAGTCGTCATTACCCCGCGGCATAAGCGTTTGTGACGCAATCGGCACATCTGCAGATTGGGTGTGTGAAGAGGTAGGGGGTTCTTCGTTGTGTCGCGTTTGGCTCGTTGCGATGGGGCAGATCCGCCCCGCCGTCCTGCCATGCCGATTCACAACAGAAGGATTCGTGTATGAAGCGACACACGCAACGCTCCGCGCCACCGCGCTCTGCGCGCCTGGCCCTCGCCACTGCCCTGGTGCTGGGCAGCCTGGCCGTCACCGCCCAGGCCCAACAGGCCGATCCACTGGCGGGGATACAGTGGCACCTGCTCAACACCGGGCAGACTGTCCCGGCTGACACACTGCCGGTGGCCGGCAACGACCTGAACGTGGATGGCCTGTTCCGCAATGGCATCCGTGGCCAGGGCGTCACCATCGCCATCGTCGATGACGGCCTGCAGATCGCGCACCCTGACCTGGCCGCCAACGTGGCGGCGGTGGCCGGCAAGAACTTCACCAATGGCTCGAACAACCCCACCCCGACCAACCCGGATGTCGACAACCACGGCACCATGGTCGGCGGCATTGCGGGCGCGGTGGGCGCCAACAACCTGGGCGTGCGCGGTGTGGCGCCGGCGGCGACGCTGAAGGGCTTCAACCCGATTTCGCGCTCGGCCCTGGGCAACCAGCAGAGCAACATCGAGTACGCCTGGTGGGACGGCGCGGAGTCGGCCGACGTGCAGGTGTTCAACAACAGCTGGGGCGCCGGCCCGGGCAATCCGAACCTGCCGCTGGCGTACAGCGAAAACACGATTCGTTCGTACGAGCAGGCGCTGTCGGGTACGCGCGGTGGCCGCGGCGGCATCTACGTGAAGTCGGCCGGCAACAACTTCAACAATGCCTCGATCAGCCAGACCCAGGATGTCTGCACCACCGACACCAAGAACCGCAACACCGGCTGCGTGCCGGCTGGCCGCGACCCGCGCAACAACCTGTTCAACGTCATCACCGTAGGCGCGGTGCGCGCCGATGGCGTGCGCTCGTCGTATTCGTCCACCGGCTCGGCGCTGTGGGTCTCGGCCTTTGGCGGCGAGTACGGCCTGCAGGCGCAGTACGCGCCCGGCCTGGTGGCACGCGCCTACGACCCGGCCATCGTCACCACCGACGTGACCGGGTGCGCGCAGGGCAGCAACAAGAACACCAACCGCCAGAACACCCTGGACAGCAACCTGTCGGCCATCGACAGCACCTGCAACTACACCGCCAAGATGAACGGCACCTCGGCGTCGGCGCCGATGGTCTCGGGCGTGGCGGCGCTGGTGCTGGAAGCCAACCCGAACCTGTCCTATCGCGATGTGAAGTACATCCTGGCCACCACCGCCACCCGCAACCACCCGAACCAGCCGGCGGTGACGCTGGCCGACGGCCGCACGCTGGTGCCGGGCTGGACGGTGAATGCTGCCGGCCGTGCCTACAGCAACTGGTATGGCTTCGGCGTGGTCAACGCTGCACGCGCGGTGCAGGTGGCCGAGAACTTCCAGTCGCTCGGTGCGCTGGTCGACAGCGGCTGGCGCAACACCACGCGTACCGTGGCCATCGGCAACACCTCGGCCGCCGCCGCACGCCTGACCTTCCAGCTGGCCAACGGCGCGCGCAACATCGAGAGCGTGCAGCTGGGCTTCCGGGTCAACCACCGCAACACGCGCCAGCTGCAGTTCGTGCTGGTGTCGCCCAGCGGCACCCGCAGCGTGGTGCAGCCGGCGTTCACCGCGATCGGTTCGGGCACGGGTGGCGCGCAGAGCAACTTCACCAGCTGGGACCTGCTGTCCAGCAATGCCTTCCTGGATGAGAACGCCACAGGCACCTGGACGCTGGAAGTGACCGACATGGGGCAGGCCGCGACCGCTGCATCGCGTGGCAACCTCGAATTCTTCAAGATCCGCGTTCTGGGGCACTGATGATGAAGACGACCATTCTGTTGAGCACGCTCACCTTCGCGGTGATGACCTCCCCTGCCTGGGCACAGAGCTCGGGGCAGACCCCTCCGGCCAGGACCCTGTCGACCGTGGATGCGCAGGAACTGAAGGCATCCGCTACCGGCCGCACATTCGACGTGGGCGGCACGCGTTTCCAGCTGTCGCCCTCGGCAACGGTAAAGCAGGCCAGCGGCGGCCAGTTCACGATCACCCCGCAGGCGGCGGCGACCACCAGCGCGCGTACCAAGCGTTCGCTGGATGGCGCCACCGCCGCGCCTGCTGATGCCGGTGCCGGCAAGTTCGCGGCGGCGGTGTCCCGTGACGGCGCGCCGGTGGTGGCGACCTCGCGGGTCAAGGTGTTCTTCACCGATGCAGCCTCGGCCCAGCGCGCAGCCGCCGCCACTGGCGGTACCGTGGTGAAGGTCTCCAAGGCTTCAGGCCAGGCCATCGTGGAGTACCCGTCGGTGAACGCGGCGCTGGATGCGACCACCAGGCTGCTGTCCATCGCCGGTATCCGCGCGACCGAGCCGGACGTGGTGCAGTGGGAAGAGACCAAGTAAGGCGTTGAGTGGTGCCCCTGGCCGGTTGGCTCTCCTGGCCGGCCGGGGGATGGGTGTGTGGGGAAGTGCCGACCAACGGTCGGCACCCACCGCGGTGGGGGTGACGTCAGCGCGCGGCGAGTGTGTCGCTTTGCTTGAGACTGCAGCTGGCCAGTGCGTCGTTGCCGGCGGCGGGATGAGCGGGCTCCAGCAGCAGGCGCTGCACGTCGGAAAACAGCTTGTCCACCGGCATGCCATAGGGCGCGAACAGGCGCAGGCGGCCCTGGCGGTCGAACACGTAACCGCCCGCGATATGGCTCATGGTGTAGGTCTCCGGCACCTGGCCGGGTTCCTTCTCGTAGAACGCCTTGAAGTCGCTGGCCATCGCGGCCAGCTGCGCTTCGTTGCCGACCAGCGCGATTGCCTTGGGGTCGAACGCTTCCACGTAGGTCCGCGCAACCTCCGGGGTGTCGCGGGCCGGGTCGACGCTGACGAACACCACCTGCAGCTGGTCGGCATCCTTGCCCATCAGGTGCTTGACCTGGCTCAGCTCGACCATGGTGGTCGGGCACACATCCGGGCAGCTGGTGAAGCCGAAGAACAGATAGGTCACCTGCCCCTGCAGGTCCTTCGGGCCACGCACGGTGCCGCGGCTGTCGGGCATCGACCAGTGCTGGCCGAGCTCTTCGCAGGCGATGTCCTTGGAGTAGAAGTCCATGCGCGACTGCGCACTGCAACCGGCCAGCAGGCCGAGCAGCAGGCCTGCGGCCAGCCGCAGGCCACGGTGGGGGAACGCGATGCCTTTCACGGTTCGCAGGCTCAGTTGATCATCATGTGGTAGTGCATGCTCCAGATGATCCACACCGACAACGCGACGATGATGAACAGGATCACCAGGGTGAACACGAAGCTGGCCAGGTTCCAGCCACCTTCGGACTTGCGGTCCATGTGCAGGAAATAGACCAGCTGTACCAGGATCTGCGCCACCGCGAAGCCGACCAGCAGGAACAGCGTGAGCGGCCGCGACAGCACCGGGTTCATCACCAGTGCGAACGGCACCACGGTCAGCAGCGCGCACAGCACGAAGCCGATCAGGTAGGACTTGGTGGAGCCGTGCGCATTGCCGGCGCGCGAGGTTTCGACGTGGGCCATGTCAGAAGGCTCCGATCAGGTAGACGAAGGTGAAGACGCAGATCCACACCAGGTCCAGGAAGTGCCAGAACAGGCTCAGGCACGACACGCGGGTGATGTTGGTCGGGGTCAGGCCACGGCGGTAGACCTGGTGCATGACCACCGCCATCCAGATCAGGCCGCTGGCCACGTGCAGGCCGTGGGTGGCGACCAGCGCGAAGAACGCCGACAGGTAGGCACTGGTGCTGGGGCCTGCGCCTTCGTGGATCAGGTGCGAGAACTCATAGATCTCCATGCCGATGAACGAGGCACCGAGCACGAAGGTCACGCCCAGCCAGCGCAGCACCGCCGAGGTGTCGTGGCGATGCATCGCCAGCACGGCCTGGCCGTAGGTGATGCTGGACACAAGCAGCAGGAAGGTCTCGGCCATCACGAACGGCAACGAGAACAGCTCCTTGCCGGTGGGGCCGCCGGCGTAGGCGGTGCTGAGCACCGCGTACGAGGCGAACAGCGAACCGAACAGCACCAGGTCGGACATGAGGTAGACCCACATGCCGAACACCTTCATGCCGCCCTGTTCGTGGCCGTGGTCGTGCTCGTGGTGGTCCTCGTGCGCCTGCGTGTCGCTGGCCAGCTCGGGGCGGGTCAACAGGTTCATGCGCGTACCTCCTTCAACTTGGCCAGGCTGGCCGCTTCGGTGCGCGCCACCTCTTCGGAACTGACGTAGTAGTCCACGTCCTCGTCGTAGGACCGCACGATCAGGGTCACGATCATCGCGATGAAGCTGGCCGCGGCCATCCACCAGATGTGCCAGACCAGGGCGAAGCACAGCACCAGGATCCAGATGTTGAGGATCAGCGGCACGCCGGTGTTCTTCGGCATGTGGATCGGTGCGTACTTCTTCGGCGGCGGCGGCAGGCCGCGCTTCTTCGCTTCGTGGAAGGCGTCCAGCTCATCGGCCTTGGGCACCACGGCGAAGTTGTAGAACGGCGGCGGCGACGGCGTGGCCCATTCCAGCGTGCGTGCGTTCCACGGGTCGCCGGTCAGGTCCAGGTTGCGCTTGCGGTCGCGAACGCTCACGTAGATCTGCACCAGCATCAGGATGATGCCCGCGAACACGAACAGCGCACCGATGAAGGCGGCGATCAGGTACGGCGTCCACGCCGGGTTGTCGTACTGGTTCATGCGGCGGGTCATGCCCATGAAGCCGAGCATGTACAGCGGCATGAAGGCCAGGTAGAAGCCGATCACCCAGCACGCGAACGACCACTTGCCCAAGCGCTCGTTGAGGGTGAAGCCGAACACTTTCGGGAACCAGTAGGCGAAGCCGGCCAGGTAGCCGAACAGCGCGCCGCCGATGATGGTGTTGTGGAAGTGCGCGACCAGGAACAGGCTGTTGTGCAGCAGGAAGTCCGCGCCCGGGATGGCCAGCAGCACGCCGGTCATGCCACCGATGGTGAAGGTGACCAGGAAGGCGATGGTCCACAGCATCGGCACGCTGAACTCGACGCGGCCGCCGTACATGGTGAACAGCCAGGTGAAGATCTTCACGCCGGTGGGGATGGCGATGATCATCGTCATGATGCCGAAGAATGCATTGACGCTGGCACCGGAGCCCATGGTGAAGAAGTGGTGCAGCCAGACGATGAACGACAGGATGCCGATCGCCAGCGTGGCACCGACCATCGACTTGTAGCCGAACAGCTTCTTGCGCGCGAACGTGGCGGTCACTTCGGAGAAGATGCCGAACGCCGGCAGCACCAGGATGTACACCTCCGGATGGCCCCAGGCCCACACCAGGTTCACGTACATCATCGGGTTGCCACCCAATGTGTTGGTGTAGAAGTTGAAGTCCAGGTAGCGGTCCAGGGTGAGCGCACCCAGCGCCACGGTCAGGATCGGGAAGGCGGCGATGATGATCACGCTGGTGACCAGCACGGTCCAGGTGAACACCGGCATCTTCATCAGGGTCATGCCCGGCGCACGCATGCGCAGGATGGTGATGAACAGGTTGACGCCGGTCAGCAAGGTGCCGACACCGGACGCCTGCAATGCCCAGATGTAGTAGTCGACACCCACGCCTGGACTGAACTCGATGCCCGACAGCGGCGGATAGGCGACCCAGCCGGTCATGGCGAATTCGCCAACGCCCAGCGAGATCATCATCAGCGCAGCGCCGACCACGAAGATCCAGAAGCTGAAGGCGTTGAGGAACGGGAACGCCATGTCGCGCGCACCAATCTGCAGCGGCACGATGATGTTCATCAGGCCGACCACGAACGGGGTGGCCACGAAGAAGATCATGATCACGCCGTGCGCGGTGAAGATCTGGTCGTAGTGCTCCGGTGGCAGGAAGCCGTCACTGCCCGGCCCGGCCGCCGCCAGCTGCGCGCGCATCATCAGCGCATCGGCAAAGCCACGCACCAGCATGACCAGCGCCACCACCACGTACATGATGCCGATCTTCTTGTGGTCCACGGTGGTGAACCAGTCACGCCACAACGGGCCCCACAGCTTGAAGTACGTCACCGCGCCAAGCAGCGCGACGCCACCCAGCACCATGGCCACCAATGTGACCACGACGATCGGCTCGTGCAGCGGCACGGCCTCCCACGTCAATTTACCCAACATGTTCGTTACTCCTGGGAAACCTGGGCACCGCCGGCAGCGCCCGCCGGGGTAGCCGCAGCGGTGTTCTCACCGACGCCGATGAACTGGTCGATGACCTTCTTGAACAGCAGCGGTTCAACACTGGAGAAGTGCTGCACCGGTGCGTTCTTCGACGGCGCGGCCAGCGCCTTGAACTGCGTGAAGCTGAGCGCGTCCGGCGCGCTGCGCACTTCGGCCACCCAGCGCTCGAAGTCTTCGTTGCTGCTGGCCGTGGCGATGAACTTCATGTTCGAGAAGCCATGCCCGCTGTAGTTGCCGGACATGCCACGGAACTGGCCGGGCTCGTTGGCGATCAGGTGCAGCTGCGTGCGCATGCCGGCCATCGCGTAGATCTGCCCACCCAGCTGCGGGATGAAGAAGGTATTCATCGTCGAGTTGGAGGTGATATTGAACGCCAGCGGGCGGTTGGCCGGGAAGTTGAGCTGGTTGACCGTGGCGATGCCCAGGTCCGGGTACACGAACACCCACTTCCAGTCGGTGGCGATCACGTCCACGTGCAGCGGTTCGCCAGCCACGTCCAGCGGCTTGTAGGGGTCCAGCTCGTGGGTGGACTTCCACACGATCACCGCCAGCACCGCGATGATGATCAGCGGCACGCCCCAGACCACGATCTCCACCTTGGTGGAGTGCGACCAGTCCGGCGTGTATTTCGCTTTGGTGTTGCCGGCGCGGTAGCGCCACGCGAACACGAAGGTCAGCACGATGGCCGGTATCACCACGATCAGCATCAGGCCGATGCAGATCAGGATCAGGTCGCGCTGGGCGAGCCCGACCATGCCCTTCGAATCCAGCAGCACCCAGTCACAGCCCGACAGGCCGACGCAGGCCAGGGCGACCAGCGCCAGGCGGATGCGGTTCCAGCAGATATTCATTGGAGGTCAACCCTGTTGAAGAAGCGCGCTTGACCGGCTCGCCTGCGCGCAGCGCCCGGGCGTGGAGCGGCTACACTGTGGGTACGAGGTCGCCTACAAGAGGGCGAACCACTCCAATCAAGCCCATACAAGATACATCATTGTATGGACTTGTGCACCTGCACGTATGGAAAAACCTGACCGATGACGCCACCTGCCGCCGGCCGCCGCCTGAAACACCCCAATCGCACCTGGGTTCGCCCCTTCCGCGAGGGCGCCGGCCCGCTGTACCTGCAGATTGCCCAGCAGGTGCGCGAGGCGGTGGACGACGGCGTGCTGCGCCCGGGCGACCGGCTGCCGCCGCAGCGCGACCTGGCCCAGCAGGTGGGCGTGGACCTGACCACGGTCACCCGCGCCTTCGCCGAGCTGCGCCAGGCCGGCCTGCTGGATGCGCAGGGCGCCGGCGGTACCTTCATCGCACTGTCGGCCGGAAACCGCAGCACCTCAGTGGACCTGAGCATGAACATCCCGCCGCTGCTGGGCAGCGCGCCGTTCGCACAGGGCATGGAGGCCGGTTTCCAGCACGTCGGGCAGCAGCTGGGCCAGGGCGAACTGATGAGCTACCACGTCGGCGCCGGCACCCGCGAGGACCGCGCCGCCGCCGTGCAGTGGCTGTCACCGATGCTGGGGATGGTCGGTGCCGACCAGGTGGTGATCTGCCCCGGTGCGCAGACCGCACTGTGCGCGCTGATCCTGGCCCGCACCCAGCCGGGCGAGCTGATCGCCGCCGAGCAGCTGACCTACCCGGGCCTGCTGGCCGCCGCGCGCGTGCTGCAGCGGGGCGTGGTGCCGGTAGCGATGGACGCCGAAGGCATGCTGCCCGATGCGCTGGAAGAAGCCTGCCAGCTGCGCCGCCCGCGCCTGCTGTACCTGGTACCGACCATCCAGAATCCGACCACGGCGACGATGTCGGCGCAGCGCCGGCAGGCCCTGCTGGCGGTGGCGAAGCGCCACGATCTGACCGTGATCGAAGACGATCCCTACTGGTTGCTGGCCGGTGATGCCGCGCCGCCGCTGGCCGCCCACCGCGACGCCGGCTGCCCGGTCTACTACATCTCCACCCTTTCCAAGTGCCTGGCACCGGGCCTGCGCACCGCCTACCTGGTGGTGCCGGCCGGCGAACCGATGGAACCGGTGCTGGACGCCCTGCGTGCGATCGCGCTGATGCCGACCCAGTCGATGGTGGCGGTGGCCTCACAGTGGATCCGCAGCGGCCAGGCCGAGGACATGGTACGGCGCTTCCAGCAGGAGCTGCGCGAGCGCCAGGCGATTGCGGCGCGGTACCTGCCGTCCCGCGCGCGGGCGCACCCGGCCGGCCTGCACGTATGGCTGCCGCTGCCGCCACGGCTGGACCAGTACCGGCTGATCCAGGCCGCGCAGGAACAGGGGCTGGGCATCGCCAGCTCGGACGCCTTCAGCGTGGAAGAGCCGCCGCCGGGCAACGCCATCCGCCTGTCGCTGGGCGGCGCGGTCGACCAGGGCGCTTTGGCCGGGGCGCTGGCCAAGCTGAACGAGATCCTGTCCGAAGTTCCCGAGGCCCGGCACAACGCCATTGTCTGAACCGAACGCATGGCGCCCAATCCATACAAAATGATATTTTGTATGCAATGTATGGATGAAGGGACGTGCATCGATGCGCGCCGAGAAACTGAAGTTCCACCTGGTGATGGCCGGGTGCGGTGGCTTTGTGGTGCTGATGCTGGCCGCGCTGGCCTGGGTCTGCCTGCAGCCACAGACCGTGGACGTACAGGCCGCCGAGCGCCACGCCATCGAGCAGTGCCTGCAGCGCAGCGAGGATCCGTCGCGTAGCGAGATCCAGCGCCGCGCGCAGGCCGACTCCTGCCGCGAGATGCGCAAGCAGTACGTGCACAAGTTCGGCGGGGACGCGTCCTGATGGGCGCAGCCGCGCCGCGTCGCCGCTGGCTGCTGCCGACGATGATCGCCCTCGCCTGCCTGTTCATGGCCGGCGTGGCGGCTGCGCTGTGGCAGTACTTCGGCTACAGCGCGCAGTCCACCTTCACCGAACAGGCCATCGTCTTCGACGACTCGCAGCTGCGCCTGCCGGCCGATCTGGCCGGAGATACCGGCCGCATCCGCGTGGTGCATTTCTGGGACCCGGCCTGCGGCGTGTGCAACCGCGAGACCGGTGCGCACCTGAGCTACCTGATCAGCATGTACCGCCGTGCCGGCATCGACTTCTACGCGATCCGCCGCCCTGGCACGCAGGGCGCGCTGCCCGAGCCGCTGCGCAACAAGGTGATCAACCTGCCGACCATCGACGGTATCGAACACATCCCGGCCAGCCCTGCCGTGGCGATCTGGGACCGGCACGGCCATCTGGCGTATGCCGGCCCGTACAGCATCGGCATGGTCTGCAACTCGGCCAACAGCTTCGTCGAACCGCTGCTGGACAGACTGGTGCGCGGCGAAACCGTGCGCCCGAAAGGACTGCTTGCCGTGGGCTGCTACTGCCCCTGGCAGGCCAAGCGCTGAGGACGCGCAATGACATCACCGACGCGGGCCGGTTCGGCCGCCGCAAACAACAACGGCGGTCACCTGTCCGAACCGACCGATGGTTATGGACAGGCTCCCGCCGTCGGAAGCAACGATACGCCCCGACATGCTCCGTACATGCCGCGACCGGATGTCGCAGCCCGCGAATGGGTGCAGGACGTGCTCGCGCACAACGGGCCGATCTACCTGCGCATCGTCAATTCGCTGGAGCGCACGGTGCGCCGCGGCGGTCTTGCACCGGGGCAACGCCTGCCCTCGCAGCGCGCGTTGGCGCAGCAGCTCGGCGTCGACCTGACCACGGTAACGCGGGCATTCGATGAAGCACGCAAACGCGGCCTGATCGAAGCGCGCGGGCCACAGGGCAGTTTCATCGCACCGCCCAAGGCCGGCTTCGACCAGGTGGTGGACCTGAGCATGAACGTGCCGCCGGTGCCCGACGCCGACGCGCTGGCAGAGACGCTGCGCCGTGGTGCCGCCGCCGTGCTTGCACGCAGCGACGCGCCGAACCTGATGACGTATCACCTGGGTGGCGGCAACCCCACTGATCGCCATGCTGCGGCGCGTTGGCTGCAGCCGATGCTGGGCGCCGTGGATGACGACTGCCTGCTGCTGACCGAAGGCGCGCAGGTGGCGTTGGCCGCGATCCTGGTCAGCCAGGGCCGCGATGGCGATACGATCCTGTGCGATGCGCTGGTCTATCCGGGCCTGTTGCAGGCCGCAGCGGCGCTGGGGCGTCGGCTGATGCCGGTGGACAGCGACGAACACGGCATGTGCCCTGAAGCGCTGCTGCGGCAGGCACGCGAAAGCGGCGCGCGCCTGGTCTATCTCAACCCCACCTGCCAGAACCCGACCGCGCTGACCCTGCCGCTGCAGCGGCGCGAGGCGCTGGCGCGTGTACTGGAGAGCGAAGGCCTGCTGGCGATCGAGGATGATCCGTACTGGCACCTTGCCGAAGATGCACCGATACCCCTGGCAACGCTGGCACCGCGCCATGTGTTCTATGTGGCGACGCTGTCGAAGGTGATCAGCCCCGGCCTGCGCACCGCATTCGTGCAATGCCCGAGCGCTGTGCACGCCGAGGCGATGACGGCGGCGTTGCGGGCGACGCGACTGATGGGGCATCCGCTGGTGTCGGCGCTGGCCAGCCAGCTGCTGCTGGATGGCTCGGCGCAATCACTATTGGCCCAGGTACGCACCGAGGCACGCGAACGAATGCGCATGGCGCGTTACCTGCTGGCACCGTCGCTGCTGCAGCGCGCGGAAGGGCTGCATGCGTGGTGCCGGATACCGGCGCCGTGGACCGATGCCACGCTGGTGCGTACCGCCCAGTTGCAGGGGCTGGCGATTGCGCCGTCATCGGCGTTTTGTCCGCCGGGGGTCTCGCACCAGTATGGCGTGCGTCTGTCGCTGGGGCTGGCAGCGGACCGAGGGCAGCTGGAGAGTGCGTTGCATCGGATTGACCGGTTGTTGTTGTCCGATGCGTTGCCGGCGATCGAGCGGTAGGCGTGGAATGGGATGTGCCGACCAACGGTCGGCACCCACCCGATCGGTAGTGCCGGCCGCTGGCCGGCAGCTGCTCGTGGGCGACGATCATGAGGTTGCCGGCCAGCGGCCGGCACTACCGTTCATGATCAGGCCAGGGCGGAGAGCGCCTGCACCAGCGCATCCATCTGCTGCGGCCGGGTGAACACCGACGGCGTCACCCGCACGCAGGCGCCGGAGTCCAACCCGTCGCGATGGGTGGTGAACACGCGATGCTCGTCCAGCAGGCGCTTCTGCAGCGCCATGTTGTCTGCCACGCTGGTGCGCCCGCGCAGGCGGAAGCTGGCCAATGCGCTGGCCAACGCCGGGTCCGGTGAAGACAGCACTTCGATATGCGCCATCTGCCGCGCAGGCACCGTCCAGCGCTCGCGCAGGTAGCGCAGGCGCGCCTGCTTGTTGGCCGCGCCGATACGCTGGTGCAGCGCGATCGCTTCTGGCAGCGCCAGGTAAGCGGCGAAGTTGACCGTGCCGGTGTGCACACGGCTGCCCACGCGGCCATCGTCGGTCTCGCCCATGTACGGGTCGAGGTCCGCAACGCGGCCCTTGCGCACATACATCGCGCCGACGCCGACCGGTGCGCCGATCCACTTGTGCAGGTTGATGCCAACGAAATCGGCCTTGAGCTGCGGCACCGCGTAGTCGATCTGGCCGAACCCGTGCGCCGCATCAACGATCACGTCGATGCCGCGTGCCCGCGCACGTTCGGCGATTTCGGCCACCGGCAGCACCAGCCCATGGCGATGGCTGACCTGGGTCAGCAGCACCAGCTTCAGGCGTGGCAGCCGCGCGAACGCGGCCTCGTAGGCCTGCAGGATCTGCACATGGTCGGGCACCACCGGCAGCGCGATGCGCTCGACCTGCACGCCACGGCGCTGCTGCAGCCAACGCATCGCACCGATCATGCTGTCGTAGTCGATGTCGGCGTACAGCACCTGGTCGCCGGGCCGCAGGCGGTTGTAGCCACCGATCAGCGCCAGCATCGCCTCGGTGGCGCCTCGGGTCAGTGCGATCTCATCCGCGCCCACGCCCAGCAGTCCGGCCACCTGCCGCTGCACCGCCATGTACTGCGCCGGGAACGCATGACGGCCATACCAGGCGTTGCCACGGTTCACTTCAGCGGTATGGCGCTGGTAACTGGCCAGCGTTTCGCGGCCCATCGCGCCCCAGTAGCCATTCTCTAGGTGGTTCACTTCGTCGGTGATGTCGAAGTGGCTGGCCACGGCGGCCCAGTAGCTCTCATCGCGGGCCAGCACGTCCGGCGCCACGGTCGTTGCGGGAATCTGCATGGACGCAGCGTAACGCGTGGCAGCCATGGCGGGCAGTGAAGAAAGTGCGGCTGCGGCCGGCAGCAAGGAGCCGGCACGCAACAGGAAGCGGCGGGTCGGGTCCATCAGAAGCTCAGCCGGTACTGCGCGTACAGGTTGGCGCCGTCGGTGTCGTACGGCGCGTTGCGCGAGTAGACCAGGCCGCGACTGGCCTGGAAAGTGGCCTCATCCGGGTAGCGGTCGAACACATTGTCGGCGCCGACGCGCAGGCTGTGATGCTCATTGATGCGATACCCCACAGCCAGGTCGAGGAAGCTCATCGCGCCGAAGCGCTGGTAGATATCGCCCACCGCATTGCCGCTGGAATCGGTCCAGGCGCCGTAGTAGCGCATGCGTGCCATCAGCGACCAGGCGCCGATGTCCCAGCTGCCGGTCAGGCTGCCCTTGTGCTCGGGCAGGCGGTCTTCGAACAGCACGCGCTGGGTCTCATTGGTTGCCACCGAGGTGCTGCCGTTGTCCACGCGGGTGCGGTTGTAGTTGTAGGCCAGGGTCAGCGTCATGCGGCCCGCGCCGAGGTCGCGCAGGTAGTTGCCGACCACGTCCACGCCGGTGGTGGTGGTATCGAAGTCGTTGGTGAAATAGTTCACCGAGGTATAGCCCAGCGGATTGGGCGTACCGGCCGGAATGGCGAAACTGGCCGACTGGCTGAAGCGGTCGCTGAGCTTGATCTGGTAGACATCCACCGAGCCGGACAGACCCAGGTCGGTGCGCCAGGTCAGGCCCAGCGAGGCGGTGCGTGATTCTTCCGGCTTCAACGGCCTGGCACCGAGCAGCTGCGCCAGCGGATCGTTCGGCGACAGGCGGCCGCTGGTGAAGATCTGCAGCGTGCGCGTATCCAACCCCTGGGTGGTGCTGGTGGTGTTGAGCTGCGCCGGCGTCGGTGCGCGGAAGCCGGTCGACACGGTGCCGCGCAGGGCCACGTCCGGGGTAATCGCAAAGCGCGCCGACAGCTTGCCATCCAGCGTGCTGCCGAAGCTGGAGAAGTCCTCGTAGCGGCTGGCCGCGCCGATGCTCCAGCGCTCGCCCAGCGGCACCTCCATGTCCACGTAGGCAGCCTTGCTGCGCTGGCTCCACTGCCCGGCCTGGCTGGCCGAGAAACCGGGCGCACCATTGGAATTGGCCTCCAGGCCTGCAGCCGCGCCCGGTCCCGCCGCGTATGACGCCGGGTCACCGGCGCGCACCTGGTAGGTCTCCTGGCGGAACTCGCCACCGAAGGCGACGTTGATCGGCCTGGTCAGCGCGGCCACGTCCCACTCATAGTTGAAGTCGGCGTTGGCGTTCTTCTCGGTCTGGGTCAGGCGGCCGAGATCGAAGTCGGTCGGGCTGGCCGGGCCGAGCGAGGCATTGATCGAGTTCTTCAGGCTGTAGTCGATGGCGTTGCGGCCATACGAGGCGCTCACGTCCCAGCGCAGCTTCGGTGTGATCTCGCCGCGCAGGCCGCCGACCAGCTGCAGGTCGTTCTGGACGTTGCCGTACTGCGGGCTGAAACCCACCGGGTAGATCGAGCGCAGGTTCCAGCCCGGGAAGATGACGGTGGTGCGGTAGGCGCCGGTGGTGGTGTCCGGATTGCGCCAGTTGAAATCACTGACGCCATCGCTGTGGCTGTAAAGACCGAACGCATACAGCTCCAGCGCGTCGCTGGCGTTGGCCTTCATGTTGAAGCCGACGCGGCGACTCTCCAGTTCCGGCTGGCCCCAGCGCTGCACCGGGTTGGGCACCTCCAGCTCCGGATGTACAGCCTGGAAGGCGATCGCATCCGGGCGCTGGCGGGTACGCGAGGTGGCGTCTGAATTGGACGACTCGGCGAACAGCACCAGGCTGCCATAGTCGCCCAGCGACCAGCCGGTGCGCGCACTGAAGTCGCGCGAGGCACCGTCGCCCTGCGCGTACTGCGAATAGCCGGCGGTGATCCCGGTGCCGGGGCCGTCCTCAAGAATGATGTTGATGACACCGGCGATGGCGTCCGAGCCGTACTGCGCCGATGCGCCGTCGCGCAGCACTTCGATGCGCTTGATCGCGCTGGTCGGAATCTGTGCAAGGTCGGCCGCCTGTGCACCACGGTTGCCGAGCAGCGCGCTGCGGTGGAAGCGGCGGCCGTTGACCAGCACCAGGGTCTGGTCCGGCGACAGGCCACGCAGGGTGGCCGGACGCACGAACACCTGCCCGTCGGCCATCGGCAGGCGCTGCACCACGAATGATGGCACCAGCTGGGCAAGCACGTCCTTCAGGTCGGTGGATTCAACGGAGCTGATGTCTTCCTTGCTGAACACGTCCACCGGCGCCAGTGTTTCGAACTGGGTGCGGTTGGAGGCACGGGTACCGGTGACCAGCATTGCATCAAGCTGGGTGGGCGCGGCGCGGCTGCCGCCTGCGGCATCGACCGCATCGGCCTCCGCTGCGATCGCGCCTCCTGCGCTGGCCATGGAAAGGGCGAGGAGGATGGAACGCGAAAGCTTCGAACGATGCACGGCAGGACTCCGGGAGGACGCGACAGGGCCAGCACCTGCGGGGATATCCCAGGCCTGGACAAGGCGCGCAGTCTCAGCGCGATCTGTGAAGGAGGCATGACGTCAGTGCGACAGCTTGAGTCCGCGCAGGCGCAAGAACTGCTAAACGCCGCGCCTGCCGATCCGCTACTGTGTCCAGCATCGGATTCATGGAACGACAGGATGAGTGCGGCAGGCAAGGCGGTGTGGTACATCGAAACCCATGCGGAGCAGCCGCTGGCCTTGGCCGATATCGCCGCTGCGGTGGGACTGTCGCCGTTCCATCTGTCGCGCCTGTTCCAGGCCCGCACCGGCACGTCGGTGGTCCGTTACCTGCGTGGGCGCCGCTTGACAACAGCCGCGCAGCGGCTGGCCAACGGCGCATGCGACATCCTGCAGGTGGCGATTGGCGCGGGCTACACCACTCATGCCGCGTTTACCCGTGCCTTCAGCGAACAGTTCGGGCAGACACCGGAACGGGTACGCGAACAGGGCACCGATGGGCTGGCGCTGGTGCAGGCGATCCGCGTGGACGAGGCGCCGGCTGCCTGCGCTGAGGCGCCACAGCTGCTCGACACCCCGGCCTTCCAGCTGGCCGGCATCGGCATGCGCCATACCCGCAACAGCGGCGGTGCCATTCCCGGGCAGTGGGCCCAGCTCAACCGGGAATGGCCGGCGCCGGCCCCGGTCAGTTTTGGGGTGTGCTGCAACAACGACGACGACGGCGGCTTCGACTATATCGCCGCGCTGCCGATTGGTTCACTTGGCCCTGTACCCGCGCACTGGCAGCGCGTGGATGTGCCCGCACGACGCTACTTGGTGGCCTGGCACGGCGGGCACATCTCGGCCATCCGCTCGACCTGGTTCTGGTTGCTGGATCACTACCTGCCCAGCGCCGGCCTCAGCCTGGCCGACGCGCCGGACCTGGAGCGCTACGACGCCCGGTTCAACGAGCACACTGGCAACGGCGGCGTGGAGATCTGGCTGCCGGTAGACGAAGGTCCCTGCTGACATGGAGCTGAAGATGCGCGTGAACATCACAATTGTCGGGCTGCTGCTGATGGCAGCGGCGCTCTCCGCCCACGCAGGCGACACCTGGAAAGCCGGCGAGCGCCATGGCACCACGACGGTGGCCAGTGCCGCCGTGCGCGATGCGCAGCACCGCAACACCCTGCGCTACACGGTGTGGTATCCGGCACCAGCCGATAGCAGCGAAGTCGAGGTGACCATCGGGCCGCCTGGCACGCCCCTGTTCGATGTTGGTCGCTCGGCGATGGATGCGCCGCCCGCAGGCGCTCGCCTGCCGACACTGCTGCTGTCGCATGGCAACGGCGGCAGCGCGCGCATGATGGGCTGGCTGGGCACCGCGCTGGCACGGAAAGGTTATCTGGTGATCGCGGTCGATCATCCCGGCAACAATGGTGCCGACCAGATGACCCTCCATGGCAGCATGTTGACCTGGCTGCGCGCGGATGATCTGCGCGCGGCACTGGCGGCCGTGCAGGCCGATCCAGTGCTGGGCCCGCACGTCGATCCTGAACGTCTGGGTGTTGCCGGTTTCTCGGCCGGTGGCTACACCGCGCTGTTGGCGGCTGGGGCGCAACCGGACCTGCAGCGACTGCTGGCGTTCTGCACGGCGCATCCGGATGACGGCGTCTGCCGGCCTCAACAGGAAGCGGCAACGCACACGATGGAGGCGCGTGTTGCCGCTGCGGCGTCGGCCGAGCTGTCGCCGTGGATGTCCCACGCCAACGACGCACGCGCCATTCCCGGCGTGCGCGCGGTGTTCCTGTTGGCACCGGCGATCATCCAGGCCTTCGCGCCCGAGCAGCTGGCCTCGTTGCGGCTGCCCGTGTCGATTGTGCTTGGCGAGGCTGACACGGTTGCGCCGCCACAGACCAATGGCGCGGCCGCGCGTGCGGTGATTGCGGGCGCTGCACTGCAGCTGCTGCCAGGTGTCGGCCATTACGATTTCCTCGCCGCATGCACCCCGACCGGGCAGCAGCGGCTGCAGGACCTCTGCAGCACGTCAGTGCCAAAGGCAAAGACCCACGCGCAGACAGTGGACGCAGCAGTGCGGTTCTTCGACCATTCACTGCGCTAGTGGCCGCCGGGCGTGGCCCGGCGCTACAGTGGGCGCGTCCACGGAGAATCGATCATGCGCCTGCTGCACCTCACCCTGCCGGTATCCGACGTCGCTTCCGTGGCCGCGTATTTCCATGATGTGCTGCAGCAGCGCGTGGTCGGCAACCATGTGCACATCGGCTGGAGCACCATCGAACTGCAGCCGGCGGGTGATTACCCCGTCGGTGGCGTGCACCTGGCCTTCAACGTACCGGACAACCGCTTCGGCGAGGCGATGGCCTGGTTGCGTGAACGTACCCCGCTGCAACGTAATCCTGAGGGCCTGGATTACTTTGCGCTGGAGAGCAGCTGGCAGTCGCAGTCGGTGTACTTCACCGGTCCTGATGGCCTGATCCTCGAGTTGATCGGCCGGCGCCGTCTTCCAGTCAGCACGCACGCAGGCGCCTTCCATGGCAGCGAGCTGACCTGCCTGAGCGAGGTTGGCCTACCCAGCCACGATGTCGATGCGGTGCGCGAACAGTCCAGCCAGCGCTTCGGCCTGCAGCCGATCAGCCCGCCGTCGCCGCAGTTCGCGCCGGTGGGCGACGACGAGGGCCTGCTGATCATCGTCGCCGCCGACCGTCGTTGGTTCCCCGAGCAGAAGGACCTGCCCAATGCGCAGGGCGTGCAGCTGCAGGTGGGTGATGTGAACGGTAGCGGCGAACTGCGCGATGCCGCGCTGGGCTGGCGGGTGTGGGCGGCCTGAGCTACCAGCTGCCCGAAGCGCCGCCGCCGCCGCTGCGACCACCACCACCGGACCAGCCGCCGGAACTGCTCGAGGACGAACTCGACGACGAGGTGCTGGACGAGGAACGGTAGCCTTGGGACGACCTTCGTCCGCTGCGTGCTTTTTCGCCGGGCAGCAGGGTGAACAGCCAGATGAAGTACAGGAACAGCGTGCCTACGCTGGACACGATCATCGCCAACACACGTGCGTTCTCGTCGCTGGCCCGGTCGATGGCCAGCAGCGCGCCCAGCGCATAGGCGCCGGTCAACAGCACCAGTACCACCAGCTGCACGGCGAAGCTGTTGCGGTTCCTGCGCCAGCGCGCGCGGCCGGCCTGCACCAGGAAGAACACCAGCATGGCGGCAAGGGCGACCGCCAGGTTCAGCAACGTGTGCAGGGCAAGGCTGGGCGGCAACTGGCCACGGACCAGCATCACCGCGAAGAAAACGATACTCACGGCCAACATGCCGCACAGCACGATGCGCACACCACGGCTGCGACGCCAGCACCACCCCACCAGCGCCGCCACCGGTACAGCAGGTAACAGCACAAAGAACAGCGCAGGCAGCACATGCCGCGGCAGCAGCAGCGTCGCCGAAACCAACCCAGCGGCCATCACTGCCGTTACCAGCAGCGGTCTACCCCAGGCAGGCAATGTCGGCCAATTCGGCCTGGGCATTGCCGCATTGGCTGCCAATGCCTTGCGCCGCCGCTCACGGCGTTTAAAGCTGAACTCGGCCCCGGTCCTGGTGGCCAGCAGGCGCGGCGGTGATCGCCACAGACCGGCCAGGAACCCCACCAGCAACGTCAGGGCAACGACCGAATCCCCTATGCGCCAATCCGCTGGCAACAGGTTGCGTGCGGATGCATCTTCCTGGGGCGGCAGCGGCTCGCCATCGATCAACGCCACCAGCACCTTGCTGCCGTCCAGCAGGCCCTGGTCCAGGCCTCCCTCACGCAGGCGCGGCACGATCGCCTTGTCGATGATGCGCGCGGCATAGGCATCGGGAATGGTGCCTTCCAGGCCATAGCCGGTCTGGATGCGTACGCGCCTGTCCTGCACTGCCACCAGCAGCAACACCCCGTCATCGACACCGGCGCGGCCCAGCTGCCACTGTTCGAAGACGCGCTGTGCATAGGCTTCAATGCCGTCATCGCCAACACTGGGCACCACCAGCACCTGCAGTTGCGCGCCTTTGCGTGCCTGCAGCTGCAATGCCTGCTCGCGCAGCGTGGCGCGGGTGCTGGCGGACAGCGCGTTGGCGGTGTCCACCACCGGGTCATCCAGTGCCGGGATCGCGGCCGCCGCCAGCACTGGCAGCGGCAACAGGCAGAGCAGCAGTGCCAGCCCTACCCGCTGCCATGCGTTGCGCCACCGCAGCACCCGGCTCATGTGGACGCCATGCTTTGCAATGGCGGCGTGCTGTGCATCATGCGAAACGGCATCCGTGTATGTCCTTGCCCCATGAACGGAAAAGCCGGCCGGATTACCCCGGCCGGCCTCCTTTACCACACACCTCTTCACACGCAGCGGTCAACGGCCCATGGCCACGCGCTGCTGCTCGTCCTGCACGTGTTGCTGCGAAGGCTCATGCTTGGCCAGCATTGCAGCGCTGGTCTCCTGCAGGCTCGGTGCCGTCTGGGTCATGTCCACCGCAGTACGGAAGCCGGGAACGGTGCCGATGACGAAGGCCTTGCCATCCTGCACGGTGACGCCCTGCAGCTTCTCCGGTGAATCGATGCCGGCGGCCTTGGCCTGGGCGGTCACATACGCGCTCATCTCGTTGCAGATCATGCCCGGCATGTGGCCACGGATCGCATTGTGCAGCGGCGTATCCGGATGCGCCTTGTCGCCCAGTTGCGGCCCCTTCGGCGCCGCCTCGGCATGGCTGCGGCCTTCGGCCAGCTTGCCCAGCGTCGCCGGACCCGCCACGCCATCGGCGGTGAGCCCGTGCTGCTTCTGGTAGGCGATCAGTGCGTCCCTGGTATTGGCACCGAACTTGCCATCCTCGCTCAGCGGATTGCCTTGGCCGTCGCGCACGCCCAGGCGGTTGAGTTCCTTCTGCAGCGCAGTCACTTCCTCGCCCTTGGTCCCCTGGCGCAGCACACCGTTGTGGTCGGCGTCATGCGAATGGCCACCCTTGCCGGTTTCCTTCAGCTTGCCGTGGTCCCAGAAGTCCTGCGGGCTGAGCAGCTTGCCGTGCGGATCCTTCAACTGGTAATGCACGTGCTGGGCATACTGCCCAGCACCGCCCGGGCCACGCCCGCCCATGGTGCCGATCGGCTCGCCCGCCTTGATCGGCTGGCCTTCCTTCACCTGGGTCGAGTGCAGGTGCAGGATCTCGTGCGAGTTGCCCTGTGCATCCCTGATCTTCACCGTGCCGTAGTCGCCACCGACGAACGTCACCGTTCCGGAGATCGGCGCGTGGACGGTCGGGTGCTGCAGATTACGGCCGTGCTGGCCGCCGACATAGTTGAAGTCGGTGCCACCGTGCGGCTTGTGCGCGCGGTGTTCGCCGAACTCACCGGTAACGTGCGGCTTGACCCCGTTCTGCGGGGGCAGCATCACCTGCATCGTCTGCTCGAAGGTGCGGGTCTGGCCTTCGGCATGCGCCGCTGCCGGCTTGGCCTGCGCGTGGGTGGCCGCAGCTGCGGCGGGGGCCGCGTGGCTGCCATGGGACTGGCCGTGGGTCAGGCCCAGGCGCTGCTCCACGAACCGCTCGTACTTGTCCACGTACGGCATCACCTTCTTTTCAGACAGGGTGAGGCCGCCGTAATCGCGGGTCGGGCCGTCGTGGTGGTACTTGTAGATGTACTCCTCACCCTGGCCGCGCTTGTGCGCCAGCGTGCGGTTATCGATGTAATGGTCAACCAGTGCGTCGGACTGTGCGCCGACGTCGAAGCGGTTGCGGCTGTTGAGGTGGTAGTGATTGCCGGTCTTGTCGATGAACTGGCCCAGGCCCGAGGCCGAGGTGGTGCCAGCGGCGGCATCGGGGTTGAAACCCGATTCAACGCGGGCGATGGCCAGTACGTGCGCCGTTTCGCGTGGGGTCAGGCCCTTCTCGCGCGCCGACTCGATGATCGTGTCGATCACCCGTGACTGTACTTCCGGGGTCGCATCGCCCCACCGGCGGGAATTGCCATGCAGGCGGCCGTCGCTCTGGTCGATCGGCTCCCGGTAGTGGCTCCACGGTTTGATGCGGTCACTGCTGTAGGCCGCCCCGCGGGGCTGGACCATGTCCTGGTAGATGTCTGCCATGTCTGTGCTATCCATTCTATGAAAAAGGGGATTTCCTTAAGGGGTACTGCTCCTGGTACTTCTGGTACTGCGGTGCTGCGGTGCTGCGTTCACAGCGCGCGTGCGACGTCCTGCCGCTGCGCTCAGTCTTCGATGTAGTTCACCTCCGGGTGCTTGATGCCGAGCGAGTCGATCAACGTCTCGTACTCGTCGTTGTTGGGCTCCTGCTCCTCGCCTTCCGCGCCGCGCAGCGGGGGTGTGCTGTGGGTCAACTGGCGGCCACTGGCGTCGTACAGGTAGTACCACTCGCAGAAGCTGCAGCCGAACGGCAGTTCACCGTACTGCACGACGAAGTACGGCGTACCGCTGCGGTCCTGCACGCAGGCCAGGCCAACGGCGGTATAGCCGTCCATCTCCTTGGGCGCAGCAATGGCCTGGCGTGCGCCGTCCTTTTCGATTTCCAGCGTGGTCAGCCGGGAAGCGTCCGTGTCTTGGGTGGGCTGGGCCGCCAGGTGCAGGCGGGTGCCTTGGCAATCGATATGCATGCCGGTCTCGTCGCGCGTAAGAGAGGTGGGAAGGTCCGCAACGGCAGCCGCTGGTGCGGCCGGCGTCGCTGCCGGGTCAGTAGAAGCGGGGGCCGCCGCCGGTGCAGCCGCCTCAGGGCCGCTGCAGGCAGCAAGCATCAGGGCCAGCACGGGGGCAACGGGAGACAGACGCATGCGGTGCTCCTTGGGTGAATCACACGACCGCCCGAAGGCGGTCGCTCAGGGGTCAGATCGATTCGTCCTCACGCTTGACCAGTTGCCAGCACGGCTTCTGGGCAAAGGTGTAGATCTGCTGGTCGCTGGTATCGGGGGTGCGCATCTGCACCTGTACCTGGCCGTCGGGCAGGCGGGTGACCTGCATCTCGCGGCCCTGGCGTTGCAGCGTGGCCGGGTCCGGCATCACCGGCCATTCGACCTTGGCAAGCGGCACCTTCTCCTCCACCTTGCGTGGCTCCGGCTCGGCGTCGCCATCGATGTGGCTGTCCAGCAGCGGATCGGCAGTGGACGTTTCCTGCAGCGCGATCTCGTTGCCGAAATGCTTGAGGAAGTCGTCGAAGACCGGATGGGGGCAGCTGGCAGACGCGTCTGCCGGGGCCGCGGCAACCGGCGTGGCCGGCGTCGTGGCGGCGGCCGTGCTGCTCGGAGCCGGTGCGGCGGCGTCAGTGATGGCAGCCTGGGGCGCAGGCTTGCAGCCCGACAGCGCAAGCCCCAGGGCAAGCGCAAGCAGGGCAACGGGGCGGAGCTGGTTCAAGGGATCCTCCTGATTCCGGGCGGTCGCGCGCGGTTCCGGCGCGGTAGGGAGGCAAGGATAGCCATGCCTCTGTCGATTCAGTTTCAACATCCGCTGTCAGGAATATCCCGACATGCTGAATTGAGACTCATATCACACTTGGACTGAAATCAACGTCATCGCAGCAGCCGTTAGACTACGCCGCACATGCTTCGACCCTGGCCCCCATGCGCGCATTCCTGCTTGCCCTCTCCCTGCTGGCGCCAACGCTGTGGCCTGGTGTTGTGGCCGCACTGGAGGTCCGGGAAGGCGACCTGCTGTTCGTCACCGCCGGCCGCAGCGGCCTCAGCGCGGCCATCGACGATGCCACCGGCAAGCAGCACGGCCCCAGCTTCGACCACGTGGCCCTTGTCGCCTTGGCGTCGCAGGGGTGGGAGGTACTGCACGCCGACGAGAAGGGATCGCGCCGGCAATCCCTGGTCGAGTTCCGCCAGGACGCCCGCGCCAGGCAGCGGCAGATCGTGGTCTATCGCCTGCAGGCACCGCAGCAGGCCGCCATCAAGGATGCGATCGCGACCGCACGCACGATGCTGGGCAAACCGTACAACACGTCATACGTGTTGAACGAGGACAGCTACTACTGCTCGGACTTCATCGAGCGCGCATTCCGTGCGCACCATGTGTTCGCGTTGCAGCCGATGAACTTCCGCAACCCGCAGACCGGGCAGATCGCCCGGCACTGGGTGGATCTGTACCGCGGCATGGGCATGGACGTGCCGCAGGACCAGCCCGGCACCAATCCCAATGACATGTCGGCGGCGCCGGTGCTGCAGCGCATCGGCGTGCTGGAATAAGCGAAGCCCCGCACAGGGCGGGGCTTCGCGGGTTGCCCAGGCTGGGGCATCGAAGTCACTCTTCCTCGTCCTGCCCACCCTGCTGCTGGTTGCGCTGGTTGCGCTGCTGCTGTTCCTGCTGCTGTTGCTGCTGCTGGTCGCGGCCGCGCCCCTGCTGCTGATCCTGCTGGTTCTGCTGGCCCTGCTGCTTCTGGTTCGGGTTCTGGTTCTGCTGTGCCATGTCCGATCTCCAAAGCCACGCGCGGAATGCGGTGGACGGGACCATCGTCTGCAGCGATTGGTTAATCACACGTGGGTGGCCAGCTACATTCGTGTGTACGCCTGTGAATGAACGCGCGGAACCTCTTGCGGCACAAGCGCCTGAAGGATTCATGCGGGTTCGGCATGTGCGCATGCCGTCATCGGCGTTGCACGCATTCATGGCGCTCGCAGCCGGAGACACGCGCTGAACGAGGCTGGCTTTCCCGGCTCACACAGGGAAGCCAACGCTGCATTCATGGCATCACCGGCGGCACGTACGCCAGCGTCATCCCCAGCAGCCACAGCAGGCCCAGCACCAGCGGGATATGCACCAGCAGCTGGATGAAGGTGAAGCCCACGATGTCGCGTGCCTTCAGGCCCAGCACGCCCAGCAGCGGCAGCATCCAGAACGGGTTGATCAGGTTCGGCAGCGCTTCGGCCGCGTTGTAGACCTGCACGGCCCAGCCCAGGTGCGCCTTCAGTTCGTTGGCGGCCTGCATCACGTAGGGCGCCTCGATGATCCACTTGCCGCCACCAGACGGCACGAAGAAGCCCAGCACCGCCGAATAGACGCCCATCACCAGCGCGAACGAATCGGTGCTGGCCACGTGCACGAACAGGCTCGACAGCCGGTGCGCCAAGGTCTGCCCGTCACCGCCGGCGGCGTGGGTGAGGATCATCGCGATACCGCCGTACAGCGGGAACTGGATCAGTACGCCGGTGGTGCTCGGCACCGCCTTGGCCACCGCGTTGAGGAAGCTGCGCGGGCGCCAGTGCAGCAGCAGGCCCAGCGAAATGAACAGGAAGTTGTAGGTGTTGAGGTTGGCGATGGCGGTGACCACCGGTTTGTTGGCGAACTCGTTGAACAGCCAACCCAACGCCAGCAACGAGAGCAGCACGGTCAGCAGCGGGCTGTATTCCAGCCACTCGCCCGGGCGCGTGCGGCGCTGCAGCGGCTCCGGCTCGGCCTGCGCGGCGCCCGGGAAATCCTCGGCGGTACGCGCACTGCCGGCCGCAGGCGCGGTCAGCCAAGCGATCAGCAGCGAGACCAGGATCAGCACTGCGGTCAGCGCGATCGACTGCCACAGGAAGATGGTTTCGGTGAACGGCAGCACGCCGGTGATCTCCACCAGCCCCGGCGGCATGCTGGCCGGGTTGGCCTGGAGCTGTGCGGCCGAGGAACTCAGCCCCATGGCCCACACCGCGCCCAGGCCAAGATATGCCGAAGCACCGGCCGCGCGGTAATCCATGCGCAGCTCGGTACGGCGGGCCAACGCGCGGACCAGCAGGCCGCCGAACACCAGCGAGAAACCCCAGCTGAGCAGCGAGGCGAGCATGCTGACCAGGCCCACGTACACCACCGCGCCGCGACCGGTGCGCGGCACACGGGCGAGGAAATCGATGAAGCGTGCGACCACCGGCGCGGTGGCCACGGCGTAGCCACCGATGACCACGAAGGCCATCTGCATGGTGAAGGGAATCAGGCTCCAGAAGCCGTCACCGAAGGCGCTGGCGGTGGCCTGCGGGGTCGAGCCGAAGCCCATCGCGGCCAGCGCGACGATGACCACGCCCAGCACCGCGAACACATACGCGTCGGGGAACCACTTTTCCGCCCAGGCGGCCGAGCGCAGCGCTGCGCGCGCCATCCAGCCATCCTGTACTGCTGCCTTCGAGGCCATCGCCTACCCTCCCAGGTTCGATGGATCGATTCTGGGCGGTGGGGTGCAGGCTGTCAGCCACCTATTGGTCGTAGGCGGCGGAGAAGGGTAGTGCCGGCCGCTGGCCGGAAACCTCGGAATCACAAACGGGTGCAGCCGGCCAGCGGCCGGCTCTACCCCACCGTAGGTTCAACGCAGCGCCAGGTCCACAGCGATGCCGGCAAACAGCGCGGCACCCACCCAGTTGTTGTGCAGGAACGCCTTGAAGCACGGGCCGCGCTCGCGGTTGCGGCAGATCCAGAACTCGTAGACCACCAGCACCGTGGCCACCGCCACGCCGGCCAGGTAGTAGCCGCCCAACCCGCCGCGCACGCCAACCAGCGCCATGGTGGCCAGGAACAGCGCGTACAGCACACCCTGGATGACCAGGTCGAGATCACCGAACAGGATCGCGGTGGAGTGCGAGCCCATCTTCAGGTCGTCCTCGCGGTCGACCATGGCGTACCAGGTGTCGTAGGCGGTGGACCACAGGATGTTGCCGGCATACAGCAGCCAGCCCAGCATAGGCACCTCGCCCTGCACGGCGGCGAACGCCATCGGGATGCCCCAGCCGAACGACATGCCCAGGTAGACCTGCGGCAGATGGGTGTAGCGCTTCAGGTACGGGTAGCTGGCGGCCAGGAACACGCCGATGAAGCTCAGGCCGATGGTCAGCCCGTTCAGGGTCAGCACCAGGCCGAACGCCACCAGCATCAGCACGGCGAACAACGCCAGCGCGGCACGGCCGCTGATCGCGCCGGTGGCCAGCGGCCGCGCCTTGGTGCGCTCCACATGCGGGTCGAGCCAGCGGTCGGCGTAGTCGTTGATGACGCAACCGGCCGAGCGGGTCAGCCACACGCCGGCGGTGAACACGAACAGCGTCCACAGCGGCGGCAGGCCGCCCGCGGCCAGCCACAGCGCCCACCAAGTGGGCCACAGCAGCAGCAGCGTGCCGATCGGGCGATCAGCGCGCATCAGACTCCAGTAATGCCGCCAACGCGGCGTCGCCGGCGACTGCGGCGAAATGAGGGGGGTATCAGCCATGGCGATAGGATACTCCTGCCCCTCCGGCAGGGGTTTGCCGGTGGGGGGAGATTTGTTCGGCGAAACTGGATAGAATGCCGGTCCCGCACCGCCTCATGGCGCTGCGATGCCCGCCCCGGCACTGGTCGGTGGCGCGGCGGTTCTACAACGCGCCCGTAGCTCAGCCGGATAGAGTAGTGGCTTCCGAAGCCATTGGTCGGGGGTTCGAATCCCTCCGGGCGCGCCATCTTCCCCTGCTCGTTCCCGTCACCCCGGGCCTCTCGCTTGCGCTTCCACGTCAACGTGGCTCAGGAGCGAACGGCATCGAGCGATGTGTGCAACCTTGAAGATCGCGCACGACGATGGAAAGCGCCTGCCCTTTCTGCACGGCACCGGGCAGGAAGGCGCCCTTGCCGTCGTACAGGAAGGTTTCAATCTCACCACGTGCAACCACCAGGTCCGCAGCCGGCGGCTTGAGCTCTTCCAGAACAACATTGAAGGGACGCCAGGCCAGACCGTGTTCGTCGCGGATATCGGTCGATACCGCGTGTGCATGCGCCTGCCGATCCACGCTGGCCAGTGGCAGCCGTAGTGCCTGCGATCCCTCCGTAGCGATCTGGAACCTGCCAAGGACCACCGTATCCACAGTTTCACTGCCGACGTAGGTGATCGTGGCCTCGGGACACTGCACGGCATCGGCCGGGTGCGATGCACACGCGGCCATGCTTGCGGTCAGGAGCAGAATGATCGGCCGGATCATTGGCTGGCACCTGGCACATCGCTACCCTGCCCGGGGTTTGCAGCGGCGCGCGTAGTGGTAGCGCCCGGCCTGCGCGCATAGCTGTAATCGGGATCGCGCCAGGCGCGCACGATCGGACTTCGTGCGTGCCTGATCGCGCCGGGGACCCAGGACAACATCAACACCACGGCCCAGATCGCAGCCAGCCAGAACCATCGGCCCGAGGCATAGGCCCAGATCATGGGTAATGCAGCCAGCATTACGATGATCTGTGTATACAACAGGTAGAGCGTATACAGGCCCAAGCGAGGATCCGAGCGCAGCACCACGCCACATCCCCTGCATGCCGTCTTCGCCTGCCGTCTCGATGCGGAAAGCAGTGGAAACCGCTGCCCCGCGGCGCCGCAAAGTGGACAGGTGAAGGTCAGCAGGCGCATCAGGCAGCTCCTCTCTGTCGTTTGACATCAACTGTCCGGCACGAAGCCGAGCCTAGCATGGGCTTGGTAGGGGGACGCCACAAACAACAACGCCGGGCTATGCCCGGCGTTGTGTTCAAAGCAGTCGAGCATGGCTCGACTCTACACAGAGCAGATCAGTACTTACCATCGAACGCGAAGATCGGCTTGCGCGTCTTCCACGCACCAGCAGTAAAATCCGGAAACTCCAGCGTCTGGAAGCTGTTGGCGATCGACTGCTCGCTCAGCGGCGTGATCGCACTCCAGGTCACCGCGTCGTAGATGTCGATCGGCATCGGCGCCTTGGCCTTCAGCGCTTCCACGAAGGCATGGATGACGAACCAGTCCATGCCACCGTGGCCGGCGCTGGCGGCGGTATCGGCATTCTGCTTCCACAGCGGGTGCTCGTACTCGTCCTGGTACTTCTTGAACTCCTCCCACTGGTGCGGCGGGCTGCGGCCTTCGATGTGGATCGAATGGTTCACGTCCATCCACAGACCCTTGGTGCCCTGCACGCGGAAGCCCATCGAGTACGGGCGCGGCAGCGAGGTGTCGTGCTGCAGCAGGATGGTCTCGCCGTTCTCGCAGGCCAGCGTGGTGGTGACGATGTCGCCGAGCTTGAACTTCACCTTGGTGCTGGGGTGGGTGGTGCCGCCACTCTTGGCCACGGTGTATTCGTGCAGGCCACGCGCCTTGGTCGCGAAGGCATTGATGTGGGTGAAGCGGTTGCCACGGTTGATGCCGGTGTACATCGCGCACGGGCCGATGCCGTGGCTGGGGTACAGCTCGCCGTTGCGCTCCACCGAATGCTCGGTGCGCCAGCGGGCTTCGCTCCAGCCCTTGGGCCCGAACTCCACGCCGCTGTCGTAGGGCTGGTTGGGGTCGCCGGAATTGAACTTCACGCCGCGCAGGTCGTGCTGGTAGCCGGCCTGCAGATGCACCAGCTCGCCGAACAGGCCCTGGCGCACCATCTGCAACGCCGCCATCACGTCGCGGCGGTAGCAGACGTTCTCCAGCAGCATGTACGGGGTACCGGTGCTCAGCTGGGTCTTCAACACGTCCCAGTGGTCCTGCAGGGTGATGCCGGCCACTACTTCGCAGCCCACGGCCACGCCGGCCTGCATCGCGGCAATCGCCATCGGCGCGTGGTACTCCCACGGCGTGGCGATGATCACGCCATCGATGCCCTTCTGTTCCAGCAGGCGCTTCCACGCGTTGGTATCACGATCCTGGCCATAGGTCTTCGGCGCGGGCTTGCCGGCCTTCGCCACCATCTCTGTGGCACGGCCCAGCATGATCGGCTCGATGTCGCACAGGGCAACCACTTCGACGTCGTCGCGACGTACCAGCTCCTTCAGCAGCACCAGCCCACGCATCCCGGTGCCGATCATGGCCAGGCGCACCTTGCGCCCGCGTGCCCATGCCGGGGTCTGCGGCAGCAGGCTGCTGGCGGCGACAGCGGCACTGGCCGCGATGAATTCCCTACGCTTCATGGCAGACATCTCTCCTCTTGGCAGCGAGCCGGCCGTAGCCGGCCCGCCGGGTCACGCAAACGGAATTACTTGAATCGGTAGCCGATGGTCACACTGTAACCACGACCGAAGATGGTGGCGTAGTCACTGGAGTCACCCAGGAAGCTGTTCGGATCGTAGAACGGCAGGCGGTTGAACAGGTTCTTGACGGTGAAGCTCAGGTTCCACGCGTCATCCGGGCGCCAGGTGACGCTCATGTTGGCGGTCCACCACGACGGTGCACCATCGCACTTGCTCTTCTGCAGGGTCAGGTAGCCGCCGGTGCAGGTTTCCTTGTTGTTGCTCTCTTCGTCGATCTGGTCGGTGGCCCACTTGGTGCCGCCCACGTAGTTGACGAACATGCTGGTGGTCACCTGCTTGTAGGTCCAGTCTGCATTGAGCGTGGCACGCAGGCGCGGGTTGTTGTAGTAGCCCACCACGTCGCCGTAGTACCAGCCGTTCTCCGCGTCCATGTAGAAGCGGTTGCGGTTGGCGATGGTGGCGGCCAGGCCGATGTTCAGGTTGCCCCAGTCGCCCAGCGAGAAGCGGCTGCGCGCGTCGATGTCGAATCCGTCGATCAGCGTCTTGCCGCGGTTCTTGTACTGGCCGACCACGCTGGCCACGTTGCCGGCGGAGTAGCCCGGCAGGGTGGCCGGGCAGCTCACGCCGCTGGCCGGGTCGGCGCACATCGCCGCCAACTGGGCAAGATTGGCACGGTCGCTGTCGGTGATCGGCGAGCGCGACATCGAGATGATGTCTTCCATGCGGCGGTAGTCCGGCGCGACGATTTCATTGTCACGGTAGATGAACCAGTAGTCGGCCGACACCGACAGCCAGGTTGCTGGCTCGTATACGAAGCCGAGGGTGGCGATCTTGGCCTTTTCCGGCTTCAGGTCCTTGTTCGGCTGGGTCATGCGCGCCACGGTGCGGCTGCAGTCGACGTTCAGCAGGTTCTTGCCGAGGTCGACGTCACCGGGCCGCTGCGACTTCAGCAGCAGGTTGGCGATGGCGTTGGTCTCGCCGCAGCGCAGTTCATCACGGAAGCCACCGAGCTGTGCGAACACGCCGCCATTGCCGGACTCGGCCAGGCTCGGTGCGCGGAAGCCGGTGGAATAGGTGCCGCGCAGCATCAGCTGGTCGAAGGCCTGGTACTTGAAGCCGATCTTCGGCGCCACGTTGGCACTGAAGTTCGGGTACTTGTCCACGCGCACCGCCGCATCCACTTCCAGCTTGTCGGTGATCGGCGCCACGGTCTCGGCGAACAGCGCGTAAGTGTTGCGCTTGCCATCGAACCACGAGCCACCCTGCTGGGTGATCAGGCCGTTGGCCGCATCCGCATTACCCGGGGTGTAGAAGGTCTCGCGGCTGGCGTTGAAGCCGAACGCGGCGCGCATCTCACCGGCCGGCAGCTGGAACAGCGGTCCTTCGATCTTGCCGTCCAGGGTATGCAGGCGGGTCCACGACTGGATGTCGAAGGTCGGGAACGCTTCACGGATCAATGCGGCGTTGGCTTCGCTGATCTCGCCGAACTTGTACGCCGGGTGGTCGGAAATGATCACCCGACCGGTACCCGGATCGATCGTGTACGGCCCGAACGCCTTCTCGAAGCCCTTGGTGTTGACGTTGATCGTCTGGTAGGTGGTGGAGTGGGTACCGGCGCTGGCGAAGGCGGTCTCCCAGTTCCAGTCACCTCGGTTGCCACGCGCACCGGCCAGCACGCGGTAGCTCTTGTCGGTGTTGCGCTGGCCGAAGTAGTTCGGGCCGGCATCCTGCAGCAGGTAGTTCAGGCCGACCACCCCGCCCATCATCGCCTTCAACTGCGGACTGGCATGGTTGTATTCGTTGTTGGGGCCCAGGAACGGGTACAGGAACTGGTTGACGGTGTTGCCGGTATTGCGCGAGAACCAGCTGGTCGGGTTGCCGGTGGTGGTGCCGTAGGTGCGCGGCGTGCCACCGTTGGCGCGCAGGTCGATGTCGGTGTAGGTCGCCTCGGCGAAGATCTCGGTGTTGTCACCGACCAGGAAGGTGCCGTTGAGGTAGGCGGTGTTGCGCTCGGACTTGGCGCCGGCATCGATCTCGTTGTTCATCCAGGTTTCCCAGACGCAACGCGGGCCGGCCGCTTCACTGGTCAGCACGTTCCTGCAGCCCGGCGCAGCTTCCTGCACGCGGCGGCCGGTGACCGGATCGAAGGCGAAGTAGGTGCCCGGGTTGAACTCGCCCGGCTTGCTGCCCACGCCCAGGCGCAGGTTGTTGAGGTAGTTCGGGTTGTTGACGTAGTACTGGTCGGGCCGCTTGTCGTAGAAATCGCTCAGCGGAATCGCGTCGCGACGGTACATGTTCACCGCGCCGTAGATGTTGAAGCGGTTCTCGGCCAGGTCACCGAAGCCGGCGGTGATGCTGGCCTGGCGCTCGCCGTAGGAGTCGATGCGCGAGGACGTATCGTTGGTGAAGCTGACCTCGGCACCCTGGAAGTTGCGCTTGGTGATCACGTTGATCACGCCGGCCACCGCGTCGGTGCCGTACACCGCCGAGGCGCCGTCGGTCAGCACTTCCATGCGCTCGATGGCCGCGGCCGGAATCGCATCGATGTTGACGAACTGGGTCTGGAAGCCGGCCGGGGCACCGTAGTACGACAGGCGGCGACCATTCAGCAGCACCAGGGTGCCCTGCGCGCCCAAGCCACGCAGGTTGGCCTGCGAAGCACCGTCGGAACCGGTGAACAGCGAACGCGCGTCCTGCTGCGCCGGGCGGGCGGCCGGCAGGTTGTCGAGCACCTGCAGCAGCGTACGCGCACCCATGTTCTGGATGTCCTGCTTGCTGATCACCTGCACCGGCGAGGCGGTTTCAACGTCGGTGCGGCGGATGTTGGAGCCGGTGACCTCGATGCGGGCCAGGTCGGTGGCCTTGTCCTTGCTCTCCTGGGCGAAGGCAGGAACGGCGACCGACAGCAGCACGCCGGCGATGGCAAGCGACAGCGGAGCGATCGAACGACAGGGGGGGCGGTGGTGGCGGGCGGGCAACATCGGGGTTCTCTCCTGGCAGGGGTGCAGCGCAATAAGTGAGCGCGTGGGCGTTCGGCGGGCAAAACGCTCCCGGGCCACGGCCACGAGGGCCGTAGTCGGAATGGGCGGGGGGAGGAGCGGTGTTACGAGGGGGTCATGGGGCGACGATGCTGGCGGAGTCGCCCTCCTGGCCGATCAGTACGGCGTTGGCCCAGTTGGCACAGACCTGGGCGGGTTGGCTGCCCTGCGCACCCAGCGTGCGCAGGCTCAGGGTGGAAAGGCCACGGATGTCCAGCTCCGGCTTGACCACGCCGGGTGCCTTCACCAGGCCGCTGTCGTACAGCAGGCGATTGTCACCCCAGACCTGGAACTGCAGGCCACCGGCGCTGCGGCAGGCGTCGTCGATGCCGAGGTCGGCACGCAGCAGGTGCCAGCCGCCCTGCAGGCGCAGGTCGATGCGGCTGTTGGCGCCGACGCCCAGGCCACGGCGGAACTGCAGGCCGTTCATGCGCATGCCGGCGTCGCCACGGAACGACTGGTCGGCGCGCACCTGGCTGGCCAGCGCGGCCGGCACCGGCAGCTCGGAGAGATAGCGCTGCCGGGCCGGTCGCTCCGGTTCCTGGTGTTCGAGGATGTGGAAGGTGGACAGTGCGATCGGGCCGACGTCGCGCGGCTGCAGCGCATCGAAGGCGCGGGCACTGTCCTGTGCGGCGGTAACCATCGGATCGGTGCTGCTGGCGCCATCGCCTTCCGGGTTCTGCACGCTCAGCACGCGGAAGCGCAGCAGGCGGCCGGCATGGGCCGGGAACGCGATGCGCTGCACGCCTTCCTTCAGCTGCAGGCGGCCACGTGCGATCGGCTCACCCCATTCGCCATTGCTGTCGCCCAGGTACACCTCGTAGTCGCGTACCTGGCCGTGCTTCCAGTTCTTGTCGTTGCGCGGCGCGATGTCGATGCCATCGATCATCCTGCGCTCGCCGAACCCGATCACCCACTCATGCGCACCGGTGCGCACGGCTTGGTTGCGCACACTGCGGAACCAGGTGGCCGGATCGTCGTCGAAGGCATTTTCCAGCGCATGGCCAGGCTCTTCGGCCGGGCGGTTGACCACCAGCAGGCTGTCGGCCGGCAGTTCGCGGCCCAGCACCGGCGCAGCCGGATAGGCATCGTCGGCGGCCGCAGCGGCCACCGCGAAGTCCAGCTGCAGTTGCAGCGGCTGGCGGATGTCCTGGGTAGCGGTACGCACGTGCAGCGTGCCACGGCGCTCCTTGGCATCGAAGTACCAGCCTTCAGCCGCACCGTTGAACGCCGCCGCATCGGCCAGCGCCGGCAACGCGCGGCCACCGGCATGCACCGCACGCGGCGCCTGCCGGCTGAGCACGCGCAGGCCATAACGGCGCTGCGCCAGCTGGCCGTTGTACTGGCCCTGCACCGGATCGATCTGCACCTGCACCGGGCCACTGCCCTGCACCGGCGCCTGCACTCGGATCTGCTGCGTGCTCGACTCACCCTGCTGGTAGCGGCGCGTGGTGCCATCGTCTTCGTACAGCGTGTACTGCGACTCGCCCTGCGGATACAGATCGAAGGTCACTTCATCGAGCGGCTTTTCGCCGTCGAACAGCATCGAGGGGTACATCGGCAGGATCGCTCCGGCACGCACGAACACCGGCAGCGTGGCCAGGTCCACCTGGCGGTCGAGCTGGCGGCCGTCGGCGCCGGCCTGCGCGCGGCGGCCATCCCAGTAGTCGATCCAGCCGCCGGCCGGCAGGTGGATATCGCGGCGCCAGCCACGGCTGGCCGCCTGGCTGCGGTACACCGGCGCCACCAGCAGATCGCGGCCAAGCAGGAACTGGTACTTGTAGGTTTCATCCTGCGCATGCGGGTCGCGCGGGTTGTCCCACATCAGGCCGCGCACCGGCGGTGCACCGGTCTGCGCGGCCTCGTGCACGAGCCCGTACATGTACGGGGTCAGGCGCATCTTCAACTTCAGGTAATCGCGGTTGATGCTGCGATAGGGCTCGTCGTACCACCAGGGGTGCTTGCGTGCGTTCGACGACCAGCCGCTCATGCCCATCAGCACCGGGGTGAAGGCTTTCCACTGCAGGTCGCGGGTGAAGGTCTCGGCGCTGCCGCCGAAGATCGCATCCACGTCGCCACTGGCGTAGGCCATGCCGGACAGGCCCGAACCGACCAGGGTCGGCACGTGCCAGCGGATGTAATCCCAGCTGCTGCTCTGGTCGCCGGTCCATGCCACCGCGTAGCGCTGGATGCCGGCCCATCCCATCACCGTCCACAGGAACGGGCGCGAATCGGAGTTGTCGAGGATGCCGTTGAACGCCTGACGGTTGGCGTCCATCGCGAACTGGTAGCCCTTGCCGGTCCAGGCCACGTCCAGCTTTTGCACGCGGCTGCCGGCCTTGCCCACTTCCCAGGCGATCTTGTCGACGCCGTTCTCGGTCCACAGACCGGTGCGGAAGCCGTACTTGGCCAAGCCCTGCACGGTTTCCGGCAACTGCTTGTAACCGCAGCCGTAGCCGTCGTTGGGCAGGATCCAGCCACCGGGCATGTCGTGGGCGCGGTACTGCTTGGCCACGCTGTCGATCACATCGGGGGTGGTACCGGTCGGGCCGTCGCTCCAGCCTTCGGGCACGGTGCCGGGCTTCCTGCTGTTGTCGCCATCGTTGTAGCAATCGGCGTCGCCGTAGGACAGCGCCCAGCGCGCGACCATGTTCGGGCGGCCAGTCAGCTGGGTGTAGCGCTCGATCAGTTTCGGCAGGTCGGCGCCGACGAAGTAATAGGCATCGAAGCGGTCTTCGCGATGCAGCAGCGTGGACTGGTCGGCCTCGCGCAGATCGTAGCTGCCATCGCTCCAGGTATTGCGCAGCATGCCCCAGCCACGGCTGCTCAGCAGCATCGGTGCAGGGCTGGGGCGGTCGCCCTCTTCCCAGCCGCCGGAATAGGACACCTCCAGCTCGCGGCCCTTGAACTGGTAGCGGCCGTTCTGCTGGCCGCCACCGAAGTAGCCCTCATCGGCCTGCGAGGACAGCACCTGCACGCTCTGCGTGGCATCCAGGTCCAGCGGCTGCAGTTCCTGCCACAGCGCGGTGGGTTGGCCGTTGTCCAGCCGTTCCAGGCGCATGCGCAGCGGCTGCCGCTGTACATGCAACACCAGTGACTCGGTGCGCACGCGGATTTCCTGCGCGTCTTCCTCCAGTTGCGCCTGCACGTTGGCCTTGGGCTGCGGCAGCACGATCGGTGCGGCCTTGTCGCCGGCACCGGTCAGCGTGCCATTGCGGCCTGCCTGCACGCGGATGATGTCGGTGGCCGGCAGTTCGATGCGGAGGCGCGCGCCCTTGTCGGTGTACAGGTCCCAGCCCTGCACGCCGTCGCGGCTGGCGCTGGCGGCAACCGAACGCAGGTTGCCGACCGGCTCGGCGCGGGCCGTCATGGACGCCAGCATCAAGGCCGGCACTAGGGCCAGCATCAGCGGCGAGCGACGAACGCAGATTTCCACACGGACTCCCAACCCGTTTACCGGGCGTTTCGAAAGCGGTTGGGCCGACTCTAGGGCAGCGATTCGAAAGATGTCAACAAATTGAAAGGAAAAAGGAAGATATATTCCTTTGAAACGAAAGTTGTTGCGTTGCAATACTTTGTGTAAACGCTTGCAACTGCCTGTTAAGCGTTGTGCGATACGGCATTTGCCCCGTTCTTTCGTTTTCCCGAGCACTCGGCAGCGAGAAAAGTCATCGCGCTATTTTCTTTCTTTTTACTTTCGATGTTTGACATTTCGAAAGAAAACGCAGATGGTGCGCTGGCCCAACTGGAACCTCCGAATGGACGTCACCCTGCTTTCCGATGTGTCCGCCTGGCAGCGCCTGGGCGGAGCCGATACCGCTACCGAAATCGCCCAGCAGCCCGCGCTGTGGGAAGCCCTCGCCCAGGACCTGGCGCGTGCCCGCGACCGCCTGCAGGCCTTTCTTGGCAACAGCCTCAACGATCCCAACCAGCGCGTGCTGTTCACCGGCGCCGGCAGTTCGGGCTTCATCGCCGAAATGGTGGCCGACGCGATCAATGCGCAGTGGCCGGCCGAGGTGCGCGTGGTGCACACCACCAGCCTGCTGACCCATCCGGCACTGTACCTGCAGCGCGACCGCCCGACCCTGCTGGTGTCGTTCGGCCGCAGCGGTTCCAGCCCGGAAAGCGTGGCCGCGGTGGACCGCGTGCGCAGCGATGTGGATGACGCGCGCTTCCTGGACATCACCTGCAACGCCGATGGCGAACTGGCCCGTCGTGGCGCGGGGCGTGCCGATACCTGCACCCTGCTGATGCCGTCGGCCAGCTGCGACCGCGCCTTCGCCATGACCAGCAGCCTGACCTGCATGCTGCTGGCTGCGCTGACCGTGTTCGATCGTTCGCCGTGGGATGCGCGCGTGGCGCGCCTGAAGCAGATCGCCGCGCTGGCCCGCGAAGGCCAGGCGCAGTGGGATGCACCGGTGGCGGCGCTGGCGCAGCGCCCGTTCAACCGCATCATCTACCTCGGCAGCGGCCCGCTGGAAGCGCTGGCGCGCGAGTGCGCGCTGAAGGTGCTGGAGCTGACCGCCGGCCGCGTGCTGGCGTTGGCCAACACGCCATTGGGGTTCCGCCATGGCCCGAAGTCGACGCTGGACGGCAACACCCTGGTGGTGGTGCTGCGCAGCGTGCAGCCGCTGGCGCGCCGCTACGAGCAGGACCTGCTGGAAGAGCTGCGCCGCGACGGCGTGGCCGGCCAGGTGCTGGCGATCGGCCCGCATTCGGACATCGGCGCCGATGACGAATACACCCTCACCGTGCCGGCACTGGACGATCCGTGGCTGGCACCGGTGTGGCTGGGCTTCGCGCAGTTGTTCGCGCTGCAGCGCTCGGCCGCGCTGGGCCTGACCCCGGACAACCCGTTCCCGGACGGCACCGTCAACCGCGTCGTCAAGGGCGTCACCATCCACCATGGCTGAGCTGATCGCCCACGCCTGCTATGGCATCGACATCGGCGGCACCAAGATCGAGCTGGTGGCGTGCGATGCGGCGATGCAGGTCACCTGGCGCCGCCGCGTGGCCACCCCACAGGGTGACTACGACGGCTTCCTGCAGGCGGTGGGGGCGCTGGTCGCCGAGGCGGACGCTGCCCTCGGCCGCAGCGATGCGGCCATCGGCATCGCCCTGCCCGGCGTGCGCGACCGCCGCAGCGGCCGCCAGCTCAGCGCGAACGTGCCTGCACTGACCGGCCAATGCGTGGCGCAGGATCTGCAGGCACGCCTGCAGCGCCCGCTGCACTTCGGCAACGATCTGCAGTGCTTTGCCCTGTCTGAAGCGCACGGCGGCGCGGCTGACGGCTACCCCAGCATGTTCGGCGCCATTCTCGGCACTGGTGCCGGTGGTGGCTTCTGCCTGCAGGGCCGCCTGCTGACCGGTTTCAACGGGCTGGCCGGCGAATGGGGCCACTGGAGCGTGCCCGGTCATCTGCTGCAGCGCCACGGCCTGCCGCTGATCGACTGCGCCTGCGGCCTGCAGGGCTGCGTGGAGCGTTATGTGTCCGGCAGTGGCGTGGCGATGATCGAGCGCCACCTTGGTGGCAGCGCCGCCGACGCCAGCGCCGTGATCGCCCTGGCCGAAGCCGGTGATGCCCGCGCGCGCAAGGCGCTGGACATCCACCGCGACCTGCTCGGCCACAGCCTGGCCGCGCTGGTGCTGGCGCTGGACCCGCACGTGATCGTGCTCGGCGGCGGCCTTTCGCAGTACGCGCCGCTGTACCAGCACCTGCCCGCCGCCATCGCCACCCACCTGTTCAAGGGTGTGCAGGTGCCACCGATCGTGCCGCCACGCTTCGGCGATGCCGGTGGCGCACGTGGTGCCGCCCTGCTCGCCTGCCAACCCTCGTTTTCCTGATGTCCGGAGCCTGACCATGTCCCCGTTGCAGACCCTGCTTGCTTCCCACCGCGCCGGTGCCAATGTCGGCCTGTACAGCGTCTGCTGCAGCAACGAGCAGGTGCTGCGCGCGGCCATGCACGTGGCGCTGGCGCACGGTACCGTGCTGCTGATCGAGGCCACCTCCAACCAGGTCGACCAGTTCGGCGGCTACACCGGGATGACCCCGCCGCAGTACCGCGATTACGTGGGCACGCTGGCCGATGAAGAAGGTTTCCCGCGCGAGCGGCTGATCCTGGGTGGCGACCACCTCGGCCCGAATGCCTGGCAGAAGCGCCCGGCCGCTGAAGCGATGACCCACGCACGCGTGCTGATCGAAGCCTATGTCGCCGCCGGTTTCCACAAGATCCACCTCGATTGCAGCATGTCCTGCGCCGATGACCCGGTGCCGCTGCCCGATGCCGTCGTTGCCGCACGCTCGGCCGAGCTGGCCGAGATTGCCGAGCGCACCGCCGCCGAACACGGCCTGCCGCCGCCGGTCTACGTGATCGGTACCGAGGTGCCGATTCCCGGGGGTGAAGCCTCGCTGGCCGAGGGCCTGCAGGTGACCACGCCCGCTGCTGCCGCGCAGACCCTGGCGATTCATCAGCAGGCGTTCGATACGCCGCAGCTGCGCGATGCGTGGCAGCGCGTGATCGCCATGGTGGTGCAACCGGGGGTGGACTTCGACCACAGCAGTGTGCACGAGTACGACCCAGCCGCCGCCAGCAAGCTGGCCGACTTCCTCGAACAGCAGCCGCGCATCGTGTTCGAAGCGCATTCCACCGACTACCAGCGCGAAAGTGGCCTGCACGCCTTGGTGCGCGACCACTTCGCCATCCTCAAGGTCGGCCCGGCGGCGACCTTCGCCTACCGCGAAGCGCTGTTCGCGCTGGCCGCGATCGAGGCCGAACTGCTGCCGGCCGCACAGTGCTCGCGCCTGCCGCAGGTGCTGGATGAAGTGATGGTGGCGCAGCCGAAGTACTGGCAGTCCTACTACCAGGGCGATGAGGCAGCGCTGCGCCTGCTGCGCAGCTATTCCTTCAGCGACCGCTGCCGCTACTACTGGGGCGAGCCCGCGCTGGTGCAGGCGGTGCAGACCCTGTTCGCCAACCTGGAACAGCACGCGCCGCCACTGGTACTGCTCAGCCAGTACCTGCCGGAGCAGTACCGCGCCGTGCGTGAGGGCACGCTGGCCAACACGCCCACCGCGCTGGTGCAGCACCGCATCGGCCTGTGCCTGGGCGAGTACGCCCGTGCCTGCAGCGCCAACCAGGCCGGAACCCGCACGCATCACGCAGACGCGGCTGCCGCCGTTGCTGCGAACGGCTAATCTCTACCTTTCCCCGCGACACCGAGAATGGCCATGCGCAACACCCGCTCCCGCCGGCAACAGATCCTGCAGCTGCTGATCGAGCACGGCTCGGTGCAGGTGGCCGATCTGGTCGAGCGCTTCGGCGTGTCGGCGGTGACCATCCGTACCGACCTGACCCACTTCGAATCGCAGGGCCTGGCCAATCGTACTCACGGCGGTGCCACGCTGGTGCGCACGCCGCCACAAGAACAGGACATCCACGAAAAGGACGCACTGAACCTGCCGCTGAAGGAATCGATCGGCGCGTGTGCCGCGCGCCTGGTGCGGCCCGGTGACAACATCATCATCGACTCCGGCTCGACCACGATGACCCTGGCCCGCCACTTGCGCACCCAGCGCGACGTGACGGTGATGACCAATGGGTTGAACATCGCCTGGGAACTGGCCAACGCGCCCGGCATCAACGTGCTGCTGACCGGTGGACTGCTGCGCCAGCAGTCGTTGTCGCTGCAGGGCAGCCAGGCCGAAGCCAGCCTCAACTCCTACAGCTTCGACACCCTGTTTCTGGGCGTGGACGGCCTGGACCTGCAGTTCGGGCTGACCACCCACGATGAAGCCGAAGCCCGCCTCAACCACCGCATGGTCGAGCGCGCGCGCCGCATCGTGGTGCTGACCGACGCCTCCAAGTTCGGCCGCGTCAGCCTGCACCGCATCGCACTTCTCGATCAGATCCACGCCATCATCACCGACGCCGGCATCGACGACGCAACCCGTGAAGGGCTGCAGCGGGTGGGCATCGAAGTGATCATCGCCGAGCCCACTGCATGACCGACACCCGCACCCTGCATGGCCGCATCCTCACCCCGCTGGGCTGGCGGCGTGGCCAGGTCCACTTCGATTCGCACGTGCGCCAGCTGCAGGTGGACGACCACAGCGGCGCCGACGACCTGCAGCTGCCGGTGATCCTGCCCGGCTTCGTCGACCTGCATGTGCATGGCGCGGCCGGCGTGGACCTGATGCAGGGCGGCGACGTGGCACGCACCATCGCCCGCACCCATCTGCGCTTCGGCACCACCACGCTGCTGGCGACCACCATGACCGCCGGGCTGGACGAGATCGAGCACGCGCTGCACGGCGTCGCTGCGGCGATGGCGGCGCCCGATGCCGACGCCGCCAGCATCGTCGGCGTACATCTGGAAGGACCGTTCATCAGCCCGCAGCGGCTGGGCGCACAGCCCAATCGTACGATCGAGGCGACGGTGGCACTGGTGCAGCAGCTGCACGCGCTGGCGCCGATTCGGGTGATGACACTGGCGCCGGAAATCGGCGAGCACACCGCGCTGATTCCCGCGCTTTCGGCAATGGGCATCCGTGTGCAGCTTGGCCACAGCGCTGGCACTTACGAAGAAGGTGTTGCTGCGCTGCAGGCCGGGGCTTCCGGCTTCACCCATCTGTTCAACGGCATGACCGGCGTCGACCACTACCGGCCTGGCATCGCCGCGGCGGCGCTGGCACATGCGCAGTACGCCGAGATCATTCCCGACCTGCAGCACATCCATCCCGGCGTGATCCGCCTGGCCGCGCGCGCGATTCCGCGCCTGTACGCGGTGACCGACGCGACTGCCGCCACCGGCATGCCCGACGGCGAGTACGCGCTGGGCGAGCAGCGCGTGCACAAGTGCGGCGGCTGCGTGCGCCTGGCGACGGGTTCGCTGGCCGGCAGCGCACTGACCATGGACCAGGCGCTGCGCAACCTGGTGCGCGTCGGCCTGGACCTGGCCGACGCCTCGCAGCGGGTTTCCACCTTCCCGGCCGACTATCTGGGCCTGGGCGATCGCGGCCGCATCGCGCCCGACGCCCGCGCCGACCTGGTGGTGCTGGACGCCGAACTGCGCCTGCAGCAGGTGGTCATTGGTGGGCGCGTGGTCGATCTGACCTGACGCAAGCGATGCGGCCCGGATGCCGCGCGGGCTCCCTGTAGAGCCGAGCCATGCTCGGCTCACCGCGCGAAGCGCGGCATGGGGAACCTCGATATCGGAATGGAAAGCAGCCGAGCATGGCTCGGCTCTACAGAATGCACTCTGCGACGAACCGCCGCCGGGCCTGGCCCGGCGCTACCACAGGAACTGCCGATGACTGCAAGCACCGCCCCGCGCTGGCCCGTACGCTACCTGCTCTTCATCGGCGGCCTGGGGGGCCTGCTGTACGGCATCGACATCGGCATCATCGCCGGTGCCCTGCCCTATCTTGAAGCGACCGCCAGTCACGCCTGGCAGCTCAGCAGCCAGCAACTCGGCTTCGTGGTGGCGGCGGTACTGCTGGGCAGCGTGCTGTCCTCGCTGTTCGCCGGCATGGTCGCCGACCTGATTGGCCGCCGCGGCGCGATGCTGCTGGCCGGCCTGCTGTTCACCGCTTCGATTCCGATCATGGCACTGGCCTCCGGCTACACGCCGCTGCTGCTCGGGCGGCTGCTGCAGGGCATCAGTGGCGGTTTGATCGGCGTCGTGATTCCACTGTACCTGGCCGAAGTGCTCAGCCCCGAGCGGCGTGGACGCGGTGCGGCGATGTTCCAGCTGCTGCTGACCATCGGCCTGGTGCTGGCGGCACTGATCGGGCTGTACCACGCCCATGCGGTGGATGCCGCCGCCGAAGCCGTGCGCTCGCTGCCGGTCGCGCAGCAGGCGCAGGAACTGTTCACGGTGAAGGACCACGCCTGGCGCACCATCTTCTGGAGTTGTCTGGCGCCTGGCCTGCTGTTCTGCGCCGGTATCTTCTTGCTGTCCGAATCGCCACGCTGGCTGGTGCGCCGCGGCCGCATCGCTGAAGCCCGGCGCAGCCTTCAGCGCGTCCTCCCCGCCGCAGAGGTTGAGCCCACGCTGGCCCAGATCCAGGCGCCGGAATCGAGCAGCAGCGACGGCAAGCGAGACCCACTGCTCAGCCGCCGCTACGTGGTGCCGTTCGTGCTGGCCTGCGTGGTGCTGGCCTGCACCCAGGCCACCGGCATCAATTCGGTGCTGGCCTACGCGGTGAACATCCTCAACCAGGCCGGCCTGTCCGGCTCGGTGGCCAACGGCGCCGACGTGGCGATCAAGCTGCTGAATGCGGTGATGACCGTGGTCGCGCTGCTGCTGGTCGATCGCAAGGGCCGCAAATTCCTGCTGATGCTCGGCAGCGGCGGCATCTGCGTGGCCCTGCTGGGCGCGGCCACGCTGTTCTTCCAGGCCGAACGCGGCCGTACCGACGTGCAGCCGCAACTGCAGGCAGCGGTCAGCGGCGACGGCCTGCGGCTGGTGCTGGATGATGCGCAGTGGCAGCGCCTCGGCGCTGGCATCGACAGCGAAGGCCGGCCGCTGCAACTGACCGTGTCGTATGCCTACGGCGACTTCACCAATGTGCGCGCCCTCCGCAGCGACAACCTGACCGACCGCGAGCTGCGCATCGAGCGTGCCGGCACCGTGCAGCCGGACAGCGTGATCGGTGCGTTCTTCCGCAAGCTGCATCTGAACCCGTTCGCCGACCCGGCCAGTGCCAGCCAGGCGCCATTGCGCATCGAGCAGGCCCGCATCGGCCCGGTGCCGCCGCCGGCCCATGGCTGGGCCGTGGCCGCCTGCATCCTGGTGTTCGTGGCGTTCTTCGCGGTCGGCCCCGGCGTCTGCGTGTGGCTGGCACTGTCGGAACTGATGCCGAACCGCATCCGTTCCAACGGCATGAGCATCGCGCTGCTGATCAACCAGTTCGTGTCCACCACCATCGCCGCGATCTTCCTGCCCACCGTGGGCCACTACGGCTATGCGAGCATGTTCGTGTTCTGGGCGGCGTGTACCTTCGTGTTCTTCCTGGTGGCCGCATTCTGGCTGCCGGAGACCAAGGGCAAGTCGCTGGAAGAGATCGAGGCGCGGTTCGCCCGGTAGCGGTCGACCTTGGTCGACCTCCCCGCGCGGCGCGGGTTCATGGCGCGTCCGTCAGTCGCCAGTGATGTGCTTCGCCAGCTCCTGCGCCTCGGCAACGCTGGGCAGCCCGCTCAGCATCATCGATTCGCCGAACGGCCCCTGCACCGTCGCCACCATCAGCACACGGCCATCCACGCTGATCGCTGCCCGCTGGCCCACCAGTGCTGCCGTGTCATCGTGGATGCGCTGGTGCGCTTCGGGCCGGTAGCGGATCTGCAGGCCGGGCTGCTTGGCATCGTCCAGTACGTAGCGCACATCAGCAATGTCCGCACTGCCGGCAATCGGCGGCTCGCGCAGGGCCAGGGTTTCGCCTTGCCATTGCGCCGGCCGGCCTTTGCCGGAGGCGTCCACCGCGCTCAGGCGCACATCCACGCCGGGGCGTGGCGCATGATCCTTGCCTGCCAAGGCATCGGGTGTGGCGCCAGGCATGCATCCGGTCAGGGCCAACGCCACGCCCAGCAACAGGGAAAGCGCAGCCCTCACTTCAGCTTCCGCAGCTTGAATGCCACCAGTACCTGCAGCAGCCCATACAGCAGGCTGCCGATGCCGATCCACAGCGTGGTCACCGCCACGCCTGCGTACGGGTTGGCCGCAAACAGCAGGCCCAGCACCACCGCAAGCACACCACTGAGTATCAGCAACCACTCGCCCTGGATCTGCTTGCGCACGCGGATCGCGAACACGATGCGATAGATGCCCGCCACCAGCAGCCACGCTGCGAGGAACAACACCAGCACGCTGGCGGTGGCCAGCGGGTTGATCACCGCCAGGATGCCGAAGCCCAGCGAGGCGATGGCATACAGCGCCAGCCACCCACGCGAGGCACCACTGCCGCCGCTGATCAGTGCGAACAGGCTGATGACACCTTCAACGATGGCCATCACGCCCAGTGTCCACGCCAGCGCCATCGCTGCGGACAAGGGCCAGCCGATGGCAACGATGCCAAAACCCAGTGCGACAAGCCCGTACAGCAGCAGGATCCACCAGCTACGGCCAACCGCCGACAGCAAGGGAGACAAGGGGGAATTCATGACCACTCCTTCGATCCGGAACCGGCCTCATCCTAGCCCCTGTGGATGAAGAGGGCGATCACGGCGCCCGCGCGCAGACCCACACGCGCACCTCCGCAGCGCCCACCAGGCGCAGCGTCTCGGCAACCTCCATCACCGTGCTGCCGGTGGTCATCACATCATCGACCACGGTCAGCCGCGTTGGCACCAAGCCACGCACATCGAACGCATCGAACAGATTTTCCCTGCGCTGTTCGGCCGTGCGCTCGGACTGCGGCGCGGTGTGGCGCCGCCGGTACAGCCCCTGCCAGACCGGCATCGGCAGCAGCCGGCACAGCTCGCCCGCCTGGTTGTAGCCGCGCTGGCGCAGCCGGCGATTGTGCAGCGGCACCGGCACCAGCGGTGGACACCACCACGGCGGCGGTGCGCGCTGCATCAGCTGCGCGAGCAGGCGTCCGGCTGCGAGATCCTGATGGAACTTGTAGCGGACCAGCAACTGGTCGACCGGTGGCAGGTACAGCAGGCTGGCGTGGGTAGCCGTCTGTGGCGGTACCTCCTCGCGGCAGCTGCCACAGACGATCAACGCGGTGTCGGGCAACGGCAACGCGCAGCGCAGGCAGGCACGGCCTGCCCAGGGCAGATCGGCCAGGCAAGCGCAGCACAGATCAAGATCATCGTGGCCCGGGTCGCCGCAGACCAGGCAGCGGAGCGGTAGCAGCACACCAAGCAGTGCGCGCGAGACACGGGTTGCCGAACGCAGGCGATAAGTACGCATCACCCAATACTTGATGGCGCACGCCGCGTGCGGCCATCGGCGAAGCACCGATTGCAGTGTCGGAACTGCCCTCAACTGCGACGGGGGCCGCCGCCCGTCAGGAAAGGCGTTCACCCTGTCCGGTCGCCGGTGGCGTAGCGGCGGGCCCGATCAACAACTCTGCCAACCCACGGTAGATCGGCACCCGGCAGACCAGCCCGGACACGCCACGCGCGATCAGCACCGTGGCCAGGATCGGCAGCAGCAGATCACCACTGTCGGTCAGCTCCAGCGAGATCACCGCCGACGTCAGCGGGGCCTGGGTAACGCCGGTGAGGTACGCACACATGCCCAGCAGCACGAACGCGCGCGGGTCCACGCCCGGCATCAGCACCGCCAGATTGTGGCCCAGTCCCGCACCGACCGCCAGCGCGGGCGAGAACAAGCCTCCGGGAATACCGGCCACGTACGATGCGAGGTTGGCCAGCAGCTTCATCAACCCGAACTCGTGGCCGACCAGCGCCTGCCCCTGCACCAGGCTGCGCGCCTGCTCGTAGCCGGTGCCGAACGCGCCTTCACCGAAGACCAGGGCGAGCAGTACCACCGCCATGCCGCAGCCTGCGGCCAGCAGCACCGGATGCCGCTGCCGCAGTTGCCCGAGCCAACGCGGGCGGCCCGCCGCACTGGCCAGCACCGCACGCGCGAACAGGCCGCCCAGCAGCCCTGCCACCACGCCGCAAAGCAGGATGGCCAGCCAGCCCTGGCCGAGCGGCAGGCGTGCACTCACATGGCCGAAGTAGGTGTAGTTGCCGAGCAGGCCCAGCGACACCACGCCGCCGACGATCACTGCGGTCAGCAGGGTGCCTGAGAAACGATGCTCGAAGCGGCCGCTGAGCTCCTCGATGGCGAAGACGATACCGGCCAGCGGCGTGTTGAAGGCCGCCGCGATACCCGCCGCACCACCGGCCAGCAGGAAGTGCGAGAGCTCGCGGGGATCCTTGAAACCGAACCAGCGGCCGAACAGATACATCAGGCTTGCGCCTACGTGCACGGTGGGCCCCTCGCGCCCGACCGATGCGCCCCCCAGCAGCGACAGCGAGGTCAGCAGCAGCTTGCCGGCCGAAACCGCTGGGGAAAGGTTGGTTTTCCGGAACGGCTCATCGGCCTTGTCCAGCGCAGCGATGACCTGCGGAATGCCGCTGCCCCGCGTGGGCTTCAGCACGCCGGAAGTGAGCCACGCCAGCAGCGCGAAGATGCCGGGCGTGAGCAGCAGGGCCCACCATGGCGAGTGCGACGTGATGCGCTGGAACAGATGGAAGGCCGCATCGCTGGCCTTGGCGAACAGGATGGCCACCAGCGCTACGGCCACAGCCCCGCCCCAGAGCGCGGCACGGCGGCGCCATGCCTCGCTTAGGACCAGCGCGGTGATGCGGCCGCGAAGGCGATGGAGATCGGTCATGCGAGGCAGTGTGGACGCAGCGGGAGCAGGTGGACAGCGGTCACTGTGGCCGAAGGCCTTGCAGGATGCGGTGAAATGCCTGGACACGGGCCGTCCCGACAACCTGCCCAATGCGCACACCGCCAGACGGGCAGGCGCTCCCGCCACCGCCGCTTTCCCATACTGCGCACGTTGGGATGCTGGCGCCGCCACTGCTGATGAAGCGGCAGGTGCACCAGCTCATCATCGGTGGCATCAGCGGTCAGGGCTGGTGCGGGATGCGTACCTCGCAATAGCGCATGCGGGTCAGGTCACCCTGCGCTTCCAGCACGCCGCACGCAACCAGTTCGCGCACGCGCTGGGCGTAGAAGACATCGGTAATGCTGGGGCGGCGCTGCGGGTCCAGCGATATCGCGTTCCCCACGATGTAGGCGACTTTCCGGAACTGCCCATCGCAGTGTGAAAGCAACTGTCCGTCGATCCATGCAATGTCGTCGTCGGTCAGCGCGGCGATGCTCTGCCGCTGCTGCCCGGTCAGATGGGCATCGCCGTCGGGCGCCTCATCGGCGTGGTGCAGGCAACCATTGATGGCCAGCAGGCGAGCCAGCACGAACAGACCGACCTTCTGCAGCTCCTCGTCAGGCAACGTCGACGGATCGAGCTGCCCCGCCCCCGCCGCGTAGTCCCTGAGGGTCACGAAGACCCTGTGCTGCCAGTGCCCGGGTTCCCCCGCTTGGCGCAGATCATCCATCACCACGCGCAGGCGGCCGTCAGGCAGTTCGGCCAGGCTGCACAGCACCGCATGGCGGCGGATCGGGTAGGGCTGGTAGCTGTCCATGGCACGTGCTCGCGAGTCCGTATGCGGCAATGAACTTACACCGTAGCGCGCATTTCTGGCAGTCGATTTCTGTAAACCGACTTAATTACCAATTAGTTGACAGCATTCACCAACCCACCCACACTGCCGCCCTCGCTCCACTCGTACCCAAGGTCCGCCATGGCTGCTGCCATCCGCCACGACTGGCATCACGACGAACTGCAGGCGCTGTTCGATCTGCCGTTCCCCGAGCTGCTGTTCCGCGCCGCCGCGGTGCACCGCGAGCACTTCGATCCGGCGCAGGTGCAGGTGTCCACGCTGTTGTCGGTGAAGACCGGAGGCTGCCCGGAAGACTGCGCGTACTGCCCGCAGGCGCAGCGCTACAGCACCGGGGTGAATGCGCAGAAGCTGATGGAGACCGACGCGGTGCTGGCCAAGGCGCGCCAGGCCAAGGCCGCCGGTGCATCGCGCTTCTGCATGGGTGCCGCGTGGCGATCGCCAAAGGACCGCGACATTCCGAAGGTGGCGGCGATGATCGCCGGGGTGAAGGCGCTGGGCCTGGAGACCTGCGCCACGCTGGGCATGCTCAGTGGCGAGCAGGCACGTGCGCTGAAGGATGCGGGCCTGGACTACTACAACCACAACCTCGACACCGCGCCGGACTACTACGATTCGATCATCCACACGCGCCAGTACCAGGACCGTCTGGATACGCTGGAGCACGTGCGCGATGCCGGCCTGAAGACCTGCTGCGGTGGCATCGTCGGCATGGGCGAGACGCGCGCGCAGCGCGTTGGCCTGCTGCTGGCACTGGCCACGCTGCCGGCGCATCCGGATTCGGTGCCGATCAACAAGCTGGTGCAGGTGGCGGGCACGCCGCTGCATGGCAGTGCCGAACTGGACCCGTTCGAGTTCGTGCGCATGATTGCGGTGGCCCGCATCGCCATGCCGCGCGCGATGGTGCGGCTGTCGGCCGGGCGCGAGGCGATGAGCGACGAGCTTCAGGCGCTGTGTTTCCTGGCCGGTGCCAATTCGATCTTCTACGGCGACAAGCTGCTGACCACCGGCAACCCGGAGAGCGAGCGCGACCTGGCTCTGTTCGCGCGGCTGGGGTTGCAGCCGATGGCCGTGCAGGTGGATGCCGAAGGCCACGACCACGGCGGCACCGTGCACGCCGATATCAGCGCCGATGCACCCGGCTGCGGCTGCGCTCACGCGGCCTGAGACGGGCCGCAAGCAGGCGCCGCGGCAACGCGCTACCCTAGCCGCTCCGTCGACGCATTCAGCCACCATGGCCCGCCCCGACCTGACCGCCCGCCTCCACGCCCAGCGCGCTCTGCGCGATGCCCAAGGCCGTCGCCGCCCGCGACGCACGGTCACCCGACGTGATGGCGTGCGCCTGGAAGTGGACGGCCAGTGGCTGACCGGCTTCTGCAGCAACGACTACCTGGGCCTGGCCCAGCAGTTCAGCGTGGTCAACGCGCTGCAGGACGCCGCCGCACGCGAAGGCGCTGGCGCCGGTGCCTCGCACCTGGTCTGCGGCCACCACGCCCTGCATGAGGCGCTGGAACGCGAGGTGGCCGAGTGGCTGGGCTATCCGCGTGCGCTGCTGTTCGGCAGTGGCTTCGCCGCCAATCTGGCGGTGCAGCAGGCACTGCTGAGCGAAGAGGACGATGTCTGCGTACAGGACAAGCTCAACCACGCCAGCCTCCTTGATGCCACCCGGCTGGCCGGTGCGCGCCTGCGCCGCTACCCGCACCTGGATGCGGAAGGCGCGATGCGCCAGCTCAAGCACGCGCCCGACGGCGCGGCAATGCTGGCCACCGATGGTGTCTTCAGCATGGACGGCGACATCGCACCGCTGCGTGCATTGTCGCTTGTGGCACGCCTGCAACAGGCGCTGTTCTATGTGGATGATGCGCACGGTGTAGGCGTCGTCGGTGATGGCCGTGGTGCCGTGGCCGCCGCCGGACTGGGCGTGGACGATGTGCCGCTGCAGCTGGTCACGCTGGGCAAGGCACTGGGTGGTTCCGGCGCCTTGGTGCTCGGCCGCGACGACCTGATCGAGCATCTGGCCGAAACCGCGCGCCCGTACATCTACACCACCGCCGTGCCACCGGCGATGGCCGCTGCTGCGCTTGAAGCAGTGCGCCTGGCGCGCCGCGACCACTGGCGTCGCACCAAGCTGACCGACCTGATCGCGCTGTTCCGCAGCGAAGCACGTCGCCATGGGCTGGACCTGATGGCTTCGGAGACGCCGATACAACCGCTGCTGTGTGGTGACGATCACCGCGCCGTGGCGATGTCCAAGGCGCTGGAACAGGCCGGTTGGCTGGTCGGCGCGATCCGTCCGCCCACGGTGCCCGAAGGCAAGGCGCGCCTGCGCATCACACTATCCGCGCTGCATACGCCGGAACAGGTGCGCGGCCTGGTGGAGGCTCTCGCCAGCGCGCGCGATCGCGTGACCCTGGCGGTGCGTGACGCCGCGCCACCGCCGTTGCCTGTCTTTGCCTGAGCCTGCTGTCGTTTTCCCATGCATATCGACGTCACCGGCCAAGGGCCGGACCTGGTACTGATCCATGGCTGGGCCCTGCAGGGCGGTGTGTTCGCGCCGCTGGTGCAGCGCTTGGCCGATCGGTTCACCCTGCATCTGGTTGATCTGCCTGGCCATGGCCACAGCCGCGAGGACAGCACGCCGCTGCGCCTGCCGTTCGTGGTCAACGCCATTGCCGCGGCCACGCCGCCGGCGGTGTGGTGCGGCTGGTCGCTGGGCGGTCTGTTCGCGCTGCACGCGGCGGCGACGCTGCCCAAGGTACGCGGGCTGGCGATGATCGCGGCCACGCCACGCTTCGTGCGTGGCGAAGACTGGCCGCATGCAGTGGAACCGGCGGTGTTCGAGCAGTTCGGGCGCGAGCTGGCCACCGACTTCGGCGGCACCCTGGAACGCTTCCTCGCGCTGGACGTGATGGGCTCGGCACACGCCCGCGAGGAGCTGCGCATCCTGCGGCAGCGCCTGGTCGAGCGCGGTGCGCCCACCGAACGCGCCCTGCTGGAAGGCCTGCGCCTGCTCGAAAGCACCGATCTGCGCGGCGCGCTGCCGACGCTGGGCAAGCCCAGCCTGTGGATCGCCGGCCAGCGAGACCGGTTGGTGTCTCCGGTGGCGATGCAGGCCGCCGCGGCGCTGGCCCCGGGCGCGCAGGCGCTGACGATCGCCCATGGTGGACATGCGCCTTTCCTCGGCCATGCCGATGAGGTGGCCGCCGCCCTGCAACACTTCGTTGCCGGCCTGTCACCGGCCGATGGCGGACAATGAGCCCCCTCCGAATTCCGCAGGATTGACGCATGGATCTGGGTATCAACGGCCGCTGGGCACTGGTCTGCGGCGCAAGCAAGGGGCTGGGCCTGGGCTGCGCGCGTGCGCTGGTGCGCGAGGGCGTCAACGTGGTGGTCGTGGCTCGTGGCGAGGAGGCACTGCAGGTTGCCGCCGCAGGGCTGAGCGCCCTGCCCGGTGCCGTTGAGGTCCGCGCGGTCGCCGCCGACGTCACCACCGAGGCCGGCCGTGCTGCGGCGCTGGCCGCATGCCCGCAGGTGGACATCCTGGTCACCAATGCCGGTGGCCCGCCACCGGGCGACTTCCGCAATTTCGAGCGCGACGACTGGATCGCCGCGCTGGACGCCAACATGCTGGCGCCGATCGCGCTGATCCGCGCCACCGTCGACGCGATGATCGCGCGTGGCTTCGGCCGCATCGTCAACATCACCTCGTCGGCGGTGAAAGCCCCGATCGACATCCTGGCGTTGTCCAACGGCGCGCGCAGTGGTCTGACCGGTTTCGTCGCCGGCCTGGCGCGCCGCACCGTGGCCCACAACGTCACCATCAACAACCTGCTGCCCGGCCAGTTCGACACCGACCGCCTGCGCGCCAACTTCGCCCACAGTGCGGGCAAGGACGGCGATGCCGGCGAAGTCGCCGAACGCCGCCGCCAGCAGATTCCCGCCGGCCGCTTCGGCACGCCTGACGAATTCGGCGCCGCCTGCGCCTTCCTGTGCAGTGCACAGGCCGGTTACCTCACCGGGCAGAATCTGCTGATCGACGGCGGCGCCTACCCCGGTACGTTCTAAGAGAGTTCGCAATGCCGTCCCACTTCGATGCCCGCCATGTCCGTCGCGCGTTCGCGCGTGCCGCCACCAGTTACGACGCTGCCGCCGCCCTGCAGCGCGAGGTGCAGTCGCGGCTGATCGAATCGCTGGACTACCTGGAGGCACGCAAGCCCGAGGTGGTGCTGGACATCGGCGCCGGCACCGGCCATGCAAGTGCGTTGATGAAGAAGCGCTGGCCGAAGGCGCAGGTGATCGCGCTGGACGTGGCGCTGCCGATGCTGGACCAGGCCAAGCGCCAGGCCGGCTGGTGGAAGCCGTTCCAGCGCCTGTGCGGCGACGCCGCTGCGCTGCCGCTGGCCGACAACAGCGTGGACGTGATCTTCAGCAACCTGTGCCTGCAGTGGGTGGACGACCTGCCGGCGGTGTTCGCCGGGTTCCGCCGTGTGCTCAAGCCCGGTGGCCTTCTGGTGTGCTCCACCTTCGGCCCGGAAACGCTGATCGAACTCAACGAAGCCTTCGCCGCCGCCGATGACCGCCCGCACGTCAGCCGCTTTGCACAGATCGCCCAGTTCGGTGATGCGCTGATGATGGCCGGCTTCCGTGACCCGGTGCTGGACCGCGATCTGTTCACCCTGACCTACGACGACCTGCCCTCGTTGATGCGCGAACTGCGCGCGATGGGCGCAACCAACGCACGGGTGGACCGCCGCCATACGCTGACCGGGCGTAGCCGTTTCGCGGCGGCGGCAGCGGCGTATGAACCGATGCGGCGCAGCGACGGCAAGCTGCCCAGCAGCTGGGAAGTGATCTATGCCCATGCCTGGGCACCGGACCCGGGCGCACCGATCCGCGAAGGCGGGCATGACGTGGCCTCGGTACCGGTGTCGGCGATTCCAATCCGGCGCAAGCAGACCTGATCGTCTGGTAGTGCCGGCCGCTGGCCGGCAACCTCACGATTCCATGGTGGGCATCTGCCGGCCAGCGGCCGGCACTACCCAATGCGACGCCGCGCCCAACGCAGGCTTCCGCCCTCAGGTATTGGCCGGCGAACTCAGCGGCGGGCGCACCAGGTCGCGGTGGAAGAAGTAGATCTCCTGCACCAGGAAGCGCCAGCTGGTGTGGAAGCTGCGGAAGCGCGTGCTGGGCGTGGACGAGGCCAGCGCATCGATGCCCAGTGCCTTGCTCAGTCGCAGCGCGCGCGCCATGTGCAGCGGGTCGCTGACGATGATCACCCGGTGCAGGTCGCGCTGGTCCATCAGTCGCTTGGCTTCGACCAGGTTCTGCACGGTGTTGCGCGAAGCGGTCTCGATCAGGATAGCGTCGTCCGGCACGCCATGCTTGAGCGCATAACGCCGCGCCACCTGCGATTCGGAGAAGCGCGCACCGGTGCCGCCATAGCCACCGGTGAAGATCAGCAGCGGCGCATAGCGTGCTTCATACAGATCCAGCCCATGGCGGATGCGTTCTTCGAACACTGGTGACGGCTTGGCGTCGTAGGCGGCGGCACCCAGCACGATGATGGCGTCGGCCTTGGCGGCCTGGTCGCGCTCGCCGACCCAGACGATCCAGGCAGTCACACCCAGCAGCCAGATCACCAGCAGGACAAACAGCCGCCACAGCCAGCCCAGCAGGCCGGTGCGAGGCCGATGCCGGTCGCGGCTCATGGCGCCCCCCAGCGCAACGCGGGCAGGTCGACGTTGCCGCCGGACAGCACCAGGCCCACGCGCAGGCCGGCAAAACGTTGCGGCTGTGCCAGCACCGCGGCCAGTACGGTGGCCGAGGATGGCTCGACCACCTGCTTGAGCACCTCCCACAGCAGGCGCATCGCCGCCATCGTCGCGGTGTCATCAACCACGATCACCTCGGCACCTGCCGCGCGCAGCAATTCGAAATTCGGCGCGCCGATCAGGGTACGCAGTCCATCGCAGATCGTGTCCGGGGCGAACGCGCCCTGGCGCTCGCCAGCGGCCAGCGAGCGCGCGGTATCGTCGGCTCCGGCTGGCTCGGCCAGCACCAGGCGGGTCTGCGGGCTGGCGTGCTGCAGGGCCAGCGCGGTGCCGCTGGCCAGGCCACCGCCGCCCACCGGCACCACCAGCACGTCGAACGGGCCGTCGCTGTGCAGCAGCTCCAGCGCGGCGGTGCCCTGCCCCGCCATCACCGCCGGGTCGGTGTATGGATGGACGAGAGTCGCGCCGGTATCGGCCTGCACTTTGGCGCAGGCGGCCTCACGATCGGCGGTGGTCGGCGGGCAGCGCCAGAGGGTGGCGCCATGGCGCGCGATGTTGGCCAGCTTGGCCGCCACCGCGCCTTCCGGCACCACCACGTGACAGGGAATGCCACGCGTGCGCGCGGCCAGCGCCAAGGCGGCGCCATGATTGCCGGAGGAGTGCGTGACCACGCCGGCACTGGCGCGATCGGCCTCCAGCGACCACACCGCGTTGCAGGCACCACGGAACTTGAATGCGCCGCCGCGCTGCAGGTGCTCGGCCTTGAACGCGAGCTGCGCGCCGGCCAGCGCATCAAGCATGCGCGAGCGCAGTACCGGGGTCACGCTGGCATGCGGGGCAATCCTCGCCGCAGCAAGCAGGACGTCATCGGCGCGGGGCAACAGTGAATCGCTCATGACGCAAGATTAACGTATGGCTTCGCGCTGGCGACCGGGGCGCAGGTCATGCCAGCATGCAGGCCTACGCCTCCATTCATCCTGGCCGGCAGAATTAAGGGCCGATTCAACGCCGGCGCCCGAAGCTGACTGCACACCCGTCCTCTGGGGGGACCCACCATGAAAATGCGCCTGATGCTTGCCGGTGGCCTGTTGCTGGCCCTGACCGGCTGCACCACCTACGACTATGTCGGCGGCGGCCGCAGCGGCAGCTACTACCACGGTGCGCCGTCGGTGGAGTACCGCTACCCGGCCGGCTATCCCTACAACTACGGCCCCTACTACGGTGGCTATGGCGGCTACTACGGCGGCTACGGCAACCCGTATTACTCGCGCCCGATCTACCGACCGCCGCACAACCACCGCCCGCCGCCGCGCCCGGGCAATGGTGGCGAGCATCGTCCCCCGCCGCCGTCACGGCCGTCGTACAACGGTGGTTCGCCGTGGCGGAACATGGATTCGATGCGGCGCCCGCCGCAGTCGAACGCCCAGCCCTCGGCGCCCCAGGCCCGTCCGGCACCGGCACCGAGTGCGCCGAGGATGAACGGTTCCCCCTGGCGCAACATGGATCGTGCGACGCAACGCACAGTTGAGCGCTGAACCGTCTTGCATTTCACACGGTCCAAGCCGCAATCTACGCGAACAGTGACGGCCCGCGTCACAAAGTGACAAGAACGACAGGGGCCGCCGCACAAAGCTCTACGTCGATATCCGACAGGAACATCTGGATCCCCCCTGTTCCGGCCCTGTCGGATGTCGGCACCTCTGAAGGCAGACGGCCCCGCAATGCGGGGCCGTTTGTTTTATCGGGTCCCCAACCGGCGAGAGCCTGGGTTTCGGTAGATCCACGCCATGCGTGGATGGCGCCTTCCTGACAGCCGCAAAAAAACAGGGCCGGACAGTCCCCCGACTGCCGGCCCTCTGCTCCCCCATCGTGCGCCTGTACCGGCCCCTGTTCCAATTCCGGTCACGGGCGCCTGCGGCGCCAGCCACGATGGGTGCTATTGGGTTATCTGCAAAAATCCTGCCAACTTTAGGGCCGATTTCGCCGCCAACTGGCCGGCGCCGGCGTCCGGACCCCGAATGGCGCTAAAATCGCCACCCCGGCGCCGCCCCCGGCCGCGCCTGCCCCAAGCTGAACAGCCCCCATGAACCCGTCCTTCCATCGTTACGACGTCATCGTCATCGGCGGTGGCCACGCCGGCACTGAAGCCGCGCTGGCCGCGGCCCGCACCGGCGTGCGCACCCTGCTGCTGACCCACAACATCGAAACCGTGGGTGCGATGAGCTGCAACCCGGCCATCGGCGGCATCGGCAAGGGCCACCTGGTCAAGGAAATCGACGCGCTCGGCGGTGCGATGGCGCATGCCGCCGACCGCGCCGGCATCCAGTGGCGCACCCTCAACGCCTCCAAGGGCCCGGCCGTGCGCGCCACCCGCTGCCAGGCCGACCGCAACCTGTACCGCATGGCGATCCGCGCCATCGTCGAAGGCCAGGCCAACCTGACCGTGTTCCAGGCGGCCGTCGATGACCTGGTCATCGAAGGCGACGCCGTGCGCGGGGTCATCACCCAGACCGGCCTGCGCTTCGACGCCGAGGCCGTGGTGCTGACCGCCGGCACCTTCCTGGCCGGCAAGATCCATGTCGGCCCGACCCAGTACGCCGCCGGCCGCATGGGCGACCCGCCGGCCACCACGCTGGCCGCGCGCCTGCGCGAGCGCCCGTTCCAGGTGGACCGCCTGAAGACCGGCACGCCGCCGCGCATCGACGGCCGCTCGCTGGACTACAGCGTGATGGATGAGCAGCCCGGCGACTCGCCGCGCCCGGTGATGTCCTTCCTGGGTTCGGTGGACGAGCATCCGCAGCAGGTCAGCTGCTGGATCACCCACACCACCGAACAGACCCACCAGATCATCCGCGACGCACTGCACCGCTCACCGCTGTACAGCGGCCAGATCGAGGGCATCGGCCCGCGCTACTGCCCGTCCATCGAGGACAAGGTGGTGCGCTTTGCCGAGAAGGCCAGCCACCAGATCTTCGTCGAACCCGAAGGCCTGGGCATCGTCGAGATCTACCCCAACGGCATCTCCACCTCGCTGCCGTTCGACGTGCAGCTGGAGATGGTGCGCAGCATCCGCGGTTTCGGCAACGCGCATATCACCCGCCCGGGCTACGCGATCGAGTACGACTTCTTTGATCCACGCGGGTTGAAGGCTTCGCTGGAAACCAAGCTGGTCAACGGCCTGTTCTTCGCCGGCCAGATCAACGGCACCACCGGCTATGAAGAAGCCGCCGCGCAAGGCCTGTTGGCCGGCCTCAACGCTGCACGCCAGGTGCGCGGGCTGGACGGCTGGTGCCCGCGCCGCGACGAGGCGTACCTGGGCGTGCTGGTGGATGACCTGATCACTCACGGTACCAACGAGCCCTACCGCATGTTCACCAGCCGCGCCGAGTACCGCCTGCAGCTGCGCGAGGACAATGCCGACCAGCGCCTGACGCCGGCCGGCCGCGAGATGGGCTTGGTGGATGACCGCCGCTGGAACGCGTTCGAGACCAAACAGGCCGCTGTTGCTGCCGAACGCGCACGCCTGGGCGCGCTGTGGGCAACCCCGGCCAATGCGCTGGGCCGCGAAGTGCAGGACACGCTGGGTGTGGCGGTCAGCCGCGAGACCAGCGTGCTGGACCTGATCAAGCGCCCCGAGCTGGACTACGCGCAGCTTATGCAGGTGCCGTCGCTGGGCCCGGCGGTGGCCGACGCCAAGGTGGCCGAACAGGTGGAGATCGGCGTGAAGTACGCCGGCTACCTGGACCGCCAGCGCGAGGAGATCGAGCGCCAGCAGCGGCATGAAGCCACGCCAATCGCCGAAGCCTTCGATTACGCGGCGGTGCGCGGGCTGTCGGCCGAAGCGCTGCAGAAGCTGGAGCGCGTGCGCCCGCAGACCATCGGCCAGGCGCAGCGCATTCCGGGCATGACCCCCGCGGCAATCTCGCTGCTGCTGGTGCACCTGGAGCGTGCACGCCGCGGCCGCGTGGCGTAACGCGGGATCGGTGGATGCCATCCACCAATGCGGCGCGCGATCCGTTCTGGCAGGTGTCGACCTTGGTCGACACGGATGCATGAGGCATTCCGGCAGTTGCGGGTGGCGGGGTCGCCATTGGCCGAGCGCGTATCATCGTCGCGGACGCCCTGATTTCCGGAGACATCGATGAACCCGCTGCGCCCCTTCCGCGACAAGATGCCCGTCCTCGGCGAGCGCGTGTACATCGACCCGTCGTGCACGATCATCGGTGACGTGGAGCTGGGCGAGGACGTCTCGGTGTGGCCGGGCACGATCATCCGCGGTGACGTCAACTACGTGCGCATCGGCGCACGCACCAACGTGCAGGACGGCACCATCATCCACGTCAGCCACCACAGCCCCTACAACAAGGCCGGCTACCCGACCCTGATCGGCGAAGGCGTGACCGTCGGCCACGGCTGCATCATCCACGCCTGCACCATCGGTGATTACAGCCTGATCGGCATGGGTGCCTGCATCCTCGACGGCGCGCGGGTCGAGCGCCATGGCTTCGTCGGCGCCGGTGCCGTGGTCGGCCCGGGCAAGGTGGTCGGCGAAGGCGAGCTGTGGGTGGGCAACCCGGCCCGCCCGGCACGCACGCTGAGCGACAAGGAAATCGAGGCGCTGCATTACTCGGCCGACCACTACGTGCGGCTGAAGGACGAATACCTGGGCTGAGCGGCCAACGCCGCCATGCGGCTCTGCTAAAGTCTGGGCCCGACCAGGACCTGTCGAGACCCCCATGCCTGTGGCTGCCTGCCGGAGAGGACTCCGGCGCCCACAACGAAGGCCATCACGCTGATGGCCGCACCGATGCTCGATACCTACCGCGAGGTGGTAACGCCGGAGGGTGTGCCGCTGCAGTTGCCTGCAGCCGGCCCGGTACCGAGGGCGATGGCCTGGCTGGTCGATCTCGGCGTGCGCATCGCGGCACTGGTGCTGATGTCGATTCCGCTGGCACTGCTGGACCAGTTCGGTTCCGGCCTCTACCTGGTGCTGATGTTCCTGGTCTACTGGGCCTACCCGATCGTCTGCGAAGCAGTGTGGGGACGCACCCTGGGCAAGCGTGCGCTGGGGCTGCGCGTGCTGTCCCGCGATGGCGCGCCGGCAGGCTGGATGGCGGCGATCACCCGCAACCTGCTGCGCACGGTGGACATGCTGCCCTTCGGCTATGCGCTGGGCCTGATCAGCAGCCTGTTCGATCCGCATGGCCGCCGTCTGGGCGACCTGGTGGCAGGCACTGTGGTGGTGCATGCACCCGCGCTGTACCTGCCACCGCCGCCGACCATCGGCAGCGTGCTGGCCCCGCCGCAGCCCCTGCGACCAGAGGAACAGGCCGCGCTGATGGCATTCGCCGAGCGCGCGCCACGCTTGTCGGCGGCGCGCCAGCAGGAGCTGGCCGGTATTGCCGAGCCACTGACCGGCACCCACGGCCAGGTCGGCGTGTTGCGCCTGTATGCGATGGCCAACTGGCTGCTGGGGCGGCGATGAAACAGGAGCAGTTCGTCGCCCGCTACCAGCAGGAATGGCAGGATCTGGAGCAGTGGCTGCTGCTGCGTGCCGGCGCCTCACGCCGCACGCGCCGCAAGGCCAGCGGCCTGGCACTGGACGACACTACCTTCCCGCAGCGCTACCGGCGGCTGTGCCAGCAGCTGGCGCTGGCCCGCGAGCGCGGCTACAGCCCGCAGCTGGTGCAACGCCTGCAGCAGCTGATGCAGCAGGGCCACAGCGTGCTGTATCGCACGCCGCCAACGCGCTGGCGGCGTGCCCTGGAGTTCCTGGTGGCCGATTTTCCGCTGCTGGTGCGCAGCCAGGCGCGCAGCATGTGGGCGGCGCTGGCGATGTTCGCGCTGCCGGCGGTGGCCTGCTTCGTGCTGGTGCAGGTCTATCCGGACCTGATCCACATGCTGATGGACAACCGCCAGATCGCCGAGATGGAGCGCATGTACGATCCCGCCGCCGAGCGCCTGGGGCGTGACAGCGGCACCGACTGGATGATGTTCGGCCACTACATCATGAACAACATCAGCATCGCCCTGCGCGCCTTCGCCAGCGGGCTGCTGGCCGGGCTGGGCACGCTGCTGGTGCTGCTGTTCAACGGCGTGATCATCGGTTCAGTGGCAGGCCACCTGCAGCACATCGGCCATGGCGACCCGTTCTGGCGCTTCGTGGTCGGCCACGGCGCCTTCGAGCTGACTGCGATCGTGATCGCCGGCGGTGCCGGCCTGCAGCTGGGCATGAAGCTGCTGGCGCCGGGCCGGCGCAGCCGCCTGGATGCACTCGTCGACGGCGGCCGCATCGGCGCGCGGCTGTGCCTCGGCGTCGCCTTCATGCTGTTGGTGGCCGCCTTCATCGAAGCCTTCTGGTCATCGATCGCCGAAGTACCTGCATGGGGCAAGTTCAGCGTGGCCGGTGTGTTGTGGGCCGGCGTGCTGCTGTGGCTGTGGCGCGGCGGACGTGGAGCTGGCCATGCGCATTGACCACCTGGACGTGGCGCTGCGTGCCCGCAGTGGCTGGGAAGCGATGGAGCTGGGCACCGCGCTGTCCCGCCGTCACGCGCGCGCGCTGTGGGGCAGCTGGCTGCTGGCCAGTGCACCGCTGTTCGTGATCTTCAACGCGCTGGGCTGGTGGCTGGATGCCTTCGGCTGGGCCTGGCTGGCGATGTGGTGGTGCAAACCGCTGTTCGAACGTGCGCCGCTGTATGTGCTGTCGCGCGGCATCTTCGGTGAACCAGTCGGCACGCTGGCCGCGCTGCGTGCGCAACGTCACTGGGGCAACAGCGGCTTCTGGGGCTACCTGGGCTGGCGCCGCTTCAGCGTACTGCGCAGCCTGTGCCTGCCGGTGAACCTGCTGGAAGGCAACACACCGGACCAGCGCGGCCCACGCCGCCGTGCGGTGGCCGCCGGGGCTGCAGGCGCGGCACTGGTGCTGACCGTGAGCTGCATGGCCTTCGAAGTGGTACTGGTATCCGGCGCGATCGGTGCGGTGTTCATGTTCATGCCACTGGAGCTGATGTCCGAATCATGGCGCGCCGCATGGGACATGATCGGCCAGGACACACCCGCATGGGCACGGCTGGGCTTCAACCTGGCGTGCTGGCTGGCCTCGGTGCTGATCGGCCCGTTCTTCGTCGGTGCGGGCTTTGGCCTGTACTTGAACCGGCGCACGCAGATGGAAGCCTGGGATGTGGAGATCGCTCTGCGCCGCCTGCGCGAGCGGCTGCTGCCGGCGGCATCGACGCTGGCCCTGCTGCTGTGCCTGGCACTGCCGCTGGTCTCCGCACCGGTGCATGCGCAGGACACAGACGCCGAGCCCGAACGAGCCATGGGCAAGCCCAACGACCGTGGCATCGACGCCGAGGAAAGCGACGAAGCACCGACCATCGACCCGGCCAACACCCCGGCAGCGATCTTCGGCGGTACGCCGGTGGACACCGCCGGTTTCCGTCAGGCAGTGAACCGCGCCTATGAAGACCCGCTGCAGCGCCCGACCCGCCAGGTCACCCGCTGGAAGCCGATCGAACAGGCCGAGGAAGAGAAGAAGGAAGACAAGCAGCTGCAGCGTGGCACCAACAGCAACGGTGAACGCAAAGCGCGCAAGGACGGCATCGCCTGGCTGGCGCGGCTGGCCGAATGGGGCCTGTGGGGGCTGCTCGGCGTCCTGCTGCTGGTGCTGCTGCTGACCGCACGGCTGTGGCTGCCGTGGCTGCGGGGCAGTGGCCGACGCAAGGCCGAGGCCGCACCGCCGGTGGTGGAGGAACAGGTGGAGTTGCCGGTGGTGCTGCCGCCGGACGTGGCCACCCAGGCCGGCCTGCTCTGGGACCAGGGCCGGCCGCGGCAGGCGCTGGCCCTTCTGTACCGCGCCAGCGTGCGCACGGTGGGCGAGCGCAGCGGTATCGCGCTTCCACCCGGTGCCACCGAAGCGCAATGCCTGCGCGCGTCGCGGCGCATGCCCGAGGCCAGCGACCGTGACCTGTTCGCGCGCATCGTGCGCATGTGGCAGTACGCCGCCTACGGTGGCCGCCTGCCCAGCCGCGCCGATTTCGATGCGATGGCCGATGCCCTGCGCCAGCAGTACGGGTGGCAGGCATGAGTCCGCGCCTGTTCTGGTCGCTGCTGCTCGGTGCATTGGTGCTGCTCGGCGTACCGCTGGCGATCCTCTACCTGCGCACGCACGAGCGGGTAACCGAGACCATCCGGCTGCCGCCACGGGGCGAGGCGGCCTACAACCCGCTGTACGTGCTCGGCCAGGCCCTGCGCGCTGATGGCATCGCCGTGCACTCGCGGCCGCGGCTGGACCTGCAGCAGATGGCGCTGGGTCCGCACGACACGCTGGTGGTGCTGCAGGACAGCAGCGAACTGCCGGCGCCCGTTGCCAGCGCGCTGCTGGACTGGGTCGACCGTGGCGGCCACCTGCTTGTACGTACACCGCCGCCGGTCGAGGACGATACCGGCAGCACGCAGGGCCCCCTGCTGGACCGGCTGGGCGTGGACAGCCTGTTCCAGCGCAGCGATTGCCAGCCGTTCCATGTCGACGACGATCCTGGCCACGTTGAATTCTGTGCTGGCCGCCGCTTCACCCTGGGTTTTGCCGCCAATGCGCAGGCCGAACGCCGCTGGGGCGGTGACCGTGACCTGGTGTTCGCGCGCCTGCGCCATGGCCAGGGCAAGGTGAGCGTGCTGGCGGACATGGAGTTCCTGCGCGGTGATGTCGACTCGCCTGCCGCGCGCCTGGCCGCGGCTGCCGGCGGTGCCAGCGATGGCCTGCACGACAAGGCTCACCGCGACCTGACCCGCTATCTGCTCGATCCGAACTACGGCAAGGGTGCGGTCTGGCTGATCTATGCCAGCCGTCCACCGTCGCTGTGGGCGCGCCTGTTCTACCAGGGCTGGCCGCTGTGGGCGCCGCTGCTGCTGGCCCTGCTGGGCTGGTTGTGGGCCCGCTCGCAACGCTTCGGCAGCCTGCTGCCGTCACCGGTACTGGAACGCCGTTCGCTGCTGGAACACGTGCACGCCAGTGGTGAATTGCTGCTGCGTTTCGGCCACGGTACGCGCCTGTACGAGGCCGTTCTCGCCCTGTTCCTGCACCGCCTGCGCCTGCGCGCACCGGTGGCTGCCGCACTGGATGGTGCGCCACGCGAACAGGCCATCGCCGAACTGCTGAAGTGGCCGCAAGGCCGTGTTGCCGCCGCACTGACGCCACCTCCGCCGCACGATTCCTCCGCCCTGCGCGAGCGTATCCGCTTGCTGCTCCAGATGAGATCCCTGCTATGACCGAAGTCCCCGAGCTGCCGGCGGCCGCCAACGCCCGCCTGATCGAACGCGTCGATGCCATCCGCACCGCCGTTGGACACGCCTTCATCGGCCAGGCCGATGTACTGGACCAGATCCTGGTGGCGCTGCTGGCCGGTGGCCACGTGCTGATCGAGGGCGTGCCCGGGCTGGGCAAGACCCTGCTGGTGCGTGCACTGGCACAGGCCCTGGAGCTGGACTACGGGCGCGTGCAGTTCACCCCCGACCTGATGCCCAGCGACGTCAGTGGCCACGCGGTGTACGACCCGAAGAGCGAGAGCTTCAAGATCCGCCGCGGCCCGGTGTTCACCAACCTGCTGCTGGCCGACGAGATCAACCGTGCACCGGCCAAGACCCAGTCGGCGCTGCTGGAAGTAATGCAGGAAGGCCAGGTGACCATTGAGGGCAAGGCCTTCACCCTGGCGCCGCCGTTCATGGCGCTGGCCACGCAGAACCCGCTGGAGCAGGAAGGCACCTACCCGCTGCCGGAAGCACAGCTGGACCGCTTCCTGCTGAAGGTGCTGATCGACTACCCCCAGCTGGAGGACGAGAAGCGCATGGTGACCGCGATCACCAGCGGCCGCGCTGCCAGCGATTTCGACCTGAGCCAGGTGCCGCGTGTGCTCGGTGCCGGCGAGCTGCTGGAACTGCAGCGTGCCACTGCGGCGATCACCGTCGATGACGAGGTGATCGACTACGCGGTGCGCATCGTCGCCGCCACCCGGCAGTGGCCGGGCATCGCCGTCGGCGCCGGTCCGCGCGGCAGCATCGCGCTGGTGCGTGCCTCGCGCGCACAGGCGGTGCTGGCCGGCCGCGACTTCGTCACGCCGGACGACGTGCGCGACATCGCCCGCCCGGCGCTGCGGCACCGCATCGCGCTGGCCCCGGAACTGCAGATTGAGGGCCAGGACGCCGACGACGTGCTGGGCGCGCTGCTGGCCAAGGTGGAAGCGCCGCGCCGATGAGGCCGGCCCCGCTGCTGCTGGCGCTGCTGCTGGCCTGGGCCGCCCTGGGCGGGCTGGTGCTGGGCGGATGGCTGCCGCGCTGGAGCTGGGCACTGGCGGCCGTGGCCATCGCGTTGCCCGCGCTGTGGGACCTGTGGCGGCAGTGGCGGCGTGCATCGCCGCAGGTGCAGCGCGAGCTGCCCGAAGCGCTGGCACTGGGCATGCGCCGCGAGGCGGCGTTGCGTGTGCAGGCCGAGCAATCGATGACGGTGCAGGTGTTCGACCTGGTGCCCGGCGGCTGGCCGCTGGAAGCGCTGCCGCAGCGCGTGAGCCTGCAGGCCGGTACGGCATCCACCCTGCACTACCACCTGCAGCCGCTGCAGCGTGGGCACTTCCGCTTCGAGGGGGTGCACCTGCGCATGCGCTCGCCGTGGCGCCTGTGGTGGCAGCAACGCACGCTGCCGCCGGCGCTGGAGGTGCGGGTCTATCCGAACTTCGTGCCGCTCACCCGCTTCGCATTGTTCAGTGCCGACCAGGCCTCGCGGCTGGTCGGTGCGCACGTCAAGCGCCGCCGTGGCGAAGGCACCGACTTCCACCAGATGCGCGAGTACCGCATCGGCGACAGCCTGCGCCAGCTGGACTGGAAGGCCACCGCACGTGCGCGCAAGCTGATCTCGCGCGAGTACCAGGACGAGAAGAACCAGCAGTTGCTGCTGATGCTCGACAGTGGCCGGCGCATGCTGGCCAGCGAAGGCGGGCTCTCGCACTTCGACCATGCCTTGAATGCCTCGCTGGTGGTGGCCTACCTGGCGCTGCGCCAGGGCGATGCCGCCGGCCTGTACGCTGCCGGGGGCGAACGCCGCTGGGTGGCACCACAGCGCGGCATGGGCACGGTCGAGCACCTGCTGCGCGCCAGCTACGACCTGCAGCCGCGCGCGGTGGCCACCGACTACCTGGCTGCGGCCACCGAAGTATCGCTGCGCCAGCGCCGGCGTGCGCTGGTGATGCTGGTCAGCAATGTGCGCGACGAGGACATCGAAGACCTGCTGGCGGCGGTGCGCCTGCTGCAGCGGCGCCACCTGGTATGCGTGGCCAGCCTGCGCGAGCGCGAGCTGGATGGCGCGCTGGAGGGTGACGTGCAGACCCTGGAAGACGCCACCCAGGCCGGTGCCGCCGCGCTGTACCTGCAGCAGCGCGCGAAGGCGCACGAGGCACTGCGCAACGAGAAGGTGATGGTGCTGGACGTGACCGCCGACGCCCTGCCCGGCGCGCTGGTGGAGCGCTATCTGGCGGTGAAGCGCGAAGGGTTGTTGTAGCCCTGCGCTTGACCGGAGCCGAGCATGGGCTCGGCTCTACACGTGTTGTTCCGTAGAGCCGAGCCCACGCTCGGCTGCCGTATCAGCGCTCACCCAACAACCGCCGCTGCAACCGCTCCACCGCACGCTGCAGCAGCACCCGGTTGCGGGCCAGCTTCATCCACTGCGGCAGGCGCGAGAACATGGATCGGTGATGGCCGCGGCTTTCGCGCAACGTCGCGCCCGCGTATTCGTGCAGTGCCTGCAGATGTTCAGCGTTATAGGCCCAGAGCAGGCCCGCGCGGGTCGGTTCGACCAGGCGCAGCGGCAATCCGAAGTGCGGATCGGCAGGCTCGGCGTCACGCAACGGACGCACCGCGACCGAAACATCGGTACTGCGATCACATTGCGCACATCGAGCAGCGAAGCACGCCGGTGCAGGCACTCCGGCGGGAGCCCGGCGACGCACATGCAGCCACTGATACCCACAGAATCCACAAGGTTGGCGGCCCAGCATGTAGACCGCACCGACCCAGTCACCACTATCCAACGCAGAACTGCAGCCGGTGCAGCGGAAACGCGCGGTCCATCGATAGGGTTTCCAGCTGGCGATAACCCAACCGGAGGTGTCGCAGCGATGGCAACGCACCGCGACGCGGTCCGCGAATGCCTGCAGGCTGCGCCCGTCATCGAAATGCCGACCCGGCACGGGCGTGGCACGCCCATGCCGGCCAGGCCAGCGCTGCACCGTCATCAGACGTAGATCCGCGTCGGTGCCTCATCTACGATCGCGTGCGGCACGAAGCGCGCACTGTCGCGGGTGATCGCGCTGTCGTCCTCGCGGATGCCGATGCCGCAGGCGTGGTCACCGATCACCCAGCTGCCGATCAGCGGATAGCCGCCTTCGAAGCGGGTCAGCGGATGTGCGCGCTGGATGATCGCCGGGCCATCGTAGGGACCGTCGCTGCGCTGGGTGCTGCCATCGGCCAGATGCATCTCGATGTTGGCGCCCTCGCGCGAGAACAGCGGCTTGCGCACCCAGCCCGACGGCAGCGTGCTGCCGTCATCGAAGTGAGCCTCCAGCAGGTTCGGATGGCCCACGTTGCGCTGCCACAGCAGCGGCAGGATGCCCTTGTTGCTCAGCACCGCCTTCCAGGCCGGTTCCAGCAGCTGCACGCCGGAACCGGGCAGCGCGCGGCCAAACTCTTCAGCCATCAGGTCTTCCAACGGGTACAGCTTGAACAGCGTGCCGATCACCGAATCATCCAGCGCGGTGAAGCGGCCGTCCTCGGACAGGCCGATATCCTCGATGGCGATGGCCTGGCCATGCAGACCGGCCTGCGAGGCGCAGTCGCGCAGGTAATCGACAGTGCCACGGTCTTCTTCGGAGCTGCCCACCGCGCTGAAGAACAGCGGCGGCGGCAGCTGCGTGGCCAGTTCGCCGAAGCGCTCGACCAGCGCCTCATGGATCGCATTGAACTGGTCGGCATGCTGCGGCAGGCGGCCGGCGTTGCGCTGGTCTTCCAGCCACTGCCACTGGAAGAAGCTGGCCTCGAACAGCGAGGTCGGCGTGTCGTAATTCAGCTCGTACAGCTTGGCCGGGCCGGTGCCGTCGTAGGCCAGGTCCAGGCGGCCGTAGAGGTGCGGCTGGCGCTGGCGCCAGCTGTCGGCGATCCAGTCGCGGTAATGCGACGGAATCGCCAGCTGGTCCATCAGGCGCTCGCTGGCGATGACATCACCGACCAGGTCCAGCGCCATCTGGTGCAGCTCGGCGCTGGGGTCTTCGATGTCCTGTTCGATCTGGCGCAGGGTGAACGCGTAGTACGCGCGTTCATCCCAGTACGGCTGGCCATCGATGGTATGGAAACGGAAACCCGCTTCCTCCGCGCGTGCCCGCCACTGGGCACGCTCGGCAATCCGGATACGCTGCATGGGTCGATCAGCCGCCGTAGCTGCCGCTGCTGCTGCGGCGCGCGCTGGTGTTGCCGAAGCCACCACGGCTGGCAGTGACCGCACGGTTCGGCTCGCTGGTGACCGGCGCCAGGCCGGCCTTGCCGGCACCGATGCCGCTGGCGGTGTTCAGGCCGCCGGTGCCGCCCGGTGCCGGGCGCGCCCAGCCAGCGTTCTTGTCCTGGTAAGCCGGTGACGACGCCGGCGCCTGCGGGGCGAGGCCGCCGCGGTTGCTCAGCATCTGCGACATGAAGAAGCCCATCATCATCGGGCCGATGAACGAGGTGCCGGCCGAGGTGTGCTGCTGCACGCACTGTTCCGGCTTGTAGTCCTTCTCGCAGGCTTCCTTGCTGGCGTACTTCGGTGCCGCATCGGCGGCCTGCTTCTGCGCTTCGGCAAAGGCATTGCGGCACGACGACGGATCACCGGTGGCCTCGGTGCAGGCCTCCACCGAGGTGTACAGGCCTTCCTGCACCTTCACCTCCGGCTCCTTCTGGCAGGCGGTGAACAGCAGCGGCGCGGCGCTCATAAGCAGCAGCGCGGTGGTGCGGGAACGTTTCATGGCCTCATGCCCTGTCGACGGATCAATGCCCCAATGATGCCAAATCCGGGCCAGCAACCGGAATCGGCAAAGTGCGAAAGATGAACGGCCTTTCATTTTCGTCGTTCCCCATCATCCGCGCATGACGTGGATCCACCGGTGTCGACCAAGGTCGACACCTACCAACAGCCGCAGGAAACGTCGAAGGCGGGGTGGGTCCGTTTTCAGGGAGCCAGATCAGTGAGCCGCATGGATGCGGCGACCAAGCCCCCATGGACGGGTTAACGGCGTCCCCTGCCACCGGACCCACCCCGCCATCCCACGGATAGGCCAGCTGTTGCTGTTGAGGTTGCCGGCCAGCGGCCGGCACTACCGCGGGTGCCGGGCGCAGTCCGGCCGGACCACCTCCGGTGGTTGCAGCAGCAACCGAAAAAATTGGCCATGATCGGCTGACCCCCACGTCGTACGGCACGCCCGTTCCGCCCGCCATGCCCGAATACCGTTCCCGCACTTCCACCGCCGGCCGCAACATGGCCGGCGCCCGCGCCCTGTGGCGTGCCACCGGCATGAAAGACGGCGACTTCCACAAGCCGATCATCGCCATCGCCAACTCCTTCACCCAGTTCGTGCCCGGCCACGTGCACCTGAAGGATCTTGGCCAGCTGGTCGCGCATGAGATCGAACAGGTCGGCGGTGTCGCCAAGGAATTCAACACCATCGCCGTGGACGACGGCATCGCGATGGGCCACGACGGCATGCTGTACTCGCTGCCCAGCCGCGAGATCATCGCCGACGCCGTGGAGTACATGGTCAACGCGCACTGCGCCGACGCGCTGGTGTGCATCAGCAACTGTGACAAGATCACCCCTGGCATGCTGATGGCCGCGCTGCGCCTGAACATCCCGGTGGTGTTCGTCTCCGGCGGGCCGATGGAAGCGGGCAAGACCAGACTGTCCGAGCACAAGCTGGACCTGGTCGACGCGATGGTGGTGGCCGCCGATGACAGCGCCTCCGACGAGAAGGTGGCCGCGTTCGAGCGCAGCGCCTGTCCCACCTGCGGCTCCTGCTCGGGCATGTTCACCGCCAACTCGATGAACTGCCTGACCGAAGCGCTGGGCCTGTCGCTGCCCGGCAACGGCACTACGCTGGCCACCCATGCCGACCGCGAGGCGCTGTTCCGCCGCGCCGGCCGCCTGATCGTCGAGCTCTGCCATCGCTGGTACGGCGGCGAAGACCCGAGCGCGCTGCCGCGCGGGATCGCCACCCAGGCCGCGTTCGCCAACGCGATGACCCTGGACATCGCCATGGGCGGCTCCACCAACACCATCCTGCATCTGCTGGCCGCAGCGCAGGAAGCGGAGGTCGACTTCGACCTGACCCACATCGACGCGCTGTCGCGACGCGTCCCGCAGCTGTGCAAGGTGGCGCCGAACACACCGAAGTACCACATCGAGGACGTGCACCGCGCCGGCGGCGTGTTCGGCATCCTCGGTGAACTGGATCGCGCCGGCCTGCTCGATACCACAGTGCCGACCGTGCACAGCGCCAGCCTGGCCGACGCACTGAAACGCTGGGACGTGGTGCGCAGTGACAACGACACCCTGCACACCTTCTTCAAGGCCGGCCCAGCCGGCATTCCCACCCAAGAGGCCTTCAGCCAGGCCACGCGCTGGCCGACGCTGGACCTGGACCGCGCCGGGGGCTGCATCCGTTCGCTGCAACATGCGTATTCGCTGGAGGGCGGCCTCGCGGTGCTGCGCGGCAACCTGGCTGTCGATGGCTGCGTGGTGAAAACCGCCGGCGTGGACGAATCGATCCATGTGTTCGAAGGCCCCGCGCGCGTCTATGAAAGCCAGGACGCCGCCGTCGCCGGCATCCTCGCCGACGAGGTGCAGCCGGGCGAGGTGGTGGTGATCCGCTACGAAGGGCCGAAGGGCGGCCCGGGCATGCAGGAGATGCTGTACCCGACCAGCTACCTGAAATCGAAGGGGCTGGGCAAGCAGTGCGCGCTGCTCACCGACGGCCGCTTTTCCGGCGGCACCTCGGGCCTGTCGATCGGCCACGTCTCGCCGGAAGCCGCCAGCGGCGGCACGATCGGTCTGGTGGAAGATGGCGACCGCATCCGCATCGACATCCCCGCCCGCCGCATCGACCTGCTGCTGGATGAGGCCACGCTGGCCCAACGCCGCGCCGACGCCGATGCGAGCGGCTGGAAGCCACGCGCACCACGCCCACGCAAGGTCACCAGCGCGTTGAAGGCTTACGCCCTGCTCGCCACCAGCGCCGACAAGGGTGCCGTACGCAACACCGCCCTGCTCGGCGATTGACCGCCATACGGTCGTGATCCGTTATGGTGGCCAGGAGGTCACCAACACGGAGGTTGAGAGGATGTTGCTTTCCTTTGCGCTGGCCGCTGCCATGGCCACGTCAGCAGAACCGCCAGAAGCGCCCGATTGCCGCTACGACCGTGCAGCGATGCTGGCGATGGAACCGGCTGCGTTCGATCAGGACCTGGAAGGTGGCTGGCGCACGCTGGCCGACCGTGGCTGTACCCGCGAAGCTGCCGATCTGCTGTCCGCCTACGGCGCACTGCCCAAGGCAGCAGGCAATGCCATCATCACGTGGCACGAGGGCCAGCTTCGCGCGGAGCTGGGGCAGACCGCAAAGGCGATCATGCTGATGGAACGCAGCCACAAGCCGGTGAACGGAGGCGACCCGGGATACTGGAATGCCTATGTGGATGGCATGGTTGCGTTCCTGCGCCAGGACCGCAGCGCCCTTGAAAAGGCTCGTGCGAGGCTGCTCGCGATACCGACGCCCACCATCATGGCGGAGAACATCAAGGACGGTCGCTACCACTTCACCACCGAGGGCGGGCAACGGGTGCAGATGCCGTGGCCGCCGAACCTGGACGTGCTTGATGGACTGCTGCGCTGCTTCGGCAAACCCTACGCGGAGGCCTATGGGCCAGGGTGCCGGAACCCGGAAAGCAGGTGAGGTTCTCCGCCGGGCATGGCCCAGCGCTACCGGTGCGTCTCAGCCGATCACGCGCTTGAACGGTGGCAGCGCGTCGATGATGCGCTTGCCGTAGCGGCGGGTCAGCAGCCGCGAATCGAGGATGATCACGCGGCCGGTGTCGGTGGAGGTGCGGATCAGGCGGCCGGCGAACTGGGTCAGCGTGCGCAGCGCGTGCGGAATGGCGATCAGGTTGAAGGCATTCAGCCCACGCCCTTCGAACCACTCGCTGAGGGTGGCGGTCTGCGGGTCGGTCGGCACCGCGAACGGCACCTGGGTGATCACTACCGTGGTGCAGGCTTCGCCGGGCAGGTCGAGGCCTTCACCGAACGAGTTCAGTCCAAACAGCACCGAACCCTCGCCTGCGGCCACGCGGCGCAGGTGCTCGTCGATCAGCCGGGTCTTGGACATCTCGCCCTGCACCAGCACCTGCTTGCGGCGCGCGGCCGACATCAGCCCGACCACCTTCTCCATCTTCCAGCGCGAGGTGAACAGCACCATCGAACCCTTGGCCCAGTCCAGCTCGGTGTCCAGGTAGCGCGCCACTTCGCGGGGATGGCCTTCGCGATCGTCGGGGGTGACCGGAAACTTCGGCACGATCAGCTCGGCCTGGTTGGGCAGGTCGAACGGCGACGACAGCGAGACCATCTCGGCCTCTTCCGGAATGCCGTTGTCGATCGCCAGCGACTGGAAATCGCCACCGCCGGTCAGCGTCGCCGAGGTCATCACCACCGAGTCCACTTCATCCCACAGCAGCTTGCGCAGCACGTGCGCGGCCGACACCGGCGAGCCGTGCAGCACCAGGTCGCCGTCGCGGGTGGCGGTGACCCAGCGCGCCATCGGCGGCGCGCCGTCCTTGTCCTCGCGGCGCCAGGCCTGCCACAGGTTGTACTGCTGCTCGATCATCTCCAGCGCCATGCCCAGGTTGCGCTGCAGGCGCTCGCGTGCGGCATCGTCCGGCTTGCCCTTGGCCACCTGCGCGGTGGCGGCATGCGCCCAGTTGTAGAGACTGCGGGTATCGTCGGCCAGCGCCTCGATCGGCTCACGCCAGGCCTCGGGCAGGCGCCCGTTGGCCGCGCGCCACATTGGTTCCTCGTCGGCCGGCGCCGGCATCCACACCCGCTCGATGTGGTCACGGAACGCGCGCAGCTGCTTGGCCACGTTGCTGGCGACCTCGATGGCTTCGTTGGGCAGCAGGTTGCCGAGCCGGTCCTTGTCGACTGCGCGGTAGGCACCGGCAATCAGGATCTGCAGGCGGCCGGTGCGCTTGGCCATTTCATCCAGCGCCAGGCTGGCCGCACCCTGGTCGATGGCCACGTTGCCGATGTGATGGCCTTCGTCCAGCACCAGCAGCATGTCCGACGGCGGCGCGATCAACGGCTGGCCGTTGTCGCTGTCACCGATCGACAACGCCGACAGCAGCAGCGCGTGGTTGGTGACCACGATCTGCGCATCGCGCACGGTATTGCGCGAGCGCAGCACCGCGCACTGCGCCGAATAGGCACAGCGGCGCCCGGCGCAGCCCGAGGCCGGCGTGGTGATGCGGCTGCGCAGGCCGGGGCTGATGGTCTCCGGTGCGTTGTCGATGTCGCCATCCCAGCTGCCGCTGGTGAAGGCGTCGGTCAGGCGCTTGGCGATGTCCATTTCGATCGGCGCCAGCGGCCGATCGAACAGCGGCGCGTCATCCTCGAACATGCCGCCCTGCGAGCCCTCACCCTGTGCCTCGGCAGCATTGCGCGTGCACAGATAGCGAGTGCGGCCCTTGGCCAGCGCCACGGTCGCTTCCAGGCCGGTGGCCTTGAGGAAATTCGGAATGTCGCGCTCGACCAGCTGCGACTGCAGCGCCACGGTGCCGGTGCTGATCACCAGCTTCTTCCTGGTGGCCAGCGCGATCGGTACACCTGCGGTGAGGTAGCCCAGGCTCTTGCCGACGCCGGTGGGCGCCTCGACCACGCCGACGCCGCCACTTTTCGACAGCGCACGCGACACCACGCCGATCATCTGGCTCTGCGAGCGGCGGGTGGAGAAGCCGGGGGTATTGGCCTGCAGCGTGGTGTACGCCTTGCGGATCGCGTCCTTCAAGGCGTCATCGAGCATGCGCGGAGCGGCGACGGTTTCGGTCACGCCGGGAACTACCGTAGCTGGATCAGGCCGGTCATTGTCGCATGGCCGGCCACGACCGCCGCCGCTGCCTGCCTGAACAAGCCAGCGACGACACCCGGCGGCCGGATGAACACGCCGGACGCTGCTGGGGACAGACCAGGGCCGTCACCGGGAGGTCACTGCACCACGTTGCCACGCAGCCGCAGCAGGCGCACCAGCGCCCACACCAGCAGCACCACGCCGATGGCCTCAACCATTGCCAGCGCGAAGTGCAGCACGCCGAGGATGGTGCCGATGCCCGACACGGCGCCGAAGTTGCCGCTGCTGACCAGCCACATCGGCAGGATGCCCGCTGCCAGGCCGCCAAGAATGGACAGCAGCAACAGCAGCAGGCCGGCCAGGGCGCCGGTGCGGGTGGCATCGCGCGGCGCGCCGACCACCCAGACCAGGCCGATGCACAGCGCGATCAGCACCGGCAGGCGCACGCCCACCATGCTCAGCACGGTCACCAGCAGGGTTGTGCCGTCCATCGATCAGTCCTCGCCGGCCAGCACGGCCGAGCCCTGGCGCAGCGACTGGTAGACCTCATCGGTCTGCGGGCGCACGCCATGCCACTGCAGGAAGCTCTCGGCGGCCTGTTCGACCAGCATGCCCAGCCCATCCACGGTATTGCGGCAGTTGGACGCGCGTGCCCAGGCCAGGAAGGCGATGGCAGCCTCGCCGTAGTTGAGGTCGACGGCGGTGGTCATCGAGTTGACCAGCGACAGCGGCAGCTTGAACTCGACGTCGCGGTCGCGGCCGGCCGAGGTGGCATTGACGATCAGCTCGAAGTCACCCAGGTCACGCAGGTCTTCCCAGTAGCGGCTGATCGCGCGGCCCGGTTCGCCCATCGCGTCGATCAGTTCATCGGCGCGTTCCGGTGTGCGGTTGACCACCACCAGCTCGGTGATGCCGGCATCGAGCAGCGCCGGCGCGACGCTGCGCGCGGAACCGCCGGCGCCGATCAGCAGCACGCGGCGGCCACGCAGGTCCAGGCCATGGCGGTCGGTCAGGTCACGCACCAGGCCGATGCCATCGGTGGTATCGCCGTGCCAGCGGTCGCCCTTGCGCAGCAGCGTGTTGACCGAGCCGGCGCGCCGCGCGCGCGCGGTCAGGGTGGTGCACACCGAGAACGCGGCTTCCTTGTGCGGCGAGGTGACGTTGGCACCGACACCGCCTTCGGCGGCGAAGGCTTCCAGGCCGGCCAGGAACGCATCAGGGGCCAGGTCGATTGCACGGTAGTCGATGCTGATGCCTTCCTGGCGACCGAACGTCGCGTGGATCTGCGGCGACTTCGAGTGGGCAACGGGGTGTCCGAAGACGGCGTAACGGTCGGTCATGGAATCCTCAAGCTGGCTAGACTGATGCTCTTTCGTGCACGGAACCGGATGATGCGCATCACCCCGCCCCTGCTGGTGCTTGCCGCCAGTCTACTCTCTGCCCCCGTGGCGATGGCGTTGAACGAGTACGGCATCGAAGGCATGGGCGTGGTCTCCACCCGTGCCGACGAGGGCCGCGCCACGATCAGTCCCGATGGCCAGCGCATCGTCTTTGCCCGCCGCGGTGAGGCTGGCTGGGGCCTGTGGGAGGCGCGCGTGGTCGGCGGCCGCTGGCAGCAGGCGCAGGCCCTGCCGGTAGGCGTGGCCGGTGAGGTCCGTGATCCCTACTTCAGCCGTGACGGCCGCTGGCTGCTGTTCGCGGCCGGCCGCGAGGGCAGGCTGGCGCTGTACCGCGCCGCACTCTCCGCCGATGGCCAGCTGGGCAAGGCGCAGCCTTTGGCGGGCGACGGTGACCGCCGCGAAGAGCGCGGACCAGCCCTGAGCGTGGATGGCAAGCGGCTGTTGTTCGCCCGCCAGCAGGGGCGTGGTGCCGGCTGGGACCTGCTCGTGGCGACGCTGGACGCGCAGGGCGTGCGTGGCCCGGCAACCGCACTGACCACCTTGAACAGCGGCGACGACGAGACCGACGGCGACTGGCTGGGCAACGACGGCGCGGTGGTGTTCAGCCGCGGCAGCGGCACGACCGCACAGGTGTGGAGCAGCGGCTGCGCGTGGAGTGGCGCGGTCCTGCAGCCGTTGGGACTGTCGTTCAACCAGACCGGCGGCTGGACCGGCGCGCCTGTGATCGACAACGCCAAGCCGGGCGAGATGCTGGTGGCCAGCAGCGCGGCGAAGGCGCCGCGCGCCGGTGGCGTGGACGTGTACCGCTTGGCGGTGCCGAAGGTGGCGGCGGTGGCCGGGTGCGTGCCAGGCGTGCGGTAACGGCAGACGCCAACCAAGGTTGGCGACTACCAGGGCGATGGAGGTGCCAGGTGCGTGCGATAGATCCACGCGATGCGTAGATGATCGCGGGGTAGGTGCCGACCTTGGTCGGCACGCCAAGGTGCCAACCAAGGTTGGCACCCACCCGTCAGCGAGACAACACCTTGGCGCGCTGCTGCTCGTACTCCAGCTCACTCAGCTGGCCGTTGTCCTTGCGCTGGTTCAACGCGGCCAGCTCGGCCTGCACGCTGTCCGGCAGCGCCTGCTCACGGGCCACGTGGCGGGCAGCGGAGAGCTGTTCCGGCGGGCGCTTGCCGGCCCGCCAGGCGGCGATGAAGACACCGACGATGATGGCGCCGAACACCAGTGTTCCGGTGCCCCAGATCAGCCATTGCATCCATCCCAGTTCGGGTGCCATCGCAGTCCTCCGTCTATCGTGTCGCTATTGTCAGCGCTCGCGCAGCCATCGCGCCACCTGCGGCGCGAAATAGGTCAGTACGCCGTCGGCACCGGCCCGCTTGAAGCCCAGCAGCGACTCCAGCACGCAGGCGCGTTCGTCCAGCCAGCCGTTGGCGAAGGCGGCCTTCATCATCGCGTACTCGCCACTCACCTGATAGGCGAAGGTCGGCACACCGAATGTCTCCTTCACCCGGCGCACCAGGTCCAGGTACGGCATGCCCGGCTTGACCATCACCATGTCGGCGCCCTCTTCCAGGTCCAGCGCGATCTCGCGCAGGGCCTCGTCGCCGTTGGCCGGGTCCATCTGGTAGGTCTTCTTGTCGGCCTTGCCGAGGCTGGCCGCGCTACCCACCGCATCACGGAACGGGCCGTAGAACGCCGAGGCGTACTTGGCCGAGTAGGCCATGATGCGCACGTTGATGTGGTTGTCGGCATCCAGCGCACGGCGGATCGCGCCGATGCGGCCGTCCATCATGTCCGACGGCGAGACGATGTCGACCCCGGCTTCGGCGTGCGACACCGACTGCTTGACCAGCGCTTCCACGGTGATGTCGTTCAGCACGTAGCCCTTGTCATCGATGATGCCGTCCTGGCCGTGGGTGGTGTACGGGTCCAGCGCCACGTCGGTCATCACGCCCAGCTCCGGGAAGCGCGACTTCAGCGCGCGGATCGCACGCTGCGCCAGGCCGTCCTCGGCCCAGGCGGCCGATGCATCCAGCGACTTCAGCGACGGGTCGATCACCGGGAACAGGTCGATCACCGGAATGCCCAGCTCCAGCGCCTCTTCGGCAACCTTCAGCAGTTCTTCGATCGACAGCCGCTCCACGCCCGGCATCGACGGCACTGCGGTGCGGCCGGCCAGTTCGTGCACGAACACCGGGTAGATCAGGTCGTCGGTGGTCAGCGTGTTCTCGCGCATCAGGCGGCGCGAGAACTCGTCGTGGCGCATGCGGCGCGGGCGGTACAGCGGGTGGGACATGGCAGGCTCCGAGGAGTGGCTATTGCAACAGGTAGCCCTGCGGCAGCAGGGGTTCGGGCAACGGGCGTTCGCCGAGCGCATCGAGCTGGTCGATCTCGATCGTGCGCACCAGCGCGTCCAGCGGCAGATCGTTCGGCTCAAGGCCGAAGGGGTCTTCCATTTCTTCGCCCAGCTGGTCCAGGCCGAAGAAGGCATAGGCCAGCACCGCCGACAGCACCGGCGTGCCCCAGCCCAGCGAACTGGCCAGGCCGAACGGCAGCAGCACGCAGAACATCCACGCGCAGCGGTGCAGCAGCAGGGTGTAGGCGAACGGCAGCGGCGTGGTGAGGATGCGCTCGCAGCCGGCCTGGATCGACGACATCGCGTGCAGGCGCTCTTCCAGCTGGGTGTAGAGGATCGGATCGAGCTCACCGCTGCGCAGCGCCTGGGCCAGTTCGGCGGCGATCATCGCCAGCAGCGCGTCGGGCACGTTCTCGCGCTGGCCCAGCTGTTCGCGCTGGCGCTTGTCCAGCCACGGCAGGGCCATCAGCGCCACGATGCGCCCACGCAGGCGCCCGGCCAGGGCGTGGGCGAACGCGGTGGTGACGTAGGCGATGCGGCGACGGCGGCCGGTGTCATCGGCCAGCAGCAGGTTCACCTGGCGGGCCAGCGAACGCGATTCGTAGACCAGCTGGCCCCACAGCTTGCGGCCTTCCCACCAGCGCTCGTAGCAGGCGCTGTTGCGGAAGCTGAGGAAGATCGACAGCACCAAGCCGAGCAGCGTGAACGGCGTGACCGACACGCGTTCGATGCCGGTCGGCGGCGCCAGTTCCACCACCGCAGCCACGGCGATGGACAGGATCAGGATGGCCAGCACCTTGGGCGCGATCGCTTTGACGATCGAACCGCGCAGGATGTACAGCAGTTGCCAGCCGTGGGGACGGGGTCGGATGATCATGGGGCAGCCGCGCCGGGCGCGGATTCACAGGCACGCGGGGGGCTCGCGCAGCCATTCATTGTACGCCCCCTGCCCGGCCATCGGCCGTGCGCCTGCGACGCCCTGTCGCACCCGGGCGCGGGCTCAGATGACGCCACCACCCAGGCCGAGGCGGAGGATGCCCACCACCACCACGATGCCGTTCAGGACCAGGCCGGCCCAGGCCCGGCCACGCTTGCTCGGGTGGGTGAACAGGATGCCCAGCGCGGCGATGACCGCGCCCACCGCAGCGAACGGGATCAGGAACCAGTTGCCCCAGCCGAGCAGTGGAATCAGCGCCAGGATCATCCACAACAGCGCCAGTACGCCCCACAACAGACTGATCACGCCCATGCCACTCTCCCGCAGTTGGTTCCTGCCCCAACCATAGACGTTCCCGCTGCCGTCGCCTACTGCCGTTGGCGGGGCTGTCACCCCCGGCGTGCTAGCGTGCTGCCGTGCGTGCCCCGGCCCGGGTGTTGGCGCCGATTCAGAGTGGCCCGCCGATGATCGCAACCAGTCCTACAGGGGTCGTGCCATGAACATCCGTTGGGCCGCGTTGGCGGCCATCCTGCTGGTCGCCGCCGGCTGTGCCAGCACCTCCAAGGTGATGCTGGGCCGCGCCCGCGCACCGATCGATCCGGCTCTGGTGCAGATCTACTCGACGCCACCGGCCGGTTCGCAGGAAATCGCCCAGCTGGAATCGGCGTCCGCCGTCGGCTTCGGCACACAGGGCCAGACCGATGCAGCTGTGGCACGCCTGAAGCGCGAGGCCGCCGCGCTCGGCGCCAATGGCGTGGTGCTGATGGGCGTGGGCAGCAGTGGCTCGCCGGTGGGCATGTCGGTGGGCGCCGGCACGTTCGGCTCGCATGTGGGTGGCGGCGTCGGCATCGGTATTCCGACCACGCAGAAGCGTGCCGCCGGCGTCGCGATCTGGGTGCCGAATCCGGCACCGCCGGCGCGATTGCCGACACAGGTGATTACCCCGCAGCGGTGAGGCGGCAGCGTCACCGCGGGTAGCGCCGGGCCATGCCCGGCGTCTCTCCCGCTGCGCTCGCCGGGCATGGCCCGGCGCTACCGATTATTTCTGCCGGTACTTCGGCACGAACACCTTGTTCACCGCATCAGCCAGCTGGTCCGGCGGCAGCAGGCCCTGGTCGAGCAGGAAGTTGTTGAACGCAAGGCGGTCGAACTTCGCACCCAGTGCCAGCTCGGTCTGCATGCGCAGTTCCAGGATGCGGGTGTAGCCGTAGAAGTAGCTGCCCGCCTGGCCCGGCATGCGCACCATGTAGCGGTCCAGTTCCTGGGTGGCCATCGCCTTGGACAGGCCGACCTGCTCCATCAGCACGCGCTCGCCGTTGGCGCGGTCGGTCAGGCCGAGGTTGAGCATCGGGTCCAGCATCGCGCGCGCGGCGCGCAGCAGGCGGAACTGCAGGGCGATCATCTGACCGTCCAGCGGTTCGTAGGGCACCATCTCGGCCTCGGCATACAGTGCCCAGCCTTCCACGTTCACCGAATTGAACGCGAACATGGTACGTGCCAGCGACACGCCACGCTCGACCATCGCGGTGAACTGGAGCTCGTGGCCGGGGCGGCCTTCATGCGCGCTCAGCGTCCATGCTGCCGCACCGAAGTTGAAATCGTCGTACTGTGCGCCCGGGCCCGCCGCCGGGTTGCCCAGCGGCAGCACGAAGGTGCCCTGCTGCCCGGTGTTGTTGACCAGCGGCGCCGGCAGGAAATGCGGCGCGGGACTGGCCGCGCTCTCGGCGGCCGAACCCAGGCGCATCTGCATGGCGCGCTGGGGCACGTCGACGATGGCATGCTCGCGGATCAGCGGATCGATCGCGTCGATCACCTTGCGGTAGTGGCCTTCCAGATGGTCGTCGGCGATCTTGTCGGCCTTCAGCGCGCGGATCACCGCCACCGGGTCGCTCGGGTCGGCCACCTTCAGGCCCTTGTCCTTCACCACCAGCGGCGCCAGCTGCTGCATCACCGAGCGGGTTTCCATGAACTCCAGCTGTGCGCGCTGCATCAGCAGCTTCGGGTCGATGTCGATGCCGACCTGCTTGAGCTGGTAGGCGTACAGCGGCGCCGGCAGGCGCGCATCGGTGCGTGCCTTCGGCAGCACTTCCTTGCGGGTCCAGGCGGCGTAGTCCTTCATCTGCCCGGCCAGGGCCTTCATTGCTTCATCGGTGCCGGCGATCTGGTACTTCTTCAGCAGCGACTCGATACCGGTGATGTAGGTCTCGACGTTGTCCAGCGACTGCTGCACTTCGATCCTGGTCGGCTGCAGCAGGCTGCTGTCCTTCAGGCGCTCTTCGTAGCGCTGGCGGGCCAGCGTGGTGAAGGCGGTGCCGCCCGGCTGCAGGCCGGCATAGGCCTTGAGGCGGTCGATCGCCTTGGCCCGGCGCTCGGCCGGCACCTGGTCGGACAGCAGCAGGTTGAGGCCGCTGAACACGGTCTGCGGCGCATCACTCCACGGCAGCAGGTATTTCTCGTTGAGCTCGCTGCCTTCGATGTTCTGGCTGGCGGCGTGGATCATGATCTCCAGGTCCTGGCGGACGTTGGGATCCTTCTCGGTGGCCAGCTTTGCCTTGAGTTCATCGCGGGCTTTGGCCATGGCGGCGCGATAGCGCTTGCCGTTGTCCGGGCCAAGGTCTGCGACCTTGTCGTCGTAGCCGGGAACGCCGAAGAAGCCGGTTTCCTCCGGCTGGAACGGGCCTTGTGCATCAAGCAGGATCTGCGCCAGTGCATTGCTGCGGGCAACCCAGGCCGGGCTGGCCGGGGTAGCGGCCTTGGCGGCGGGTGCGGCCAGCGCCGGTGGCGCAGACAGCAGCGGTGCGGCAGTCAGGGCCAGGGCAACGGCGAACGCAATCGGCTTCATGGTGCACTCCAGGACGGGGTTGCCCGCACCCTACGCGCTCACGGCGATGGCGACAATCGGCGGGAAGTCATGGCGGCTGGTTGTGCAGCCGGGGCTCCGCGGAAGCCTGCCGGCGCAGAGTCGACTGTCAGTCGACTATCGCGCGCAGCGCGGGGGGTTCGCTATCTGACCGAAGAGCAGTCGACTGACAGTCGACTCTACCCGGTCGACGTCCCGCAGTCGCCTGCCCGGGGAGGTCACAACGCGGCGGTCAGCGGGCATTCGCCGCGATCACGGCAGGCCTGCAGCTCGCACTCCTGCGCAGCCTCATCATCATCCAGCGCCGTCAGGTCGAAGGTCTGCTTGTCTTCGGCCAGCACGTACATCACCGGGTAGTCCCAGACATCGTCACGACGGATGCCCTGCACGAACAACCGCCCGCGTGCCTGCGGCCCTTCCAGCGCAACGGTCAGGCCAACGTCGCGCTGGCCGTTGATGGCGGTCTGCATGCTGCCCAGCGGCATCGATTCGATATGCAGCGGCTCGCCGAAGGCTTCCACCAGTTCGATGCTGCAGCCCGCGCGGCGCAACGCTTCGCGCATCGGTGGACTTTCGCGTGCCGCCTCGCTCCAGCGCAACAGGCTCCAGGTCACCACGCCACCGGCGCCACCCAGCACCAGCACCACCGTCAGCGGCATCGCCCAGCGCCAGTGGCGGCGCCACCATCCGGTGGACGTCTGGCGATGGGCGGGAATCGGCGGTGGCAGGGTCATCGGCGGGCTCCTTCCCGGTTGCGGATCAGGGTTTCAGGCAGCGTCCCAGGAAGGCTTCGGCCACGCGGTAGCGATGCAGGGCATCGGCGCCCGACAGGCCATGCTTGGCACCCGGGTAGGTCATCAGCTCGAACGGCTGTGCACGCTTCTGCAGCGCGCTCATCAGGCTGGTCGAGTTGGTGAACAGCACGTTGTCGTCGGCCATGCCGTGGATCAGCAGCAGCGGCGAGCGCAGGCCGTCGATATGGGTCAGCACGCGCGCTTCGCGATAACCGGCTTCATTGCGTGCCGGCAGATCCATGTAGCGTTCGGTGTAGTGGCTGTCGTACAGGCCCCAGTCGGTCACCGGCGCACCGGCCACTCCGCAGGCGTACTGGTTCGAGGCCTTGGCCAGCAGCATCAGGGTCATGTAACCGCCGTTGGACCAGCCCTGCACGCCAATGCGCGCCGGGTCCACCCACGGCTGCTGCTTGAGCCAGGCCACGCCGCGCAGCTGGTCGGTCACTTCCACCGTGCCCTGCTTCCCGTACAGCGCACCACCGAAGTCGCGGCCGCGACGCGGGGTGCCGCGGTTGTCCAGCGAGAACACCACGTAGCCCTGCTGGGCCAGGTACTGGTTGAACAGGTGATCACCGCGGCCGGGCCAGCTGTCGGTGACGGTCTGGCTGGCCGGGCCGCCATAGACATACACCGCCACCGGGTAGCGCTTGGACGGATCAAACCCGGCCGGCTTGATCAGGCTGTAGTTCAGTGGGGTCTTGCCATCGGCGGCGGTCAGCGTGCCGAACTCGACCGGGCGCTGCGCGTCGCGGTAGCGCGCATACGGGTGCCTGGGATCGGCCAGGTCGTTCTCCACCAGCGTAGCGATCTTCTCGCCATTGGCGCGGAACAGCTCGATCTGCGGCGGCGTGGTGCTGTTGGACCAGCTGTCGACATAGACGCTGGCATTGCGGGCGAACGTGGCGCTGTGCATGCCCGGTGCCTTGGACAGGCGCTGGGGCTCACCGCCCTGCAGCGATACCGCGTAGATCTGGCTTTCGCGCGAGGTTTCGATGCCGGCGCGGAAGTAGGCCTTGCCGGCCTTCTCATCAACCGCCAGCAGTTCGTCCACCGGCCAGTTGCCGTGGGTCAGCGCGGTGGTCTTGCCCTTGCTGTCGATGCGGTACAGGTGCTGGAAGCCGGTACGCTCGGACGACCACAGCACGCTGCCGTCTTCCAGGAAGCGCAGGCTGTTATGCAGCGGCACCCAGGTCGGGCTGGTCTCGTGGGCGAGCACGCGCTGGCGGTTGGAGTCGAGCGCCACTTCCACCAGGTCCAGCTGCTTCTGGTCACGCGACTGGCGCTGGAAACTCAGGTGCTGCGGATCGCGCCAATCGACGCGGGCCAGGTAGATATCCTGTTCCCTGCCGAGGTCGACCCAGCGCGGCTGCGCATCGGCGGCCGGTGCGATCACGCCCAGCTGCACGCGCACGTTGGCGTCGCCGGCGGCCGGGTAACGCTGCTCGATCACGTCGGTGCGGTCGGCATAGACCTCGTAGCGCTTCTGTACCGGCACCGGCGATTCATCGATGCGGGCAAAGGCAATGGCCGAATCATCCGGCGCCCACCAGTAGCCGGTGTGGCGATCCATCTCCTCATCGGCGACGAACTCGGCCACGCCGTTGCCGATGGTGGTGCTGCCGTCGTGGGTCAGCTGCAGCTGCTTGCCATTGGCCAGGTCGATCACCCACAGGTTGCGGCCGCGGATGAAGCTGACGAAACCGCCCTTGGGCGACAGCTTGGCGTCGGTGGCGAAACCTTCACCGTGGGTCAGGTGGCGCACGGCCGCCTGGCCCTGCTGCTTGAGGTCGTACAGGTAGAGTTCGCCGCCCAGCGGGAACAGCAGGCGCTGCGCGTCCGGCGACCACTGGTAATCAACGATGCCGGTCATCGCGGCGATGCGCTGGCGCTCGCGGCGTGCCTTTTCCTCGTCGCTGAGGGTCTCGGTGCCGGGCAGCACCACCTTGGAATCAACCAGCAGCCGGGTCTGGCCGCTACCGATGTCGTAGGTCCACAGGTCCAGCTGGTTTCGGTCGCTGTCCTTGCCGCGCAGGAAGCTGACCTGCGATCCGTCCGGTGCCACCTTGGGCTTCATCAAGGTCGGGCCGGACAGCGGCAGCGGACCGGTGATGGCTTCCAGGGTCAGCTTTTCAGCGTGGGCAGCGGTTGTGGTGGCAAGCATGAGGGCGAGCGAAGCGAACAGGTGGCGCATGGAGGATCCCGGCAAACGGCAGGTCCGCCCCCGCGATGGACGCGGAGCGGTCGTCCCCCATCCTAACCAAGCCCGTGCGGGAAGGCAGCATGACCTTCTGCCCATAGCAGTGCGGACGAGTGCCGACCAAGGGTCGGCACCCACCACCCGTAGATCCACGTCACGCGTGAATGACGCCGTCCTGGTTCAACGCTGGCCGAACAGGTGCTTGCGCTCTTCGTCGCTGAGCGGCTTGCCGGCGTTGGGGTTCACCTGCTGGCGCAGGGCATAGGCGCGCTGGGTGGCCGGGCGTGCGGCAATCGCTTCATGCCAGCGCTTGAGGTTCGGGAACGCGGCGAAGTCCACCGGCAGCGTGTCGTAGGCGCCGACCCACGGGTAGCTGGCCATGTCGGCGATGGTGTACTCATCGCCGGCCAGGAAGGCGTGCTGGGCCAGGCGCTTGTCCATCACCCCGTGCAGGCGGCGCACCTCGTTGTCGTAGCGCTCGATGGCATAGGGAATCTTCTCCGGCGCGTACACGTTGAAGTGGCCCATCTGGCCACTCATCGGGCCCAGGCCCGCCATCTGCCAGAACAGCCATTCCAGGGTGGTCACGCGGCCACGCGCGTCGCTGGGCAGGAAGCGGCCGGTCTTCTCGGCCAGGTACAGCAGGATCGCGCCGGACTCGAACACACTCTGGGGAGCACCGCCATCGGCCGGGGCATGGTCGACGATGGCCGGCATCTTGTTGTTCGGCGAGATGGCCAGGAATTCCGGCTTGAACTGGTCGCCCGAACCGATGTTGACCGGGTGGATGCGGTACTCCAGGCCGGCTTCCTCCAACAGCAGGGTCACTTTGTGGCCGTTCGGGGTGGGCCAGTAATACAGGTCGATCATGGCGGCGGCTCGGGGTGCGGAAAGGAACCTGAAGTCTAGTGCGTGAGTTGGGTTGGCACCGTCATGGCGGGCCGGTAACCTCGCGGCTCCCCCGAAACGCACTGTCCTGCATGAGCCACAGTCCTCGTCCCTTGTCCCCGTTGTCCTCGCTGATCTTCGCCTCGCGCTGGCTGCAGCTGCCGCTGTACCTGGGCCTGATCCTTGCCCAGTGCGTCTACGTGTTCCTGTTCGGCAAGGAACTGTGGCACCTGCTGTCCCACTCGGTGTCGATGGGCGAACAGCAGATCATGCTGATCGTGCTGGGCCTGATCGACGTGGTGATGATCTCCAACCTGCTGGTGATGGTGATCGTCGGCGGCTATGAAACCTTCGTCTCGCGCCTGCGCCTGGAAGGCCACCCGGACCAGCCGGAATGGCTGAGCCACGTCAACGCCAGCGTGCTGAAGGTGAAGCTGGCGATGGCGATCATCGGCATCTCCTCGATCCACCTGCTGAAGACCTTCATCGCCACCAGCGCGTTGAAGGGACTGCCGCTGTGCAAACCGGAACAATGGGCAGCGGCAGTGTCTTCGGCGTCGACCAGTTTCTACAACGCTGGCGTCGATACCTGCACGACCATGACCCAGGAAGGTGTGCTGTGGCAGACCATCATCCACTGCGTGTTCATCCTGTCGGCGATCGGCATCGCCTGGACCGACAAGCTGATGTCCAACGGCCACAGCAAGTCGCACGACAAGGCACACGACCACTGAGGTCGCCGCCGGCCACGACATGATCACTGCGGCCCCACCCGGCCACCACCCCTTGTGCGGGGCGGTGGCCGGGATGCTAGATTGCATCCTCGCCGTTGCCGGCGGTGGCGTCGGGAAACGCCACCCTGCCGCGCCTGGACCACGGGTCCCGGCCATGCATATCAATGATTTACGTCACGTCGTCTTCTAGAGGGGAGCAGGATGTCGCACGTCTCAACGATCACCGCCGCGCGCCGGTGGCTGCCGGTTGCTTTGGCACTGGCGCTGGCCGCCTGCTCGGGCAAGGAAGAATCCGCAGCACCGGCTCCGGCCGCCGCCCCCACCGCCGCTGCACCGGCCGCACCGGTGGTCGCCGCCAAGGTGCAGTCGATGGGCACCGAGCAGCTGCGTGAGTCGGCCAGCCAGGCCCTGCGCGAGAACCGCATGTACGCGCCGGCCGGCGACAATGCCATCGAGTACTACCTCGCCCTGCGCGACAAGACCCCGGACGACGCCTCGGTGAAGAGCGCGCTGACCGACCTGCTGCCCTACACCCTGATCGCCGCCGAGCAGCACCTGGGCCGCGAGGACTACACCGAAGCACAGCGCCTGGTGGCACTGATCGAGAAGGTGGATGCCTCCGCGCCCGCCCTGCCGCGCCTGAAGGACGGTCTGTCCAAGGGCGTGGAAAACGCGGCCAAGCGCACCGAGACCGAAGCGGAGAAGGCAAAGAAGGACGCCGAGGAGCGCAGCAAGCAGCAGATCGAACAGCAGCGCCTGGCCGAACAACGCGCCAAGGAAGCCGACGCGGCCAAGCAGATCGCTGCCCAGCAGGACGCCGCACGCCGCGACAACGAACGCCAGGAAGCCGAGCGCCAGGCCGCCGCACGCCGCGAAGCCGAACAGAAGCAGCAGCAGGCCGCGGCCCAGCAGGCCAGCGCGGCGCGCCAGGCCGCGGCTGCCGCCGCGCCCACCCTGCGCCCGATCAGTACGCCGGCGCCGCGCTATCCGGCCGAGGCACTGCGTTCGGGAACGTCGGGCGAAGTGCTGGTGGAGATCACGGTCGGTACCGACGGCTCGGTGGTCAACGCCCGCGTGCTGCGCGCAACCTCCGGCCGCACCTTCGACCGCGAAGCCCTGAACGCAGTCAAGCGCTGGCGCTTCGAGCCGGTCAGCGCGCCGGTCACCACCCGCCGCACCCTGGTGTTCGCGCCAGGCGGCTGACCGCAGAAAAGGGGACGGAGGGGATTAAGTCGTTTCCGCCCCAAAATGACCACACGGCCCGGCATCTCCGGGCCGTGTCCGCTTCAGGAGAGGCTGTCAATCAGGCCTTGCAGTGCCGGATCGCGCGCGGCCAGCACCTGGAACAGGCCCAGCGCATGCAGGCCCGGCAGCAGCCCACGCAGATCTGCTTCGGCGGTGGCGCGGGTGGCGTCATCGCTGGCGGGGTCCTGCCAGTCACGGACGCTGGCGAGGAAGGCGCCCACGCTGCCCTTGCGCACGGTGAGGCCGTTTACCTGCACGTCGTTCTGATGGTCGGGAAGAATGTCCTGGGGCTGCATCGGGGCGGCTCGTGTTGGAATGGGCGCCCAGTGTGGCGCGCGCGGATCGGCGCTTCTGCCGTATAACTGCCAATGGATATGGCAGATCAGACACCGACCGGCTTGATTGATCCGGCATTGGCGGACGCCGACGACGGCCCCATCGTGCTGGCCGGCCAGCTGCGCGTGCCCGGAAGGCGGCGCACCGCGCGCCACCAGCACGTGCGCGGCCAGTTGCTGGGTGCCCACCACGGCCTGCTGCGGATCGAGGCCGGCGACCTGCACTGGCTGCTGCCGGCGGGGCATGTTGCCTGGATACCGCCCTTGCTGCCCCACGCTCTGGTAGGGGCAGACGCATTCGATGGCTGGAGCCTGTACGTCCGCGCCGATGCCGGCCTGGATCTGCCGCCGCTGCCCCGCATTTTCCAACCCGACGTGCTGTTGCAGGCGGCGGTGACGCGGGCACTGCGCTGGCCGCATCAGGCACTGGACGCTGCGCAGGCACGCCTGGCCGGCGTCATCGCCGATGAGATCCGTGCCAGCATTCCCTTGCCACTTGCCCTGCCACAACCGCAGGATCGACGGTTGCGGCGGATCGCGGCGGCGCTGGCACGGTCGCCGGACGACCTTCGCAGCGTCGAAGCGTGGGCAGCCACCAGCGGACTGTCCAGCCGCAGTCTCGCCCGCCGTTGGCAGGCCGAAACTGGCATGACCTTGAGCCAGTGGCGGCAGCGCCTGCGCGTGCTGCTGTCACTGCCACGCCTGCTGGCAGGCGAACCCGTGATCAGCGTTGCGCTGTCAATGGGCTACGACACGCCCAGTTCGTTCATCGCCGTGTTCAAGCGCGAGATGGGGGTAACGCCTGCGCGGTACGCAAAAGGGGACGGAGGGGATTAGGTCGCTTCTGACTCCTCCGATACGCCGGCGCGGCATTACCTGATGCCCCACGCCACGGTGCCGATGCCAGGCTGAGGCACCCTTCGACCTGGGAATCCCATGCCCCGACAAGCGCGCCTGATGCTGGCCGGCCAGGCCTATCACGTGATCCAGCGCGGTGTGAACAAGGGTGCGATCTTTGTCGACGACATCGACCGGCAACTGTTCCTGCATCTGCTGCACAGCGCTTTCCTCAAGCACCGCGTCGCACTGCATGCCTACGTACTGATGGACAACCACATCCACCTGCTGGCCACGCCATCCACGCAGCGTGGGCTGGCCGATGCAATGCGCATGCAGGGCAACAACTATGTGCAGGCTTTCAACCAGCGGCACGGCCGCACCGGTCCCCTGTGGCAGGGCCGCTTCCATTCCTCGATGATCGACAGCGACGCTTACCTGCTCAGCGTATACCGCTACATCGAACGCAATCCCGTTCGTGCCGGCATTGCGGTCAGTGCTGAAGATCATCCGTGGTCCAGCGTGCACGGCAACCTTCAACGACGCGATGACCCCATGCTGACCCCGCATCCCGCATTCAGAGCGTTGGCCGCGACCGCTCGCAACAGGACGGCGGTGTATGCGCGATTCCTGCGCGATGTGAATGCGTCCGCCGATCTGCCCGCAATCCGCAGTCATAGCGCCAAACAGCGTCCGTTGGGGGATGCTGCGTTCCTGCGGATGGTAGAGAAGACGCTCGGGCGGCCGGTGGCGATGCGAAGACAAGGCCGCCCGCGCAAGGAGGGGACGGGAGGGGCAGAAACGACTTAATCCCCTCCGTCCCCTTTTTTGCGGTCAGCCGGAGATGGCCAGGCGCTCGTTGTGGTAGCGGCGCACGGCGGCGAACCACAGCATAGCGGCCAGGCCGAGGCTGGCACCGAGGTAGATCGCCCAGACCGTCGGGGTGATGGTCTCGTGGCGGATCACCTTCAGCAGCATCTGGTTCTGCGACAGGAACGGCACGGCGTACTGCCACATCTCGCTCTTCAGCGGATAGGCCACCAGGGCGTAGCCAGGCAGCATCGGCAGCAGCATCAACCAGGTCATGTGGCTCTGCGCTTCCTTCATGCTCTTGGCCGCAGCCGACAGGAAGGTCAGCAGCGAGGTGCCGATCAGCAGCATCGGCAACATCACCAGCAGCATCTGCAGCATCGAGCCGACGTTCATGTTGAACTGGCGGCCGATGTTGCCGGGGGCGATCTGCGCGCTCACCTTGAACGCGACCAGGGTCAGCAGCAGCGACACGAAACCGACCACGCAGGCGGCGGCGATCTTGCCGCTGACGATCGCACTGCGCGAGCCCGGCGTGGCCAGCAAGGGTTCCAGTGACTGCCGCTCGCGCTCGCCGGCCGTGGCGTCCATCACCAGGTAGGCGCCACCGATGAACGAGGTCAGCGTCAGCAGTACCGGCAGCAGCATCGACAGGATCATGCCGCGCTTGGCCTCGGCACTGGCCAGGTCCTGGCGCGCCACGTCCAGCGGGCGTGCCACCTGTGCGTCGATGCCGCGTGCCATCAGGCGCAAGGCACCGACCTGGCCGTTGTAGGTGGCCAGCGCCGCCTCCAGGCGTGCACTGGGTACTTCGGCCGCGCGACGCGTGCTGTCCTTGATCACCTCCACCAGCGCCGGCTTGCCCTCGGCCCAGTCCTTGCCGAACTCATCGCTGATGCGCAGCGCCACATCGATGTCCTGGGTGCGGATGGCCTCGGCCAGGTCCTTCGGTGCCGGTGCGGTGTTCAGCCCCTGCGCGGCGAGGAAGCGCACCAGGTTCGGCGCGTTGTCCGCACCGATGGTCGGAATCTGCAGCGGTTGTTCAATCTGGGTGCGCACCCGGCTCTCGGCCAGCTTGCCCATGCCCAGCAGCAGCACCGGGTACAGCAGTGGCCCGAACAGCAGGGTCAGAAGCAGCGTGCGGCGGTCACGCGACAGGTCACGCAGCTCCTTGCGCATCACCGTCATCAGGGTCGACATCATGCTCATGCGTGCAGGCCCTCTTCGCTGCCGATCAGTTTCACGAACGCATCTTCCAGGTTGGATTCGCCGGCCTGCGCACGCAGTTCGTCGGCGCTGCCGGCGGCCATCACCGTGCCCTTGGCGATGATCACGATGTGATCGCACAGCGCGGCCACCTCCTGCATGATGTGGCTGGACAGGATCACGCAGCGACCCTCGTCGCGCAGGCCCAGCAGGAAGCGGCGCAGCGCGCGCGTGGTCATCACGTCCAGGCCGTTGGTCGGTTCATCGAGAATGACGTTGCGAGGGTCGTGCACCAGCGCGCGGGCAATCGCGGTCTTGGTGCGCTGGCCCTGCGAGAAGCCATCGGTCTGGCGGTCGAGGATGTCACTCATGTCCAGCGCATGCGAGAGCACCTCGATGCGTTCGCGGATGCGCTCGGCCGACAGGCCATGCAGTTCGCCGAAGTAGGCGATGTTCTCGCGCGCAGTCAGGCGCTTGTAGACGCCACGCGCATCAGGCAGCACGCCGAGGTGGCGACGCACCTCCACCGGATTGCGCGCCGCATCGATGCCGTCGACAGTGATGCTGCCCTGATCGGGCGTCATCAGCGTGTACAGCATGCGCATGGTGGTGGTCTTGCCGGCACCATTGGGCCCCAGCAGGCCGGTGATGCGGCCATCCCCGGCGCGGAAGCCGACGTTGGACACTGCCTGGATACGGCCGGTGCGGGTGTCGAAGGCCTTGTGCAGGTTGTCGGCGACGATCATGGTTCCCATCCGTTGAACGAGGTGAACGCCGGCACGTAGCTCAGCGTATCCAGGCAGCCGGCGTCCAGCGCCTTGGCATCGGTCGTGTCGATGAACTGGCCGAGCAGGCGCGGCATGCAGCCGGCGGTCAGCGTGCCGTGGCCCTGGCCACGGGCGACCAGCGCGCGTCCATTGGGCAGGCCCTTGAGGACCTGCTCGGCATAGCGCGGCGGGGTCACCGGGTCCAGTTCACCAGACAACAGCAGCGCCGGTACGTCACTGCGCAGCGGCACGGCATTGGCTGCCGGTGCCGGACGGTGCGGCCACACCGGGCAGGCCGCGAAGAACGCACTGGCCACCTCGTTGCCAAACAGCCGCTCGGGATCCTCGGCCGGCGCGTGGTAGCGCGGCGCATCTTCGCTACAGATCACCGACCAATGCATCCCGCGGTTGATCTGGAAATCCATGCTGCGGTTCGCACCGCGTGCCAGCGAGGCGAGCGGCGCGTAGCGGCCGTGCGCGGCTTCATCAAGAACCAGCGGCAGCAATGAGGCGTACTGGGGTACGTAGGAAAACGCAAAAGCCAGGCCCACCACGCTGTCCGGTGTCAGCACATCCTTCCGGGTCCCGTAGGTGCCGGGGTCGCGATACTCGACCGGAACCGGTGCACGGCGCAGGGTCTCCACCACGCTGCGCAGCTGCGCACGGGTATCGGTCGGGAAGCGCTTGCTGCAGGTAACGTCCTTGCGGCACTGCGCCGACTGCAGGGCGATCGCGTCCTCGAATGTCCTGGCGAAATCGCCGCCCACCACCAGCTCATTCGGCACCACGCCATCGATGACGATGCTGCGGGTGTGCTGTGGATAGGTGCCCGCATAGCGCTGGGCCACGCGGGTACCGTAGGAGCCGCCAACCAGGTTGAGCTGGTCCACACCGAGCGCCGCACGCACCGCATCCAGATCGGCGATCGCCTCGGTGGTGGTGTAGAAGCGCGCATCGGCACGCCCCTGCAGCGATGCGGCACAGCGCTGGGCGTAGTCGCGCAGCGATGCCTCGGAAGGCGCGGCATCCTCGTCCATCGGCAGCTCCTTCCCGTCCGCGCCCAGGCAGCTGAGCGGGTTGGAACCGCCGGTGCCGCGCTGGTCGATCAGGAACACGTCGCGCTGTTTGCGCACCTGGCGCAGTGCAGTATCGACGATGACCGCCACCTCGCTGGCCGCCTGGCCGGGGCCGCCGGCCAGGAAGAACACCGGATCCGGCTGGCTGGCGCCGCTGCTGCCCGATTCCAGCCAGGCGATACGCAGGCCGATCCGGCGACCGTCAGGCTGGGCCCGGTCCTCCGGCACCTGCAGGGTGGCGCACTGCGCCTCCACGTTGGCGCTGGCACCTACCGTGGACAGCGTGCAGGGCTGGAAATCGATCGTGCCGAAGCGGCGGCCGGGTGCGTCAGTGGCGCCCTCGGCGCCGGGTGACGGCGACTGGCTGCAACCGGCAAGCATCAGGCTGGCCAGCATCCCGGCCAGCGCGAGGAGGTGTCTTTGCATCGTGCTCGTTTCCCCTGGAAGACGTTCCTGGCAACCACGACGGGCTGCCGCGGAAGATGTGACCCAACTTACACGGGCAGCGCGCCGACGGCGATGGGCAATGACGAATCCGCCGCCAACGGCGCGCAGACCGGACGGTCCTGCCCCTCGGCCTTGGTCGGCACAGGGCGGCATCGGCGGCGACCCGCAGCGCCCCACGGGCCAGTGCCCCGGCCTGACGGCGATGCGGGGTCTGAAAACGGCGAGCACGGCCGCCGGCGCACGCGCAGAATCCGCCGCAGACCCAGGAGACACCCATGCACACGTGGTACCTCGGTGGCATCGACCATCGCCCCTTCCTGCACCTGTTCGAGATGAGCGACTGCGCGCTCGCTGCGCTCGGCATCCAGCGTCGCTGGGTCGGCGCCAGCGGCGGACATCCCTGCCGGATCAGCCTGAGCGATCCCGCGCCTGGCAGCGAGCTGCTCCTGCTGTCCCACGCCCACCTGCCGCTGCATTCGCCGTACCGCGCCGCCGGCCCGATCTTCGTGCAGCGCGGCGTGACCCGTTGCGTCCTGCCGCCGGGCGAGGTGCCCCCGTATGTGCAGCGCCGGATGATCTCGATGCGTGCCTATGACCACGCCGCGCTGATGTGCGGTGCCCAGGTCTGTGCGGGCACCGAGGTGGGCGGCCATCTGGATGCGCTGTTTGCCGACCCGTCGGTGGCGTTTGTCCAGCTGCACAACGCCGCGCATGGCTGTTTCTCGTGCCAGGCAGATCGGGTGGGTACCGGGACTGCGTCGCGTGATCTCCATGACGTGATCGATGCCACGCCGGTCACGTGACGTCCAGCGCATCCGTTCAGCCCTGCGTGAAGCCTGCGGGAAGGGCTTCACATGCGCAGTCACGGATCGGCACTGCGATGGTTCCGCCGCCTGCAGTGCGACTCGATACTCGCCCTGGTGCCGCCGAAAGTCCGCCGCCCAGCGCAGCGCCTGCGGTCACCGTTCCCTTTCGACGACCACAAGGATGCGCCATGTCATTCCGACCCACACCGCTGTTGCTGGCCACCTCGTTCGCCGCTGCGGGCCTGTGCCTGGCCGGCAACGCGTTCGCCCACGGCACGATGACCACGCCGGTCAGCCGCGTCTATGCCTGCTTCCAGGGCAATCCCGAGAATCCGACCAACCCGGCCTGTGCCGCTGCAAAAGCGATTGGCGGTTCACAGGCGTTCTACGACTGGAACGGCATCAACCAGGCCAACGCCAACGGCAACCATCAGGCCGTGGTGCCCGACGGCAAGCTGTGCAGCGGCAACAACCCGACCTTCCGCGGCCTGGACGTGAACCGCAGTGACTGGCAGACCACGCCGATCCACGCCGATGCCAATGGCAGGTTCACCTTCGTGTTCAAGGCAACCGCGCCGCACGCCACGCGCGACTGGCGCTTCTTCGTCACCCGCGACGGCTGGCAACCGGGCAGCCCGTTGCGCTGGGCCGACCTGCAGGAGTTCTGCACGCTGGGCAATACACCGCTCTCCGCCGATGGCACCTACAAGCTGCAGTGCACGCTGCCGCAGCGCACCGGCCAGCATGTGATCTACAACACCTGGCAGCGCTCGGATTCGACCGAGGCGTTCTACACCTGCATGGACGTGCGCTTTGAAGGCGGCGGCGGTGGTACGACGCCGGCACCGCAATGGCAGGATGCCGGCCCGGTCACCGCCCGCGGTGAATTGCCGGTCGGTACGACGCTGGCACTGCGCGTGTTCAATGCCAGCGGCAACGATGTCGAACGTGTGGAAGCGACGCTGGCCAGCGGCCAGACCTCGGCCGCGCAATGGCCCTTGGCGCTGGCCCGCAAGGTCAATGCCAGTGCCCAGCATGCGCGCGTGGGCGTGCTGGCCAATGGTGCAATCACGCCGACGGCCTCGGCCACCGCCAACCGCGTGTACCTGAAGGATGGCAACCGCTTCCAGCTCGACACGAAGGTGCCGGACCCGGGCACGCCGTCGCCGGGCGGTGATTTCGACCATGTGTACCCGGCCGGTATCGGCGGCTATGTGCCGGGCCAGACCGTGGTGAAGGGCACCGACGGCAAGCTGTACGCCTGCCGTCCGTTCCCGGAGGGTGCATGGTGCAACGTCAATGCCGAGGCCTACCGGCCGGGCGTGGGCGCGGCCTGGCGCGATGCGTGGATCGCGTACTGAGGCAGTGATGCGGGAGGCGGTGCACAATGCACCGCCTTTCGCCCGGATGACGGCACAGTAAGCACCGTGTTGCAGATCGAACACAGCCGCCATCGATTTCAAACTTGTCCGATGTTGCCGGCGCATCTGCATGTGAAGACTCCTTGAGGTTTCCCACACCTCGCAAAGGAGTCTCTGCATGCACCTGTCCCATCGGGCAGTCTTCGCACTGTCCGTCGTCGCCGGCCTGGCCTTGTCCGGCAGCGCCTTCGCCCACGGCACCATGACCAAGCCGCTCAGCCGCGTGAAGCAGTGCCACGAGGGCAATCCGGAAAACCCGACCAACCCGGCCTGTGCCGCAGCCAAGGCCATTGGCGGCGCGCAGCCGTTCTACGACTGGAGCGCGATTGCCCACGGCAATGCCAATGGCAACCATCGCGAACTGGTGCGCGATGGCGAACTGTGCAGTGCCAGCATTCCCAAGTACCGCGGCCTTGACCTGAACCGTACCGACTGGCCGACCACACCAATCCGCGCCGACGCGCGTGGCCGCTACACCTTTGAGTTCTATGCCCCGGCCCCGCATGCCACCCGCGAGTGGAAGTTCTATGTCACCCGTGATGGCTGGCAGCCGGGCAGCCCGCTGCGCTGGGCCGACCTGCAGGAATTCTGCACACTGGGCAACGTGCCGGTGGACGGCAAGACCTACAAGCTGGACTGCCCGCTGCCCAAGCGCAGTGGCCAGCACATCATCTACAACACCTGGCAGCGTTCGGATTCGGGTGAAGCGTTCTACACCTGCATGGATGTCCGCTTCGAAGGCGGCAACGGCGTGATTCCGCCGCCGCAGTGGCAGGATGCCGGCCCGGTCACCGCCCGCGGTGCGCTGGAGGCAGGCACCACGCTGACCCTGCGCGTGTTCAATGCCAACGGCAACGATCTGGAGCGCCCGGAAGTGACCCTGGCCGCCGGCCAGACCGCTCCGGCGCAGTGGCCGATGGCGCTGGCCAGCAAGGTCAATGGCAGCGCCCAGCACGCCCGCGTCGGCGTGATGAAGAACGGCGTGATCACGCCGGTGGCGTCCGCCACCGAGAACCGTGTCTACCTGAAGCCGGGTCATCGCTTTGAACTGGAAACCCAGATTCCGGGTCCGGGCCCGGTCGATCCGGTCGATCCGCCGGGTGGCGATTTCGACTTCGTGTATCCGGCAGGCCTCGGCAGCTACAAGCCGGGCGAGACCGTGGTGAAGGGCACCGACGGCAAGCTGTACGCCTGCCGCCCGTTCCCGGAAGGTGCGTGGTGCAACATCAACGCCGATGCCTATCGCCCAGGCACCGGCTTTGCCTGGCGTGATGCCTGGATCGCGTACTGAGGCATGGCACCGGGGGCGGCGTGATGCCGCCTCCGATTTGCGGGATTGCCGGCCAGCGGCCGGCATTACCAGGGTTCGTGGGGTTGCCGGCCAGCGGCCGGCACTACCCTGGCTTACTTGCTGCTGACGTACTTCTCGCGGCGGATCTGCGGGTTGCCCAGGCCGGCGGCCTTCAGCAGCTCGGCGCAGGCATCGACCATGTCCGGGTTGCCGCACAGGTAGGCGATGTCGGTGGCCGGGTCCGGCGTGAAACCGGCCAGCGCCTGCTGCACGTAGCCGTGCTGTACATCCGGGTGCGGTTCGGCCGGCAATTCGCGCGACAGGCACGGAACATAGCGGAAGTTCGCGTGCTTTTCGGCGAAGCTGTAGAAATCTTCGCTGTACAGCAGCTCGCCCGGGCTGCGCGCGCCCTGCAGCAGCACGATCTGCACATCGCGTTCGGCCATGGCCTTTTCCAGCAGCGGCAGCATGGAACGGTACGGGGTAACGCCGGTACCGGTGGCGATCAGCAGGTAACGGGCGTTGTGGTCACCGGGATTCAGGCAGAACCGGCCATAGGGGCCGGACGCACTGATCTGGCCGCCCGGCTCCAGTGCCTCGAACAGGGCCGTGGCAGCACCACCGGGCACGAAACTGACCGCGATGTCCACCGCCTCGCCCGGGCCCAGCGCATGGTCGTGGATGGTCGCCAGCGAGTAGCTGCGCTTGGTTTCGGTGCCGTCGGCGTAGCTGAAATGGACCTGGATGAACTGGCCGGGCTGGAAATCCAGTGGCTGTCCATCATCACGCACGAACTGGTAGTGGCCGACGGTCGGGGCCAGCATGCGGCAGCCGACCAGCTTGAGGGGGAATTGAACAGGCACGACTTTTCGGGACAGTGTGTAGCCGGGGCAAGCCCTCGGGGTCTTCTATAATAGCCCCTCCCCGCCCCTCTCCAGCGCCAGCCCATGGGCGCGAAGGCTTCGAGCTTGGCATCCCAGAACGATACGGCGCCCGCCCTGCGCGTGCGCGACCTGCGCAAGACCTACGACAACGGCACCCAGGCCCTGAAGGGCGTTTCCCTGGAAGTGGCCCCGGGCGACTTCTTCGCCCTGCTCGGCCCCAACGGGGCCGGCAAGTCGACCCTGATCGGCATCATCAGCTCCCTGGTCAACCTCAGCGAGGGCCAGGTGGAGGTGTTCGGCAGCGACCTGGTGCGCAACCGCAGCGCGACCATGCGCCTGATCGGGCTGGTGCCTCAGGAAATCAACTTCAACCTGTTCGAGAAGCCCTTCGACATCCTGGTGAACTACGCCGGCTTCTATGGCGTGCCGCGCGAGGAAGCCGAGCAGCGCGCCGAAGAGGAACTGAAGCGCGCGCACCTGTGGGAAAAGGCACAGGTGATGAGCCGCACACTGTCCGGCGGCATGAAGCGCCGGCTGATGATCGCCCGCGCGATGATGACCCGCCCGCGCCTGCTGATCCTGGACGAACCGACCGCCGGCGTGGACATCGAGATCCGCCGCGACATGTGGCGCGTGCTGAAGGAGATCAACGGTGCCGGCACCACGATCATCCTCACCACGCACTACCTGGAAGAGGCCGAGTACCTGTGCCGCCACCTGGCGATCATCAACCATGGCCAGATCGTCGAACAGGGGCCGATGCGCACCCTGCTGGCCAAGCTGGACGTGGAAGGCTTCCTGCTGGACATCGACGGTGACCTGCCGGCGCAGCTGCCGGTGATCGAGGGCGCGACGCTGACCGCCCCGGACCCGCACACGCTGGACATCGATATGCCACGCGCGATGGACCTCAACCGCGTGTTTGCGACGCTCAACGCGTCCGGTATCCGCGTGCGTTCGATGCGTACCAAGAGCAACCGCCTGGAGGAGCTGTTCGTGCGCCTCACCGGCAACATGGAGAAGCCCGCATGAGCACCACCGAGCTGACCGACGGCCAGCGCAACCGCATCGCGCTGATGACCATCGTGCGCCGCGAAGTCGCCCGCATCATGCGCATCTGGGGCCAGACCCTGGTGCCGCCGGCGATCACCATGACCCTGTACTTCCTCATCTTCGGCAACCTGATCGGGTCGCGCGTGGGTGACATGGGCGGCTACACCTACATGCAGTTCATCGTGCCGGGCCTGGTGATGATGAGCGTGATCCAGAACAGCTACGGCAACATCAGCTCCTCGTTTTTCGGCGCCAAATTCGGCCGCCACGTCGAAGAGCTGCTGGTCAGCCCGATGCCGAACTGGGTGATCCTGTGGGGCTATGTGGCTGGCGCGGTGCTGCGCGGCCTGATGGTGGGCGTGATCGTGCTGATCATCGCGATGTTCTTCACCCCGGTGCGCATCCCGCACCCGCTGGTGATGCTGACCACGGTGATCCTGGGCGCGACGATCTTCTCGCTGGCCGGTTTCATCAACGCGGTGTATGCGAAGAAGTTCGATGACGTGGCGATCGTGCCGACCTTCATCCTGACCCCGCTGACCTATCTGGGTGGCGTGTTCTATTCGGTGAAGCTGCTGCCGGGCTGGGCCGAGGCGGCCACGCACGCCAACCCGATCTTCTACATGGTCAACGCGTTCCGCTATGGCCTGTTGGGCAGCAGCGATGTACCGCTGCCGGTGGCCTACGGTCTGATGATCGGTTTCGTGGTGGTGCTGACGGCGCTGGCGCTGTGGCTGCTGCGCCGTGGCGTGGGCATGCGCAGCTGAGTTTTGCCTGCAGGGCCTGCGGCCCTGCACCCGCTGAATCAACGTCAACGTCAACTTCAACGGCAAAAGCTGACTATCCGGGGGATGGCGGGGTGGGTCCGGTTGCGGGGGACGCCGTGAATCCGTCCATGGAGGCTCGGTCGCGCCATCCATGGCGCTCACGCCCCCGCAACCGGACCCACCCCGCCTTCGACAAATTCCTGCGATCTGCCGGGGAGCCGTTCTGCGCTGCTGTTGGTAGGTGTCGACCTTGGTCGACACGATGGATCCAAGCCATGCGTGGATGAAGCGATCTCTGTAGAGCCAAGCCGATGCTCGGCTCTTTTTTGCCCGCAATCTCCGGCACAATCGCAGATCTGATTCCCCCAGAAAGCGGTGAACGTGCAATGCGCATCCTGATCCTCGGCGCCGGCGGTACCGGCGGTTACTTCGGTGGTCGCCTGGCCCAGGCCGGCGTGGACGTGACCTTCCTCGTGCGCCCCGCGCGCGCCGCCCAGCTGGACCGCGACGGCCTGGTGATCCGCAGCCCGCTCGGCGATGCCAGCTTCCCCGTGCAGCATGTCACCGCTGATGCACTGCCCGCATTGGCCGCGCAGAAGCCGTTCGATCTGGTCATCCTCAGCTGCAAGGCCTACGACCTCGACAGCTCGATCGACGCCATTGCTCCAGCCGTGGGTGCGAACACCGCCGTGCTGCCGATCCTCAACGGCCTGCACCACTACAACGCGCTGGACCTGCGCTTCGGCCGCGACGCCGTGCTCGGCGGCCTGTGCTTCATCAGCGCCACCAAGGCCCCCGACGGTGCGGTGCTGCACCTGGGCAAGCCGGCCAAGCTCACCTTCGGCGAGCGCGATGGCGGCGCGGCGTCCGCACGCGTGCGTGCCTTCGCCGCTGTCTGCGCGCAGGCCCATCTTGATCACCTGGCGAGCGAACACATCGGCCAGGAACAGTGGATCAAGTACACCTTCCTGACCGCGCTGGCCGCCGCGACCTGCCTGCTGCGTGCGGATATCGGCACCATCGTCGCCACCGATGATGGCGAGGCGATCGTACGTGGCCTGTACGACGAGTGCCTGGCCGTGGCCGAAGCTGCCGGTGAGCCGATTCCCGATGCCGCGCAGGACACCGCGCGCGGCACCCTCACCCAGGCCGGCTCTGCATTGAAGGCATCGATGCTGCGGGACCTGGAGGCTGGCCAGCAGGTCGAGGCCGAGCAGATCGTCGGCGACATGCTGGCGCGTGCACGCAAGGCCGACCAGGAAGCCCTGCTGCTGCAGGTCGCCTACAGCAGCCTGCAGGCCTACCAGGCACTGCGCGGCGCGTGAGCCTCCCGTTGCAGGCCAGCGCGCTGCCTATGCGGGTGCTGATCCTCGGTATGGGCTGGAGCGGATGCGTGCTGGCCCCGCATCTGCAGGCGCGGGGCGTGCACGTCGTCGGCACGGTGCGTAACCCCTCGTCGGCGCCCGACGATGGCCTGCTGCGGCATCAGCTGCACGCTGACTCCCCACCGTCGCCCGCCCTGCTCGATGAGGTCGCGCAGGCCGAGGCCGTGCTGTGCAGCGTGCCGCCAGATGCCGCGGGCGACCCGGCACTGCGCCTGCTGCTGCCGGCTCTGCGGGCCAGCCCGGCACTGCGATGGCTGGGCTATCTGTCGTCCACGTCGGTGTATGCCGATCGGGCCGGCGGCTGGGTTGACGAGCGCAGCGCAGCCGATGCCACCGAAGCAGCCGGCGTGCAGCGCCTGCGTGCCGAAGCGCAATGGCGTGCGCTTGCAGAGGTACGTGGCATCGCTTCGGCGGTGTTCCGCCTGCCCGGCCTGTACGGGCCGGGGCGCAATGCGTTGCTGCAGCTGTCACAGGGCCGTGCCCGCCATGTGATTCGGCCGGGCCTGGCGTTCAACCGCCTGCACGTAGAGGATCTTGCGGCAGTGATCGTCGCGGCGATGCAGCGACCGGTTGCGCAGGGGATATACCTGCCCAGCGATGACGAGCCGGCACCACCGCAGGATGTGCTGGCCTTCGCCGCGAAGCTGGGCGGGTTTGCGATGCCACCTGCCGTGGCGTGGGACGACCCTGCACTCAGCCCGACGCTACGGCGCTTCTACGAGAGCAACAAGCGCATCGACAGCCGTGGCACGCGTGAAGCGCTGGGGTGGGCACCGCGGTTTCCAACGTATCGGGAAGGGCTGCAGGCGCTGGCCGCTTCGCTCGCCGGGCATGGCCCGGCGCTACCGGACAGCGCTTTGTAGAGCCGAGCCCATGCTCGGCTGCTCTTTGCGTCTTTCGCGCTGCGCGCGATAAGCCGAGCATGGGCTCGGCTCTACGGATCAACCGGCGTTGGGCAGGCGGAAGAACGCACGCGTCGCCGCAGTCGCATTGGCCGCCGTCACTGCAACGTCCTCGCCACGGTCACGTGCCAGTTCTTCCACGATATGCGAGAGGAACATCGGTTCGTTGCGGCGGTCCTTCGGCATCGGCTTCAGCGTGCGCGGCAGCAGGTACGGTGCGTCGGTCTCGATCATCAGGCGGTTGGCCGGGATGTTCTTCACCAGTTCGCGCAGGTGCGCGCCACGGCGCTCGTCACACAGCCAGCCGGTGATGCCGATGTACCAGTCCTGATCCAGGTAGTCGAACAGTTCGTCGCGTTCGCCGGTGAAGCAATGCACCACCGCCGGGCCGATACGGCCTTCGAAGTTCTTCATCTGTGCCATGAAATCGGTATGCGCATCGCGCTGGTGCAGGAACAGCGGCTTTCCATTCTCAGCGGCCAGCTGCAGCTGTCGCTCGAAGGCACGGTGCTGCGCCGGGCGCGGCGAGAAGTCACGGAAGTAGTCCAGCCCGCACTCACCCACGGCCACAACTTCCGGGTGGGCATGCAGCGCGCGCATCTCGGCATCACATTCCTCGGTGTATTCCACCGCATGATGCGGGTGCACGCCGGCCGTCGCGTACAGGAAGCCCGGGTGCTGCTGGGCCAGCTGCACGGCCAGCGGCGAGTGCTCGCGGCTGGCGCCGGTGATGACCATCTGCACCACGCCGGCCTGGCGCGCGCGGTCCAGCACGGCGTCACGGTCGCGGTCGAAGGAATCGTGGGTCAGGTTGGCGCCGATATCGATCAGGTGCATGGTCATCGCGGGGGAAAAGTGCCCGCGCATTGTACCTGCGCCCGCCGTGGCCCCTTATCCTTTGCACATGAACGCCCCGCTCTTCCCGATTTCCCCGCTGCTGCCGCAGATCCAGCAGCACCTGGCCGCGCAGCCACGGCTGGTGCTGGAAGCCCCGCCCGGCGCGGGCAAGACCACCCAGGTGCCGCTGGCGCTGCTCGATGCACCGTGGTTGCAGGGGCGGAAGATCATCCTGCTGGAGCCACGCCGGGTGGCCGCGCGCAGCGCCGCGCTGTTCATGGCGCGGCAGCTCGGTGAAGAGGTGGGTGGCACGGTCGGCTACCGCATCCGCTTCGAGAACAAGGTCTCGGCGCGCACGCGCATTGAAGTCGTCACCGAAGGCATCCTGACCCGCATGCTGCAGGAGGACCCGATGCTGGAAGAGGTCGGTGCGATCCTGTTCGACGAATTCCACGAGCGCCATCTCAGCGGTGACCTCGGCCTGGCGCTGGCGCTGGACGTGCAGGCGCAGCTGCGCGATGACCTGCGCCTGGTAGTGATGTCGGCCACGCTGGATGGCGAGCGCCTGGCACGCTTCCTCGATGCGCCGCGGCTGAGCAGCGAGGGCCGCAGCTACCCGGTGACGGTCAGCCATTTCCCGGCGCGCCGCGATGAGACGCTGGAACTGCAGGTGCGCCGCGCGGTGCAGCAGGCCCTGGCCGATCACCCCGGTGACCTGCTGGTGTTCCTGCCCGGCCAGCGCGAGATCGCGCGCGTCCAGGCCGGCCTGCAGGAGTCACTCGATGGCAACGTCGAGGTGCTGGCGTTGCATGGCGAGCTGCCGGTGGAACAACAGGCGCGCGTGCTGCAGATGGCCAGCGATGGCCGCCGTCGCGTGGTGCTGGCGACCAACCTGGCCGAGTCGTCGGTGACCCTGCCCGGCGTGCGCGTGGTGATCGACAGCGGCCAGGCGCGCGAACCGCGCTACGACCCCAACAGCGGCTTCACCCGGCTGGACGTGGTGTCCATCGCCCAGGCGTCGGCCGACCAGCGCGCCGGTCGCGCCGGTCGCGTGGCCGAAGGCGTGGCCTGGCGGCTATGGCCGCAGTCGCAGCGATTGGAGCCGCAGCGCCGTGCCGAGATCGACCAGGTGGAACTGGCCGGACTGGCGCTGGAACTGGCCGCGTGGGGCAGCAGCGACCTGCGCTTCCTCGACCCGCCACCGGCCGGCCCGATGGGTGCGGCGCGCGAACTGCTGCAACGCCTGGGTGCACTGTCGGACTCGGGCGCGATCACCGCACTCGGGCGCCGTGTACTGGCGCTGGGTACGCACCCGCGGATGGCGGCGATGCTGCTGGCAGCGCCCGATGCCCGCGCGCAGGCGCTGGCCACCGATCTGGCCGCCCTGCTGGAAGCGCGCGACCCGCTGCGCCAGGGCGGTGACGCGCTGGCGAGCCGCTGGCGCGCACTGGCTGCGTTCCGCAATGGCCGCATACCGGGCGATGCCAACCGCAGCGGGCTGGCCGCCATCGATGCCGCCGCCAGGCAGTGGCGTCGCCGCCTGCGCTGCGAAGCCACGCCGCCGGCCAGCATCGAGGCCCATGAGCTGGGCGACCTGCTCGCGCACGCCTTCCCAGACCGGATTGGCGTCCAGCATCCCAGCGATCCATTGCGCTACCTCCTGGCCAATGGCCGCAGCGCGCGCCTGCACGAGCTGAGCGACCTGCGCGGCGAGCCGTGGCTGGTGGCCAGCGAACTGCGCTTCGAAGCGCGCGATGCGTTGTTGCTGCGTGCCGCACCGGTGGATGAAGGCCAGCTGCGCAAGGCATGGCCGGAGCGCTTCGTCACCGAAGACGTGGTGCGCTGGGACAGCGAGCGACGCGCCCTGGTGACGCTGCGCGAGACCCGTTTCGACCGGATCGTGCTGGACAGCCGCTCGGCCGGCCGGGTCGATCCGCAGCACGCCGCGCAGGCGCTGACCGATGCGGTGGCCGAGCTCGGCCTGCAGGCGCTGCCGTGGACCGAGGGCCTGCGCCAGTGGCAGGCACGGGTGGAATCGCTGCGGCGCTGGATGCCCGAGCTCGGCCTGCCCGACTGCAGCGACGACGCCCTGCTGGCCAATCGCGCGCAGTGGCTGCAGCCCGCGTTCGCCGGCAAGACGCGACTGGATGCGCTGGACGAATCCAGCTTCGGCGAAGCGCTGAAATCGCCACTGGAGTGGCCACAACGGCAGCTGGTCGAGCGTCATGCACCGACCCGCATCACCGTGCCCTCCGGGTTGGAGCGGCCGATCACCTACGCACTGGACAGCGAGAGCGGCGAACCGCTGCCGCCGGTGCTGGCGGTGAAGCTGCAGGAACTGTTCGGCCTGGCCGACACGCCGCGCATCGCCGATGGCCGCGTGCCGCTGACCCTGCACCTGCTCTCCCCCGGCGGCCGCCCGCTGCAGGTCACCCAGGATCTGCGCAACTTCTGGGAAAGCACCTACGCCGAAGTGAAAAGGGAGATGAAGGGCCGTTACCCGCGCCATCCGTGGCCGGATGACCCGTGGACGGCCACGGCCACGCATCGGGCCAAGCCGCGCGGGACGTAGCCGGACCCTGAGTGATCCTGAATGGCTGCGGTAAAGTCACACCGCGTGCCACCTCGACTGACATACCGTTTACGGGCAACACGCGACACTGGACTTCGACCCGAGGCAAAGGACCCCCGCATGAGCAAGCTGACCGTAATCACCGACCGCGCTCTGGAGCGCGCCCTGGACCTGGCCCACAGCGCCGGCGACGGCCTGAAGAGTGCCGGTGGCAGCCTGCGCCACCTTGGGCCGCAGGCCAGTGACTGGATCAAGACCGGCGCGGCGCTGGGCGCCGTCAAGACCGGTGGCAAGGTGGCCACCAAGTTCGCCCGGCGCAACCCGGCGGTGACCATTGCCGCCGCTGCGGTGGGTGTCGGCCTGCTCGGCTATGCGCTGTACCGCAAGCAGCAGAAGAAGAAGGCCGCCAACGGCCACGTGGTGAATGGCCAGGCGCAGCGCATCAATGCGCGTGACCGCCGCAACGACACCGTGGTGGACGAGCACAGCGATATCGGCAGCGACGCCTGAGTCTGCCGGGGTCGGCTTCCTTCCGCAGGAACTGAGCCCATCAGCCCGCTATGAGGGCCGGATACCGTAGGGTATCCGGCCCTTCCTGTTTCAGCCGATCTGCCGCCACTGCCCCGGCTGCAGGTCGTCCAGGCGGTAGGGTCCCATCGACACGCGGACCAGCCGCAGCGTCGGCAGGTTCACCGCCGCGGTCATCCGCCGCACCTGGCGGTTGCGGCCCTCGCGGATCGTGATCGCCAGCCAACTGTCGGGCACGGTCTTGCGGAAGCGCACCGGCGGATCGCGTGTCCACAGCGACGGCGCCGGATCGAGGCGCTCGATCTTCGCCGGCAAGGTCGGTCCGTCATTCAGCTCCACCCCATCGCGCAGCCGTTGCAGCTGCTCATCGCTGGGCGTGCCTTCCACCTGCACCCAGTAGGTCTTGTCGGCCTTATGCCTGGGGTCGGTCAGCTTGTGCGCCAGCGTACCGTTATCCGTCAGCAGCAGCAGGCCTTCGCTGTCATGGTCCAGGCGACCGGCGGCATACACGCGCGGCGGCAGGCCGAACCCGGCCAGCGTCGGCCGCGGCGGTACGCTGCGGTCGGTGAACTGGCAGAGCACGTTGAAGGGCTTGTTGAAGGCGATCAGCATTGCGGGCACGACGGGCAGCAGGTGCAGCATTGTCCCATGCCGCGCAACCTCGGCCGAGCGCGGCCCCGGTGCTGCCGGGCATCACGCCGGCCGAGGCTGCGGCGCGATCAACCGAAGACCTTCCACTCAAGCAGGAAAGAGCCCAGCACCAGTGCGATGCCGCACGCCGCGATGACATTGGCCCGGCGCCGCAGGCGAACCGGCGGCGGATTCATGGCACGCGCACGCTCCTCCAGCAGCGCACCGGCAAACAGCACGGCAAACCCCACGGTCGCCACCAGGTCGTAGGCATGGCCACCGTAGAACACGAAGTCAATCAGCCGCGCCAACACCAGCACTGCAACAGCGATATAGAACACCTTCTTCAACTGTCCACTCCATTGGCAGCAGGGCCGGGCCAGGCCCGGCGGATACACGTTACGTCCATTGTGACGCCGCAGCGCTCACCGGGCGCAGCCCGGCGCCGCCCGCTACGGCTTGATGAAGCGCAGGGTCATGCGGTCGCTTTCACCGATCGCCTGGTACTTCGCATCATCGGCCTTGTCGTGCTGGTTGGTCGGCGGCAGCGTCCACACGCCGTTCGGGTGGTCCTTGGTGTCGCGCGGGTTGGCGTTGACCTCGCTGCGTGCATCCAGCTTGAAACCAGCCGCCTCGGCCATCGCGATCACCTGCTGCTGGCCGACATAGCCGGTGTCATCATCGTCGGCTACGTCGGCCTTGGCACGATGCTCGACCACGCCCAGCACGCCGCCCGGCTTGAGCACGTTGAAGAAGCCCTGGAACATGCCCTGCGCCTGGCCGGCCTTGCGCCAGTTGTGCACGTTGCGGAAGGTCAGCACCACATCGGCTGAATTGGCCGGGCCGAACACCGGCTTGGCCGGATCGTAGGCGACCACGGCAGTCTTGCCGAACTGTGCCGGCGCACCGGCGTACTTCTTCTCCAGGCTGTCGCGGCTGCGCTGCTGGTAGTCACGGCCGCGGCCTTCGGGCACCGCCATCGGATCGACCACCGCAGCAACGTAGTGGCCCTTGTCGTGCAACAGCGGCGCCAGGATCTCCGAGTACCAGCCGTTGCCGGGGGTGATCTCGATGACGGTCTTTTCCGGTGCCACCTTGAAGAACGACAGCGTCTGCGCCGGATGACGGAAGCCATCGCGCTTGACGTTGTTGGCATCACGGGTCGACGCCTTCACCGCCGCATCGATGGCCGGTGAGACCTGGATCTTCGCCGGCGCCACCGTGGACGGTGCGGCGAACGCGGGAACGGCGGCAAGCAGGGCCGAAGCAAGCAGCAGGCGGCAACCACGCAGGGACGAAGCAGGCATCATCGGAGCGACTCCAGCGGAAGATGCGGCGAGACTAGCAGCCGCGGCGTCCCAGGTGTTCACAAAACGTTAGCGGCGTGCGCGGCGCGGAACACTGTTTTGTGGTCACCGCCGCAGCACGGTCACACTACGCGTTCTATTCTGCAGCACTTCCCCCAAGGAGTCCGTGCCCATGACGGCAACCCGCGAACTGGGCCGTTCCGGCCTGCATGTACGTCCGCTCGCCTTCGGTGGCAACGTGTTCGGCTGGAGCGCCGATGAAAAGGCCAGCTTCGCCCTGCTCGATGCCTTCGTCGATGCCGGCTTCAACCTGGTCGACACCGCCGATGTGTACTCGGCCTGGGTGCCCGGCAATGCCGGCGGCGAATCGGAGACGCTGATCGGCAAGTGGTTTGCCCGCAGCGGAAAGCGCGACAAGGTGGTGCTGGCAACCAAGGTGGCCAAGTGGGCCGAACGCCCCGGCCTGACCCCGGACAACATCAATGCCGCGGTCGAGGATTCGCTGCGCCGCCTGCAGACCGACGTGATCGACCTGTACCAGGCCCACGAGGATGACGAGTCGACGCCGCTGGAAGCGACCCTGGCCGCGTTCGGCCGGTTGATCGAAGCCGGCAAGGTGCGTGCGATCGGCGCCTCCAACTACAGCGCTACGCGCCTGGCCGATGCGCTGAAGGTGTCCACCGACTACAAACTGCCGCGTTACGAAACCCTGCAGCCGGAGTACAACCTGTATGACCGCGCCGGCTACGAAAAGGAACTGGAACCGCTGGTGCAGCGCGAACAGATCGGCGTGATCGGCTACTACGCGCTGGCCAGTGGCTTCCTCAGCGGCAAGTACCGCACGCCGGCCGATGCAGCCAAGAGCCCGGCACGTGGCGAAACGGTGGTGAAGCGCTATCTGAATCCGCGCGGCCTGCGCATCCTGCAGGCGCTGGATGACGTGGCCAGCAAGCACGGCGCCAGCGCTGCGCAGATCGCACTGGCCTGGCAGATCGCACGGCCGTCGATCACCGCACCGATCGTCAGCGCCACCAGCGTCGAACAACTGCACGATCTGCTGGCAGCAGCCAACGTATCGCTGAGCGTGCAGGATGTCGCGCAGCTGGATGCCGCCAGCGCGGAAGCCTGAGGGCCGGTAGTGCCGGCCGCTGGCCGGCATTGCACGCATACCGAAGAAAATAATTGAACAAATTGGTTGCGCGCGACTAAATCGTGGTTTATCGTGCGCACCTCGTTTCAACAACCACTGGAAACTTCCCTTGAACGCGCATTCCGTCGCCACCGCCAAACTGCTGCCATGCCTGCGCATGGACGTGCTGGCGCGCGCGTTCGGCAAGGAAGACCAGCTTACAACGGCCTGATATCCGCCCTGCGGAGATCGGCCACCCCGATCTCCGAGGCCTGACGACGCCCTCGGAACGCAAGTCCCGGGGGCGTTTTTTTTGCGTCGGCACAAGGACCCGCGATGCCAGAACTGCACCCCGCGCGGCAACCCGCCGCTCACTGACCCAGGCCTTTCCTGCCCCGCCGAAGGATTTACTTCGCGCGACCGGCAGCGCCTGGACATTATCTGCATCGCACCCAAACATTATCGCTCGCCGATAATGTCGGTGGCCTGCACCCTCGATTCTCCAACGGTCCCGTTTCCACCACGGGCTGGTGCGCGCGGCGTTGCCGTGGCGTATGCCGGAAGTCGCGGACATGCCATCGCCTGGATCGCCTGCTGGAGGCAGGCGCCGGTTCGCCGGTACGCGGTTCGATTCCGCGCGGTCCCCAACTGGATAGCTCAGCTTGGTCAGAGCAACGGATCCTGATTCCGTCTGTCGTGGGTTCGACTCCCACTCCAACCACATGACCTGTCACGTCATGACTTGAAGCAACACCCGGGGCGCAAGCCCCAGCGGCCATCGTCGCCGTCCACCGCCATCGCCTTCGGACGGGGCGTGGACGGCAACGGACCGCACGCCGGGCCCCGGCCCGCCGCCACTGCCAGCCACGTTCCGCCCCGGTGCTGCCTGCCGGGAACGACGATGGCAGCACTGCCGGTGCACCGAAAGCTCCGCGCGCGGACCGTCCGCCGATGGCCGCCCTCTTCCGCTGCCTGCACGCGGTGTGCAGGCGGCCGCGCCACGACCTGATCGACCCGGGTCATGGCGATTCATCCGCAACGGGTCGAACCACCAGAGCCATACAAGGAGAGACTCCCATGTTCTGGACCATCAAGGTCGTGATCGGCGACGGCGAGCGCGGCCTGGTGTATCGCAACCGTCGTTTCCAGCAGATCCTGCTGCCGGGCGTGCACCGCCTGTCGCTGTTCGGCGGCCGCCCACACGTGGACATCCACACTGCATCGAAGGGCACGGCCTACACCGGCAGCGACCAGGACAGCCTGATCGAGGCACTGGGCGCGCGGTTGGACACGCACTTCGTGCTGGCCAACGTCGGCGCCAGCGAGGTCGGTCTGTTGCTGCGCAACGGCCGCATAGATGAAGTGCTGCCGCCGGGCAGCCGCCGTCTGTACTGGCGCGGTTCGGTCGACACCCAGGTACGCGTCATGGCGCTGGGTGACGATCCGCGCATTCCGGCGGACGTGCAGCAGCGCCTGGGCCAGTTGGGCGTGCTGCCGCGTGTGGCGGTGATCAGCACCGTGCCGAGCGAGTCGGTGGGCCTGCTGTTCATCGACGGCACGCTGCGGCAGACGCTGGATGCCGGCCTGCACGCGTTCTGGAACTTCAACGGCAACGTGTCGGTGGAGCGTGTGGAACTGCGTGCACGTTCACTGGACGTGTCCGGCCAGGAGCTGCTCAGCCGCGACAAGGTGACCCTGCGGGTGAACCTGGCCGCGACCGTGCAGGTGGTCGACCCGGTGCGTGCACACCGCACGCTGAGCAATGCCGATGAGTTCATCTATCGGCAGCTGCAGTTCGGCCTGCGCCAGGCGATTGCCGTGCGCAGCCTGGATGAGCTGCTGGGTGACAAGGCGGCGCTGGACGGCGAGATCGCCTCACATGTGCAGGCGGCAATCGAGGGCCACGGCGTGCGGTTGCTCAGCGTCGGCATCAAGGACGTGATCCTGCCGGGCGAGATGAAGGAGATCCTCAACGGCGTGGTGCTGGCCGAGAAGCAGGCCCAGGCCAGCGTGATCCGTCGCCGCGAGGAGGCCAACGCCACGCGATCACAGCTCAACACCGCAAAGCTGATCGAGGACAACCCGGTGCTGATGCGCTTGAAGGAGCTGGAGGCACTGGAGAAGGTCACCGAGAAGATCGACACGCTCACCGTGTTCGGCGGCCTGGATGGCGTGCTGAAGCAGCTGGTGACGATCAGGTAGGGGGTAGCGGCGGCGCAGGGACGCGCCGCCGGCCCATCAAGGACATACACGAAGACATGGACACTCAACACAACTATCAATGGCTGCACGTCGAGGGCACCACGCCGATCAAGGGCTGGGTCAACGGTGTGCCGCTGGAAGCGCAGGCGCATGAGCAGCTGCGCAACATCGCCGCGATCCCGTTCGTCGGGCCGTGGGTGGCCGTGATGCCGGACGTGCACCTGGGCAAGGGCGCGACCGTCGGCTCGGTGATCCCGACCCGCGGTGCGATCATCCCGGCCGCGGTCGGCGTTGACATCGGCTGCGGCATGGCGGCGGTGCGCACCACGCTGCGCGCCAACGACCTGCCCGACGACCTGCGGCAGCTGCGCAACAGCATCGAGCGCAGCATTCCGGTCGGCAACGGGCGCGGCGGCGAGCATCACCGCATGCCCGACAGCATCCACACGCGGCTGGTGCAGTCCGGGCTGGCCGACGGCCTGGAGAAGATCAAGGACAAGCACCGCAGGATCCGCACCGATAAGCTGGACCGCCAGCTGGGTACGCTGGGCGGCGGCAACCACTTCATCGAACTGTGCCTGGACGAGACGGATACGGTGTGGGTGATGCTGCACAGCGGCTCGCGCGGCACCGGCAACCTGATCGGTACCTACTTCATCGAGAAGGCGCGCGAGGAACTGGCCCGGCGCGTGCTGGGCTTCCACCTGCCGGACAAGGACCTGGCGTTCTTCATGGAAGGCGAGCCGCTGTTCGATGACTACGTCGAAGCCGTGTCGTGGGCGCAGGACTACGCCCGGCAGAACCGCGAGGCGATGATGTCGCGCGTGCTGGCCGAGATGCGCCACCGGCTGCCGAAGTTCCAGCTGGCGGCAATGGCGGTGAACTGCCACCACAACTATGTACAGAAGGAAACGCACCACGGGCAGGAGCTGCTGGTGACCCGGAAGGGGGCCGTCAGCGCTCGCGAGGGTGAGCTGGGCATCATTCCCGGCAGCATGGGCACGCGCAGCTACATCGTGCGTGGCAAGGGCAACGCGGACAGCTTCCACAGCTGCAGCCACGGTGCCGGCCGGGTGATGAGCCGTGGCGCCGCGCGCCAGCAGATCACGCTGGCCCAGCATCGCGAGGCCACCGCGCACGTGGAATGCCGCAAGGACAGCGGCGTGCTGGACGAGTCACCGGCCGCGTACAAGTCGATCGACGATGTGATGGCCGCGCAGCTGGACCTGGTCGACGTGGTGCACACCCTGCGCCAGGTGTTGTGCGTGAAGGGGTAACGGAGCGGTGCCGGCCAAGGCCGGCACCCACCGCACCCGATTGCAGTAGATCCACGCCATGCGTGGATGGAACAGCGCCGACCAAGGTCGGCCTCTACCTGTGCAACGTTCAGCGCGCGATGCTGTCTTCGGCCACCAGCGCGTGGTGCACGCCGATGCCCGCGCGCACGCCTTCGGCCATGGCCAGGGTGATGTTGCCGACCGTCGTCGCATCGCCTGCGGCATACACGTTCGGCACCGAGGTCTGCTTCATCGCATCGACCTCGATCAGCACGCCCAGCGGGCTCTCGACCAACGTGCAGCCCAGCTGCTGCACCAATGGCGTGGCCATCACCTGGGCGGCCGGCACGAACAAGGCACGCTGGGCGATTCGGCGGCCGTCGGCCAGCTCCACTTCCAGCCAGGTCGGCTGGTCGCCCTGCACGCCCAGCACGGGTGATGTCTCGATCTGCACGCCGCGCTGCTGCATGGCGGCGCGTTCCTCATCCGTGATGTCCAGTCCCATGCTGAAGAACGTGACATTGCCCCAGTCGGCGAACAGCGGCGCCTTGCTGGCGGACATCGGATGACCGCCAAGCAGGCCAATGGCACCACCACCCACTTCATAGCCATGACAGTACGGGCAGTGCAGCACGGTGCTGCCCCAGCGCTCGGCGAGGCCCGGCAACGCCGGCAACTGGTCGGCGATGCCGCTGGCCAGCAGCAGCTTGCGCGCGGCCAGCACCTGGCCATCGGCGGTACGCACTTCCACGCCTTCGGCGCGGGCGGTGGCCTGCACGGCTTCGGCATGCACCCAACGCACTGTGGGGTAGTCCAGCAGCTGCTGTCGCGCGGTCTTCAGCAGCTCGGCGCCGCTGATGCCATCCAGCCCCAGCACGCCGTGCGAATGGCCGGCGAAACGGTTGCGCGGTGAACCGGCATCGATGACGGTGACCGGGCGACGGGCGCGGGCGAGGATCAGGCCGGCGGCAATGCCGGCATAGCTGCCGCCGACGATGAGCACATCAGGATTCATGATGACCTTCCAGGGAACGGTGATGGGCGAGATGGCGGGCGAAGTCGGCGCCAAGCTGGTCCAGCGTGGTCGCCTGCAGCCGCGCTTCGAGCAGGCGCTGCGCTTCGCGCGCCCCATCGAGCAAGGCGCTGTTGACCAGCCGCTGGATCGGGCAGCCACCGCCGGAGTCGCGGGCGCCGACCTGCACCAGCGGTGGTGCGCCCACAGCCAGATAGATGTCATGCAGGGTGATCGTTGCAGCATCACGGGCCAGGTGGCTGCCACCGCCATGGCCACGGGCGCTGCGAACCAGGCCCGCCCTGTGCAGCTGCGCCAGCAGACGGCGGATCACCACCGGATGGGTCGGCAGGCAGGACGCCAGCTGCTCGGAGGTGCGCGGGCCGTCCTGGCCGACCAGATGCGCCATCACGTGAAGGGCGTCGGAGAGCGGGTTCGCGGTCTTCATGTAACTACGATAGTTACATTTATATCCCCTGTCCAGGGTCCACATTTGTTCCATACGGACACATTTGTCCTATGAAACAGTTCCTTCACATCACTAAACGAAACGCTAATGTGATTTATGTCGCACTTCAGCGGGAGCTTGGCGGGTCGATACCGCAATGCCCCTTCCCGAGAGTGCTTCCCCATGAATGCGTCTGTCCGTGCTCCGCGCCTGCAGTCCAAGCTGCTCGGCGCGGTGTCTGTTGGCTTGGCCGTGGTCCTGCTGTGCGCGCTGGCTGGCCTGGCCTCCGCCTGGTTCAAGTTGTCCACCGAGGTTCCGCCCGAAGTCACGCACAGCCGCGACGCCGAACGCCTGCAGCGTGAGTTCCGCGGCCAGGTGCAGGAATGGAAGAACGTGCTGCTCCGCGGCCACGACGACGCGTTGCGTCAGCGCCACCTGGACGCTTTCGACAACGAAGGCCGCTTGGTCGAACGGCTGGCCAAGGGCCTGGTGACCAGCCCGGACGCGCGCACGCGTGAACTGGCGCAGGCGTTCGTTGGCCTGCACGCGCAGCTGCAGCAGGACTATCACGCGGCGCTGCAGGCATTTGCCGCGGCCGGCTACGATCCGGCCGCCGGCGACAACCTGGTGCGCGGCAAGGATCGCGCGGTGGCGACCGCTCTGGATGCATTGAGTACGCATGCCACGCAGGTGGCCGAAGCGGCGCTGGCGGCACGTTCGCAGCAGGCCCGGCAGACCCTGCTGCTGTGCGCGGCGCTGACCGTGCTGGCCGCCGTGTTGCTGCTGATGGGCCTGGCCTGGTGGCTGCGGCGCGCGGTGGTGCAGCCGGTGCTGGCGGTGGAAGCCGCTGCGCGTGCCGTGGCCGCCGGTGATCTGCAGCACGTGGTGCAGGTGCGCAGCCGCGACGAGATCGGTCGCCTCGCGCAGGCGATGCAGGCGGTGCAGTCCACGCTGCGCGGCGTACTGGACGCACAGGCGACGATGGCGCAGGCGCATGACGCCGGCAGCATCAGCCATCGCATGGAGGCCAGTGCGTTCCCGGGCGCGTTCGGCACCATGGTGGCCGACTGCAACACGCTGGTTGACGCGCACATCCAGGTGAAGATGCGCGCGATCTCGATCATGGGCCGCTATGCCGTCGGTGACCTCAGCCAGGACATGGAACGCCTGCCCGGCGAAAAGGCCGTGATCACCAACGCATTGGATACGGCCAAGGCCAATCTCGGCATGATCAACGGCGAGATCCGCCGCCTGGCCGAAGCCGCCGCCGCCGGTGACTTCAGCCAGCGCGGCGACAGCGCACGCTTCGAGCATGATTTCCGCGCAATGGTCGACGGCTTGAACCGATTGATGCAGACCACTGAACTGAACCTCGGCGAGGTCTCCAGCATGCTGCGCGCGATTGCCGATGGCCGCCTCGGCGCGCGCATGCACGGTGATTTCCAGGGCGTGTTCGCGCGTATCGCCGGCGACGCCAACACCACCGCTACGCAGCTGGCAACCATCGTCACCGACATCAAGCACGCCTCCGGCAACATCCACACGGCGGCGGCGGAGATCGCCGCCGGCAACAACGATCTGTCGCGCCGTACCGAACAGCAGGCCGCCAACCTGGAAGAGACGGCGGCATCGATGGAGGAACTGACCTCCACCGTGCGCCAGAACGCAGAGCATGCGCGCCAGGCCAACCAGCTGGCGATCGGCGCGCACACCGTTGCCTCTCACGGCGGCAGCGTGGTCGGCCAGGTGGTGGCAACGATGGATGCCATCGAAACCTCGTCGCGGCAGATCGCCGAGATCATCAGCGTGATCGACGGCATCGCCTTCCAGACCAACATCCTGGCGCTGAACGCCGCGGTGGAAGCGGCACGCGCCGGCGAGCAGGGCCGCGGCTTCGCGGTGGTTGCCAGCGAAGTGCGCACCCTGGCACAGCGTTCGGCGGCAGCCGCGAAGGAGATCAAGGCGTTGATCGAAGCGTCGGTGGAACAGGTCGGCCACGGTGCACGGCGCGTGCGCGAGGCCGGTGACACCATGGCCGAGATCGTGGCGTCGGTGCAGCGCGTCACTGACATCATGGCCGAGATCTCCGCCGCCTCGCAGGAGCAGAGCGCGGGCATCGAACAGGTCAGCCAGACCGTGATCCAGATGGACGGCACCACCCAGCAGAATGCCGCGTTGGTGGAGGAAGCCAGCGCCGCCGCACGCAGCCTGGAACAGCAGGCGAACCGGTTGATCGACGCGGTGGATGTGTTCGACCTGTCGACCACCGCTGCAGCGAAGGACGCGCTGATGCGCGCGGCCTGATTGATCCGGTTGCCGGCCGGCGGCCGGCACTACCGTGGAGCGCAGACAGGGGGAGTGCCGGCCGCTGGCCGGCAGCTCCCAACGCTGCATGGGTGGCGGCATGAACAGTGCGGACCAACGGTCCGCACCCACCACCACCTGCCGTCGTACACGTCGATGCAATGCACCGTTGCCGGCATGCACACGGCCGCTGGCCTACCCTTTCGTGGATATTCCCGCCTCCCTCCCCCTCTGCTGGAGCCCCCATGACTGTCCCCGCCTTCGGTCTCGGTACCTTCCGCCTGAAAGACCAGACCGTGATCGACTCGGTGCGCAACGCGCTGGATGCCGGCTACCGCGCCATCGATACCGCGCAGATCTACGGCAATGAAGCCGAGGTCGGCCAGGCCATCGCCGATTCCGGCGTGCCGCGCGAAGAGATCTACCTGACCACCAAGGTCTGGATCACCGCGTTCAAGCGGGAAGCGCTGCTGGCCAGCCTGCATACCAGTCTGGAAAAGCTGCGTACCGATCATGTGGACCTGACGCTGATCCACTGGCCGTCGCCGAACGACAAGGTCGACGTGCCGATGGAGGAGTACCTGCCGGCGCTGGCCGAGGCCAAGGCACAGGGCCTGACGAAGGCGATCGGCATCTCCAACTTCACCATCGCCCAGACCCGCAAGGCCATCGAGATCCTTGGCGCCGATGCCATCGCCACCAACCAGATCGAGATCCATCCCTACCTGCAGAACCGCCTGCTGGTGAAGTTCCTGCAGGACAACGGCATCCACGTCACCGCCTACATGAGCCTGGCCTATGGCGAGGTGACCAAGGATCCGGTGATCCAGGCCATTGCCGGCCGCCACCAGGCCACTCCGGCGCAGATCGCGCTGGCCTGGGCGCTGCAGCAGGGCTTCTCGGTCATTCCGTCCTCGACCAAGCGCGAGAACCTGGCCAGCAACCTGGAAGCGGCAGCGATCCGCCTGACCGACGAAGACATGGCGCAGATCGCCAAGCTGGATCGTGGCCATCGCCTGGCCAATCCGGAAGGCATTGCGCCGGCCTGGGATTGAAGAGCGGCCGCCGGGCATGGCCCGGCGCTACCGGATACGCGTGGGTAGCGCCGGGCCATGCCCGGCGGATCCATCAGGCCTGCAACAACCAGCCTCGCATCGCCGCACTGACCTCGTCCGGCTTTTCCATCGGTGCCAGGTGCCCGCAATCGGGCACCACCACCAACTGCGAGTGCGGCACCAGCGCGTGCATTTCCTCGCTCACCGCCAGCGGCGTGATGCGATCGTTGGCGCCGCACACGATCAGCAGCGGATCGCGATAACCAGCCAGCACATCATGGCCATCACGGCGTTCCAGTGCGCTCTGGCGCAAGAATACTTCCGCGCCCAGGCGAGCGGTCATGTCGCGCACGCGTTGCACCAGCACGTAATCGTCCAGCCGCGAGGCATCGATGTAGCTGCGCATCAGCGCATCACCAAAGCCATGGAACCTGCCGGGCAGGCGCACGCTGGCCCGTTGGCTGCGGCGCTGCTCGGCACGTTCCGGTGAATCGGCGTGGATCGAGGTATCGATCAGCGCCAGCTGCAGCACGCGCTCCGGCGCAATGCGCAGGATCTGCTGGGCGACGAAGCCGCCCAATGAGAAACCGGCCAGCGCAAAGCGCTCCGGTGCCTGTGCGAGCACGTCCTCGGCCACCGCCTGCAGGGTTTCGCCACGGGTCTGGTCGCCTACCGTGCAATCGGCGATGTCGGCAAGATCAGCCAACTGTGAGCGCCACAGCTCAGCGTCGTTGAGCAGGCCAGGCAGCAGCAGCAGGGGGATACGGTCGGTCATGGGGGTATTGTCGCGCCAGCACGGTGACGGAACCATGCCGCAACAGGGGGCGGATTGTAGCGTCGAGCCACGTTCGACGGCTGCATAGCCAGTGGCGCATGGCTCGACGCTACAGAAGACAGCGGCGGAGCCGCTCTTTGGCGACACCATCACCATCTACACCGCGCTGTGCGGACAGGCCGCGAGGAAACCTGGCGCAGCAGAGACAAGCAAGCACGGCAGCTGGCTGCCAACCCGATCATCGGCATGCGCTACGACGCCATCTATGTGATGACCGGGCTGACCGTGCGGCTGTGCTATGGCACGGCGGTGGCGGTGGAACCGCAGCGGTGATCCTGTAGAGCCGAGCCCATGCTCGGCTCAGGCGTGCCCGTGAGATGTAAGGCAGCCGAGCGCAGGCTCGGCTCTACAACGGGGTTCCGGGCACTTCGACCTGCTGCACCGGCAAGGTCACCATCATCACCGTCGGGTCATCCGGGTCCAGCTTCGTCTTGAAGCCCAGGCTCTGGCACATCGCCAGCATGGTACTGTTCTCGCGCAGCACCTGGCCTTCGACCACGTCCAGGCCCAGCCACTTGGCGTACTCGATCATGATCGCCATCAGCCGCCAGCCGATGCCATGGCCCTTCAGGTCCGAGCGGATCAGGATGCCGTACTCACCGCGGTGGTAATCCGCATCGGCGTGCAGGCGCACCGCGCCAAGCATTTCGCCACTGCGCGGTTCGATCGCCACCAGTGCGATCGAGCGTGCGTAGTCGAGCTGGGTCAGGCGCGCGATGAACTCGTGGCTGAAGTGCTTCACCGACTGGAAAAAGCGCAGGCGCAGGTCCTCGTCGCTGACGCGGGCGAAGAACGCACGGAACAGCGCGTCGTCCTCCGGCCGCACCGGACGCACGAAGGCACGGCCGCCATCGGACAGTTCGATGGTGCGCTCCCACTCCTTCGGGTACGGGAACACCGAGAAGCGCGGGTGGCCACGGCCCTTGTGCAGGATGCGCGACGGCGCCACCGCCACGCGTGCGTCGAGGGCGAGGATGCCCTTGCCGTCGACCAGCAACGGATTGATGTCCAGCGTACGCACTTCGGGAATGTCGGCGGCCAGCTGTGCCAGCTTGACCAGCGCCAATGCCAGTGCGCGCTCGTCGGCGGCAGGCACATCGCCATAGGCCTTGAGGATGCGCGAGGCGCGGGTCTGGCCGATCAGCTCGTGCGCCAGGCGCAGGTCCAGCGGCGGCAGCGCCAACGCCTTGTCATTGATGACTTCAACCGCGGTACCGCCACGGCCGACCACGATCACCGGGCCGAACGTCGCGTCATCGGCAATACCGACGATCAACTCGCGCGCCTTCGGGCGAACGATGGTCGGCTGCACAAGCAGACCATCGATGCGCGCATCCGGCCGCAGCTGGCGTGCACGCGACAGGATCGCGTTGGCCGCGCTCTGCACCGCCGGCAGGGTGGACAGGTTCAGGCGCACGCCGTCCACTTCCGACTTGTGCGGAATATCCGGCGAGAGAATCTTCAGCGCGACCGTGGCACCGCGTTCCAGCAGCGGCTGCGCCAGATCCATCGCCTCGTGCGCGTCACGCGCATGCATCACCGGCGCGGAGGGAATGCCGTAGGCCTTGAGCAGTTCATGCGTAGCCAGCGGGTCCAGCCACTGCTGGCCGTTGGTCAGCGCGGCATCGACCAGTGCGCGCGCGGCGGCCGTGTCGACGCTGAAGTCCTGCGGCAGGCTGGGCGGCGTTTCCATCAACGCGTTCTGCGCTTCGCGGTAGCGCACCAGATGCTGGAAGCCACGTACGGCTTCGGCCTCGGTCGGATAGGTCGGCACCCGCGCCGCGTTGAGCGTGGCGGTGGCCTGGTCATCGTTGCCCAGCCACACCGCGAACACCGGCTTGTCGCGATGATGGCGCGGGCGCAGGCCGAGCGTGCGGGTGAGTGCCTGCGCGGCGTCCGCCGATGAGGTGAACGCGGTCGGCACGTTGACCACCATCACCGCGTCGTTCTCGTTGTCGGCCAGCAGCGCTTCGATGGCCGCGGCATAGCGGTCACCATCGGCGTCGACCACGATGTCGACCGGATTGCTGCGCGACCAGCCCTGTGGCAATACTGCATCGAGCTTCTGCACCGTGCTGTCGGACAGGGTGGCCAGCGTGCCTTGCAGCGCGATCAGCTGGTCCACGGCAAGGCGACCGACGCCGCCACCATTGCTGAGAATGGCCAGGCGGCGGCCAGGGAAGGTGCCCAGCCGCCCCAGTGTTTCGGCGGCGGTGAACAGCTCGTCCAGCGCACCGACGCGCAGCAGGCCGGCGCGGTTGAAGGCGGCACCGTACACATCATCGGCACGGGCCAGGGCCTGCACATGGGTATCGCGGCTGCCCGGCTGCACGCGCTCGGCGCGCCCCGACTTCACCACCACCACCGGCTTGGCGCGGGCGGCGGCACGCGCGGCCGACATGAACTTGCGCGCGTCCTTGATCTGCTCGACGTAGAGCAGGATGGCGCGGGTACGGTAGTCGGTGGCGAAGTAGTCGAGCAGGTCGCCGAAGTCGACGTCCATCGTATCGCCCAGCGAGACCACGGCGGAGAAGCCGACCGAGCGCGCTACGCCCCACTCCACCAGCGCGGCGGCGATCGCCGAGGATTCGGAAATCAGCGCGAGGTCGCCTGCCTGCGGGAAGTGCGCGGCGATACTGGCATTGAGTCGCGCGTGCGGTGCAATCACACCCAAGCAGTGTGGGCCGAGGATGCGCAGGCCATGCTTGCGCGCCACCGCCTCCACCTGCGCCGACAGCGAGCCCGGGCCTTCACCCAGGTGCGCGGTGAGGATGATCGCCGCCTGCACGCCACGTTCGGCGGCAGTGCGCACCACCTGCGGCACGATGGCCGCTGGTGCGGTGATCACCGCCAGGTCGGGGACCCAGTCCAGGTCCTTCAGCCGCTTGACCGTGCGGATGCCATCGATCTCGGCATGCCGCGGATTGATCCACGCCACCTTGCCGGGGAAGCCGGTGCCGCGCAGGTTGCGCATCACCGCGCGGCCGGCCGAACGCTCACGCGGACTGCCGCCGATCACCGCGACCGACTGCGGACGGAACACGGACTGCAGGTGGTAGGTACTCATGCGCCTACGGTACACGGACTGGCGCGGCAACGGCATGATCGTGCGCAAGGTCCTGACACCGCACCCACGCATGACGTGGATCTACCGCCGGGACCAGTAGATCCACGTCATGTGTGGATGACGCTCCCGTTACAACAGCGTGCCGTGCAGGATCATGGCGGCGATGCTGAAATAGATCACCAGGCCGGTCACGTCCACCAGGGTGGCCACGAACGGGGCCGAGGCGCTGGCCGGGTCGAAACCGAGCCGCTTGAGGATGAAGGGCAGCATCGAGCCGGACAGCGAACCGAAGGTGACGATGCCGACCAGCGCGGCACCGATGGTGATCGCCAGCAGGATCCAGTGCTCGCCGTAGTCATGCAGGCCACCCAGCTGCCAGATCACGATGCGCACGATGGCCAGGCAGCCGAGGATCGCGCCCAGCACCATGCCGGTGGGCACTTCGCGCAGGGCCACCTTCCACCAGTCGCGCAGGCGCAGCTCGCGCAGCGCCAGGCTGCGGATCAGCAGCGAAGTGGCCTGCGAACCGGAGTTGCCGCCCGAACTCATGATGAGCGGAATGAACAGGGTCAGCACCACCGCGCGCGCCAGTTCGTCCTCATAGTGCTGCATCGCGCTGGCGGTCAGCATCTCGCCCAGGAACAGCACGCTCAGCCAGCCGGCGCGCTTGCGCAGCATCTCCAGGAAGCCGATCTGCATGTAGGGCTTGTCCAGTGCCTCCATGCCGCCGAACTTGTGCGCGTCCTCGGTCGATTCCTCGATCAGCGCGTCGAGCACGTCGTCCACGGTGACGATGCCGAGCATCTGCTGCTGTGCATCGACCACCGGGATCGCCAGCAAGTCGTGGCGACGGATCAGCCGTGCCACTTCTTCCTGGTCCATCAGTGCGTCCACCGTCACCGGTGGATTGACCTGGGCCACGTCCAGGATCGACTCCTCCGGCAGGCCGGTGATCAGCCGGCGCATGGTCACCACCTGCTGCAGCTGCTGGCTGGACGGCTCCAGCACGTAGATCGCGTACACCGTTTCACGGGTGCGCTCGACCTGGCGGATGTGCTGCAGGGTCTGCGCCACGGTCCAGCTGGCGGGTACCGCCACGTACTCGGTGGTCATCAGCGCACCGGCGGTGTTCGGCGGGTAGCTGAGCAGCTTCTGGATGGCCTGGCGGGCGTCGGTGCCCAGCAGCGGGATCAACCGCGCGCGTTCTTCCTCATCCAGCTCATGGACGATGTCGGTGGCGCGGTCGTCGGCCATCAAGCCGAGCAGGGCGGCAGCGCGCGCCGGTGGCAGCGCTGCCACCAGCTCGCCACTGCGGTGCAGTTCCGGCGCTTCCAGCATTTTCACTGCACGCGGCAACGGAAGGGCAGCCAGCGTTTCCGCGGCGCGGGTCAGCTCCAGCGTGTTGAGGAATTCCACCGCATCGGCAGTGTTGAAGTTCGCCAGCGGCGCGGCCAGTGCGGCGGCATCGGCCACCGGGCGCAGCAATTGCTTCTGGTTCATCGGGTTTGCCTTGTGGGGGTGCGACCTCGCGCAACGCCAACGCAGGCAAACCGTCCCGATGTCAGGCGGTGGCCATCGCTGGCGTCGAACGAGGTCGACTTCTACTGTCGCTGGACATGGGTTGGGGACTCCGGGATGCGTGTGCCGGCGGACGCGCCGCCAGCGGCGGGCAGTCTGGACCCGTGGACCATGCAGGTCAACCCGGTCCCGCCGCGGCAGCACCCTGCCCGCAGGTTGTTCTCGTGCATGCACAGGCCGGCGCGCATAATGGCGCGGTGGTGTTCGCCACGCTTTTCCCAACCCGAACGGACGCACAGCGGCTCCCCCGATGACCAGGTATTCCCATGCATAGCGGTGGTCTGGAACTGGCGCTGGTGCTGCTGCTGGCGGCGGTCATCGCCGTGCCGGTGTTCAAGAAGTTCGGCTTCGGCGCGGTGCTGGGCTACCTGGCGGCCGGTGTGGTGCTGGGCCCGGACGGGCTGGGCTTCGTGCAGGACGCCGACCGCATCCTCGGCGCCGCCGAGATCGGCGTGGTGATGCTGCTGTTCGTGATCGGCCTGGAGCTGTCGCCGGCACGCCTGAAGGTGATGCGGCGCTCGGTGTTCGGCGCCGGTGCGGCACAGGTGGCGCTGTCCGGGCTGGTGCTGGGCGGCCTGCTGCTGCTCGACCACTTCCAGTGGAAGAGCGCGCTGGTGGTAGGTGTGGCGCTGGCGCTGTCATCCACGGCGGTGGGCCTGCAGCTGCTGTCCGAGCACAAGGCGATCAACAGCGACCATGGCCGGCTCGGGTTCGCCATCCTGCTGTTCCAGGACCTGATCGCGATTCCGCTGCTGGCGGCCATCCCGCTGCTGGGCGGGGTGAAGAACGAGACTCTGCGCTGGGAAGACGCCGCCGTGGCCCTCGGTGCGCTGGCCGTGGTGATCCTGTGCGGGCGACCGGTGCTGCGCAAGGTGTTCAGCATCATCGCCCGCACCCGCAGCCCGGAAGTGTTCACCGCCACCGCACTGCTGGTGGTGCTGGGCACCGCCTGGTTCATGCAGGAAGCCGGCCTCAGCCCCAGCCTCGGCGCGTTCCTGGCCGGCGTGCTGCTGTCCGATTCGGAGTTCCGGCATGAGCTGGAAGCGCAGATCGAGCCGTTCAAGGGCCTGCTGCTGGGCCTGTTCTTCATCGCGGTGGGCATGGGCATCGACCTGGACCGCATCGCGGCCGAGCCGTGGATGATCGCGGCTGGCGTCGGCATCCTGCTGGTGGTCAAGTTCAGCCTGCTGTACGCGATCGGCCGCATCGCCCGGCTCAGTCCGCGGCAGTCGCTGCTGCTGGGCAGCGTGTTGTGGCTGGGCGGCGAGTTCGCTTTCGTGGTGTTCAACGAAGCGCAGCGCGCGCACCTGCTCGGCAATGCCAACCACGACCGGCTGGTGGCGATCGTGGGCCTGTCGATGGCGATCACGCCGCTGCTGATGATCGCGCTGCTCAAGCTGCTCGGCCAGGAGAAGGCCGCACCGCGCGAGGCAGCCGAGGCCGACAAGGTGGCGCCGGACAACCGCCCCAAGGTGCTGATCGCCGGCATGGGCCGTTTCGGCCAAGTGATCGCGCGCCTGCTGACCGCGCAGAAGGTGCCGTTCGTGGCGCTGGAGGCGAACCCGGACACCGTGGCCGACCTGCGCCGTTTCGGCAACCAGCTGTATTACGGCGACCCGACCCGGCCGGAGATGCTGCGTGCGGCGGGCGGCGAGCACATCGATGTGTTCGTGATCACCGTGGACGACCCGGAGACCAACCTGCGCGCGGTGCGCATGGTGCGCCGGCTGTACCCGGACGCGACGGTGCTGGCGCGTGCGCGCAACCGCCAGCATGCCTGGCGCCTGATGGACATGTCGGCCGAGCCGTTCCGCGAAGTGTTTGGCACCAGCCTGGAGATGAGCGGCCGCGTGCTGACCGCATTGGGCGTGGCGCCGGACGTGGCCGAACGACACGTGCAGCGCTTCCGTGAGCATGATGAGCAGCTGCTGCGTGACCAGTACCTGGTGTACGACGACGAGGCGGCGGTGATCCAGACCTCGCGCGATGCACGCAACGACCTGATGCATCTTTTCGAGGCCGACGCGGAAAGGGACGGCGAGTAGGTGTGCCGACCAACGGTCGGCACCCACCCGATCAATGGCGGACCCGGTAGTGCCGGCCGCTGGCCGGCAATCCCGTGTTCCCGGAGATGTCATGAGGTAGCCGGCCAGCGGCCGGCACTACCCTTTTCCAGCGATCAGCCGTTGTCGCGCAGGAACCGCGCCATCGACGAAACGCCCGGCACGCGCGGTTCGAACTCACCGGCCACGTCGATGAAGCCGCGCATCACGGCGATCTCGCGCGGGCTGCGGTTGAGGCTGTCGCGTGCTTCCGGATCCGCCCCCGCGCGCAGCAGGCGCTGCACCAGCAGCGGCAGGCCATGCAGCGCGGCCAAATGCAACGGGCCGAAGCCGCGCGGATCACGCACGTCCAGGCTCACGTCCTCATCCAGCAGGCGCTCTACCGCCGCCATCACCACCTGCTCGTCGCAGGCGGTACCCGGCTCGGCGCGAGCGCCCAGCAGCAGCAGCAGGGGCGTGACCGAACCGGCGGCGGCCTGGTCCGGCTCGGCGCCCGCCAACAGCAGGGTGTCGAGCAGGGCCAGCAGGCGCGAGCGGTCGCGGGCACTGAAACCGTACAGCGCGGCACAGTGCAGCGGGCCCAGCTGCTGCGCGTCACCGGCATGCACGTCGGCACCGGCAGTGAGCAGGCGCGCGACGATGTCCGGCAGACCCAGCGCCGAGGCCAGCATCAGCACGGTCACCCCGCCCGGCAGGCGATGTTCCAGCTTGGCGCCGGCATCGAGCAGGGCCGAAACGATGTCCACCTGGCGCATGCTGACCGCCGCCGACAGCGGCGTCGCGCCACTGGCCGCGGCGTGCTGCGGATCGGCGCCGCGCGCCAGCAGCAGGTCGGTCACCGCCAGGTGGCCGCCACCGGCTGCACGCAGCAGTGCGGTGCAGCCCTGAGCGTCGACCGCGTCGACGGCAAATCCCAGATCGATCAGGCGGCGCACGGCGTCTACATCACCGGCCATCGCAGCGGCCGGCAGATCGGCCTCGCGCAGGGTACGGCGCGGCAACGGCCACACCCGCCAGTCCAGCCAGTCGGCCAGATCACGGCGACCGATCGACAGCGCCACGCCCAACGGCGTCTGGCCGTCGGCGGCGCGGGCTTCCGGCGAGGCACCGTGCTGCACCAGCAGCTTCAGTGCGCCTTCGCGGGCCAACGCGGTGGCCAGGTGCAATGCGGTCATGCCGTGGCTGTCGCGCGCTTCACGATCAACACCGGCCTTGAGCAGGGCCTGCTGCAGGCGCAGCCAGCCCAGGCGCACCGCGAGCGACAGCGGCGGATCGCCGGCCGGCGAGGCGGCGAACGGATCGGCGCCACGTTCCAGCAGTTCCAGTGCCAGCTGTTCCAGGCCACGGGCGGCCTGGTCGTGCTGCGCACACGCTGCGAGGAAGCGTGCCAGGCCACCGCGTCCGGCCGGCGACAGGCCACGCTGCAGCATGACCTGCAGCGCCGGCACCGCGTCGATGCCGCGCGACAACAGCGCGAACATCGGCGTGTCGGAACAGGCGTCACGCACGTAGGGATCGGCACCGTGGGCCAGCAGCCAGTCGACCGCACGCGGCTCCAGCGCCAGCTCCGGATCGAGCAGCAGGCCACCCAGCTCTTCCGGCTGGCACAGCTTGGCCAGCGCGGCCATGCCTTCGGTGTTGCCGAAGCCCAGCGCTTCGCGCAGCAGGGTCAGCGGCGGGCGGTCCGGCAGCAGGCCACTTGCGCCGGCGGCTTCGCCACGCTCGGCCAGTCCATCGCTGACCGCAGCCGGCAATGGATAGGACGGGTCCAGCAGAGCCACGATCGCCCAGCGGCCGGCTTCGGCGGCATAGTCCACCGCACGGCGGCCGACCGGATCGGTGGCATCGGCGGCGATGCCGAGTTCGACCAGGCGCTTGATCAGCAGCGGCGAGACATCCTCGGCCATCGCCGCCAGCTGCACCGCATTACGGCCTTCGCCGTCCACCGCGACCAGGTCCGGCTTGTGCGGCAGCAGATGCTCGATCACGGCGGCGCGACCTGCACGGGCCGCTTCCAGCCACGGCGTACGGCCCAGCGCATCGCGCGCTTCCAGATTGGCGCCGGCAGCCAGCAGCACGCCGATGATCTCGACGTGACCGGCCAGCGCCGCTTCATGCAACGCGCTGCGACGCTGGCGATCACGCGCGTCGGCCCGCGCCTTGTGCTTGAGCAGCAGCTGCACGCCCGCCGGATCGTCGTCCTCGGTGGCGGCGGCGGCCAGCAGCACCGGGGTGCCATCGGCCGGTTCGCAGCGTGCACCGCGTTCGAGCAGGAAACGGGCCAGGCGCCAGTTGCCGACCTGGCAGGCCACGGCCAGCGGCGACCAGCCCTCGTTGTTCAACGCATCGACTTCGGCGGCGGCATCGCGCAGCAGCGCCGCCACACCCGGGTCGGAACTGCGCGCGGCATGGTGCAGCGGCGTGTTGCCATCGCTGTCGGTGGCACGCGAGTCGGCACCGTTGGCGAGCAGGGTCATCACCGCCTCGGGGCGGCCATGCCAGCTGTCACGGGTGGCGGCCAGCAGCGGGGTCATGCCCCGGTGCGGTGCGTTCACATCGACGCCGCGGGCGATCAGCTCGCGCAGCAGGCGCAGGTCCGGCAGCACCGCTGCCAGCACCGCCAGGCTGCGCTGGTCGCGCCAGTTCGGGTCCGGCAGCGCATGCGGATCGGCACCGGCCTGCAGCAGTTGCAGGCCCCGGTCGATGCGGCCATGGCGGGCGGCTTCATACAGCGCCGGGGTCAGCTCCTGCGGCGCCATCGCCTCCAGCGGCGTGGTTTCGACCGCAGCGGAGAACATCGGTTCGCGCTCGTCGCTGGCCGTGGCCAGTGGGCCTGCGCGCAGCGACACCAGCGGTGCCGGCGCCACCCGCTGCAGCAGCAGGTGCAGCACGGGAGACAGCAGCACCACCGCCAGCGCGGCGGGCCAGTGTGCGCTTTCCGGCAGCAGCCCCGGCCAGGCCGGCAGCACCACCAGCGCGGCCAGCGCGATCACCAGCGCGGCCACACCGAGGCCGCGCCAGGCGCCCAGGTCACGCCCCGCCAGCGCCTGCCAGTGCTGGGCCAGGCTGCCGTCGAGGCGTTCGACATCGTTCCACAACGGCCAGGTGCGCCAGGCGGCGAGCAGGCCGGCACTGACCAGCACGCTCAGGCCCAGCACCGCCGCAAGGCTGCCGCTGTCGCGCAGCGCCGCCAGCGGCCAGGCCAGCAACAGCGCCAGCAGCAGCGGCGCGGCCGTCCACAACGCCAGCAGCGCCGGCAGGTCCTGGCGAGCGACCACCTTCAGCGGCAGCAGCGCGCGGCTGCGACGCCACCATGAGATCGCCAGCGCGAACGCTGGCTGCGCCAGTGCGGCCAGGACGGCACCCGGGAAGCCGCCCACGGCGGCGCCCAGCGCCAGCACCGCGCCCGCGGCGAAGGCAATTGACACAAGGCGCGGACGGGAGGCGTCAGTCATAGTGGCGCGGCATCAGGCTGGCCACCGACGGCGGCACCTGCAGGTAGAACCCGCGCTCGCTCATTTCGCTGCGGACCTTTTCCGGGTCAGCCTGCGCCAGGCGGCGCTGGGCATCCAGGGCCACCTCCAGGACGAAGGCGAGCGTCCCCAGCGAGGTGAGCAGCGGCGCGGGCAGCGCGCTGAAATCATCGCGACGGGGAACGTAGACGTAGGTGTCCGGCTTGAGTTGGCTTTTATAGACGTAGGCGTGCATGTCCGCGGGACGATAACCCGGGAAGAGCCATGATTGTGTCGGAAAGCCGACACCGGGGAAAGCCGTCAGCCGACGTTGGCGGCGTGATCGACGGCGTTTCCCCGGCGAGGTTCAGCAATGTGGCGGCGTCGTTCAGCCACGGCTGCCACCACACGGGCGCTTACTTGACCTTGGCGTAGGTGCCCTTCAGCGCGACACCCGCGAGGATGGCACCGGCGTAGCACTCGTAGTTGGTGCTGCTCTTGAACTCGTTCTTCTTGTAATAGCTGACGATGTCGACCACGGCGTTGGCGCCGCGCGACTTGGCACCGTCCTGCAGCGCGCGCAGTGCCGACAACGCAACCCAGCGGCAGGCCTCGGCATCGCTCTTGTTGGCGGCGTTGGTCTTCTTGTTGGTCACGTCTTCGCCCAGGCGCTGCTGCACGCTGACCGGCTGGCCGGCCAGATAGAAGCGCACGCTGCCGTCGATGCCAGCGTCCTTGGCGGCCTGCGAATTGACCAGTTCCTGCAGGGACTGTTCGACACGCGTGTCGCGGGCAGAGGCGGTGGAGGTCAGGGCCAGCAGCGCGGTGGCAGTGGCGATCATGAGAGTGCGGCGCATCGAAACTTCTCCTTGTCAGGGGTGCGGGTGGGTAGCGGAAACAGTGCGGTGGGACGGTGGTTCACTCGCGCCAGCGGCGGAACACCAGCGAGGTGTTGATGCCGCCGAAGGCGAAGTTGTTGCTCATCACGTACTCGGCCTGCAGTTCGCGGCCCTGCCCGGTGATGAAGTCGAGCTGGCCACAGCGCGGATCGACCTCGGCCAGGTTCAGGGTCGGCGCGAACCAGCCGGTGCGCATCATCTCGATGCTCAGCCAGGCCTCGAACGCGCCACAGGCACCCAGCATGTGGCCGACGTAGCTCTTCAGCGAGCTGATCGGCACGCGGCTGCCGAACACCTGTGCGGTGGCCTGGGTCTCGGCGATGTCGCCGTGGTCGGTGGCGGTGCCATGGGCGTTGACGTAGTCGATCTGCGCCGTGTCCAGGCCGGCATCTTCCAGCGCCAGGCGCATCGCCTGGGCCATGGTGTCGGCGCTGGGCTGGGTGACGTGCTGGCCATCGCTGTTGGTGCCGTAGCCGACCACCTCGGCCAGGATGGTGGCGCCACGCGCCTGCGCGTGTTCCAGGTCCTCCAGGATCAGCGTGCAGGCGCCCTCGCCCAGTACCAGGCCATCACGGCCGGCATCGAACGGGCGCGGGGTGGTCTGCGGCGCGTCGTTGCGCACGCTGGTGGCGAACAGCGTGTCGAACACCGCCGCAGCGGTGGCATCGAGCTGCTCGGCACCGCCGGCCACCATCACCGTCTGCTTGCCGCTGCGGATGGCTTCATAGGCCGCGCCCACACCCTGGCTGCCCGAGGTGCAGGCGCTGGACGTGGTGTACACGCGCCCGGACAGGCCGAAGAACACGCCGATGTTGACCGGCGCGGTGTGGCTCATCATCTTCAGGTAGGTGGTGGCACTGATGCCATCGGTGGTGAACTCGTTGAGCATGCGCCCGAATTCACCGGTGGCCTCATGGCTGCCCGACGAGGAACCATAGGCCACGCCGGTACGGCCGCTGCGCAGCACCGGATGCTCGTGCAGGCCGGCTTCGCGCAGTGCCACCTCAGTGGCGCGCACCGACATGATCGCGACCTTGCCCATCGAGCGGGTGGTCTTGCGGTTGTAGTTGGGCGGCAGCGCGAAATCCTGCGCCGGCGCCGCCAGCTTGGTGTTCAGCCCGGCATACACATCCCATTCGGGCATCGCGCGCACCGCATTGCGGCAGCTGCGAAGATGCGCTTCGATGGTGGGCCAGTCGTGGCCGAGCGGACTGATGGCGGCGGCGCCGGTGACCACCACGCGACGATCGGCGGCCATCAGAGCATGCCTCCGTTCACCGAGATCACCTGGCGGGTGATGTAGCCGGCCGGCTCGGACAGCAGGAACGCCACCGTCGCCGCCACTTCGTCGGGACGGCCGACGCGGCCGGCGGGAATCAGCTTGAGCGCGTGTTCAACCACTTCATCGTTGAGCATTTCGGTTTCGATCAGGCCCGGAGCCACGCAGTTGACGGTGATCTGGCGGCTGGCCAGTTCCAGCGCCAGCGCCTTGGTGGCACCGATGATGCCGGCCTTGGCAGCACTGTAGTTGACCTGGCCGCGGTTGCCGGCCAACCCGGATACCGACGACAGGGTGACGATGCGGCCCGGCTTGCGCCGCCGTACCATCGGCATGATCAGCGGATGCAGCACGTTGTAGAAGCCATCCAGGTTGGTGTGGATGACCTGGTCCCAATCGTCCTCCGACAGCGCCGGGAAGGCGCCGTCACGGGCGATGCCGGCATTGCAGACCACGCCGTAATACGCGCCATGTGCCTCGACATCGGCTTCCAGCGCGGCCCTCGCGGCCTCGCGGTCGGCCACGTCGAACACCAGCACGCGGGCCTGCTGGCCCAGTGCCTGGATCTCAGCCTCCACGGCCTGTGCCTCTTCCAGGCGGCTGCGGCAATGCACCACCACGTCGAAGCCATCGCGCGCGATGCGCAGCGCAATGGCCCGGCCGATGCCCCGGCTGGCGCCGGTCACCAGCACGCTTCGATTCCCTGTCATGCCTGTCCACTCTCCAGATAGGCCATCGCGTCGGCCGGTTCGTACACCGACACGTTGGCTGTCGCCCATTCGTCCTCACCTGCCAGGATGCGGCAGGCGAACATCCCCAATCCATTGTCACCCAACAGCTCGCAGCGCGCCTGTACGCGCAGTCGCGAACCGCTGGGGAAGCTGCTGCGCGCGCTGCTGTAGCGGCGGCTGCCGAGCAGGAAGCCCAGCTGCGGCGGCTTGCCGGCCGCTCGCGCGCGGCAGCCGGCCCAGGCCGCGATGGCCTGCGCCATGTATTCGATGCCGACCCACGCCGGCACTTCGCCGTTCTCCACGAACAGGCCGGCCTCGGGCACCACCAGTTCGGCCTCGAGGGTGTCCTGGTCCCAATGCGTGATGCGCTGCAGCAGGCACATGTCCTGGCGGTGCGGCACCACCTCTTCGATTGCATACAACGTGTTCATCGACGCTCCAGTGCCAGCACGGCATTGCTGCCGCCGAAGGCGAACGAATTGCTCAGCACCCGCCGCGGTGGCTGCGCAAGGCGCGTGCCCGGTGCGACCAGCGGCAGCACCGGCAGTGCCGGGTCGGCCACGCCGTCCCACCAGTGCGGCGGCAGCAGCTGCTGCGGGTTCTCGGCCAGCACGATCCAGCACAGCGCCGCCTCGATGGCACCCGAGGCACCCAGCGTGTGGCCGGTCAGCGGCTTGGTCGAACTGGCTGGCACGCTGTTGCCCAGCACCTGCGAGACCGCCAGGCTTTCCATCGCATCGTTGTGGCCGGTGGCGGTGCCATGCAGGTTCACGTAATCCACTTCGTCTGCGCCCCAGCCTGCGCGCAGCAGCGCCTGCTGCAGCGCATCGATGGCACCCAGCCCCTGCGGGTCGGGCGCGGACATGTGGTGGGCATCGGCCGACTCACCCCACCCCGCCAGGCATACCGGGCCGGGTTCGCGGGTGAGCAGGAACAGCGCGGCACCCTCGCCGATGTTGATGCCGGCGCGGTGCTGCGAGAACGGGTTGCAGCGTGCCGCCGACACCGATTCCAGCGCGCTGAAGCCAGCCACGGTGAAGCGGCACAGCGAATCGGCGCCACCGGCGATCACCGCATCGACGATGCCGGCGCGCAGCATGCGCGCGGCTGACATCAGTGCCTTGGCACTGGACGAACACGCGGTGGACAGGGTCCACGCCGGTCCCTGTGCGCCGCTGCGCTGGCGCACGAACTGCGCGGCGGTGCCCATTTCCTGCTGGGCGTAATCGAAGCCCTGCGGCCACTGGCCCTGTTCAGCGTGGCTGCGCAGGGCCTGCTCGGATTCACCGATGCCCGAGGTGCTGGTGCCCAGCACCACCGCCACGCGCTCGGCACCATGGCGGGCAATCGCCGCGGCCACCGCCGGTGCGATCTGCGCCAGCGCCACGTCCAGTAGGGCGTTGTTGCGCCCGCGCAGGGCCACCGGCAGGTCTTCCAGCGCCGGCAGCGGCGTGCGGACCTCTCCCAGCGCCAGGGTGCGCCCCGGCAGCAGGCTGTCGTTGTCGCTGAGCCCGCCCGGCACATCGGCGAACATCGCCGACGCGACCGCAGTGCGGCCATCGCCGAGCGCGCAGACCACGCCCAGGTCGTTCAGGTAGATCGGTGCACTCATGGGTCCTGCCCGGCCATATCGATCGATTCGATGCGCAGCGCATAGCCTTCGGCGCGGTTGTCCAGCTGCACGCTGCCATCGTCCAGGCGCTGCAGCAGCAGCCACACCGTGCCGTCGCGCGACAAGCTGCGCTGGTGGCCGTCGTCGATGACCTCCCAGCCGGCCGGCAGCGCTGCGGCGATGGCCGCGGTCGGCCACAGCGCGAACTGCAGGTCATCCAGCACACGCTCGGCACGCACCTGCGGCGGCAACCACGGCGCACGCTGCTGGGTCAGCTGCTGGCCGTCCCACTGCAGGCGCACGCCGGTCTGGCCCATCGCCTGCACCGCCAGCTGCACCCGCTGTGCATCGGCTTCCAGCAGCGCATCGAGGTCGCGCTCATGGCTGCCGAAACGGAAGTGCAGCTGCTGCTGCAGCGCCAGCGGCGCCGGCAGGCTGGCCGGCGACAGGCGCAGCGGCGGCAGTTCCACCTGTGGCTTGGGCATGCGCCCGGCACAGGCGGCCAGCAGCAGGCACAGCAGCAGGGCCGCAGTACGGAAGATCAGGCGCTGCACAGTTCCTCCAGCACGCGCATGCGACGGCCGCTTTCGTCGGCCACATACGGGTTGTTGGTGTCCCAGGCGTAGCCGGCCAGGATGGAGCTGATCATGTCGCGCACTTCGGGCTGCTGCTGCGGGTGGTAGATGATCTTCTGGAAACCGCCGTCGTACCAGCTTTCGACGAAGCGGCGGAAGGTCTTCACGCCGGCGCGCAGCGGGATCGAGAATTCAGCTTCCCAGTCGACGGTTTCACCGGCATAGCGGCGCGCCAGGCATTCGCTGGCCAGCTGCGCGGACTTGAAGGCAATGGTCACACCGGACGAGAACACCGGATCGAGGAACTCGCCGGCGTTGCCCAGCAACGCGTAGCCGGGCCCCCACAGCGAACTGACGTTGGCCGAGTAGCCGGTGATGCGGCGCACCGGCAGCACCGCCCATTCGGCGTTGGCCAGCAGGCGGGTCAGGTTGGGGTCCTCGCCGACGACGGCCTGCAGCTTCTGCAGGTCGTCACCCTCGTAGCGCTCGAAGAACGACGGCTCGGCGACCACGCCCAGCGAGCAGCAGCCGTTGGAGAACGGGATCGTCCAGTACCAGACGTCGATGTGCTCGGGATGGGTGGTGATCAGGATCTTGTTGCGGTCGAAGTCCGCTTCGGCCGGAATGTTGTCGCGCACGTGGCAGAAGATCGCGCCGCGCACCGGGAAGTTGGACGGCGACTCCAGCTGCAGCAGCCGCGGCAGCAGGCGCGCGAAGCCGGAGGCATCGAGGATGAAATCGGCCTCGATGCGGTATTCACTGCCGTCCGGGCGGCGCACCGTCACCGCCGGTTGCTCGCCCGGCTCGACCGCAAGCACTTCGTCGCCGAAGCGCAGCGTGGTGCCCATGCGCTCGGCACCGCGTGCCAGCACGTTGTCGAAGTCGGCGCGCTGCACCTGGTAGGTGGTGCCCCAACCCGGCGAGAACTTCTTCCTGAAGTCGAATGCAGTGCGCGCTTCGCCGTGCACGAAGGCGGCACCGTTCTTGTACTGGAAGCCCGCCTCGACCACATCCTGCAGCAGGCCGGCCGCCTCGATGTACTCCATGCTCTGCGGCAGCAGGCTTTCGCCGATGGAGAAGCGTGGGAACTGCTGGCGTTCCAGCATCAGCACCTGGCGGCCCTGCTGGCGCAGCATCGCCGCAGCCACCGAACCGGCCGGGCCCGCGCCGATGATCAGGATTTCAGTACGTTCGACAGCATCCACAGCAGTGTTCATCGGTGCGTCCTTGTTGCTCGATCAAGTGGAAAGAAGGAAGTCGGAAAACAGGCTCAGGCCGGCGGCAGATCGTGCGGCGGCGGACGGAACAGCGGCGAGATCAGCCAGACCAGGCCGATGCCGAACAGCAGGGTCAGGCCGAACGCGCGCAACGCCGGGGTCTGCGACAGGCCCAGCAGACCGAACGACAGCCAGGTACTGGCCGCGCCCACGCACACCGCCAGCCAGGCACTGGCATCACCGCGGTGCTCGATCAGGAAGATGCCGTAGTCGATGCCCATGCCCAGCAGCAGCATCAGCGCCAGCACGTTGAACAGCTGCAGCGGCTGGCCGAACAGGCCCAGCAGGCCCAGGGTCAGTGCACCGGCAATCAGGGTCGGTGCGAACACGCGCCAGGCTTGGCGTCGGTAGCGCAGCCACAGCGCGCCGAACACCAGCACGATGCCGACCAGCAGCAGCCCGCCCATCAGCTTGCGGTAGTGGCCCAGCAGCTGCGAGAAGTCGGCGGTACGGTCCACCCAGCGCACGCCGGGCAGGCCCTCGGCCGCGCCACGCAGGGTGGTCAGCGCATCGGCACGCGACAGGTCATCGACCATCACCACGCTGATCATCTGCCCGCCCACCGCGCCCACCCACAGGTGACGGAACGGCTGCGAGGCGGGCGAGGCCAGAAAGGCTTCGGCGGTAAGCGGCGCATCCGCGAACTGCGGACGCTGCAGCGGCTCTCCCACCGCCTCGGACACGGCCGACAGCACGCCAGGTTCCACCTTCGCGGTCAGCGCGGCATCGGCCTGCTGGCGCGCCGGCGACGGCAGCCAATCGCTGATCGCGCGATAGCCACCAATGCGCTTGTCGTTGGCCAGTACACGCAGGCGCTCGGTCAGTGCTTCCTCGCGCTGCAGCAGCTGCGCAGCATCCGCGCCCTGCACCAGGTAGAACTGCGCCGGGCTGGGCATGCCCAGCAGCTGGCTCAGGCGGATCTGCTGCGCCATCAACGCTGGCGGTGATGACTGCAGGCTGCGCAGGTCGTCGTTGCTGTGCAGGCGTGCGATGCCGATTGCAGACAGTGCCAGCGTGATCACCACGAACATCGTCACCGCGCGACGGCCATGCAGGCGCGGGAAGCGCTCGAGCGTGTTGCCCAGCCACTGCGAGAACCGGGTCTGGCGGATCTCGCCGCCATCGAGCCACGGGAACCAGAAGATCACCGTGAGGAAAGCAGCCGCCAGACCGACCACCGAGAACAGTGCCATCTGGCGCAGGCCCGGGAACGGGGCCAGGCCCAGTGCCAGGTAGGCCAGCGCGCTGGTCAGCAGGGCCAGCCACAGGCCGGGCAGCAGGTGCCGCAGCAGCTTCCAGCGACGATCGGCCGGCTCGGCCTGGCGCGAGGCGAACCAGTGAATGCCGTAATCCTCGGCCACACCCACCAGCGATGCACCGAACACCAGGGTCAGCACGTGCACCTTGCCAAACACCAGCACGGTCACCGCCAGTGCCACGCCGCAGCCGATCAGCAATGACGCGGCGACCAGCAGGATCGGGCGCAGCGAACGGAACGCCAGCCACACCAGCAGCAGCACCGCGGCCAGCGAGCCCCAGCCGATCGTGTTGATCTCACGGTTGGCCTGCACTGCGGCTGCCTCGGCATGCAGCGGCACGCCGGCGTGCAGGATCTCCAGCTCCGGTGCTACGGCCTTGGCCGCCTTTCCGGCGCGTTCCAGCAGGCCATCGAGATGGCGTTCGCCGTCAAGCTGGAATGCCGAACCAGGTGTATCGAACTGCAGCACGGCCCAATGCCTGCCCTCGGCTTCCAGCAGGCCGTCATCGCCCAGCCGCAACCCCGAGCCCTGCGCCTGCTGCTGCCACCATTGCGGCCACAGCGACAGCGGGTCCTGGCGCCAATCGGTCAGGCGTGGGGCGCCCATCGGACCGTACAGCGCAGCCAACGCCTGCTCCGCCAACGCGCCCGGCTCGCTGCCCTGCAGCTGCTCGCGCTGGGCCGGGGTCAGCAGGCGGTCGCGGTACGGCGCGTAGAACGCGCGCGCCTCATCGAACCAGCCCTCGATGGAACCACTGGGCACCAGCAACGCGTGATCGGCATCCTTGGCCATAGCCGCAGCGAACGCGGACTGCGCGCGCTTGGCGGCGGCACCGTCCTGGCTGCCCAGCAGCACCACCACCTGCCGTGAACTGCCATCGGCGATGCGCCGGGTGACGTCGCTCAACAGGCGGTCATGCGCATCCTGCGGCAGCAACGCGAGGATGTCGGTGTCGATCCGCGATTGCTGGCTCCACAGCTGCCACTGCTGTGCGCCCAGCGCCAGCAGCACCAGCAGCCAGGCAATGCCCAGCCAGTGCCACCAGCGCCGCAACCGGTCCGGTGGGTTCGATGCCACGGCCTCACTCAAAGCGGCGGGCCTCGTCGGCATTGAGCGTGGCCGGCGCCTCGCTCAACGCGCTGAACTGGATCTGCGTGCGGTCCTTGTTGGCCTCGACGATCTCGACCTGGCGCACGTAGCGGTCACCTTGCAGGGTCAGCGACTGGAAGGCCTTGGCCAGCATCGCCGACTTCGGCGTCAGCCGCAGCCGCCAGCCCTGCCCTTCACGGCTGGCCGCCACGTTGAACTGGCCGGACAGCGCCTGCACGTCGCCACTCATCAGCGCGAACATGATCGCGTTCACCGAACGCATCGCCGGCTGCTGCCGTGCATCGAGCTCGACACGGGTGCTGCCATCGCGCTGGCGGCTGAGGATGCGGTCGGCGGTGACCACCACTTCGGAGGGGAACGGCTTGAGCGTGGTCCAGATCACGCCATGCTGGCGCGCGACCACGAACTGGCCCTGCGAGCGCAGCGGGTTCCTGAAGCCGCTGACCTGCTTTTCCTGGCTGAACTGGCCACGCAGCACGTCCGGCCGCGCCACCGCCTGGGTGATCGCATCAATGGCGGGGTCGGCCGCCTGCACCTGCGGTGCGGCAACGAAGATCAGCGCGCACAGCAGCGCGCTGGAAAGACGGACAAGGGTGTTCACGGTGCAGGCACTCCCAGGCGTTCCCACAGTACCGGCGGGCACTGGTACAGCATTTCCTTGCTGCCCGCGTCCACCGCGACCTGGATGGTCATCGCGCGGGTCAGCACCTGGCCGCTTTCCGCATCGAGGATTTCATACTCGATCTTCAGCCGGTTCTCCCATTCCACGATGCGCGCGACCACGCGCAGGGCCTGGTTGAACAGCAGCGGGCGCACGTACTTCACCCGCGCATCGACCACCGGCCACAGGTAGCCCGATTCGAGCATCTGTGGATAGTCGTAGTCGTAGCGCCCGAGCAGCGCGCAGCGCGCGATCTCGAAGTACTTGAAATAGTTGCCATGCCAGACCACGTTCATCGGATCGCAGTCATGGAAGGCGGGCGTCAACGCAATTTCGCCAACCCGTTCAATAACCTCATTCACCGGCGTACAGCTCCCAACGTTGCGCGCGGATCTCCACCAGCAGTTCCCGCAGTTCGCGATCCAGCGCGCGGTCTTCTTCAACCAGGGCGATGCGCTGCCCCAGGTCGGCGTACATGTCGGCCAGACTGCCATGCAGCTGCGCGTTCAGGCCAACCCGTTCGCGCAGGGCCAGGCCCTGGCGGGCAGCGATCAGCATCGCGGCCACCACCTGTTCAGTCAGTTCGATCACGCGCAGGCAGTCACGCGCGGCGATGGTGCCCATGCTGACCTTGTCCTGGTTGTGGCATTCGGTCGAACGCGAGAACACGCTGGCCGGCATGGTCTGCTTCAGCGCTTCGGCGGTCCACGCCGACACGCTGATCTGCAGTGCCTTCAGGCCATGGTTGATGGCCGCGCGCGGGCCGGTGGCCGCCGACAGGTTGGCAGGCAGCCCATGGTTGTAGCGGGCATCGACCACCAGTGCCAGCTGGCGGTCGAGCAGATCGGCAACGTTGGCCACGGTGTTCTTCAGGGTGTCCATCGCCAGCGCGATGTGGCCCCCGTAGAAGTGGCCGCCATGCAGGATGCGCTCGCCGTCGGCATCGATCAGCGGATTGTCGTTGGCGCTGTTCAGTTCGGTTTCGATCAGCTGGCGCAGGAACGGCAGGCTGTCCTCCAGCACGCCGATCACATGCGGCGCGCAGCGCAGCGAATAGCGGTCCTGCAGGCGCTGTTCATTGCGCGGCGGACGCTCGCTGTGCAGGTCGCTGCGCAGGCGCGCGGCGATGCGGCCCTGGCCCGGATGCGGCTTGGCCGCGAACAGGGTTTCGTCGAAGTGGTGCGCGTTGCCGTCGCTGGCCAGCACGTTGAACGCGGTCAGGCGCGTGGCCATGCGTGCCAGGTAGTCGGCGCGCTGCCAGGCCAGGCAGGCCAGGCCGGTCATCACGGCGGTGCCGTTCATGATCGCCAGGCCTTCCTTCGGCCGCAGCTTCAGCGGGGTCATGCCGATCTTCGCCAGCACCTCGGCTGCCGGCCGCACGCGGCCGTCGTGCAGCACCTCGCGCTCGCCGCACAGCACCGCCGCCACGTAGGACAGCGGCGTGAGGTCACCACTGGCACCGACCGAGCCTTCGGCCGGAATCATCGGCAGCACGTCGTGCTGCAGCAGCGTGGCCAGGCCTTCCAGCAGCGGCACACTGACACCGGACATGCCACGCACCAGCGAGGCCAGGCGCGCGGCCAGCACCGCACGGGTCTCGACCGGGTCCAGGTAACGGCCCAGGCCGCAGCCATGGTAGGTGTACAGGTGGTGCGGCAGTTCAGCCACCAGTGCCGGCGGGATGTTCACCGTGCACGAATCGCCATAGCCGGTGGTCACACCGTAGATCACGCCATCCTCGCGCAGCAGTCGGTCGAGGAAGTCGGCGCCGCGCTGGATGTGCGCGCGGAACGCCGGCGCGTCGCTCAGCGCGGCCTCGCACTGGCGCTGGGCCAGGGCAACCACGTCTTCGATGGTCAACGGTGCATCGCCAAAGCGGCACACGGGTACGGCGTCAGTCGTCATGCGGAGCCTGATCCCAGAAGGGGAAGAAATTGAACCAGTCCAACGGGGACTGGATGACCTGCAGTTCCAGCCAGCGCGCGAAGCGCTGTGCCTGTTCGGCCAGTGCGGCGTCGCGCGAGCCACGCGGCAGCACGATGCGGTCGGCGAACTGTTCGAATGCAACGCGATAGCCCTCGCCCTGGTGCAGGCAGGCCATGGTGTAGACCGGGCACCCCAGCGCGGCGGCGAGTACATAGGCGCCGATCGGGAACGGGGCGCGGTGGCCAAGGAAATCGGCGGTGACGCTGCGGCCACCCTGTACCGGCGTGCGGTCGCCGACGATGGCAACGAAGCCCCCCGCCGCAACGCGCTCGGCCAGCATCACCGCCGTGGCCGGCCCCATTTCGGTCACCTGCACCAGTTCCACCGCCGCCAGCGGGTCCAGCCGCTGCAGCAGACGGTTGAAGCGCTGCGCGTGTGCGGTATGCACCAGCACGGTGATGCGGAATCCCGGCACCTGCTCGGCCAGCACCTGGCACAGCTCCAGGCAGCCGATGTGCGCGGTGAGGATCAGCCCGCCCTCGCGGCGCGCGATCTTCTGCAGCACCAGGTCGCGGTGCAGGTGGATGCGTTCGGCCGGGTAGCGCCCGCCCAGGCCGAGGATCTTGTCCAGCATCGTGTCGGCGAAGGTAAAGAAGTGGCGCAGGCTGTCACGCCGTTTCGGCGCGCGGCCGAGCACGCCGCTGTGCGCCTGCAGCCGCTGCAGGTACTGCATCGAGGCCTGGCGCCCTACACGGTTGCCCAGCCAATGGCAGGCCACCACCGGCCACACGCACAGGCGGAACGGCCAGCGCCCGAACCAGCGGTGCACCCAGCACAGGAACAGCACGCCGGCCACCGAGGTGGATTCGCCGATGTCGGCCCAGTGTGGGGCGCCCTGCGCGGCCGTCATCTCAGCGCTGCCCCCGCAGGCGGCGCCACAGCAGGCGCGGCGCGCGCCAGAGCATGCCGAAGAACAGACGGGTATGCATGCGGCTGATGCGCACGTTGTCGCGCCACACATCGAAGTGCGACACGCCATCGGCAGGATAGGTCACGCGCGTGGCCAGGTGCTCGACCGGCAGCCCGCGCCAGTACAGGCGCACCATTATTTCGGTATCGAAGTCCATGCGCCGGCCGATGGTCTCTTCACCGATCACGCGCAGCACCGGCGGCAGTGGATACACGCGGAAGCCGCACATGGTGTCGCGCAGGTGCAGCGACAGCGTGTTGATCCAGACCCAGATGTGGGTGGCGTAGCGACCGTACAGGCGCGCCTTGGGAACACTGGCGTCATAGGCCGGAATGCCACAGATCACTGCACCCGGGTGCAGGCGCGCGGCTTCGATGAAGCGTGGCAGGTCAGCCGTATCATGCTGGCCGTCGGCATCGATCTGCAGCACGTGGCTGTAGCCTCGCGCGCCGGCCTCGGCGAAACCGGCCAGCATTGCCCCGCCCTTGCCCTGGTTCATGTCCAGGCGCAGCAGGTCGACACCCTGGCGTTGTGCCAGCGCGCGCAGCACCGCCGCGCACCCATCGTGCGAACCATCGTCGACCAGCAGGCAGGGCAGTCCCGCGGCCTGCACGCCGTCGAGCACCGCCGCGATGGCGTGCTCGTGATCGTAGACGGGAATCACCACCAGTGGCGCGAATGCGGCACCGGCAACGGCCGGATCAGTCCGCATCGGCGAAGACCACTTTGCCGCTGGCATGCACACCATGGCTGGAGGTGTAACGGAAGGCCAGCGCGCTGCGTGCGGCATCCCAGTCCAGCTGCAGGGTCAGCTCATCGCCGGGGCGGGCCACGTGCTGGAATTTCACCGCATCCATGCGCAGAAACGCTGCCGGCATTGCGAACACCTGGCGGCCGAAACGCACCGCCCAATCCAGCTGCGCCACGCCGGGCAGGATCGCTGCCTGGGGGAAGTGGCCCTGGAACGGCCGCAGCGTCGGGTCCAGGGTCATGCGCAGGGTGGCGCTGGCGGCGTCGCGGCGGTCCCAGACCGGCACCGGCATCAGTGGCTGGAACAGCGCTGCCAGCGCCGCCTGGGTTACCTTGCCCTGCGCATTGATCGGCAGCGCCTGCACCAGGCGCCAACGGCGCGGCCGGGTCACTGCGTCATGCGCGTGCGCCAGGCGCGCACCAAGGCGCTGGCCCAGGGCGCGGCGCGCGGTGTCGCCACCCGCCAGCAGCGCCCGGTCAGCCGGTACCACCACGGCCGCCAGCTGCTCGCGCTGGCCGGGCAGGACCAGCACGCGCGCGTCGTCCACTTCGGCGTCTTCGCGCAGCGCGCGCTCCAGTGCATCCAGCGAGACGCGGCGTTCTTCGATCTTGACGATGCGATCGGCCCGGCCCAGCAGGCGGAACCGGCCATCGGCCAACGCTTCCACGCGGTCCTGGGTACGCCACCAGTCGAGGGTTTCCAGATGCGCCGAGGCGACGGCCAGGCAGCCATCCTCGATGCGCCACTGCACGCCCGGCAACGGTTGCCACGGTGGCAGGTCGGTGTCCCAGCGGCGCCAGGCGATGCCACCGGTTTCGCTGCTGCCGTAAACCTCGGTCGGCGCCACACCCAGCCACTGCCGCACCTGGCGTGCGGCTTCTTCCGGCAGCGGGCCGCCTGAGGAGAACACCGCGCGCAGGCGGCCATGCAGGCTGGCCCAGTCCAGCTGCTCGGGCAGGCGCTTGAGGTGGGCTGGCGTCGCCACCAGCACCGTGTCGGTACCGGCCAGCGCACCCACCAGGTCTTCATGGAAGAACCGGCGTGGATGGATCAGGCGGCCGGCGGCCAACGGCCACAGCACGCGGAACAGCAGGCCGTAGATGTGCTGGTGGGATACCGTGCCATGCACCTGCACGCCCTCCATCTGTGCGCCGAACGCAGCCTGCAGCGCATCCACCTCGCGCGCCAGCTGGTCCAGCCGCTTGCCGATCGCACTCGGCTGGCCGGTGCTGCCGGAGGTGAACACGCACAGCTCGCAGGCGCGCTCGTCCAGCGCCTGCAGCCCGTCGTCCAGCGTGGCGTCCAGCGCCGCCAGCGGGCGATAGTCGGCCGACACGTCGCCTGCGAAACCGCTCACCTGCGGTTGCAGCGCCTGCAACGTGGCCGGCAGGTTGTCGGCGGCCAGGAACACCCGCTTGCCGGCATGCCAGGCACCGAACAACGCCGCGGCAAAGGCCACCGCATCATCGAAATACAGGGCCCAGTCACGCCCTTCGGTCGTCGCAAATGCGGCGCGCCAGGCCAGCACGCGCTGGCGGAAGTGGGCGTGGTCGATCACCTCGCCATCGCAGACGCCAACGCTTCGATGCGGCAGCGCCGCCAGCAGCAGCCTGTCAAGGGCAATCCACTCAGCCATGCGCGTGCGCCGCCTTCACCCGCCGCCGCACCAGCCACTCACCTGCGAACAACACGCCCATCATGACGTACGCCAACAATCCGTTGTAGAGCATCCAGGCCCGGTCCGACGCGTACAGCGCGGTCAGCAGGGCCAGGCTGCCGTTGAGAACGAAAAACCCGCACCACACCTGGGTGACGCGTCGGGTATAGGCCACCGCGAACGGGGGCAGGTCCGGCTCCTGCAGCCGCGCCAGGCGCTCCACCAGCGGTGGCCCGAAGCGCAGGCTGGTGCCGAACACTGCCAGCATCACCGCATTGACCAGCGCCGGGTACAGCTTCAGTGGCAGGGCCTGGTTGAGCACGGTAGCCAGTACCGCCAGCAGGCCGGTGCCCGCCGCTGCGGCCCACCACAGCGGCTGGCGCGAACTCAGCGCGCGCAGCAGGGCCAGGGTGAACAGCAGCAGCGACAGCCAGCGTGGCTCGAAACGACCCATCGCCAGGTACACCAGTACCGGGTAGGCCAGCGAGATCGCAGCCACCACGACCGTGCGTGCGCGTGCCATGGTGGAGCCGTCGGCGCTGCGGTCAGGCGGCTGCCTGGTCCGGCAGCAGCCTGTGCACCACATCGACGATGTCCTGCACGGTACGCACGGCCTTGAACGCTTCCGGCTGCAGGTTGCGGCCGAGCAGCGGCTTGAGCTGCACGATCAGGTCCACCGCATCGATGCTGTCGATGTCCAGGTCGTCGTACAGGCGGGCTTCCGGGGTGATCCGGGCCGTTTCGATCTCGAAGCTGTCGGTCAGGATGCTGACGATGCGTTCGAACAGTTCATTCTTGGTCATGGCAATTCCTGGCGCCGTTACGACTGGCGGGCGGCGACGAACTCGCCGAGCGCGCGCACGCTGGAGAAATGGCGACGGGTTTCTTCCGAATCGGCCGAGAGGCTGACACCGTACTTCTTCTGCAGCGCCAGTCCCAGCTCCAGCGCGTCGATCGAATCCAGGCCAAGGCCCTCGACGAACAGCGGCGCGGTCGGATCGATGTCCTCCGGCGTGATGTCCTCCAGCGAAAGGGAGGAAATGATCAATTCCTTGATCTCGTGCTCAAGTGCTTGCACGGTTCGGATCTCCAGACAGGTCGAAATAACGAGAAAGGTGCTCGGTGACGCGACGGGCCGCCAAGGCATCCCCCCTTGGCGAGTCGTCTTCGGCCAGAAATGGCGCGATCGGGATATCTTCGCCGATCTGCAGCCGAACGTGAAAGCGACGTGAGGGGACACGATACCACTTCTGCCCCTTGGTCAGCGTTGGCGGGCTGCAGGTGATCCGCACCGGGGTGACGTCGATGCGGCCCCGTACGGCGATGTTGGCGGCCCCGCGCTGCAGCCGCGGTGGCTGCCCCGGCACGCTGCGGGTGCCTTCCGGGAAGATGACCAGGGTGCCTCCAGCGCGCACTGCGGCCACACAGTCATCGACCAGGCCGGCGCCATCGTCATTGGAGATGTAGCCGGCAGCCCGCACCGGGCCGCGCATGAACGGGTTGCAGGCCACCGCCCGCTTGACCACGCAGTCGGCGTTGGGAAGCAGCGAGATCAGGCAGACCACGTCGATCAGGGTCGGGTGGTTGGCCAGCACCAGCAGGCCGTCGCGCTGCAGGCGTTCGCCGCCCTCGATCTCGTAGGTCATCACCCCCAGCCCGCGCATCAGCCGCAGATGGCTGGCGAACGCGACCTGGACCACGCGCCGGGCGCGGCGGCGCCGCGCCACCGGATCACGCATCAGCAGCAGCACCGGCATCACCAGAACGCCGAGCAGCAGCCCGCCCAAGCCGAATGCGGCAAAGCTCAGGCCGGTGCCGAGCACCCGCCAAGCATGATCGAGACGGCGCAGCGCCTCAGCCACGGCGCCCCCAGCGCCAACGCTGGCCCTGAGCCACGTGCTCCAGCGCCGGCGCGCCGGACAGCAGAAAGCGGTGCAGGTCCAGCGCGTGCGGCAGCGTGCCCGGGGCGGTGGCAGTGGCCTCCGGCGCCGCCTCCCACTGCAGGGAGAGGATCGGCTGGCCCGGCATCGGCGCCGTCAAGCGCCAGCACCAGGCAAAGAACGGGTCAGGTTCGTCGGCAAACGTCGCGTAAATTTCAGGAAGCGGCGACTCATAGACCACCACCCGCACTTCGCGGGCGCCATCGGCGAGCAGACCGGCCGCTTCCAGGCAGGCGGTCTCGACCGTGGCCTGGCCGGCGGCCAGCGCCAGGTAGTTGCCGCGGTGACCGCGCGCGATCGAATACAGCGCGGCGATCGCGTTGTGCACCGACAGGCCGAACCCCGTCGGTGACAGGGGCTGATCGCTGGCGAGCGCCCCCAGCAGCTCCATCGAACGGGCCACGTCGCCGTGGCGGCTGGCGAACACCAGCGGCACCTGGCTGTCAGCGCCCTGCCCGTCCTCGCACCAGCAGGCAGCCTGGATCGCCATCCGGCCCAGCCGCTCGATTCGACGGCGCTGCATTGCCGGGATTTCGGCGAGCGGCGGCGTGTCTTCGCCAACCGGCGGATACGGCGCATCGGCCCAGCCCAGCCACTGGCTACGCTCGCTCAGGCCGGGCGCCCAGGCAGCCCAGTCGACGATGGAGAATTCGATCATTAGCGAAGGTGCTTCAACGGGAGAACGATAGGCACGAGCCATTACGGCGACGCGCGGCGGCCCCCCGTTCCTGCAGCCGTGCGTCCGTCCAGGACGTCGCCGGCTGCCCCCCTGGCTGCCGGAAAGGAGCGCACGCTAGCACGTCCCGCCCGGGGTGTGCAGATTTCACATTCCACAACAGGGGGCCCGGCACCAGCGGGCCCCGCTTCAATCGATCAGTGGTAACCGCTATCGGCGCGCACTTTGCCGCGGAACACCCGGTACGACCACGCCGTATAGCCGAGGATGACCGGCAGCAGAATGACCAGGCCGACCAGGCTGAAGCCCAGCGAGGAGGCCGGCGCGGCGGCCTGCCACAGGGTCATCGACGGTGGCAGCAGATAGGGCCACATGCCCAGCACCAGGCCGAGGAAGCCAAGCACGAACAAGGCCAGGCTGAGCAGGAACGGCGGCAGGTCGCGGCGCGGATGGGTCGCGCTGCGCCACAGCGCGGCGGCCACCGCCAGCGTCAACAGCGGCACCGGCGACAGCCACCAGAAGTTGCCGTCGCTGAACCAGCGCGCCATCAACCGCGAATCGAGGAACGGCAGCCAGCTGCTGACCAGGCCCATCGCCGCGATCACCGCCACCACCAGCGGCCGGGTCATCTGCCGGGCCAGCGCCTGCACGCGCCCTTCGGTCTTCAGGATCAGCCAGGTGCTGCCCAACAACGCATAGCCAGCCACCAACGCAGCACCGGTCAGCATCGCGAACGGGCTGAACCAGGTGAATGCGCCGCCCTGGTAGACGCCGTCCACCAGCGGGATGCCCTGCACCAGGGTGCCGAGGATCACGCCTTGGGCAAAGGTCGCCAGCAGCGAACCGAGGCCGAACGCCACGCTCCACAGCCGGCGCGATCGATGCGCCTTGAAGCGGAACTCGAAGGCCACGCCGCGGAACACCAGCGCCACCACCAGCAACAGCACCGGCAGGTACAGCGCCGACAACAGCACCGCATAGGCCTTCGGGAACGCCGCCAGCAGCCCGGCGCCGCCCAGTACCAGCCAGGTCTCGTTGCCGTCCCAGATCGGCGCGGCGGTGTTCATCATCAGGTCCAACTGCTCCTCGTCCTCGGCGAACGGGGCCAGGATGCCGATACCGAGCACGAAGCCATCCAGCACCACGTACATCAGCACGCCGAAGCCGATCACCGCAAACCACGCCACCGGCAGCCAGGTCATCAGGTCCATGTCAGCGCTCCTCCAGCGGTTCGTCGGCCGCCGACAGCGGGCGTGCCGGGGTGTGGCTGCCGTGGTCCAGCGATGGCCCATCATCGTGCGGACGCGGTCCGTGGCGCAGGATCTTCACCAGGTACCAGATGCCCCAGCCGAACACGAAGGCGTAGCCAACGACGTAGACCGCCAGCGACAGCGCGGTCATCCACGCGCTCTGCGGGCCGACCGCATCAGCGGTGCGCAGCACGCCATACACCACCCACGGTTGGCGGCCCATCTCGGTGACGAACCACCCGGACAGCAGCGCGATGAAGCCGCTGGGCAGCATCCAGTTCCAGCCGCGCAGCAGCCACGGCGAATCCAGCAGCTTCCTGCGCCACAACTGGAACGCCGACACCCAGGCCAGCAGCAGCATCAGCGTGCCCAGCCCGACCATGATGCGGAAGGCGAAGAACACCGGCGTCACCGGCGGCCGCTCGCTGGACGGTACCGAAGTGAGCGGGTCGAAGGTGCCGTCCAGGCTGTGGGTGAGGATCACGCTGCCCAGCTTCGGGATGGCAACTTCGAAATCATTGCGCTCTTCCTTCTCGTTCGGCAGCGCGAACACCACCAGCGGTACGCCCTCGCCCTCCTTGGTTTCATGCCAGTGCGCTTCCATCGCCGCTATCTTCATCGGCTGGTGCTTGAGCGTGTTCAGGCCATGCATGTCGCCGACGAAAATCTGCACCGGCACGGTCAGTGCCGCGAACGCCACCGCTGCCACCAGCATGCGCCGGCCCGCTTCCACATGCGTGCCCTTGCGCAGGTACCACGCACCGACACCACCGATCACGAAACAGGTGGTGATGAACGAACCCAGCGCCATGTGCGCCAGGCGATAGGGGAACGAGGGGTTGAACACCACTTGCCACCAATCGACTGGATGCACGATGCCGTTGACCATCTCGTAGCCGGCCGGTGTATGCAGCCAGCTGTTGGACGACAGGATCCAGAACGTGGAGAACAGCGTGCCCAGCGCGACCATGCAGGTGGACAGGAAATGGAGGCGCGGCGAGACCCGGCCCCAGCCGAACATCATCACGCCGAGGAAGCTGGCTTCCAGGAAGAACGCGGTCAGCACCTCGTAGGTCAGCAGCGGGCCGATGACCGTGCCAGCCACCTCGCTCAGCCGCGGCCAGTTGGTACCGAACTGGAAGGCCATGACGATGCCGCTGACCACGCCCATGCCGAACGACACCGCGAAGATCTTCTGCCAGAAGAAATACAGCTCGCGCCACACGGGCAACTTCGTGCGCAGCCAGCGCCATTCGATGAAGGCCAGCCAGCTGGCCGTGCCAATGGTGAAGGCGGGGAACAGCACGTGGAAACTGATGACGAATCCGAACTGGATCCGGGACAACAACAACGCGTCCAAGGGACGCCTCCTGCCTGTGACCGGTGGGATACCGGACCACTTTAGGAGGATTTCGTTAAGACGGGATGCGACCGGGTGACGCGCTGCTTCACTTTGTCGCAGGGGAAGCCGGGTGACAGGATGAATGGGCTACAGGGGCTTCAGCAAGGCCAAGGGCGGCTCCTTGGCGATTCGCAGGGCGCGGGGTACAAGTGCAGTCAAGCAGGCCGCCATCACCAGCACGACAGCGCTCGATATCGAGAACCACGGTGAACCTGTGATGCCGTCCTGCGGCGACCCTACCCACTGCAACGACACCGCGCCGAGCAGGGCGCCCAGCGTGGTGAACAGTGAAACCTCGAACATGATTTCGGCGAAGATCACGGACCTGCGAGCACCCAATGTCCGTCGAACCCCGATGGAGTACCGGCGCCGGTCAAGCCACGCGCCTACAACTCCGGAAACGCCGGCCATCAGCACACCGAGAACAACGGCCGTCATGACCGCGAGCACGGTCGTAGCAAAGCGATCAGCTTTGACGTAGGCATCGCGATATCCCGCCAGGGTCTCGACACCGGCCGGAGTCACGATCCGGTAAGGCCGCTGCAGCGCATCGACAGTACGATCAAGCGATGAACGATCAACCTCCGACCTCCACTTCGCCAGATAGTAGCGACTGGCGCCCATGGGGAGGCCCGGAAGCAGCGCCCACTGCGAGTCCCGCTCATTACCTCCTGGTGCCGGTCCAGCAACAGAGGCAAACACGCCCATGATGACCCGGCTGCTGCCGGGGCCGAAATACAGGTGGCGGCCAACAGCACTCTCCGTTCCGAACAGTCGGGCAGCCAGCGATTCACTGATCAGCACCACCGGAGTGCCTTCAACCATGTCGTCCTCCGTGGCGTCCCGCCCCAGGACGATTCCCGCGCCCAGCATCGCCAGCAGACCAGAGCTTGCAGTTACCACGGGAATGCGATCACATCCGGCAACGTCTGTCGTACCCGCATTCATCGAATACACCATGGCCGACTCACTGGTGCATACGCCGTATCGATGGGCTCTTCCTCCGAACGGAACAGCGTCGCTCACAACCGTGTCCTGAACACCGGGCAGCCGGATCGCGGACAGGTCTGCCCGCTGCACTGCTGCATCCGCGCCTTCTTCGACATCGGATACCCTGACCACACCAATCGATGCTGCCTCCCGGATGCTCCCGGTGTTCAATCTGGCGAAGCTGTCCAGCGCAGATTGCAGTGCGAACGCACATGCCAGGCTTGCAAGCGCTGCCTGCACTGCAAGCAGTGCGGCGCTTCCCAAATGCCGTCGAGTCTCCCTCATCGATTCGATCATTTCAGGCAACCCCCTTCGCAAAGGCATTCGAAAGGGAGCTGACCCTGCAGATTTCAAACGACGGGACCAATGAACAGAGCAACGTCGTGACGACTCCCAGGCCGGCGGCCATCAGCATTGCCCCAGCATGCATCGCGGTTATCGCGCTGGGCAGAACGTCTCCCGCAGCAACCACCCGGATTCCCAGCATATAGGTGACGACAGCGAGCGCACTGCTTGCGGCTCCCGCCGCGATGGATTCCCACATGAGCTGGATGAACACGTCCCGGCGTCGCGCGCCCAGTGCACGTCGTATCGCGAGCTCCCGCCGACGGCGCCCCAGACTGAAGCTGAGCAGCGCCGCCGCGTTGACGATGCACACACCGAGAAGGATCAGTGACAGCCGAAGCTGCATCCTGGCCCGCTCTGGAACCAATCCCAGCCTGTCCAGCCAATCCTTCAAAGGCCAGAGTGCCACCTGCTGGGTGCCTGGTTCGATCCGAAGACCCTTTGCCTGTGCATAGGCATTCAGATTCGCCCGGTAGGCGGCGACATCATCTGCGGTGGGCAGCCACGCCCACAATTGAAGCCATGACACGTTGGCTCCTGCAGGGTCCGTGTCCTGGTCACCTCCCCAAATCGCCGTCCCGTCCACAACAGTCAGCCTGTCCGCGATTGCGGTCTCAACCGGCAGGTAGATCTCGTCAGGTTCCACAAACGGCCGGCGTGTGAGATCTCCCTGAAACATCGGCACCGGATGCCAGTCCTCCGCGACACCCACAACGGTATAGGTGCGCCTGCCCAGTTCCAACCGATGACCAACACAGTCCTGTGCACACTCACGCGCGGCGAGCGCACGCGAAAGCACCACGATTCGACTCGCAGCATGCCCCTCCTCGGCGGTCCATGCCCGTCCTTGAACAACGGCAATGCCAAGCACACTGAAGACTTCCGACGTAGCGAACCTCGCACGCAGCCTTGCGCTGGAGGCTCCCGGCCGGGAGAGCGTCACCGCCCCCCCTGCCATTGCTGCCTGTTTCCACGTCCCACCTTGGCCCAGAAGCGCCTTCGCATCTGGCCAGGTCAGTGCCTGTCCCGGATCCGGGGAACCACTGCGCAGGGCATCTGGACGCGCGTCAAGGTACGGGCGGAACAATGCGGAGCTCCGGCCTGGTGCGGGATCCGACGATGCCTGGAGAACAATGGAGAGCATCACGGTGGTGATCCCTACCCCCGCACCCAGCATGAGAGCGATTGCCAGATGAGTGCCGATCCGTTGCTTGAAACGGGCAAGCGAAAGCTGGATGTAGTAGAGCATCATCCAACTGCAGCCGGCGTTGGATTACTGGCGCACCTGTCCATGTGATTCTCACTCCATACCCGTGGAAGCTGATGGTTGAGAGTCTCTGATTGTGAAACTCCGACTCAAGCGGAGGGATGGAGTTTGCAACTTTCCTCAGGAAACACACGTAGCTCGCGGACCCTGGATAGAGCGACTGCCACTGATGACGAGGCCGACGTGACGGAGTCTGACGGGAAAGGCCAACTGCCGACGTGGAGACAACGCCCGACGCTTGGATATCTGATCGGAAGTTGGAGGAAGAAACGTCCCAAAGCAGTTGCGGGCGTCAATGTTCTTCTAGACCCAGAAGTACCAAGCGCCGGCCGCCAGCAGCGCACCCACCAGCATTACCTGCACCACCACATAGCCCACGCCACTGTCGCGCGACTCAGCGGCAATGCGCTTCTGCAGCGCCTCACTCACGTCCGGCGCTTCTTCCTGCCGAGCCTGCTCACGCAACGCCTGCGCCAGCGCGCGCTCTTCCGCATCGCGAGGGTCGGTGGGTGGGTTCACAGCAGCTCTCCGGCAGTGGCATGCCGCGTCAGTTCCTGCTTCAGGACCTGGCGCGCGCGGTGCAGGTGGCTCTTGATGGTACCGCGTGCCAGCCCGGTCACCTGCTCGATCTCGGCCAGATCGAAATCCTCCAGGTAATGCAGGCCGACGATCAGCCGCTGCGGTGCACTCAGCCGTTCCAGCGCCTCGCCAAGATGGCGACCAGCCTGCAGCGCCTCGCTCAGTTCAGCCGGCCCCGGCCCTTCATCGCCAATACCCAGTTCCTCGGGTACTTCCACCGCCACCATCCATTGCGCCTCCAGCCGTCGCCGGCGCAGGTGCTGCAACGCCGTGGTGTAATCCACCCGTGAAACCCAGGTGCGCAAAGAGGATTCAAAGCGGAACCGGTGCAGCTGGCGGAACACGGCCAGGAAGGTTTCCTGCAGCAGGTCAGCCACCTGGTCGCGGTCGCCCACCATGCGTCCGATCACATGCGCGCAGGTGCGCTGGTGGGTCTCCACCAGCTGCGCGAAGGCCGACTGCGAGCCGTCGATGATGGCCCGCACCAAGGCTTGGTCCGCATCCAGCGGTTCGATGGGTGCCGCCGTCGCCGCCGTATCGTGGCGGCGATGGCCCCGCAGTGCCGACAATGCTTCGCCGAGCAGGCTCATCTACGGGGCGCCCCCTGTGCCCGTGGCATGCGCCGGCTCAGCCCTTGCGCGCGGCAGGGCGGGTGAAGTGCCAAGCCAGCAGCTGGCCAAGGCCGGCGCTGCCAACCATCGCAGCGGTGGCGCCGAAGGTCAGCTCGCGTGCACCGATCGCCTCCAGCAGGCCCATCGCCACGGCCAAGCTGACCAAGCTGATGCCCCAGCGCAGCGCGCCCTGGCGGCGGCGCTCTTCTTCCAGCACGGCCAGCGAGCGGATCACTTCCTCGGGCACGTGCGGGGCCACCAGCTTGCTACGCGCGCGGGCATCGGCAATGGCGTGGATCGCGTAGGCGATGCAGATGAAGAGGGTGATCGGGATCAATTCCTGCATGGTCGGGCTCCTGTTCGGTGGATGATGCGGGTTCAGGAGAATGGATGCGCGACCACGGCAACCGGTTGCGCCACTTTGCCAATGCCGCTGCCATGACCTGTGGCCCCTGCCCCCGGCCCGGACGGCTGCTACCCTTGGCCGGTTTCCTCTTCTGGTGCCGTCCGCCCATGTCCCGAGTGCTGCCCCTGTCCCTCCTGCTGTCGGCCGTGCTGGCCGCACCGGCCGCGCACGCCGCGCCGACGCCGATCACCATTGAACAGGCGATGGCCGACCCGGACTGGATCGGTCCGCCGGTCGAGAAGGCCTGGTGGTCGTGGAACAGCCAGCAGGTGGAGTACCAGCTCAAGCGCAGCGGCAGCCCGGTACGCGACACCTTCCGCCAGCCGCTGACCGGCGGCGTGGCCGCGCAGGTGGCCGATGACCAGCGCGGCACCCTGGACGTGGCCGATCCCGTCTACGATCGCAACCGCAGCCGCAGCGCCTTCGTGCGCAATGGCGATGTGTTCGTGCGCGACCTGCGCAGTGGCGCGCTGACCCAGCTCACCCGCAGCAACGAACGCGCGGGCAACGTGAACTTCGCCGCCGACAATGGCGTGATCTGGCGCGTCGGCCAGAACTGGTTCCACTGGACCGCCGCCAGCGGCGTGCAGCAGGTGGCCAGCCTGAAGGCCGAAAAGGATCCGCGTACGCCGCCGAAGGCCGATGTGCTGCGCGACCAGCAGCTGCGCACGCTGGAAACCCTGCGCCGCGACCGCGAGCAGCGCGAGGCATTGAAGGACCAGGACCAGCGCTGGCGCCAAGCCGACCCGACGCGTGCGCCGGGCCCGGTGTACCTGGGCGCCGACGTGGAGATCGCCGACAGCGTGCTGTCGCCGGACCTGACCCACCTGATCGTGGTGACCAAGCCGAAGGACTTCGACGACGGCCGCACCAGCAAGATGCCGCTGTATGTGACCGAATCGGGTTACGAGGAAACCGAGGACACCCGCACCCGCGTCGGCCGCAACGGCTTCGAGCCGCACACGCTGTGGTACGTGGACGTGCGCACCGGCAAGGCCGAAAAGCTCTCGCTGGCCAGCCTGCCGGGCATCAGCACCGACCCGCTGGCCGAACTGCGCCGCAAGGCCGGCAAGGACGCGCTGAAGGGTGAGCGCAGCGTGCAGGTGATGAGCGACTTCATGGGCGGCGGCATCCGCTGGAGCGCCGATGGCCAGCAGGCCGCGGTGATGCTGCGTGCCAACGACAACAAGGACCGCTGGATCATCAGCGTCAACGCTGCCGACGGCCGTGTGCAGAACCGCCACCGCCTGACCGACAACGCCTGGATCAACTGGGGCTTCAACGATTTCGGCTGGATGGCCGATGGCCGCACGCTGTGGCTGCTGTCGGAGGAATCGGGCTTCTCGCACCTGTATACCCAGGCCGGCACGGCCAAGCCGCAGGCGCTGACCAGCGGCAAGTGGGAAACCTCGGCGCCGGTGCCGTCGGCCGATGGCAAGGGCTTCTACTTCCTGTGCAACCAGCAGGCGCCGCATGACTACGAAGTCTGCGCGGTCGACACCGGCAGCCGCCAGGTGCGCGAGCTGACCAGCCTCAACGGCGTGGAGGATTTCTCGCTGTCGCCGGACGGCCAGCAGCTGCTGGTGCGCTACTCCGGCGCCTACCTGCCGCCGCAGCTGGCCGTGCTGCCCAGTGCCGGTGGCCAGGCACGCGTGCTGACCGACACCCGCACCGCCGACTACAAGGCGCGCCAGTGGATCCAGCCGAAGCTGGTGGCAGTGCCGTCCAAGCATGGTGCTGGCGTGGTCTGGGCCAAGTACTACGAACCGGAAAACAAGGAACCGGGGAAGAAGTACCCGATCGTGATGTTCGTGCACGGCGCCGGCTACCTGCAGAACGTGCACCAGCGCTACCCGGCCTACTTCCGCGAGCAGATGTTCCACAACCTGCTGGTGCAGAAGGGCTACATCGTGCTGGACATGGATTACCGCGGCAGCGAGGGCTACGGCCGCGACTGGCGCACGGCCATCTACCGCAACATGGGGCACCCGGAACTGGAAGACTACAAGGACGGCCTGGACTGGCTGGTCGACACCCAGCAGGGTGACCGCGACCACGCCGGCATCTACGGTGGTTCCTACGGCGGTTTCATGACCTTCATGGCGCTGTTCCGCTCGCCGGGCACCTTCAAGGCCGGCGCCGCGCTGCGCCCGGTGGTGGACTGGCACAACTACAACCACGGCTACACCAGCAACATCCTCAACACCCCGGACATCGACCCGGAGGCGTACCGCGTTTCCTCGCCGATCGAGTATGCGCAGAACCTGCAGGACAACCTGCTGATCGCCCACGGCATGATGGATGACAACGTGTTCTTCCAGGATTCGGTGAACCTGACCCAGCGCCTGATCGAACTGCACAAGGACAACTGGTCGATCGCCCCGTACCCACTGGAACGTCACGGCTACGTGCGTGCCGATTCCTGGCTGGACCAGTACAAGCGCATCCTCAAGCTGTTCGAGCAGAACCTGAAGTGAGCAACGCCGCAGCCACGATCCGGATCGTGGCTGCGGTCATCCTGGATGACCGCGGCCAGGCGCTGGTGGTGCGCAAGCACGGTGCACGCCGCTTCATCCAGCCAGGTGGCAAGCCCGAACCCGGCGAGGCGCCCCTGCAGGCGCTGGCCCGCGAGCTGGACGAGGAACTGGGGGTACAGCTGCGCGCCAATGCCGCCATCGGGCTGGGCACGTTCGAGGACTGGGCGGTGAACGAACCCGGCCACCGCGTGCAGGCACAGGCCTGGTGGGTGCAGGTGGACGGTGCGCCGCAGGCGCGCGCCGAGATCGCCGAGCTGGCCTGGGTGCCGCTGCAACCGCCGCATGGCCTGCCCTTGGCACCCTTGAGCGAACACCATATCCTGCCGGCGGTCGCCACCCGGGTGACGGTCCGCTGAGCAGGCGGGCGCCGACTGCAAGGACATCGGATGTCAATGTCGATCCCGTCGATCCCCTCGCCGCCGTCCCCGGCCTATCACGCCTGGGTGCGCCCGGTGGCACAGGCCTCGTTCTGGCTGTCACTGCTGCTGACGATCTACTTCGTGCTGCAGGGACTGGTGCTGTGGCCGCTGAACCACCTTGCGCTGTGGCACCTGGTGGAAAGCGAAGTGCAGCACCAGCAGCTGCACAGCCTGGTCTGGCTGCTGGCGCACCCGGTGGCCGCGTCAATGATCGTCGCGCTGTTGTGCCTGGCCTCGACCGTGTCCAGCTGGGGCCTGCTGCGTGAACGTCGCTGGGGCCTGTGGAGCTTCGTGGTGCTGCTGCTGTTGAGCGGCTTGAGCAACTTCGCAGTCGCCTGGTGGCTGGACGTGTTCATGCGCGACCTCATCCCATTGCTGGCCGATGACCCGGCCCTGCTGCAGGAGCTGCAGCTGAAACGCTGGCTGATCACGCTGACCGTGGTCGGCATGTCGTTCGTGCTTCTCGGCCTGCAGGGCTGGCTGGCCTGGCGCCTGCTGCGCCCCGACGTGCGCGCGCGCTTCCGCTGAGTTCTGCCGGGTGTGGGCCAGGGCCTCCGGCAGCACCCGGCGTTTTGCTTTTGATCGTCAACGAGTCGACATGCTCTCACTCGCACCGTACCGCCACTGGCTGGCCTGGGCGTTGCTGCTGGCCACGCCGGTGGCCGCGGCACAGGCACCGCAATGCGGCCTGTTCAAGGCCGACGAAGGCAGCAGCACGCTGCGCGTCAGCTCATCCAACCGTGGCGAGCAGAAGCACTTCGGCAGCGCTCCGACCCCGGTCGCGTTCCAGCAGATCGAAGGCAAGCTGCAGCTGGTGAGTCTGGAATATGGCCTGCCCAGCGCGCTGCAGGTGCGCGACCGTGGCCGCACCCTCGAGGTGGACGGCACGGTCTACACCCTGCAGGCCCCTGCACAGTGCGCCGCAGCCGCTGCGCCGGCTGCGGGCAGCTGCCTGGCCGATGCGGCGGCCTGCCTGGACAACCGCCACGAGGCGACCCCGACCGTGCTGGCAGCGGCGTGCCGGGAAGGCGTGCCCGGCATGTGCCTGCAGCTGGCCGATCGCTGGCATGACGAGGCCAGGGCGCCGGCCACGCCGGATGAGGCGCAGCAACAGGCCCTCCTCGATACCGCACTGGCCGGCATCGAACTGCCTGTGCCGTGCCGGAATGGCGGCTTCAGCAACGAGACACCGGCCTGCGCAGCGGCGCTGGAAGCGGATCCGGCGCTGCGGGAGCAGATCGTCAAGGCCGCGATGGGTGCGGCGATGGTCGAAGCCGTGAGCTCCGTGCTGTCACCCTCCACGCCGGTAGTGGTGCCGGCCGCGCAGCGCCAGCAGCTGTTGCAGTTGTGCCAGCAGGTCGGCCATGGCGGCTTCTGCAGCCGCGTAGCCGAGCTCTCGTGGGAATCCGGCGACCCCTTGCAGGCGGTGCAGGCACTGACCACAGCGTGCGCGCCCGGCAAGGACAGCGCCGCCTGCGAGCGCCTGCCTGCATTGCAGGCGCTGGGCGCCTCGTTGCGACCGCAGCCGGCTACGGCGCTGCCCTGCGGCACCTTCCGCGCCGCAGGTGGCCTGATGGATACGCTGGACTTCGGCGATGCAGGACGGGTCGGCATCGGCTGGGACAGCCAGCTGCGTGCTCGTGTCGAAGACGGCGACATCCGCATCCGCCACGACAAGGGCGGCGACTTCGTGCTGCGGCCGTTGCCCGGGGGCCAGCTGCTGGGCCTGGACACGTGGACACGCTTCCAGGTGTTCGTGCCGACCGGCGAGGGCGCGAGCACCTGCAGCCCGCCGAAACACTACACGGTGCTGCCGCTGCCGCAGGACTGCCCGCAGGCGCTGGCCAGCGGCGGTGCCGAAGCCTGCTGCGCGCAGGGCAAGCTGCAGGGCTGCAACATTCTTGGCAACCGTCTTGCGCTGTCCGGCCAGTGGCGACAGGCGGCAGAGCACTACACCACCGTGTGCCGTGCCGGCGTGCGCGAGGGCTGCGAAAACCTGGTCGCAGCGCAGGGCCGCAGCAGCGACGTCGACGCCCATGCGACGCTGGAGCGGCTGTGTGCCGCCGACCGCAGCGGGCGCCACGTCGCCTGCGACGTGCTGGACACCGGAAACTGGAGCGCCCTGGAGCTGGGCCGCGTCCTGCAGGAGGCGGTGGACGAAGCGACGGCCGAGGACACTCCGGCGCCGCGCGCTTCCAACCGCAAGCGCTGAGCCTGCCAGGGCCTGTCCGCAGCGTTGGCCGGGCCCTGCGGTAAAGTACGCGCCATGAATGAATTCGAGCGCGTGCGCACCTACCTCACCGACCTGCAGGACCGCATCTGTGCGGCGATCGAGGCCGTCGATGGCCGGGCCCGCTTCCAGGAAGACCTGTGGCAGCGTGCAGAGGGCGGTGGCGGGCGTACCCGCGTGCTGCGCGACGGTGCGGTGTTCGAGCAGGCCGGCATCGGCTTCTCCGACGTTGCTGGCAGCCGCCTGCCGCCGTCGGCCTCGGCCAACCGCCCGGAACTGGCGGGCGCCTCCTGGCGCGCCACCGGCGTGTCGCTGGTGTTCCACCCGCTCAACCCGTACGTGCCGACCACCCATGCCAACGTGCGCTTTTTCCAGGCGCAGCGCGACGGTGAAGTGGTGGCCAGCTGGTTCGGCGGCGGCTTCGACCTGACCCCGTTCTACCCGTTCGACGAGGACGTGCAGCACTGGCACCGGGTCGCACGCGATCTGTGTGCACCGTTCGGCGACGAACGCTACGCCGCGCACAAGCGCTGGTGTGATGAGTACTTCTTCCTGCGCCACCGCAACGAAACGCGCGGCGTCGGCGGTCTGTTCTTCGACGACCTGCACGGCGACTTCGAGCGCGATTTCGATTATCTGCGCGCGGTCGGCGATGGCTTCCTCGACGCCTACCTGCCGATCGTGCAGCAGCGCAAGGACGCCATCTATGGCGAGCGCGAACGCGAGTTCCAGCTGTACCGCCGCGGCCGCTACGTGGAATTCAACCTGGTCTACGACCGCGGCACCCTGTTCGGGCTGCAGAGCGGTGGCCGCAGCGAAAGCATCCTGATGAGCCTGCCGCCGCGGGTGCGCTGGGAATACGGCTTCTCGCCCGAACCCGGCAGCCCCGAATCGCGCCTGGCCGACTACCTGGTGCCGCGCGACTGGCTCTGAGGGGTGTCGTCGCGCGTGGCGTGGGCTCGGCGCTGGTCAGCTGCCCTTCCGCGCGATGATGGTGATGTGCCCTGTCGTCTCCAGCAGGGCAATCTGCACATCTTCAATCTGCAGCCCGCCCTGCTGGCGCAGCGCGGCATCGAAGTCGGCGCGGCTGATCAGCTCGCGGCGAAGTACTGCCTCGAACAGGCGACCATCGCGCGCGATTACGGTGGGTTCTCCTTCGATCAACCGCTCCATGCGCCGATTCCGGGTGGTGAGCCAGCCCACCCCGTAGTTCAGCAGGATCAGGGTCGCCGCCAGCAGCAGGCCGCCGCCCAGCGAGGTATCCGTGCCCAGCAGCGCGTTCTGCACCGCGTTGCCCAGCAGCACGATCAGCAGCACGTCGAACGGCGTGATCTGCCCCAGAGCCCGCTTGCCGCCCAGCCGGACCATGCCCAGCACCACGACGTAGACCACCACCGCGCGCAGGATGAATTCCCACCACGGCATGGCCAGGGCGAACAGGTCGGGCATGGTCTTCCCCTGCGGAACGGTGGCCCAGCCTAGCACCTGGGGTCAGATCCCTTTGCCCCATCGGCGCCTGGGGTATTCCATCGGCACAAATAAAAAGCCCCGCTGACCAGGGGGAGGTCAACGGGGCCGGGGAACGGGCACTTGGGGAGGAGTCCCCGTTCCGAGATCTGCTCCAGGGGATGGGAGAGATCCACAACAGGCATTGCGCCTGTCGGGAGTTATAGAAGCACTCCGAACACTAACGGTTCGTGAAGGGGCCCCATTTAATGAAATTCAATCGGGGCAACATTCATGGTCGAGTCAGAAACCCCCGACTCATGAACAAATTCACGTCGTTTTCGGCCAGGAATGCGGTCAGTGCGCTTCATCCCAGTTGCTGCCGACGCCCGTATCGACCACCAGCGGCACCCGCAGTTTGGCCGCTTGCGACATGCGTTCCACCACCTGCAAGCGCAAGTCTTCGACGAAACTGCTTTCGGTTTCGAACACCAGTTCATCGTGCACCTGCAGGATCATCCGTGCCGGTGCCCCGCTGTCGCGCAGCCACTGGTCCACATCCACCATCGCGCGCTTGATGATGTCGGCGGCTGTGCCCTGCATCGGCGCGTTGATCGCGGCGCGCTCGGCCCCGGCACGCAGGCCCTGGTTGCGGGCGTGGATGTCGTTCAGGTACAGGCGGCGGCCGAACAGGGTTTCCACATAGCCCTGGTCGCGGGCCTGCTGGCGCATCCGTTCCATGAAGTCGCGCACGCCCGGGTAGCGGCTGAAGTACAGCGCCACGTAATCCTGCGCCTGGCCGCGGTCAATGCCCAGGTTGCGGGCCAGGCCGAAGGCGCTCATGCCGTACATCAGGCCGAAGTTGATCGCCTTGGCGGCGCGGCGCTCGTTCGGGGTCACCTCCTCCAGCGTGCGCCCGAACACCTCGGCGGCGGTGGCACGGTGCACGTCGGCGCCCTGCTCGAAGGCGCGCACCAGGCCCGGGTCCTCGGACAGGTGCGCCATGATCCTCAGCTCGATCTGCGAATAGTCGGCGGCCAGCAGCTGGCAGCCTTCCGGGGCGATGAACGCGCGGCGGATGCGACGACCGTCCTCGGTGCGGATCGGGATGTTCTGCAGGTTCGGGTCCGACGAGGACAGGCGGCCGGTGGCGGCACCGGACTGGTGGTAACTGGTATGCACCCGGCCGGTGTCCGGGTTGACCATCTCCGGCAGCTTGTCGGTGTAGGTGCTGCGCAGCTTGGCCAACCCGCGGTAGTCGAGGATCACCCGTGGCAGCTCGTGCTGGTCGGCAATTGCCTCCAGTGCCTCTTCATTGGTGCTGGGCTGGCCCTTCGGGGTCTTCACCACCGCCGGCAGCTTCAGCTCGTCGAACAGCACCGCCTGCAGCTGCTTGGGCGAATCCAGGTTGAAGCTGCGGCCGGCCAGCTCGGTGGCCTTCTGCTGCGCGGCCAGCATGCGCGAGGACAGGTCCTGGCTCTGGCGGCGCAGTTCGTCGGTGTCGATCCGCACGCCGTTGGCTTCAATGCTGGCCAGCACCGGCACCAGCGGCATCTCGATGTCGCGGTACACGCTGTCCAGCGCCGGCTCGGCCAGCAGCTGCGGCTGCAGCGCGCGATGGAGGCGCAGGGTAATGTCGGCGTCCTCGGCCGCATAGCGGCTGGCTTCGTCGATGCCCACCTGCGAGAACGGAATCTGCTTGGCGCCCTTGCCGGCCACGTCCTCGAACTTGACGGTGCTGTAGCCCAGGTAACGCAGGGCCAGCGAATCCATGTCGTGACGGGTGGCGGTGGAGTTGAGCACGAAGCTCTCGAGCATGGTGTCGTCGTGGTAGCCCTGCACCTCCACGCCGTGGCGGCGCAGCACATGCAGGTCGTACTTGCCGTGCTGGCCCAGCTTCTTCTTCGCCGGGTCCTGCAGCGCCGGCCGCAGCGCATCCAGCACCTGCTGCATCGGCAGCTGGGCCGGCGCACCCGGGTAGTCATGGCCGACCGGAATGTAGGCCGCCCTGCCCGGCTCGACCGCCAGGCTGATACCGACCAGGCGCGCGCGCATCGCGTCCAGCGCATCGGTTTCGGTGTCGAAGCTGATCAGGTCGGCCTGCTGCAGGCGCTCGACCCAGGCCTGCAGCTGCTCGGCGGTCAGAACGGTCTCGTATTCACCCGGCGCGGACAGTGCCGGATCCAGCGTGCCGGCGGCGGGCGCCTCGGCGCTGCCCCGCGCGAAGCCGGCCGCGGTACCGCGCAGGCTCGGGGTGGCCTCGCTGGCCGCTGCCGGCGCCGGCACAGGCGCACCCAGTTCCTTCAGGGCCTGGGTGAAGCCGTAGCGCGTATACAGTTCGGTCAGCTCCGGCACGTCCTGCTCGCGCAGCGCCAGGCTGGTCGGGCTGGCCTCGAGCGCCAGGTCGGTGCGGATGGTCACCAGCTCGCGGTTCAGCGGCAGGCGCTCCAGCGCGGCGCGCAGGTTCTCGCCGATCTTGCCCTTCATGGTCGGCGCGGCCGCCATCACCCCGTCCAGGTACTGGTACTCGGCCAGCCACTTGGCAGCGGTCTTCGGCCCGCACTTCTCCACGCCCGGCACGTTGTCGACCGCGTCGCCCATCAGCGCCAGCAGGTCGACGATCTGATCGGCGCGCACGCCGAACTTGTCCATCACCGCCGCGTCGGAATCCATGCGGCTGCCGGTCATGGTATTGACCAGCTCGATACCCGGGCGCACCAGCTGGGCGAAGTCCTTGTCGCCGGTGGAGATGGTCACCTTCAGGTCCTGCGCCAGGCCCTGCAGCGCAAGCGTGCCGATCACATCGTCGGCTTCCACGCCGGGGATGCGCAGGATGCTGATGCCCAGCGCTTCGACGATGCGGCACATCGGCTCGACCTGGCTGCGCAGCTCATCGGGCATCGGCGGGCGGTTGGCCTTGTACTGGTCGTACAGGTCATCACGGAAGGTCTTGCCGGGCGCATCGACCACGAACGCGACGTAGGCCGGGCGCTCCTTCAGCGTCGAACGCAGCATGTTGACCACGCCGAACAGCGCGCCGGTAGGCTCACCCTGTGCATTGGACAGGGGCGGCAGCGCGTGGAACGCGCGGTACAGGTAACTGGACCCGTCGATCAGGACTAATCTGCTCATGCGCCGATTCTACGCGCCCGTGCCTGCACCGCGACGACACGGCACGCACCTGGCGATGGGGCATAATCAGGGCTCTCTCCAGGCAAAGGCCCCTGCCGATGAAGACCCTGATGCTGGCTTCCCTGCTCCTGCTCGCTGGCTGCGCCAGCATGGGTGGCGCAGGTGCTCCCCCGGTGGACGTCAAGGGCGCCGATGTCTCCAAGCGCACTATGGACAACGGCGATGTCATCGAGGAATACCGTGTGTCCGGCCAGCTGCGCATGGTCAAGGTGACGCCGTCGCGCGGTGCCCCGTTCTACATGTACGACAAGAACGGCGATGGCCGATTCGACAACGACAAGGATGGCGTGTCGCCGGTGTACTGGAAGCTGTACAGCTGGTGATGTGACCGGGGTCGGATCCCTGCAACTCAGTAGATCCACGCCATGCGTGGATCCACCCCGCCCCCCACAAAAAACAACGCCGGCGCGCATCCTGCGGCCGGCGTCGGGTCCCCTCCCCGGGAACACTTGAATCAGCGGATGACCAGCACCGGCAGCGTGCTGCGCGCCAGCACCTCGGCGGTCTGGCTGCCCAGCAGCACGCGGGTCATGCCCCGGCGGCCATGCGAGGTCATCACGATCAGGTCGCTGTTGCGCTCGGCCGCCGTCTCGATGATGCCGTCGGCCGCGTAGCGGTCCAGCACGTGCACCGGGTTGGCGGTGATGCCCTGCTCGGCGGCCTTGGCCAGCGCCGGCTGCAGCACCTTCTGCGCGCCTTCCTCGCGGTCAGCCTTGTATTCCGGGCTGTTCATGTAGCCCACGCTCCAGCCCATGGCGTCGTACATGCCGACGGCCCACGGCTCGGACACAGTCACAATATCGACCTCGGCATTGAGGTCCTTGGCCAGCTCCAGGCCCTTGGCCAGGCCCTTGTCGGCCAGCTCGGACCCGTCGGTGGCAATCAGGATGCGCTTGTACATGGTAGGGCTCCGTGGCGATCTGCCAGATGGGAACGACACCATTGCACACCGGATGTGCAGGCTGCGCCTTGAGCAGGATCAATCCGGCGTAGAGCAGCGCCCGTGCGCGCCACCCGCTTGCCCGCCCCCCCTTCTGTAGAGCCGAGCCCATGCTCGGCTGCTTCTGGCGGGAAAAGCAGCCGAGCCTGGCTATGCCGGTCGTCCTGACCGGCACCCTTCGGGCCGTCGCAAGCGACGTTGGCAGCGGCTACTGCCGCTACCTTCGGCTCTACAACAATGTCGCTCAGGCGATCTGCACCACGCGTGCGTTCTGGCACAGCGGGTAGCTGCCCACGAATTCAGCGATTGCATCGCGCATCGCCTCGAACGATTGGCCGTACATGTACAGCGCGGTCTCGCTCGGGCCCTGCCACCAGCTGCAGATCTCGCCAAGGCCATCAATGCGCTCGGACAGCTGCTCGAACACGTGGTTGGAATCGCACTGCTCGTAGACGTCGTCCGGAAGGTTCAGGCCGTCCAGGTAGATGCCCAGGCCCTCGGTCACGCCGAAGCTGCGATCCGCTTCGCCTGCCCCCTGGATCTTCGACCCCTTCGGCGCACCCAGCTGCTCCAGCAGGTCGATCAGCTTCGGCACGCCACTCGCATCGACCAGCGCCACTTCGATGTCGCCGTATTCGACCTCACCCAGATCGGACATCGCAGTGCCGCCGCCGGTGAGCTCGCCCACCTGGGCCGCCTGCAGCAACGCGTCAAGCGGATCCTCGAACAGCTCGTGGCGATGCTCCGGCTGCAGCCGGGCGTTCAACTTCACGGTGACGTGCAGCGTGGGTTCGGTCATGGGGCGTTCCTGGAAGAAGTGCCGCCTATTGTAGAGCCGAGCCCATGCTCGGCTGCTTTTGGCGGTACAAGCAGCCGAGCATAGGCTCGGCTCTACAGGTATCCCGCCCCTCGACGGTGATCAGATCACCGTCAGGTTGGCGTAGGCCATCACCAGCCACTTGCTGCCGGCGTCGGCGAATTCGACCTGCACGCGGGCGTGTGCGCCGCTGCCTTCGTAGTCGGTCACCATGCCTTCGCCAAACTTGGGATGGGTAACCAGCGCGCCGAGCTTGACCGGGGGTGCCTCGATCGAGGCGTGGCCCATCACCCGGCTGGCGCCCATCAATGCCGGCCGCGAGACCTGCACCTTCGGGCGCACTTCGTGCAGCAGCTCGCGCGGAATCTCGCGCAGGAAGCGCGACGGCAGGCTGTAGTTGTCCTGGCCGTGGATGCGGCGCGATTCGGCGTAGCTCAGCACCAGCTTCTGGCGCGCGCGGGTGATGCCGACGTAGGCCAGGCGACGCTCTTCCTCCAGCCGCCCGCTTTCTTCCAGCGAACGTGCGCTGGGGAACAGGCCGTCTTCCATGCCTGCCAGGAACACCAGCGGGAATTCCAGGCCCTTGGCCGAGTGCAGGGTCATCAACTGCACACCGTCCTCGCCGGCCTGCGCCTGGCCTTCACCGGCCTCCAGCGCGGCATAGGCCAGGAACGCGACCAGCTCGTCCATGTCCTCGCCCACTTCCTCGATGTCGTCGGCGCGGCGCACGAAGCGCGAGGCGACCGAGACCAGTTCGTCGAGGTTGTCGGTGCGCGATTCCGAGTCCAGCGAATTGCGGCTTTCCTTGCTCCAGTGCTCGCGCAGCTGCGAGCGGGCCAGCACGTGGTCCACGCGCTCGGCCAGCGTCATGTGCACGGTCTGCGCCTGCAGCTCGTTGACCAGCCCCAGGAAGCCGGCCAGTGCATTGCGCGCACGTGCGGCCAGCGCGCTGCCCTGGGTGACCAGCATCGTCGCTTCCCACAACGAAATGCCCTGCGCACGCGCCTCGCGGCGCACTTCGTCCAGCGTGCGGTCGCCGATGCCCCGGGTGGGCGTGTTGACCGCGCGCTCGAAAGCGGCGTCATCATTGCGGTTGGACAGCAGGCGCAGGTAGGCCAGCGCGTCCTTGATTTCGGCACGCTCGAAGAAGCGCATGCCGCCATACACGCGGTACGGCACCTGTTCACTCAGCAGCGCTTCTTCCAGCGCGCGCGACTGCGCGTTGCTGCGGTAGAGCACGGCCACTTCGGTGTAACTGCCACCGTCGCGCACCCACTGGCGGGCGCGCTCGACGATGTAGCGCGCCTCGTCCATCTCGTTGTACGCCGCATACAGGTCGATCGGCTCGCCGTCGCCGCTGTCGGTCCACAGCTGCTTGCCGATGCGGTCCGGGTTGTGCGCGATCACCGCGTTGGCGGCGCCGAGGATGTTGGCGGTGGAGCGGTAGTTCTGCTCCAGGCGGATGGTCTGCGCACCCGGGAAGTCGCGCAGGAAGCCCTGCACGTTCTCGACCTTGGCACCGCGCCAGCCGTAGATGGCCTGGTCATCGTCGCCGACCACGAACACGTGGCCGGAATCGCCGGCCAGCACGCGCACGAAGGCGTACTGGATGGCGTTGGTGTCCTGGAACTCGTCCACCAGGATTTCGCGGAAGCGGGCGCGGTAATGCGCCAGCAGGGCCGGGTTGTCGCGCAGCAGTTCGTGCGCGCGCAGCAGCAGCTCGGCGAAGTCGACCAGGCCTGCGCGGTCGCAGCGCGCCTGGTACTCGATGTAGGCCTGGCGCATGGTTTCCAGCCACGCGTCGTGCGGTTCGGGCTGGATGTGCTGCGGGCGGCGGCCTTCGTCCTTCTGCGCGTTGATCCACCACGCGATCTGCTTGGGCGGGTACTTGCCGTCGTCCAGCTCCAGCGCCTGCACCACGCGCTTGACCAGCCGCAGCTGGTCGTCCGAGTCCATCACCTGGAAGCCTTCGGGCAGCTTGGCGTCCTGCCAGTGCAGGCGCAGCAGACGGTTGGCCAGGCCGTGGAAGGTACCGATCCACATGCCACGGCTGCCATGGGGCAGCTGGGTGTCGATGCGGTGGCGCATCTCGCCGGCCGCCTTGTTGGTGAAAGTCACCGCGAAAATGCCGTGGGTCGGCACGCCATCGACTTCATGCAGCCAGGCGATGCGGTGGGTGAGTACGCGGGTCTTGCCGGAACCGGCACCGGCCAGCACCAGGTGGTGGCCGGGAGGAGCGGAGACGGCTTCGCGCTGGGCCGGGTTCAGGCCATCAAGCAGGTGGGAGACATCCATGCCCCCATTTTACGGCATCGCCGTCGCGGCTCCTGCGACCACTTCGGTGGCGAGCGCCTGCGCCTGCTGACGCAGTTCAGGCACCGCCAGGCTTTCCCACAGGCTGCCGATGCGCAGGCTGCCGAGCACGCCCAGCCGCGCCTGCGGCTGGCCACCGGCGGCGCGCAGGCGGTCGCCCGGCACCGTGCTGTCCAGGCCCAGCCCATGCGGGCCGGGGCGTGCCAGGCCCTCGGCCTGCAGCTGCTGCAGCAACGGATTGCGCAACGCGTTGGCGCGGGTTTCCACGCCGGTGGCGTTGACCACACCGCCGATCGTCCAGTGCTGTTCATTGCCGTTGGCATCGCGACCCGACAGCCGCAGGGCATCGCCTTCGCGGCCGACGGATTGCAGGCGGGACCGGTGAATGCGCAGTTGGCCGCTTTCGGTCAGCGCCTGCAGCTGTGCGTCGACCTCTTCGGCGATGCGGTGGCGATGCACGTCCCAGTAGCGCACCACATGGCGCAGGAAACGACGCTGGTCGGCCTCGTCGAGGCTGCACCACAGCGCCTGCCCGTGCGGACGGATGCGGTCCATCACGCCCTGCCACGGCAGGCCATCGGCCTGCGCTTGACGGGCGAAGCCACGCAGCGCACGCAGGCGCTGGCGCAGGTTCATCGGCAGCAGCACCGCCGGATCGAAGCTGGGCAGGCCGCCGTGCGCGTGCGGCAACGGCAGCAGGCCATGGCGCGAGATCACATGCAGCGGGCCGGTATGACCGGCGGCGACCAGCGCCAGCACGGTGTCGGCCATGCTCAGGCCGGAGCCGACAATGGCCACGGCCTGGTCGCCGGCCAGGGTACGCACACCGTCGTAGTCCCAGGCCTCGATCACGTCATCGGCGGGCAGTGCGTCGGCACCGGCCACCGGCAGCGGCCGCATGCTGTTGCCGGTGGCGAGCACCGCCTGCGCGGCATGCAGCGTGCTGCCATCGCCGAGTGTCAGCTGGTAGCCGTGGTCATCCGGCTGCAGGCCCAGTACCGGCTGCGCGATCACCTGCAGCTGTGCGGGGCTGGCGGCCACGGCCTCCTGCAGGCGTTGCTGCAGGTAGGCAGCAAAGTAATGGCGACACACGTAACGCTCGCCCAGCACCTCGCGCGCCTCGCCCGGGTAGGCGTTGGCAGCCGTCAGGTAGTCGAGGAAATCGCCGGGCTGGTCGGCAAACGCACTCATCTTTGCCGCCGGTACGTTCAGCAGGTGCTCCGGCCATGGCGTGGCATAGGCGATACCCTGGGCCAGCTGCGAGGCGGGTTCGAAGATGGCCAGCGCCAGCGGCGCGTGGGCCTGGCGCAGTACCTGGATCGCCACCAGCACCCCCGCCGCACCACCACCGATGATTGCCAGGTCCAGTTCGCCATTACGCGGTGAATCAGTCATGCACCGATTGTAGGCCATCGGCGATGACAGGAATGACGGGAATAACCGGGGGTAGAGTCGACTGTTAGTCGACTATCGCGCGCAGCGCGGGATGTTTATCGCAAGAGCAGTCGACTAACAGTCGACTCTACCCCGCCGGTTGCATCCACCCCAACGGTTGCATCCACCTCGTCGGTTGCACGCTCCGCTCACATCAACGCATCGGCCAGGCGCGCGATGCCTTCGCGGCTGCGCCGCCACGTGGGGCGACTGCGCCACTGCTGCAGATCCAACTGCCGCGACTCACGCAGGTAGCCGTCCTCGATCCCGCACAACTGCTTCACCAGCGCGTGGTCGTAGCAGATCAGGCCGATCTCGGCATTCAGCGCGAACGAACGGATATCCATGTTGATCGAGCCGAGTACGGCGATGTCCTCGTCCACGCTCATGTGCTTGGCGTGCAGGAACTGCGGTTCGTACAGCGCGATGCGCACGCCACAGCGCAGCAGCTCGTCGTAGTAGGCCTCCTGCGCCCATGACGTCAGCCGCTGGTTGTTGCTGGCCGAAAGGATCAGCTGCACCTGCACGCCGGACAAGGCCGCAATGCGCAAGGCGCTCAGCGTGGCTTCGTCGGGCACGAAATACGGGGTGACCATCACCAGCCGGCGCCGCGCCAGGTGGATCAGCGCCGCCACCGCATCGCGTGCGTTGCTGTAGGGATAGGCGGGACCGCTGGGCAGCAGCTGGGTGGCGATGTCGTTGCTGCACTCGGGCACATCGGCGATCACGTCCAGGCGCTGGCCGGTTTCCATGTACCAGTCGCTGGCGAACACCGCTTCCAGATGCGCCACCGCCGGGCCACGCACGCGCGCCACCAGCTCGCGGTTTGGGTGGCCGGGCACGAACTGCGGACCGGCCAGGTTCTGCGAACCGACATAGGCCACTTCGTTGTCGATCACCGCTATCTTGCGGTGGTTGCGCAGGTCCATGCGCCCGCTGCGGCGCCAGCGCAGGCCACCGGGCAGCATCGCGCGCACTTCGATGTCGCGCGCCTGCAGGCGCTTGCGATAGGCGCGCAGGCCACGCTTGGCGCCCACCGCATCGAGCAGCACGCGGCACTGCACGCCACGCGCGGCGGCACGCTGCAAGGCCTCGACAATGGCCTCGCCGACCGCGTCATCGAACATCAGGTAGTACAGCAGGTGCACGCGGTCTTCGGCCTGGTCGATGTCGGCGATCAGCGTGTGCAGCGATTCGTCGTAGTCGGTCAGCAGATCGACGGCGTTGCCATGCACCGGCATGAAGTCGCCCTGGCGCTGCACCAGCGGCACGATCTCGGCGCTTGCGGTGTCCGGCTGCGGTGTCCAGCGCAGGCGGTGCTGCAGCGCCTGTTCCTCGCGGATGACCTGCGAGGCCTCGGCCTGGCGGCGGATGCGCTCACGCGAAAGCCACGGGTGGCCGAACAGCAGGTACAGCGGCAGGCCCAGCAGCGGCACGAAGCCGACCAGCAGCAGCCAGCTGCGCGCCGCCCCCGGCGTGGTGCGGGTGGGAATCCAGCACAGCGCGACCAGCCGGATCAGCCAGTCGATCAGCAGCAGATACGAACCCAGCAACCACTCGAACAGCATCGCGTCGCCCGTCGGGAGGTGATGGGCCATTCTGCCCAGCAGGATTTGTAGAGTCGAGCCATGCTCGACTGCCTTTCGAACCGACGGCAGAGAGCCAGCGTGTCGACCAGGGTCGACAGCTACCGGGTGCGGGGAGAGCGTGCCGACCAACGGTCGGCACCCACCACCTGGATGCCAGGCATGAAAAAACCCGCCACAAGGGCGGGTTTCTTCGCGGGGATCAGCAATCCGTGCGGATTACTTGATCTTGCCTTCCTTGTACAGGACGTGCTTGCGCACGACCGGATCGTACTTCAGGAATTCCATCTTCCCCGGGGTGTTCTTCTTGTTCTTGTCGGTCGTGTAGAAGTGGCCGGTACCGGCCGAGGAAATCATACGGACCTTATCGCGCTTGCCTGCCATGATGCTTTACTCCTCAGACCTTTTCGCCGCGCGCACGCAGCTCAGCCAGAACGGAATCAATGCCGTTCTTGTCGATGGTGCGCAGTGCATGCGCGGAAACACGAAGCTTGACCCAGCGGTTCTCGCTGGCCACCCAGAAACGGCGCTCGTGCAGATTCGGCAGGAAACGACGACGGGTCTTGTTGTTGGCGTGCGAGACGTTGTTACCCGTCTGCACTCGCTTGCCGGAAACCTGGCATACGCGGGACATTGCGCACCTCGATAGTAGTAGTTGTCAGCCCGTAGCCCGGGCGACGGCGGCCTCGATGGTTGCCCACCACACGTCAAGAGAATCAAAGGGTTACGCTGGCGTTGGGCGGCCGGGGACGTGCTCCCGGGGGCGCCGCCCGGTAGAAAACCGGACACAGCGAGCCGCGCATTATGCACGGGTTCAAGCAGTTGCGCAAGTTACCCACAGGCTGCGGCTGACGTTGGGCGGCCGGGGACGTGCTCCCGGGGGCGCCGCCCGGTAGAAAACCGGACACAGCGAGCCGCGCATTATGCACGGGTTCAAGCAGTTGCGCAAGTTACCCACAGGCTGCGGCTGAACCGGCAGGGCCGGGAGCCCGCCAACCGGCATACTGGCCCGGATCACTGCGGAGCTTTCCATGCGGCTGCTGGCCCTGACCTACGGAACCGAAGGCGATACGCGCCCGCTGGCCATGCTCTGCCATGGGCTGATCGGCGCAGGCCACGCGGTGACACTGCTGGCCGATGGCGGCACCCTGGGCAGCGCGCAGGCCCTGGATGTGCCCCACGCGGCCCTTGAGGGCGACATCCATGACGAAGTGGTCGCCCTGGTGTCGCGTGGCAACGGTGTTGCCGCCGCCAGGTCCGGTCTGGCACGGATGGCGCTGCAGCATGTCAGCGGCTGGATGCGCCAGGCCGATGCGGCTGCCGAAGGCTGCGATGCGATTCTGACCGGCGGACTGGCGGCCTTCGTCGGCATGAGCGTGGGCGAACGCCGCGGAATGCCGGTCATCGGCACCGGCATGATCCCGCTGACCCCGACGCGGGCCTTCCGCTCTCCGTTCCTGCCACCGGGACGCTCGCCGGGCTGGTTGAACCGCGCCAGCTATGGGCTGGTCAACGGCCTGATCTGGCGCCAGTTCCGCCGGCCGATCAACGCGGCACGCCAGCAACTGGGGCAATCGCCGCGCCGCGCGTTGTGGTCCGGCCTGCCGATGCTCTATGGCATCTCGCCGCAGCTGCTGCCGCCACCGGCGGACTGGCCAGCCGACCACATCGTCTGTGGCCAGTGGCGGCTTCCTGATGCGCCGTGGAAGCCCCCGGTCGATCTGCAGGCCTTCCTCGATGCCGGGCCGCCGCCGGTGTACCTGGGCTTTGGCAGCATGACCGGGTTTGATCGCGAGCGCGTGCTGCCGGCCCTGCTGCAGGCGCTGGCGCCACGCCGGGTGCTGCTGTTTCCGGGGTGGGCCGGGCTGCCGACGGGCGCGCTGCCAGCAGATGTGTTCGTGCTCGGCCCGACGCCACACGAAGCACTGTTCCCGCATTGCGCACTCGCCATCCACCATGGTGGCAGCGGCACCACGCATTCGGCCTGCCGCGCCGGCATTCCCTCGCTGGTGATGCCGTTCGCCGCGGATCAGTTCTTCTGGGCCGATCGCCTGCATCGGTTGGGCGTGGCACCGGCACCGTTGTCATCGAAGCGACTGGATGCAGCAACGCTGGCGGCAGCCATCACCTTCGCTGAAACCGACGCAACACGCGCACGCGCGGCAGCCCTGGGCGCGGCGATGAGCCATGAGGACGGGGTGGCACGTGGGGTGGCAATGATCGAGCGCTGGTTGCGGCCGGTGTAACAGCGGCCAGGCCTCAGCGCAGGTGCGGAATCACCTGCGCCAGCAGATGGGCATCCTTGAGCGCGCCGTGCAGGCCGCGCTGGCTGGGAATGCGCAGGCGCTGCAGCACATCATCCAGCTTGTTGCCTTGGCCCGGCCAGCGCCCGCGCGCCAGCTTCAGGCTGCAGGTGATGCGGCAGTGCTGGGCCAGCGTGCCGGGGATACCGGACAGACGCAGCTCGTTGTCCAGGAAGCCCACATCGAAGGTGGCGTTGTGCGCGACCATCTCGCTGCCGCGCAGGAACTCCAGCAGTTCGGCCGCCTTGCTGGAGAACAGCGGCTTGCCCACCAGCATCGCATCGCTGATGCCGTGCACGCGCTGTGCGCCCCAATCCACCTTGCGCTGCGGCTGCAGGTAGGTGTGGAACTGGCGACCGGTGAGCTGGCCATCGATCAGCTCGACGGCACCGATTTCGATCACGCGGTGTCCCAGGCGGTGGGAGATGCCGGTGGTTTCGGTGTCCAGTGCGACGATGCGATTCATGCGTGGCGATGTGTCCTGTTGCGTGCGGTGGTGATTTTCGCATGCCGGTAGAGCCGGGCCCACGCTCGGCTGGCGTGCGTAGCGCGGGCTTGGTGATGCCAGAAGCAGCCGAGCGTGGGCTCGGCTCTACAGATGCGCGCGCGATCAGCCCAGCGCTTCCACCACCCAATCGATGAACACCCGCAGCCGCTGGCTCATGTGCCGGTTCGGCGGGAACATCACGTGCATCGGCATTGGCGGCAGCTGCCAGTCCAGCAACACCGGCAACAGCTCGCCACGCGCCACATGCGGCTCGGCCATATAGCTGGGCAGCGCCACCACGCCCAGCCCCGCCAACGCGGCGGCCAGATAGGCGTTGCCGTCATCGAAGCCGACCGTATAGCGGCCCTGCACCTCAACGCGCTCATCGCCGCGCTGCGCGCTGAACACCCGCGCCCGGCCACTGCGCGGGCTGAGGAAGCCGACCATGTGGTGGTCGGGTCCTTCCAGCGCGCGTGGGTCGGTCGGCAGGCCGAAGCGCTGCACATAGCCGGGGCTGGCGTGGAAACCGATCGACAGCGCGCCGAGCGGCCGCGCCACCAGTGCCGGATCGGCCGGGGTGCCGCCGCGGATCACGCAGTCAACGTTGTCGGCGATGACGTCGACCTCGCGGTCACTGACGCCGATGTCCAGCTGGATCTCCGGGTAACGCGCTTGGAAATCCGGCAGTGCGGGTACCAGCCGCAACCGCGCGTAGGGTCCGGGTACATCAACCCGCAGGCGGCCGCGCGGCTGGCTGGCCGCGTCACCCAGCCCGCCCTCCACCTCTTCCAGCTCGGCCAGCAGGCGGGCGATGCGCGGGTAGTAAGCCGCGCCATCGGCGGTGACGCTGACCCGTCGGGTGGTGCGGTTGAGCAGGCGCAGCCGCAGGTGTGCCTCCAGCTGCTGCACCAGCTGGGTGACCGTGGTGCGGCTGACCTGCAGAGTGTGCGCGGCGCGGGTGAAGCTGCCGGTCTCCACCACCCGGGCAAACGCCCGCATCGCCTCGAAACGGTCCATGGCGGGCCCTGATTGTTTGGAATTGGCAATCAATCTAGGCCGATCATCGCGGTTTATCCAGACAGCGCTGGCAGGGAGGATGGCGTTCTCTCCCACGGGATCTTCCCCATGTCACAGCGTGATGTCGTTTTCCCCGCCGGACGCCAAGCCCTGTACGAGCGCAACCGCTACTCGCCGGCGATCCGGTCCGATGGCTTCCTGTTCGTTTCCGGCCAGGTCGGCAGCCGCGAGGACGGTTCGCCCGAGCCGGACTTCGAAACCCAGGTGCGCCGCGCCTTCGAGAATCTCAATGCGGTGTTGGCTGCCGCCGGCTGCACCTTCGATGACGTGATCGACGTGACCGTGTTCCTGGTCGATCCGGAAACCAACTTCGAGAAGGCCTGGGCGATCGTGCCCGAGTACTGGGGCCAGGCGCCGCACCCGACCCTGACCGGCATCGGCGTGACCTGGCTGTACGGGTTCCAGTTCGAGATCAAGGTGATCGCGAAGCTGCCTGCAGACCGGTAGTGCCGGCCGCTGGCCGGCAATGTGTCGGGGGTCGAAAAGCGTGTCGACCAAGGTCGACCCCTACCGGGGGGCTGATCGTGCGAAAGCAGCCGAGCGTGGGCTCGGCTCTACAGAAGCGCAGCCCGGTGGGCCGAAAGGCCCGCCCCACCTGAACGGGAGATTCCGACGTATTCCCGAAGCGGCCATTGATATTGTATCCGGCGAAAACCGCTTGCTAGCCTCCCCTTCATGCGCTGGATCACCCGCCACCTCCGTTCGACCCTGCTGATGCTGCTGATGGCGGCATTCGTGGTCGTGCCGGTGGCCGATGCCCTGGCGTGCACGGTGGAACCGCACGCCAGCACGGTGCATGTGGAGTCCACACCGGATTCCGATGGCGACAGCGACGGCAAGCATGTCGGTGCCTGTGGCCACAACCACTGCCACCACTCCAACCTGAGCCTGCCGGCGCACACGATCGCCGCCTTCGGGGCGCCCCTGCCGGCGCGCTGGATGAGTGCGGGCGATGCGGCGACCTATGCAGTCGCCCAGGATGAATTGACGCGTCCACCCCGGGCGTGAGTTGAGCGCGTCCCGCGATTGCGGGCTCCCGTTTCACTCACAACCGGAATCCCCCTATGTCGATCCTGACACCTCGGTCGCCGCGTGCGGCCGGGCTGGTCGTCGCCGTGTTGCTGGGCCTGGCCCCGGCGGCATCGGTGATGGCGCAAGCCGCCCCCTCCTACGACACCCTGCTTGAACGCCTGGACCAGCTGCCCGGCACTCGTGTGGGCACGGCACTGGCTGAGGCCGCCGATGCGCGCGCCGACCAGGCCCGTGCGCTACCCAACCCCTCCCTTTCCTGGTCGGCCGAAAACGCCTGGGGCTCCGGCACCTACCGCGGCATGGGCAAGGCCGACACCGTACTCACCCTGTCCCAGCCGCTGGAGGTCTGGGGCCAGCGTGGCGCGCGCGTTCGTGCCGCCCGTGCCGAGGCCCAGGCGGCCAACCTGCGTGGCGCGCAGAGTCGCAGCGACGTGGCCAGCCAGCTGGCGGTGGTCTATGCACAGGCGGAAAGTGCACTGCGCCGCTACACCCTGGCCGAGGAAGCACTGTCACTGACCCGCGATGACGCCAACGCCGTCAACGCCATGGTCAAGCAGGGCCGCGAACCACAGCTGCGCGCGGTGCAAGCGCAGAGCGAAGTAGCCAATGCCATGGCGTCGCTGGATGAAGCACAGGCGTTCCGCGATGCCGCGCTGGCCCGCCTGGCCGGTGCTGCACTGCTGGATGCGCCGGTGCAGTCGATCGACAACAGCCTGCTCGACCGCGCACCACCGCTGCCGCGCGGTGCCACCGATACCGCACTGGCAGTGCGCATTGCCGAAGCCGAAGCCGATGCGGCGAGCAAGCTGGTCGACGTGGAGCGCAAGCGCGCCCTGCCCGACCTCAGCGTCACCGCCGCACAGACCCGCTTCCGCGAAGGCGGCGAGCGTGCCTACAACCTCGGGCTCAGCCTCAGCATCCCGCTGTTCGACCGTAACCGCGGTGGCATCCGCGCCGCCAATGCCGACCAGCGCGCGGCCGAGGCACGCCTGGACCAGCAGCGCCGCGACAGCGAGGCCGCACGCCTGTCCGCCGTGGCCGGGCTGAAGGCGGCCGGCAGCCGCACCCGTGCCGCCGATGAAAGCGTGGTCGCCGCCGAAGAGGCCTACCGCCTTGCACGCATCGGCTTCGACGCCGGACGCATCTCGCAGCTGGAACTGCGCAGCACGCGCAGCGCCCTTATCGCCGCCCGCGCCGCCGCCGTAGATGCGCGCCTGTCGCGCGTCGGCGCGGAAATCGATCTTGCCCGCCTCGAAGGGCGCGCACCTTTTGTGGAGGCCCCATGACTCTCTCCCGTACCTTCCCGCTGATCGGCGGCGTGCTGCTGACCGTGCTGCTGGCCGGCTGCGCCGGCAATGCGCAGACACCTGCAAATGAAGACCCCGCCGCGGCCAAGGCCGGCACCGACGATGGCCATGGCCACGCGACCGACAGCAAGGAAGCCAAGGCGGAAGCCGCCAAGGCGCCGGCTGGCGCCGATGAAGGCGTGGTGCCGCTGACCCCGGAGCAGATCAAGGCGTCCGGTATCGAGGTGGTCGCCATCGGCCGCGGTGGCGGTGGCTCGACGCGCCTGTCCGGCCGCGTCGAGCCGTCGGTGGGCGCACGTGCCTCGGTGGCGTCGACCGTTACCGGCCGCGTCGAACGCGTGCTGGTCGCACCGGGCACCGCAGTGAAGCAGAACCAGGCCCTGGCCATCGTGGTCAGTGGCGAAGCGGCGGTGTTCCGTGCCAATGCGCTGGCCGCCTCGGCCGAAGCCGAGGCCGCGCGCCTGGCCTATGGCCGCGACAAGGCGCTGGTCGACCAGGGCGTGGTCGCGCGCCAGGAGATGGAAGCCTCGCGCGCACGTTCGCTGGCGGCACAGGCCCAGGCCGCTGCCGCGCAGGCCCAGGCCGCCGCCAACGGCGCGCCCGATGCCAGTGGCCGCGTGCGCATCACCAGCCCGGTGGCCGGCATCGTCGGTAACGTGCAGGTCACTCCGGGCGGTGTGGTCGCCGCCGGCAGTGCAGTCGCCGATGTCGCCGACCCGTCGATGAACGAGCTGGTGTTCACCGCACCGCCGGCGCTGGCTGCACAGGTCACGCCGGGCATGAAGCTGGAAGTGAGTGTGCCGGGGGGCAGCTTCACCGCCACCGTCACCGGCTCGGCCGCCGATGTCCGCCAGCAGGGGGGCGTCGCGGTGATCCGCGCCACGCCGGTCGATGCGCCACTGCCGCCGGCCGGTTCGCCGGTGTCAGCCGTGGTGGTCACCGAAGGCCAGGACGGTTCGCTCAGCGTGCCCGCCGATGCGGTGCAGAACGTCGATGGCAGCAGCGCGGTGTTCGTCGCCGTCGACGGTGGCTTCAAGGCGCAGCCGGTCCTGGCCGGGCGCCGTGCCGGTGACCGCATCGAGATCCTCGGTGGGTTGAGCGGCAGCGAACGCATCGTCGGTGCCAACGCCTTCCTGCTCAAGGCCGAACTGGCCAAGGGCGAAGCCGAGCACGGCCACTGAGGAGGCGACCATGTTCAAGCTGATCATTGAAACAGCGGTGCGCCACCGCTGGCTGGTGGTGTTCATGGCCGCGCTGATCGCCGCCGTGGGCCTGTTCCAGCTGGGCAAGCTGCCGATCGACGCGGTGCCGGACATCACCAACCGCCAGGTGCAGATCAACACAGTGGCACCGGCGCTGACACCGGAGCAGATCGAGCGGCAGGTGACCTATCCGCTGGAAACCGCGCTGGCCGGCATTCCCGGCCTGACCACCACGCGTTCGCTGTCGCGCAATGGCTTCTCGCAGGTCACCGCGATCTTCACCGATGCGACCGACATCTACTTCGCCCGCCAGCAGGTGGCCGAACGCATGCGCGAGGCATCGGAGGACCTGCCCGATGGTGCATCGCCGATGCTGTCGCCGGTCACCACCGGCCTCGGCGAGGTGCTGATGTGGACGGTGGACTTCACCGCGTTCGATCCGGCCAAACTGGCCAAGCCCGGTGAAGCCGGCTGGCAGGCCGGCGAGGTCTACCGCACGCCGGAAGGCAACCTGCTGCGCACGCCGGAAGAGCGCGCGACCTACCTGCGCACCGTGCAGGACTGGATCATCGCGCCGCAGATGCGTTCCAGCCCGGGGCTGGCCGGCGTCGATACGGTCGGCGGCTATGTGAAGGAATACGGTGTGCACCCGGACAGTGCCAAACTGGCCGCGCACGGCCTCGGCCTGGCCGACCTGGTCACTGCCCTGCAGCGTTCCAACGTGCAGGCTGGTGCCGGTTTCGTACAGCGTGCCGGTGAGGGCCTGGTGGTGCGGGCCGATGGCCTGGCGCTGACCACCGATGACCTGGCACAGGCCCCGGTAGCCACCCGCAATGGCGTAGTGGTGCGCGTGGCCGACGTGGCCACCGTGGAACTGAGCCGCGCGCCGCGCCTGGGCGCGGCCAGCCGCAACGGCCACGAGGCCGTGCTCGGCACCGCGCTGATGATCGCCGGTGGCAACAGCCGCACCGTGGCCCAGGCCGCTGCGGCGCGCCTGGAACAGGTGAACAAGTCGCTGCCGGCCGACATCGTGGCCGCGCCGGTGCTGGACCGTAGCGTGCTGGTCAATTCCACCATCAAGACCGTGGCCAAGAACCTCACCGAGGGCGCGCTGCTGGTAGTGGTGGTGCTGTTCCTGCTGCTGGGCAATCTGCGTGCGGCGACGATCACGGCGCTGGTGATTCCGCTGTCGTTCCTGTTCGCAGTGATCGGCATGAACCGCTTCGGCATCAGCGGCAACCTGATGAGCCTGGGTGCGTTGGACTTCGGCATCCTGGTGGATGGCGCGGTGATCGTGGTCGAGTCGACCCTGCTGATGCTGGGCCAGCGCCGCGCCGAACTGGGCCGTGCGTTGACCGCGATGGAACGGCTGCGCGTGGCCGCCGATTCGGCAATGAAGATGGCGCGACCGGCGGCGTTCGGCCAGCTGATCATCCTGCTGGTGTTCGCGCCGATCCTCACCCTGGAAGGCGTGGAGGGCAAGACGTTCCACCCGATGGCGGCCACCTTCATGCTGGCCCTGGTCGGTGCCTTCCTCTTCTCTTTCACCTTCGTGCCGGCGATGGCCGCACTGCTGGTGCGCGAGCCGAAGCTGAAGGACGGCGAGGCACACAGCAATGATGGCGAGCACGAAACCAAGCTGATCCGTGTACTGCGTGCGCGCATCGAGCCGGTGATCCGCAAGGCCGTGGCGCATCCGCGCACGGTAGTGGCCGGTGCGGTGATGATGGTGGTGGTGGGCATCGGCTCGTTCTCGCTGCTGGGCCGCGAGTTCATGCCGACGCTGGACGAAGGCAACGTGGCGATGCAGGCCCTGCGCGTGCCATCGACGTCGCTGGAGCAGTCACTGGCCATGCAACTGGCGTTGGAGAAGGTGATTGCCAAGCAGCCGGAAGTGGAAACCGTGTTCTCGCGTACCGGTACCGCCGAGGCGGCGATCGATCCGATGCCGACCAATATCTCCGACAGCGTGATCGTGCTGAAGCCGCGCAAGGACTGGCCCGATCCGAAGCTGGACAAGGAAGCCCTGGTGGCGCGCTTCGAGAAACTGGCCGGGCAGCAGCTGGGCAACAGCTTCGAGTTCAGCCAGCCAATCGAGCTGCGCTTCAACGAGCTGATTTCCGGCGTGCGTACCGACCTGGCCGTAATGATCTTCGGCGATGACTTCAGCCAGCTGCAGAAGGTGGCCGACCAGGTTGCGTTGAAGCTGCGCGCGGTGAACGGCGCGGCCGACGTGCGGGTGGAACAGATCTCCGGCCTGCCTACGCTCAACGTAGCGATCGATCACGTGGCGGCGGCGCAGTACGGGCTGACCGCTGCGGACGTGAGTGATGCGCTGTCCACCGGCATTGGCGGCACTGCGGCCGGCAAGATCTTCGAAGGTGATCGCCGCTTCAACGTGGTGGTGCGCCTGGACGATGCCTCGCGCAACGATCCGGACCAGCTCGCGTCACTGCCGATCGCCACGCCGTCAGGGCTGGTGATTCCGCTGTCGTCGGTGGCGCGCATCACGGTGAGCGAAGGGCCGAACCAGATCAGCCGCAACAATGGCAGCCGCCGTGTGGTGGTGCAGGCCAATGTGCGTGGCCGCGACCTGGGCGGCTTCGTCGGCGAGGCACAGGCAGCGGTGGCCGGCGTGGCACTGCCGCCGGGTGCCTACCTGACCTGGGGCGGTCAGTTCGAGAACCTGCAGCGCGCGGAGAAGCGGCTGGCGACGGTGGTACCGGTGGTGTTCCTGCTGATCGGCAGTCTGCTGTTCATGGCGCTGCGCAGCGGCAAGGAAGCCATTCTGGTGTTCAGCTGCGTGCCTTTGGCGCTGGTCGGCGGCATCCTCGCGCTGCTGCTGCGTGGCATGCCGTTCTCGGTATCGGCGGCGGTTGGCTTCATCGCCGTCTCCGGCGTGGCGACCTTGAACGGCTTGGTGTTGATGCAGGCGATCCGCGAGCGCCTCGACGCCGGCGACCTGCCGCTGCAGGCGGCGATCAACGGTGCCTCCAGCCGCATCCGCGCGGTGCTGACCACGGCGCTGGTAGCGATCGTCGGCTTCATTCCGATGGCGATTGCCAGCGGTTCCGGTGCGGAGGTGCAGAAGCCGCTGGCGACGGTGGTGATCGGTGGCCTGATCACCGCCACCGTGCTGACCCTGCTGGTGCTGCCGACGTTTGCCGCACGCGTGGCCAAGCCGCGGGCGGTGGGGTGAGGTGAGAGGGGGTCGGAGCCCCGCCCTTCGGGCGGGGCTCTGACCCGATCGCATCACGCTCGCCGGGCATGGCCCGGCGCTACCACCGCGCATTCTGGTAGCGCCGGGCCATGCCCGGCGACGCGTCGGGTCAGGCCTTCTTGCGTTCGGCGATGTAGGCCTGGATCTGCTGTTCCAGCACCGGCAGCGGCACCGAGCCCTGCTTGAGCAGGGTGTCGTGGAAACCCTTGATGTCGAACTTGTCGCCCAGCTCCTTCTCGGCCTGCGCACGCAGGCGCACGATGGCGATCTCGCCCAGCTTGTAGCTCAGCGCCTGGCCCGGCCAGGAAATGTAGCGATCCACTTCGGTGGTCACTTCATGCTCGCTCAGCGCGGTGTGGTCACGCAGGTAGGCCAACGCCTGCTCGCGGGTCCAGCCCTTGCTGTGCACGCCGGTGTCGATCACCAGGCGCGCAGCACGCCACATCTCGTAGGTCAGACGGCCGAAATCCTCGTACGGGGTTTCATAGATGCCCATTTCCACGCCCAGCTTCTCGCAGTACAGCGCCCAGCCTTCGCCATAGGCGGAGATGTAGGCGTTGCGGCGGAACTCGGGCAGGTTCTTCTGCTCGGCGGCGATGGCGCCCTGCAACGCGTGGCCCGGATCGGACTCATGCAGGGTCAGTGCCGGCAGGTTGTACAGCGGGCGCGACGGCAGGTTGTAGGTGTTGAGCCAGTAGGTGCCCATGCCACCGCGGCCGGCGGTCCAGAACGGCGCAATGTCCGGCGGCACCGGCACGATGGTGAAGCGGGCGCGTGGCAGCGTCATGTACTTGCCAAGCTGGCCATCGGCGCGCTTGGAGATCCACGCGGCACGCGACAGCAGCTCCTCCGGCGTCTTGGCGTAGAACTGCGGGTCGGTACGCAGGAAGGTCAGGAATTCGGCGAAGCTGCCCTTGAACTTCACCTGCTTGATGATGTCGTTCATTTCCTTCTGGATGCGTGCGACTTCATCCAGGCCGATGCGGTGGATCTCGTCCGGCGACAGGTCCAGCGTGGTGTATTCGTGGATCTGCTGCTTGTAGTACGCCTTGCCGTCGGGCATCGCTTCGGCGGCCAGGGTGGTGCGCGCCTGCGGCACGTACTCGTTGACGAAGAAGGTGCGCAGCTGCTGGAACGCCGGCACCACCTTGCCGCTGATCGCTTCACGCGCCTGCGCCTGCAGCCTGGCCTGTTCGGCCGCCGGAACGGTGTTGGGCAGCTTCTTGAACGGCGCGTACAGTGGCGACTCGGTCGGGTCCTTCAACTCGGCGACGGTGGCGATGGACACCTCGCGGCCATCGAGCACCGCGCGCGGCACGCTGAAGCCACGCTTCAGGCCGGCGCGCATGTTCTCTGTCTGCTGCCCGAAATAGCGCGGCACATCGTTCAGCCGTGCGATGTAGTTCTGGTAATCCTGCACGGTCTTCATCTCGCGCCGGGCCATGAAGGACAGGTTGGACCAGAACGAGGAGTCGGCGTTGAACGGCATCTCGTAGCCGCGCAGGCGCACCTCTTCGGCGAGGTTGAACACCTGGTCGCGGTAGATCGCGTAGTTGACCTGGTTGTCGGGCGACAGGGTCTTCGGGTCGATCTTCTTCAGCGCGGCCAGGGTCTCGTCCCACACCTTCAGGCGCGCCTGCTGCGCGGCCGGGCCGACGTCGGGCATGCGGGTGGCATTGGCCGGGGCGTCCTCGTCCTCGCTGGCCTCGCCGCCGCCATCCTGGCGCCACTTCCATTCCTTCTCGTACACCGCACGGAAGGCGGCATCCGCGGGCGATTCGGTGGCCACGCTGGCCGACGCGGCGGTGGCGGGCGGTGCAGCCAGCGCCACAGCGGGGGCGGACAGGGCGAGCAGCAGGGCAACGGCAAGACGGGTTTTCACGAGCACAGGTTCCCGGGAAGGCAGACCCCGATCATGGCACCGCCCACGGTCCAAGGCATGGGACGAAGGTCCTGCCTGCGCAGCAGGCAGGACCGGGAACCGCCCGCAGGCCGGGGACCCAGCGGCGCAGGCGCGTGGTAGAGCCGACTGTCAGTCGGCTGCTCTTCCGCCACATGCAGCAAAGCCCGCGCTCCGCGCGAAAGTCGACTGACAGTCGACTCTACCCACGGCGGGCAGGACCGGGCCCCGGCCGAAGGCACGTAGTAGGCCGACTGGGTAGAGCCGACTGTTAGTCGGCTGCTCTTCGGCCAAACGTGGCAAAGCCCGCGCTCCGCGCGAAAGTCGACTGACAGTCGACTCTACCCACAGCAGGCAGGACCGGGCCCCGGCCGAAGGCGCGTGGTAGCGCCGACTGGGTAGAGCCGACTGTTAGTCGGCTGCTCTTCCGCCAAACGTGGCAAAGCCCGCGCTCCGCGCGAAAGTCGACTGACAGTCGACTCTACCCATGGCAGGCACCCCGCAGGCCTCAGTGGCTGGCCTTGTCGCGCTTCCAGCCGCGGTGCTTGATGTCCAGGTGCAGGCTGTACAGCGCGGTGAACGCCGGGAACAGGTTCTGCAGCACACCCACCGAGTCCTGCTTGGCCGAGAACAGGAAGTAGCTCAGCGTCATCAGGCTGCCGATCACGCTCATGTACCAGAACAGGCGCGGGATGACGGGCTTGCCGGCACGCTTGGAGGCGATGAACTGGACCAGCCAGCGGCCGCCGAACATCAGTGCGCCGGTGTAACCGATCAGCTTCCAGCCGGTTACATGCAGGCCGGTCCAGTACAGCCAGGTCAAGGGCTGATCCAGCCAGTGAAGCTCCAGATCCATCAGCGCTCCTCCACCGCGGTGCGCTTGCTTCGGGTGATCAGCCAGGCCACGCCACGCAGATCGCGGATGCCGACCAGCGCACGGCCGAGGTTGTTGTACTTGGACACGCCAGCGGTACGGTGGCGGTGGTTGACCGGCACACTGGTGGTCTTCCAGCCGGCGCGCTGCATCAGCGCCGGCAGATAGCGGTGCATGTGGTCGAAATACGGCAGGTCGAGGAACGCGCTGCGTTCGAACAGCTTGATGCCGCAACCGGTGTCGGGGGTGTCGTCGCGCAGCATGCGCGCACGGATGGCATTGGCCCAGCGACTGGCCCAGCGCTTGCTGCTGCTGTCCTGCCGGTTGACGCGCCAACCGGCGAACAGCTTCACCTGCGTGTCGGCGGCGTCGCGTGCGGCGAGCAGCTTGGGAATATCGGCCGGATCGTTCTGGCCATCGCCATCCAGGGTCGCGATCCACGGCGCCCGCGCATGCTTGACGCCGGTGCGCACCGCCGTGCTCTGCCCGCTCTGGTTCACATGGTGCAGCACGCGCAGTTCCGGGGTGGTTGCCTTCAGCCCCTGCAGCACCGCCAGGGTGTCATCACGCGAGTGGTCGTCGATGTAGACGATCTCGAACGGGACTCGGCCACGCAGCGCAGCGGTGATTTCGGCGACCAGCGGGGCAACATTGTCGCGCTCGTTGAACACCGGGACGACAACGGAAAGCTCGGGTTGGCTCATAAGGCACTCGGCCAAAGGGGGGACAAAGACCGCGCATTCTCCGAAACCGAGGTTATCCGAAGATGAACCCGGCGGCGTGAGGATCCGTCCTCAGGCGCGATCGCCAAAATACTCGCGGCACCACAGCACCACAGGCGGCAGGCCTTGTTCGATCGGGGTCACCGCATCGAAGCCGAAAGCGTCATGTGCGCGCCGGGTATCGGCCATCGTGCGCACCATGTCGCCCGGCTGCATGGGCTTGTAGACCTTCTGCGCAGGGCGGCCGGCCGCCTGCTCGATCACGCTGATGAAGCGCTCCAGCTCGACCGGCGTATGGTTGCCGAGGTTGAACACCCGGTGCGGCACCGGGCCGTCGGCCGGATGCGCGAGGGCACCGAGGATACCGGACACGATGTCGGAGACATGTGTGAAATCGCGCTGCATGCGGCCTTCGTTGAACACGTCGATCGGCCGACCGGCCAGCACCGCGCGCGAGAACAGCAGCGGTGCCATGTCCGGCCTGCCCCACGGGCCATACACGGTGAAGAATCGCAGCCCGGTGGCATGCAGGCCGTACAGCTGTGCGTAGGTGTAGGCCATCAGCTCGTTGGCCGCCTTGGTCGCCGCGTACAGCGAGCGCGGCTGGTCCACGCGCTGGTCCTCGGAGAACGGCGGCGTGGCCGAGTCGCCATACACCGAACTGCTGGAGGCATACACCAGGTGCTGCACGCCACGGTGGCGGCACAGCTCGAGCATGTTGACGAAGCCGACCAGGTTGCTGTCGACGTAGGCCTGCGGGTTTTCCAGCGAATAGCGCACGCCGGCCTGTGCAGCCAGATGGATCACGGCGGTCGGCTTCACTTCGTCGAACAGCGCGGCCAGGCCTTCGTTATCGGTCAGGTCCAGCGTGCGCAGGTCCAGCGCCGGGCACAGCGCGGCCACGCGGTCACGCTTGATCTGCGGGTCGTAGTAATCGTTGAAGTTGTCCAGACCGACCACGGCCTGGCCGGCCTCCAGCAGCGCGCGGGCGGTGTAGGCACCGATGAAGCCGGCAGCGCCGGTAAGCAGGATGGTCATCGCGGGTCTCGATCAAAGCACCCCGCTGCCATCGGCGTGGCCGACGTCGCGGGGATGCGTCGGCCGGCGTGATGTGGCGCCGGGTTCAGCCCTGGCGCGTACGCAGCTTTTCCAGCACGCCGTCCAGGGTGTCCAGATCGGTGTAGTGGATGATCAGCTTGCCCTTGCCGCCACGGCCGTGGTTGATCGCCACCTTGGCACCCAGCGCTTCGGACAGTTCGGTTTCCAGCGAGGCGATGTCGGCCTGCTGCACCTTCGGCGTCGCCACCGGGCGGTTGCTCGGCACCTTGCCGGCGGCGAAGGCCTGCGCACGGCGCTCGACCTCGCGCACCGACCAGCCTTCATCGGCCGCTTCCTGCGCCAGCTTGCCGGCCAGCTCGGGAGCCAGGGTCAGCAGCGCGCGGGCGTGGCCCATTTCCAGGCGGCGGGTTTCCAGCAGCAGCCGGATCGCCACCGGCAGCTCCAGCAGGCGCAGCAGGTTGGACACCGCCGCGCGCGAGCGGCCGACGGCCTCGGCGGCCTCGGCATGGGTCAGGGTGAACTCGCTGATCAGGCGCTGCAGCGCCTCGGCTTCTTCCAGCGGGTTGAGGTCTTCGCGCTGGATGTTCTCGATCAGCGCCATCGCGATGACGGTGCGGTCTTCCAGCTCGCGCACCACCACCGGCACTTCGTCCAGCCCGGCCAGCTGCGATGCGCGCCAACGGCGTTCACCAGCGACGATTTCGTAGTTGCCCGCCGGCAGCTGGCGCACCAGGATCGGCTGGATCACGCCCTGCGACTTGATCGAGTCGGCCAGCTCGGACAGCTTGCCCTCGTCCATCTCGCGGCGCGGCTGGTACTTGCCCGGCTGCAGCTGGCCGACCGGCAACTTGCGCAGCACTTCACCCGGCAGCGGCTCGATCACCGCGGTGGTGGCCTGCACCTGGCTGACCGCGCCCTTCGGGCCCAGCAGCGCGTCCAGGCCACGGCCGAGGCCTCGCTTCTTGGCTGCCGGCTTGCTGCTGGTCATCAGACGGTCTCCACGGCCTTGCCGGCCTTGTTGCGTTCGTTGTTGCGGCGGATGATCTCGCCGGCCAGGCCCAGGTAGGCCACGCCACCGCGCGAGGCGCGGTCGTAGCCGACGATGCTCTGGCCATGGCTGGGTGCCTCGGCCAGGCGCACGTTGCGCGGCACGATGGTGCGGAACACGCGGTCGCCGAAGTGCTCGGTGAGCTCGGCCGAGACCGCATTGGCCAGGTTGTTGCGCACGTCGAACATGGTGCGCAGCACGCCTTCGATCTCCAGCGCGGGGTTCAGGCTGGTGCGCAGCGCTTCGATGGTTTCCACCAGCGCGCTCAGGCCTTCCAGTGCGTAGTACTCGCACTGCATCGGCACGATCACCGAATCGGCGGCGGCCAGCGCGTTGAGCGTCAGCAGCGACAGCGCCGGCGGGCAATCGATCAGGATGTAGTCGTACTCGTCGCGGATCGGCGCCAGCGCGCGCTTCAGCCGCTGCTCGCGCTCGCTCTGGCCCATCAGCTGGATCTCGGCGGCGGTCAGGTCGATGTTGCCCGGCAGCAGGTCGTAGCCTTCGGCGGTCTGCACGCGCACATCGGCGGCGCTGTTCTCGCCCAGCAGCAGATCGCAGGTGGAGGCCGCCAGCTCACGCTTGTCCACGCCGCTGCCCATGGTCGCGTTGCCCTGCGAGTCCAGGTCGACCAACAGCACGCGCTTGGGTGCGTTGGCCAGGGAAGCGGCCAGGTTGACGGCGGTCGTGGTCTTGCCGACGCCACCCTTCTGGTTGGCGATGGCGATGATGCGGGCCATGCGGGTGTGCCTCGTCGACGGATGGTTGGGACCGGTCATTATGCGTACAACCGGCCCCTTGCGGAAATCGTGGATCGCCAACCCGTTGTTCCACAAAGGGCTGGCGGCGCGAATCAGGGACCTGCAACGGTGACCAGGTGGCGTTCGCCGGCCAGGCCGGGCACGCTCAGCGGGGTCACCTCACGCACCTGCCAGCCAGCCGGCAGTTCCGCGATCTCCTCATGCGGGTAGACGCCCTTCATGGCCAGCAGCACGCCGCCGGGCCGCAGCAGGTGGCCACCGACGCGGACGATGCCGGCCAGGGTGTCCATCGCGCGGGCGGTCAGCTGGTCATAACGGCCGGCCTCGTCCAGCGCCTCGGCGCGCGATTCGGCGACGCGGGCATTGCCCAGGCCGAGCTGGCGCACGGCCTCGCGCATGAAGCGCGCCTTCTTGCCGTTGCTCTCGACCAGGGTGACCTGCAGGCCCGGGCAGGCGATCGCCAGCGGGATGCCCGGCAACCCGGGACCGGTACCGAGGTCGGCCAGGCTGCCATCAGCCACGAACGGCTGCATCGCCAGCGAATCGAGCAGGTGGCGGGTAACCATCTCCTGCGGGTCGCGGATGGCGGTGAGGTTGTAGGTGCCGTTCCAGCGGTGCAGCAGGGCCAGGTAGCGCAGCAGCGGCGGCGCCAGCGCGGCGTCCAGGCCCATGCTGGCCAGGCCCTGTTCCAGCGTGGCAGCCACGCTGGCGGGAAGTGGGTGTTCGCTCATGCCGCCATTATCGCCGGTTTTGCGCGCTGATTCCCCGCTTCAGTGCGGATACCAGGCCAACGCCGCACGGAACTGGCCGCTGGCCTGCCATTCGTGCAGGTGCCAGCGCGCGGCCTCGCCCAGTTCCAGGTCGCACCAGCGCAGGTGCAGGGCGCCATCGGCCCCCGGCGCCAGCTGCAGGCGGTGCAGGCCGAACGAGATGCCCTGGCCGTGCGCCTTCAGGATCGCCTCCTTGACGCACCACGCGCGGAAGAACCAGTGCTCGCGGTCGGCCTCGTCCAGGCGTTCCAGCCAGGCCACCTCCTGCGGGTGGAAGAAGCGCCGCACGATTTCCAGAAGACGAGGCCGCGGCCGCAGCAGTTCCAGGTCCACGCCCAGCCGCACGCCTTCGCCCAGCGCCACCAGCAGCACCTCACCGCTGTGGCTCCAGCCGGTCCCGTAGTGGGCCAACGGGCCGCTCAGCTCCGGCCGGCCCTTGTCGTCACGGACCAGTGGCAGCGTCTGCGGATCGGTGCCCAGCGCCTGCGCCAGTACCTGCCGGGCCTGCGGTTCACCGCGCTGGCCCGGCACGTGCGGGCAGCGCCAGACCGTCACGGGGCCGAAGCGCCAGGGGCCGTCGAGGGTGGCTGGCAGGCTCATCCGCACGCGCCCATCACGCAATTGCACGACGGGTTCACAGCCGTGCGCGTCAACTGGTCACAGTTTCCCACCGGAGGTTCGATCATGGGCATCATCATCTGGCTGATCGTCGGCGGCATCGTAGGCTGGCTGGCCAGCATCATCATGAAGCGCGATGCCCAGCAGGGCATCATCCTCAACATCGTGGTCGGCATCGTCGGCGCGCTGATTTCCGGCTGGCTGTTCGGCGGTGGCATCAACGAAGCGATCACCATTCGAACCTTCCTGTTCTCTCTGATCGGTGCGGTGATCCTGCTGGCGATCGTCAACCTGTTCACCCGCAAGAGCATACGGTGATCTGAGGGGTAGCGCCGGGCCATGCCCGGCGTCACCCTGCCGCCGCTGCGCTCGCCGGGCATGGCCCGGCGCTACCCCAACTCAACCCAACTGCACCCACGCCGGCGCATGGTCGCTCGGACGATCCCAGGTGCGCGGCTCGCGGTCGATGCCCGAAGCCACCGCACCGCTCTTCAGCGCATCGGAAACCAGGGTCAGGTCGATGCGCAGGCCCAGGTTGCGGCGGAAGCCGGCGGCGCGGTAATCCCACCAGCTGAAGGTACCCGCCTCGTCGTTGTGCAGGCGGAAGCCATCGTGCAGCCCCAGCTGCAGCAGCTTGTTGAGCGCGCCGCGCTCGGCGGTGGAGGTCAGGATGTGGTTGTCGTTCCACACCTCCGGGTCGTGCACGTCGCGTGCGTCCGGGGCAATGTTGAAGTCCCCCATCACGATCAGCTTCGGGTGCCGCTGCAGTTCTTCGGCGATCCAGGCATGCACCGCCTCCAGCCAGCGCAGCTTGTAGTCGTATTTGTCGGTGCCGATGTCCTGGCCGTTGACCACGTACAGGTTGATCACCCGCAGGTCACCGAAGGTGCCGGCGATGACGCGCTTCTGCTCGTCCTCGAAGCCGGGAATGCCGATCTGCACGTCCTGTGCAGGCTCACGCGACAGCAGCGCCACGCCGTTGTAGGTCTTCTGGCCGGCGAACACGCTGCGGTAGCCGGCGGCGATCAGCGCAGAGTCGGGGAACTTGTGGTCCTCCAGCTTGGTTTCCTGGATGCCGACGATGTCCGGGCCGAACTCCCTGAGCCACTGCTCCAGGTGCGGCAGGCGGACATTGAGCGAATTGACGTTCCACGAGGCGATCTTCATGCGGGCATTCTACCCGGGTGGCCGGGATGGGGCTCGGGCCGGATTCCCGTGTAGAGCCGAGCCCACGCTCGGCTGCATTGATCGGCACCCAGCCAGGAGCAGCCGAGCGTGGGCTCGGCTCTACAGAAGAATCGGGCCGGGCCCTGATTCAGCAGAGCCACGCCCTGCCTGGGTTCACCGCAGCAGCAGCTTCAACAACCCCGCAATCTTCGAATACGGCGGGCGCAGCCGGTCACTGGCCGCCCAGCGTGACTGCCACAGCACCGGCAGCAGCTTGCTCATGGCGTCGAACCCTGCCCGGCCGTGGTACGCGCCCATGCCACTGGCCCCCACCCCGCCAAACGGCAGGCCATCGGCGGCGAAATGCAGCAGGGTGTCATTCACGGTCACCCCGCCGGCCACCACCTGGTCGAGGATGCGTTCCACCGTCGCGCGGTCCTGGCTGAAGGGGTACAGCGCCAGCGGGCGGTCACGCGACAGCACGTCGGCCAGCGCGGCATCCAGGTCCGGATAGGCCCGCACCGGCAGGATCGGCCCGAAGATCTCCTCGCGCATCAGATCCAGGTCGTCCGGCGGGTCCAGCACCACGGTCGGCACCAGCAGGCGCTCGCGGTCGGCGCGCGCCTCATCCACCTGCGCCAGCGAAATGACCGGCACGCCGCACTCGCGCGCCTGCGCCAGATAGCCCTGCAGGCGCCGGTACTGGCTGTCGTTGATGATGCGCGTGTAGTCGTCGGCATCGCTGAAGTCGCCATAGCGCTCGCGCACCTGCTGCTGCAGCGCCTGCACGAACTCGCGCTGGCGCGCGGTATCGATCAGCACGTAATCCGGCGCGATGCAGGTCTGGCCAGCGTTGAACCACTTGCCGGTGGCGAGCCGCGCTGCGGCTTTATCCAGCGGGAAATCGCGACAGACAATCGCCGGCGACTTGCCGCCTAGTTCCAAGGTGACCGGCACCAGATGCTCGGCGGCGGCGGCCATCACCTTGCGGCCAACAGCCGTCGAGCCGGTGAACAACAGATGGTCCAGCGGCAGCGAGGACACCGCGGAGGCCACGTCTGCCCCGCCCTGCACCACCGTCACGCGATCGGGCGGGAACACACTGGCCAGCAGATCGGCCAGGAACGCGCTGGTGCGCGGCGTGTGTTCAGACGGCTTCAGCAGCACATGGTTGCCCGCGGCGATGGCGGTGGCCAGTGGCACCAGTGCCAGCGTGACCGGGTAATTCCAGGGCGAGATCACCCCGACCACACCCAACGGCGTCGGCCGCAGCTGCGCGCGCGCCGGCCACAGTCGCCAGCCCGCCCCCACCCGCTGCGGCTTCGACCAGCGCCGCAGGTGGCGGCGCAGGTGGTCGATGGCCGACAGCACGCTCATGCCATCGGCCAGTTTCGATTCGGTGTGGGCGCGGTGGCCGAAGTCCTCGGCGATGGCCTGGGCCATCTCGTCCAGGCGTGGCTTCAGCGCCTCGCGCAGGCGGCGCAGGTCGTGCTCGCGCTGGTCGAGCGAAGGGCGCTGCGACTGCCACGCGCTGCGCAGGGTGTGCAGGATGGCGGGGAGATCGGCCGGAGTAAGGGTGGTCATGGGCCGATTGTAGGGTCGAGCCGTGCTTGGCTCGCATGCCAACCTTCACGCGGTGGCGCATGGCCTCATTGGCCGGGATGTGTTCAATAACGTCATCCGATCCAAGAATAGTAAGGACATGTGCAATTTCGTACTTTCTTCATGGCCATGCTGGTTCACCCGCCTCAGGCTAATGATTCTCCAAAACCAGATGATGGGAAAATGCGAATTATCTCCGCATGCTTGGCTGGCTGGGTTCTGATTACTGCAACCACGGTCGCAGCAAGTCCACCCATTGATTACGCCCGGGTCGTCAACGCCAAGATCTCAAAAATGCAGGGACTTTGGGTGCGATTTCTTGATGTCTCAGGTTCCCCGTGCTTCACGATTCAGATCTTCAAATCTGCTTCGTTGGACACGCTCATCCGCCATAAGGAAATCTGCTCGATCGGGGGAAAGAGATTCTCGAGTGATTTCAGTTACGTCGGAATCACGGAAGTTCAGTTCAAAGCAGATCATCTGAGCCTGAAAGTCGAAATCATACATGCTCCTCCCAACTTTGATTTTGATGATGTACGAACCTGCTCAGTGCCGATACGAAATGGCACCATCGGAGATCTGGTGTGTTGAATCGGCTGCTGACTCCCCCAGCTTTGATGCTTGCTATTGGTGTTGCTCTGCTCAGCAACACCAGTAAGGCCACCGAGCACCCCATCGACTATTCGAAGGTCACCAATGCGGAACTGCGAGGGGCAGGGAATCTCCTGGTCAGATACGTGCTGACAGCAGACAATCCGTGCCTGACGATCCAGTACCTGAAACCCGGTCATCCAGGCGTCTTCCTGCGCGAACGGACCATCTGTTCTCTCGGCGAGACCCGATTTGATCGCGACTTCGCCTTGGTCGAATTCAAGACCCTCGATTTCCACGATGATCGTCTGGATGTAGAAATGGAATTCACTCCCTCGCGAAGGGGCCACAAGGCGATCAGGCGGTGCTCCATCGCCCTGCAACCTGATTCCATCGGCGATCTGATATGCAATCGATGATGGTAGGGCTTGCTATGGCCGCGGTACTGTCTCTGACCGCAGAGTCGACCGCTCCCCGGCCGGCCCGGTCCTCCATCGCGCTGAACAAAGAGCGAGAGTATGTCCCGATGGTGGGCGACAGCCTGGCGTCGCTTGTAGGCGAGCTGGACGGCGAGCCCACCTCTGGCGCCACCATCGATCGGGTGCTGGCTGCATTGGAGGAGCGACTGAACCGCATCTCATGCAAGCCAACAGAGCCCGATGACGCGCAATCGCTGCCACGTGACGTCACCTGCAGCGCACCTGATGCAGAGCACCTTTTTTCCTACTACGCGGCCTTGCGGCGGGCAGAGACGCCGGCAGAACACGATGGTCATGGCCGTCGCTTTCTAGATGCCTATGAGATGTTGCTCAAGGACTCACCGGATGTCGCCCTCACGCGGCCACGCAAAGATGAAGCAGTGGACGGGCTGTTGCACTTGCTCTTTCCGTTCGAAGCCTGGAACAAGAGGCTAAACATCCCTCGCAATCAGGTGCACCTCCCATTTGTTCCTGTATGCAACCTCGTTGTCGCTCGCGCTGCGCGTTGCCCGGGAGCCGACCAGTTGCGCAGGCAGATCCGCCAGGCAGGCGATGAGAGCGCGCAGCGTCGGTTCTGCATCGAAGCGTTTTCAAGGCGGCAGTTTGAGCAGAGCGATGGATGCCCGGAGTAGCACGTCCTGCGACCGGGGTCGGAGCCCATTCGCGCGCGAAAGGGTTCCGACCCCAGTCGCCACCCCACAAACAAAAAGGCCGCGATCTGCACCACGGCCCCTGAAACCCGGTGGGTGCCGACCGTTGGTCGGCACGCCGGTTATTTGGTGATATCCACGTCCTTGGTTTCGCGCAGGAACAGGCCGCCGATCACCACCGACATCAGCGCGATGATGATGGGGTACCACAGGCCGTAGTACAGGTTGCCGGTACCGGCCACCAGCGCGAAGGAGATCGCCGGCAGGAAGCCACCGAACCAGCCGTTGCCGATGTGGTACGGCAGCGACATCGAGGTGTAGCGGATGCGGGTCGGGAACAGTTCCACCAGGTAGGCAGCGATCGGGCCGTAGACCATGGTCACGTACAGCACCAGCAGCCACAGCATGAACACCGTGCCGGCAATGTTGATGCGTGCACCATCGGCCTTGGCCGGGTAGCCGGCGGCGGTCAGGGCGGTCTTCAGTTCCGCACCGAACGCATCGGCCTTGGCCTTGCCGTCTTCCTTGGTCAGGCCGGCGGCCTCATACGAGGTGACACTGGCGCTGCCCACGTTCACCATCGCCAGCGAGCCGGCGGCGGCGGGCTGCACGTCGTACGGCACACCGGCCTTGGTCAGCGCGGCGGTGGCCACGTCGCAGGAGCTGGTGAACTTGCGCAGGCCCACCGGATCGAACTGGAACGAGCAGGTAGCCGGGTCGGCCACGACCAGGGCCGGCGAGCTGCTGCGGGCTTCTTCGATGGCCGGATTGGCGAAGTGGGTCAGGCCCTTGAAGATCGGGATGTAGGTGACGGCGGCCAGCAGGCAGCCGGCCAGGATGATCTTCTTGCGGCCGATACGGTCGGACAGCCAGCCGAAGAAGATGAAGAACGGTACGCCCAACGCCAGCGCGGCCGCGATCAGCAGGTAGGAGGTGGTGGCATCGACCTTCAGCATGCTGCTGAGGAAGAACAGCGCGTAGAACTGGCCGCCATACCAGACCACCGCCTGACCCGCCGCCGCACCGAGCAGGACCAGCAGCATCAGCTTCAGGTTGCCGCCCTTCAGGCTGTCACGGAACGGGGTCTTGGAACCCTTGCCCTCGGACTTCATCTGCTGGAACAGCGGCGACTCGCTCAGCTGCAGGCGGATCCACACTGAGACACCCAGCAGCAGGATCGAGACCAGGAACGGAATGCGCCAGCCCCAGGCTTCGAAGGCTTCATTGCCCAGGAAGTAACGGCAGGCCAGGATGATCAGCAGCGACATGAACAGGCCGAGCGTGGCGGTGCACTGGATGAAGCTGGTGTACAGGCCGCGCTTGTCGTCCGGCGCGTGCTCGGCCACGTAGGTGGCGGCACCGCCGTACTCGCCGCCCATCGCCAGGCCCTGGGCCAGGCGCAGGATGATCAGGATCACCGGTGCGGCAAACCCGATCGAGGCGTAGTTGGGCAGCACGCCGACCAGGAAGGTCGAGATGCCCATGATCAGGATGGTGACCAGGAAGGTGTACTTGCGGCCGATGCGGTCGCCGAGGCTGCCGAAGAAGGCCGCGCCGAACGGACGCACGAAGAAGCCGGCGGCGAACGCCAGCAGGGCGAAGATCATGCCCGTGGTTTCATTGACGCCACTGAAGAACTGCTTGGCGATGATGGCCGCGAGCGAGCCGTACAGGAAGAAGTCATACCACTCGAAGACCGTGCCGAGGCTCGAGGCGAAGATGACCTTCTTGTGGCCCTTGGTCAGGGTGCCCGCTTTATGTGCGGTGCTGGGTGTACTGGACATGGGACGCTTCCCCTCCGAAGCAATCGTTGTTGGTGGGTGCCGACCGTTGGTCGGCACTCAATTCGGTAGATGCCGACCTTGGCCGGCACCCCATCTCGGTAGGTGCCGGCCGCTGGCCGGCACGCTCTTAGAAGCTGTACTTCGTGGTGAACTGCAACCGGGTGATGTCACCCTTGTTGCCGTTCTCCACTTCGCGACGGCCATACATCAGCTCGGCGCCGATATCGACCTTGGGCAGCGGTGAATAGAAGATGTTGCCGCGGACGCTCTGCACGCTCTTGGTCACCAGCGGGCCGAGGATGCTGTCGTTGTCGTAGTCGCTGCGCGCGTAGATCAGGTTGGTGCGCAGCTTCGGCGAGAACGCATGCCGCCAGCCGACGTAGCCGGCCAGCACGCCGGTCGGGTTGAGCTCATCGCGGGCCACGTCGTAGGCGCTGTCGGCGGTGATGCCCAGGCCGATGTAGCGGGCGATGCCTTCGCCGCCGGTCAGCTGGTAGTGCAGCGAATCGCTGTCACCCATCACCCACTTGCCGCCCAGGGTCAGGCCGCCGGCCACCTTGTCGGCCTTCGCGCCGGTGGCCTGGTTGTCGACCTTCAGCTGACGGACGATGCCGCCGACGCCGAAGGTGCCCCAGTCGCCCTTCCAGCCATAGCGCAGGGTCAGGTCGGGCAGGCTGCCACGGTCGGAGTTGGCGCTGGCGTTGGTCCAGGCACCGGTGACCGGGTTGCGGGTGCCGGTGAGGGTGGTGGTTTCCGGGTTTTCCAGTGCGACACTGAAGCCGCCCTGGGTGTAGCGCACCTGCGCCTGGCGCACGAAGATCACGCCGTCGGTGGGGCCGACGAAGTCGACCGCTTCGGGCAGTGCGGCCGCGTCCATGAAGTTGGACCAGGTCTGGCCGGCCAGCCAGTTGTTCCAGTACATGTAAGCGTGGCGCAGGGTCACGCCGTAGGTGTTGGTGGCGGTCTGGTTGCCCAGCGAGTTGCCGAAGAAGTCCATCTCGAAGAACGCACCGGCCTTGTTGCCCGATTCGCTGACGTTGTCGATGCCCAGGTTGAAGCGCGAGAACTTGGCATGGGCGTTGAAATCGGTGCCCGAGCGCTTGCCGCTGCCGCCAGCGCCTTCGACCGGGGTCTGGCCCGGCAGGTACAGCGAACGGCCGGTGGCGTCGTCGGCCAGCTGGCCATCGCTGGTCTGGGTGGCCAGGAAGTCGGCCTTGATGAAGCCGCCGATCTTGACCGTGGTGCCCGGCGCGGCGCCCGGGGTGAGGGTGGTGACCTGGATCGGCTGCTTGCCGGCCGGCACCTGTGCGACCGGCTTCTGCTCGGCCTGCACCGTGCGCACTTCGGTCACGGCCTGCTGGGTCTGGCTGATCTGGGTCTGTTGTTGTTGCTGCGAAGACAGCAGCAGCTGGACCTGGCGTTCCAGTTCGGCAACGCGTGCTTCCAGTGCCTTCTCTTTGGCGGTCTCTGCGAACGCCATGCCCGGTGCGACCAGGGCGACCAGCAGGCAGGCCGCCAAAGGTGTGCGCACGGCTTTCAACGTACGGTGGCTCATGTTGCCCTCTCTCCCAAGTGGCAAGGTGATGCCGCGCGTGGGGCACGGTCGAGCCGAGACTGCGGGGCGATTATGTATAGCGGCTATTCGCCATTGGTCGAACCCGGGCCTGCAAGGCGCTCACTTTCGACCATGGTCTAACCAGGGTGGTGACGCGGCCGGGGGTGGATGGGGCAAACTGAGGGGGATCGGTCGTTGCAATGCTGCGACCGCACATACAAAGTCAACGTGCAAGTGAGGGTGCCATGGCTGATATCTACCCCGTCGATCCGCAGTTCGCCGCCAAGGCACGCATCGACAAGAAGACCTATGAACAGCAGTACCAGGCGTCGGTGGCCGATCCGGATGGATTCTGGGGCAAGGCCGCCGAGCGCCTGCAATGGATGCGCAAGCCGACGAAGATCAAGAACGTCAGCTATGACCTGTCCGACTTCCGCATCAAGTGGTTCGAGGATGGCGAGCTCAATGCCAGCGTGAACTGCCTGGATCGCCAGCTGGAAACGCGCGGCGACAAGACCGCCCTGCTGTTCGAGCCGGACGGCCCGGATGCACCGGCCCAGCATGTGACCTATCGCGAGCTGTACGAGCGCACCTGCCGCCTCGGCAACGCGCTGCGCAACCTCGGCGTCAAGAAGGGCGACCGGGTCACCATCTACCTGCCGATGATCGTCGACGCCGCGGTGGCCATGCTGGCCTGCGCGCGCATCGGTGCGATCCACTCGGTGGTGTTCGGTGGCTTCGCGCCGAACTCGATCGCCGACCGTGTCAGCGACTGCCAGAGCAAGCTGATCATCACCGCCGACGAAGGCCTGCGCGGTGGCCGCAGGATTCCGCTGAAGGCCAACGTCGATGCCGCGCTGAAGCTGCCGGGCACCAATACCGTGGAAACCGTGCTGGTGGTGCGCCACACCGGCGGTGCCGTGGACATGCAGGCCCCGCGCGACCGCTGGTTCCACGATGTGGTGGACAGCCAGCCGTCCACCTGCGAACCGGAACGCATGAACGCGGAAGACCCGTTGTTCATCCTCTACACCTCCGGTTCCACCGGCAAGCCGAAGGGTGTGCTGCACACCACCGGCGGCTACCTGCTGTATGCGGCCTACACCCATGAAGCGGTGTTCGACCTGCGCGAGGACGACATCTACTGGTGCACCGCCGACGTCGGCTGGGTCACCGGCCACAGCTACATCGTGTACGGGCCACTGGCCAACGGTGCGACCTCGCTGATGTTCGAAGGCGTGCCGAACTATCCGGACACCTCGCGCTTCTGGAACGTCATCGACAAGCACAAGGTGAGCATCTTCTACACCGCCCCGACCGCCATCCGTGCGCTGATGCGCGAGGGCGAGGAGCCGGTGAAGAAGACCTCGCGCGCGTCGCTGCGCCTGCTCGGCAGCGTGGGCGAGCCGATCAACCCGGAGGCCTGGCGCTGGTACTACGAGGTGGTCGGCGACAGCCGCTGCCCGATCGTCGATACCTGGTGGCAGACCGAGACCGGCGGCATCCTGATCTCGCCGCTGGCCGGCGCGATGGACCTCAAGCCCGGTTCGGCCACCCTGCCCTTCTTCGGCGTGCAGCCGGCGCTGGTCAATGCCGATGGCGAGATCCAGGACGGCCCGACCGAGGGCAACCTGATCATCCGTGATTCCTGGCCGGGCCAGATGCGCACGGTCTACGGCGACCACCAGCGCTTCATCGATACGTATTTCCGCACCTACCCGGGCAGCTACTTCACCGGCGACGGTTGCCGCCGCGACGAGGACGGCTACTACTGGATCACCGGCCGCGTAGACGATGTGATCAACGTGTCCGGCCACCGCATCGGCACCGCCGAAGTGGAAAGCGCGCTGGTCTCGCACCCGAAGGTGGCCGAGGCGGCCGTGGTCGGCTTCCCGCACGACGTCAAGGGCCAGGGCATCTACGCCTACGTCACCCTGGTGGCCGAAGAGGCACCGAGCGATGAACTGCACAAGGAACTGATCGCCTGGGTGCGCAAGGAGATCGGCCCGATCGCCACGCCGGACCACCTGCAGTGGGCGCCGGGCCTGCCGAAGACCCGCTCGGGCAAGATCATGCGCCGCATCCTGCGCAAGATTGCCGAGAACGCGCCGGACCAGCTTGGCGACACCTCGACCCTGGCCGATCCGTCGGTGGTGGCGTCGCTGGTGGACGAGCGCAAGGTGCGCTGACGTACGACCCGGGGTCGGATCCCTTTCGGCAAGGAAAGGGCTCTGACCCCATCTGCTTTCCCCCACGGTTCCCCCCGACCATGACCACCCTCCTGATTGCCGATGACCACCCGCTGTTCCGCGAGGCCCTGCGTGGGGCCGTGCAGCGGGTCATCCCCGGCGTGCAGCTGTTCGAGGCCGACAGCGTGGAAGCGTTGTATGCACTGGCCGACCAGCACAACGACGCCGACCTGGTCCTGATGGACCTCAATATGCCCGGTGCGCAGGGTTTCAACGCGCTGGTGCACATGCGCTCGCTGCACCCGCACCTGCCGGTGGTGGTGGTGTCCGCACGCGAAGAAGCCACGGTGATGCGCCGCGCGCTCGACCACGGTGCGCTGGGCTTCATTCCGAAGTCTGCGGATTCGGACACCATCGGCCATGCGCTGGGCGCCATCCTCGATGGCGAGACCTGGGCACCGCCGGAAGCGCACAACGTGCCGCCTACCGGCAGCGAAGAACGCGAAGTCGGCCAGCGCCTGCGCGAGCTGACCCCGCAGCAGTTCCGCGTGCTGCAGATGCTGGGCGCCGGGCGCTTGAACAAGCAGATCGCCTACGACCTCAACGTCTCCGAAGCGACGATCAAGGCCCACGTCACCGCCATCCTGCGCAAGCTGGGCGTAACCAACCGCACCCAGGCCGTGCTGATGGCCGGCAAGCTGGCCATCGACGACGACGCCATCGTACTGCCGCCGGAAGAAGACTGAAGGTGACGGACTGCGGAGCCGAGCATGGGCTCGGCTCTACAGACGTCATGATGCCCCTGTAGAGCCGAGCCCACGCTCGGCTGCTCTTTGCCTCAATACCAATCACTCCTCAAGCAACCATCGACTCCACACATAGGGGTATTCCCCGATGCGCGTGGCCAGTCCAGCACGCACGGGATTGGCCGCGATGTACATCGCCTGCGTGCGCAGGCACTCATCGCCGCGCAGCGCATGGTCGTAGTATCCCGGCTGCCAGATCGGCGCGTTGGCATCAGCGCGCCTGGCGATGGATCTTCCACTCCGGGACTTCAGGATCTGCATGCAGCCGGCCAGCGTGCCCGTACGCAGCTCGATCAACCAATGCAGGTGGTCCGGCATGATCACCCAGGCCAGGGAGAAGGTACGACCGGTTTGCTCGACTGTGCGCAGCGCTTCGATCAGAAGATCGACGTTGCCCTTGTCACTGAACCAGGGACGACGCGCATGCGTCACCGTCGTAAGGGCATAGACATTGCCGGTATGCGACCAACGACCATAACGGAGTGCGGGACTGGCCATGCGAAGACGCTATGGCACGCGTGACAGCCTCTCCATCAGTGCAACACCGCAATGCTTGTCAGCCAACACCCTGATGTAGAGCCGAGTCCATGCTCGGCTGCCATGCAAAGCAGCCGAGCGTGGGCTCGGCTCTACAGATTTCCCTGCTTACCCCACGCCGTGCAGGTGTTCGTACAGGATCGTCGCGCCGATGATCATCAGGATCACGCCGCCGATGATCTCGGCACGCTTGCCGACCATGCTGCCCAGCACGCGGCCGAGCATGATGCCGACGGTGACCATCGTCAGCGTGCACAGACCGATGACCGCCGCCATCACGCCGATATGCACGTCCATGAAGGCCAGGCCGATGCCCACGGCCATCGCGTCGATGCTGGTGGCGAAACCGGTCAGCGCCAGCTTCCAGAAGCCGTGGTGCTGCGAAGGGTCTTCGTCTTCCTCGGCACTGTCCGGGCGCAGGCCGTTGTAGATCATGTGGATGCCCAGCGCACCGAGCAGGCCGAAGGCGATCCAGTGGTCGAATGCTTCCACGTACTGCAGGGCGGCACGGCCGAGCAACCAGCCGATGATGGGCGTGATCGCCTCGATGACGCCGAAGATGATGCCGGCCCGCAGTGCATCGCGGAACACCGGCTTGCGCATGGCCGCACCCTTGCCGATCGCCGCAGCGAAGGCATCGGTGGACATGGCAAAGCCGATCAGGAGGATCGAAATGGGGGACATGGACAGCGGCTGAGGTCGGGCTAGGACGGACGCACGGCCTGCGCTCGCGCCCAACCTGACGTTGCGCGCGCGGGCCGCTGGTCTCGCCAACCATCATGGTTGTCCACGCCACGGCGCACTGGCCGAGTATGTTGACGTGGACGATTCCTGCGAAGGAATCCGGCTACTCCCCAAGGGGACGCGAAGCTTAGCATCGCGATTCGCGCGTGGCGCATTTCCAGCGAAACGCGCAGGCAGGGCTGGTTTGTATAGCGATGGCTATATCAGCCCCGCACTGCGTGGGGGAGCCGAGCATGGGCTCGGCTCTACAGTTGCCAATCAGGCGTCGCTATTGCCGGCGTCGCGCAGCGCGCCGAGGAAGGCGCGCAGCGAGGCCGGCTTGATCGGCTTGGTCAGCACGCGGTAGCCACGCTCGCGCGCCATCCGCTTCAGCTCGTCGCGGCCATCGGCGGTCAGCAGCGCACCCGGCAGCGGATAGCCGGCCGCCTCGCGCAGCGCCACCAGCGCATCAAGGCCGTCCATGCGGTCATGCAGGTGGTAGTCCACCAGCATCACCTGCGGGCGCTCGGCGATCTTCTCCAGTGCCTGGTCGACGGTGGCGGCGGTGATCACCTGCACCTGCCAGCGGCCGAGCAGCGCGCGCATGCCGTCGAGGATTTCCTCGTCGTTGTCCACGCACAGCACCCGTAGGCCCGCCAGCGAATCGCTGCGCACCGGTGTGGCCACGGCCTGGGTCGCCTTGGCAGGCTCGGTGTAGCCGGGCAAGGGCGCAACCCGTGGCAGGATGATCGAGAACATCGAGCCGCTGCCGACGCGGCTGCGCGCATTGAGGCGATGGTCAAGCAGGCGCGAGATGCGCTGGCAGATCGACAGGCCCAGCCCCAGACCCTGCTCGCCCCAGTCGAACGGCTGCTGGTAACGGTGGAACTCATCGAAGATCTGCCGCATGTGGTGCTCGGGAATGCCGGGACCGGTATCCCATACCTGCAGCTCCACTTCGTCGCCACGATGGCGCACCGCCAGCACGATGCGCCCCTGGCGGGTGTAGCGCAACGCGTTGGCCAGGAAATTCTGCAGCACGCGGCGCAGCAGGCGGCGATCACTGCGTACCCACGCCGGGCGCGCGAACAGGTCCAGGCGCAGGCCACGACCGGCGGCGACCGGCGTGTACTGCGCCGCCAGTTCGCGCATCAACGCACTCACGTCGAATTCGCCGATCACCGGGTGCAGGCCACCCGCATCCAGCCGTGACACGTCCAGCAGGCCATCGAGCAGCTCCTCAGCCGCACGCAGCGACGCGTCTACGCGTTCGGCCAGATGCTTCTGCTCGTCGCTCACGTGATCGCTGTCGCGCAGCGCGGACGCAAACAGGCGCGCGGCGTTCAGCGGCTGCAGCACGTCGTGGCTGATCGCCGCCAGGAAGCGCGTCTTCGACTGCTGTGCGACCTCGGCCTCATGCGAGCGCTCGGCGACGCGCTGTTCCAGCGTCTCGTTGGCTTCAAGCAGCGCCTTTTCGGCGTGCTTGTAGTCGGTGATGTCGTTGTAGCTGGTCACGTAGCCGCCGCCGGGCAGCGCCTGGCCGCGCATCTCGATCACCTTGCCGTCGCTGCGGGTGCGCTCGAACACGTGCGGCGAACCGGCGCGCATGTAGCCGATGCGGCGGTTGATCTGCACTTCGATATCGCCCTCGCCCAGCTCGCCGCGCTCGGCGTTGTAGCGGATCAGGTCGGCCACCGGGCGGCCCACGTAGAGCATGCCGTCGGGGTAACCGAACATGTCCTGGTAGCGGCGGTTCCACGCGGTCAGGCGCATGTCCGGGTCGACTACGCTGACCCCGGCGCTGATGTTCTCCAGCGTGGTCGACAGGATCTCGCGGTTGAAGCGCAGTTCCTGCCCGGCTTCGTCCAGTACCGCCACCACTTCACCCAGGTCCATGCCCGAGCCACGCAGCAGGCTGGTGAGCAGCAGGCGCGCCGATGCCGCACCAATCGAGGCGGCCAGCAGCCGTTCGGTGAATTGTACCCAGGGGCGGTCCGCAGGCGCCGAGGACTGAAGCTCGCGCCCCAGCGACTGTGCCTGCTCGAAAAACGAACGCCGCGCGTGGCGCTCTCCGACCACGCGCGAGGCCAGTGCCAGCAGGTCGCCCACATGCACGTGGCCGGGCCAGCCACCGGCCACCGACGGGCGCTCGGCATACGGGTCGAGGAACGGCGCGGCGCGCAGCCGCTCGTCCACACCGGGGCGCCAGCGCGCGGACACCAGCATCATCGTCGCCGCGTTGACCAGCAGCGACCAGAACGTGCCGTGGGTCAGCGGATCCCAGCCGGACATGCCGAACAGCTGCTGCGGACGCAGCCACTCGATGCCGAACGGGCCGTGCTGCACCCAGGCGGCGTCGACCCAGCCGGCCATGGTCATCGCCGGCAGCAGCAGGGTGTACAGCCAGGTGGCAAAGCCCAGCAGCATGCCCACTTCGACGCCGCGCCGGCTGGCACCGCGCCAGTACAGGCCGCCGATCAGGCCGGGCGCGAATTGCGCCACCGCTGCGAACGCCATCAGGCCGTACGAGGCCAGCGTGCTGTCGTTGCTGCTGGTGCGGTAGTAGCTGTAGGCCATCAGCGCCAGCAGCAGGATCGCCAGGCGGCGGATCCACAACACGCGCGAGGCGACGTCAGCGGCTTCCTGGTGGTCACCGCTCCGACGCAGCAGTACCGGCATCACCAGATCATTGCTGACCATGGTCGCCAGCGCGATGGACGAGACGATGACCATGCCGGTGGCCGCCGAGAAGCCGCCCACGTAGGCGATCAGCGCCAGCGCATTGCGGCCTTCGGCCAACGGCAGCGCCAGCACCATCGAGTCGTCGGCGACGCTGCCGCCGGTGCCGAACAGGGTCACGCCGGCGGTGGCGATCGGCAGCACCATGCCCGAGATCAGCACCAGGTAACCGCCGAACATCCAGCGCGCGCGGCGCACGTCGCGCACGTCACCGCACTCGACCACGGCCACGTGGAACTGGCGCGGCAGGCAGATGATGGCGAGGAAACTGAGCAGGGTCTGCGAGATGAAGCCGACCGGCGGCAGGCCGGTGAACAGCGTATGCACCGACTCGACCACCGCGTCGGTGCGGTTGCTCAGCCACAGGTAGGCGAACACGCCCACCGCCAGCATCGCCAGCAGCTTGATCACCGATTCAAAGGCAATCGCCAGCATCATGCCGTGGTGGTGCTCGGTGGCATCGACCTGGCGGGTACCGAACAGGGTGGCGAACAGCGCCATCAGCAATGCCACGTATAGCGCCGGGTCGGTGAAGAACCCGGTCGGGCCGGTGTTGCTGGTCAGCACCTGCAGGCTCATCGCCACCGCTTTGTACTGCAACGCCAGGTACGGAATGATGCCGATCAGCGCGATGATCGCCACCAGCGCCGCCAGCCGCCGCGAGCGACCGAAGCGCGAGGAGATGAAATCGGCGATGGAGACCACGTTCTGGCTGCGTGCGATCAGCGCCAGGCGCTCGATGATGCGCCAGCCGAACAACAGCAGCAGCAGCGGGCCGATGTAGATCGGCAGGTAGCCCACGCCATTGCGCACGGCAGTGCCGACCGCGCCGTAGAAGGTCCACGACGAGCAGTACACCGCCAGCGCCAGGCTGTAGACGACCGGCCGCAGCCAGGGCCGGTCGGGGTACATCGGCCGACGGTCGCCCCACCACGCCACGCCGAACAGCAGCGCGGCATAGGCAACCGAGACCAGCAGCAGGATCCAGCTGGAGACCACGCGTGCGTTTCCGTCAGGACAGGGGTCAGTAGATCACGACCGCTGGTCGTGCGGGTAGGTCATGGCGGTGGGTCACGACCATTGGTCCGTCTGGTGGGTCACGACCGTTGGTCGTGGCGGGGACATCCGTGCCCACTGACAGTGGGCACCTACCGGGAATCAATGGGCACCCACCAGGAAGCGGTGGGCGCCTGCCAGGTACCGGTTTACTGGGCCGGTACGCCCATTTCCTTCAGCAGCTCGGGTGCCGGGTAGACCTTGGCCAGCAGCCAGCGCAGGTAGCGCATGTCCACGTGCACGGCGCGCTTGTAGCGCGGGTCGAACCACCAGCTGGCGCTGACCGATTCCCAGTTGCTGTCGAAGTTCAGGCCGATCAGTTCGCCCTTGGCGTTGAGCACCGGCGAGCCGGAGTTGCCGCCGGTGGTGTCCAGGTTGGTCAGGAAGTTGACCGTCTGGGTCTTCAGCGCCGGGTCGGCAGTGCTGCCGAAGTCACCCTTGGCGATCGCGGCCAGCAACGGCTTGGGTGCGTCGAACGGATAGGCGTTGGTGTTCTTCTCGACGATGCCGGCCACGGTGGTCACCGGCGAGTAGGTCACGCCATCGCGCGGGTGCAGTGCCTCGACCCTGCCGTAGCTGATGCGCAGGGTGCGGTTGGCATCCGGGTACACCGCGCGGCCCTGCTTGGCACGCCAGGCGAACAGCGCCTGCATGTACGCCGGGCGCAGGCGCAGCTGCTCGCCTTCGCGGGTCTTGCTCTCGTTTTCGATGCGCAGCTGCGCGGCCACCAGCGGGCCGGCCACGGCGATCAGCGGATCGGCGGCCAGGGCCTTGCCTTCGCGTGCGGCGGCAAAGCGCGACAGGCGCTGCGCCTCATCGCCCAGCTGGGTTCCGGCGTACAGGGTGTCCAGCGCCGTGGCCAGCTGCTGCGGGGTGCGGCCGAAGGCCGCGTCGAACTCGGCCACGCGCTGCGCGTCCGGCAGCTGCTGGTAGCGGGTCAGCAGGGTGGTCAGCAGGGCCTTCTCGACCTCCGGCGCGTAGCGGCGCTGGACCTGCTTGAGCACGCCTTCGATCATCGCCTGGTCGCGCTGCTGGTAACCGCTCTCGCGCTGCGCGTCAGGCTTGGCCGATTCGATGCGCAGGCGCTCCAGCAGCAGCGCAGAGCGCAGCAGCTGGCTCTGCGCGGCGATCTGGTCCAGCAGCAGGTCACGCTCGCCCACCGCCGCGCCCTGCGACAGGTTGGCCAGCAACGCCTTGATGTCGCCCTGGTACTTGCGGTCGGTCGCGGCCAGCATCGCGGTCTCGTCGGCGGCACGCTGGGCCTTGGCGTCGCTGCGCAGCAGGCCTTCCAGTTCGCCAGCGGCGCGCTTGCGGTTGTTCTTCAGCGACTGCAGCTGCGAGGCATAGCGGGTACGCGCCTGCGCGTCCTTGGCGGTGGCGGCCTCGATGGTGTCGATCATCTGCTGGAACACCGACACGCGGCGCGGCAGCACGGCATCGATCTGGCCGGCGAATTCGGCGGCGGTACGGTGGCGATAGGTGATGCCCGGGTAACCGGCCAGCATCGCGTAGTCGCCTTCCTTCGGGCCTTCCACCGACATCTGCAGGTGCGCCGGTGCCTGGTAGGGCACGTTGTCCTTGCTGTAGGCGGCCGGCTTGCCGTCCTTGCCGACATAGGCGCGCAGCAGGGTGAAGTCGCCGGTGTGGCGCGGCCACATGAAGTTGTCGATCTCGTCGCCGTAGTTGCCGATCGCGCGCGGCGGCGCGTACACCAGGCGCACGTCGCTCAGTTCCAGCTGGGCGATGCGATAGAAATCGGTGCCGTAGTACATGTTGGCCACCGAGCAGCGCACGCTGCCGTCCTTCTCGCACTCGGCCACGATCTGCTTGCTGGCCGCATCAACCGCATCGAAGTAGGCGCGGCCGGTCTTGCCACGGGCCTGCGCCAGCACCTGGTCGGTCACCTTGTCGAAGCCGACGGTGACCAGCACGCGGAAGTCCGGGTTGGCCGGGCGCTCGTCGGCGCGGTCCTTGGCGATGAAGCCACCGTTGATGAGGTCGTGCTCGGGCGAGCTGTTGTACTGGATCACGCCCATCGCCACGTGGTGGTTGGTGAGCAGCAGGCCGTCGGAGGACACGAAGGAGCCGGTGCCACCACCGGCACGCACCACGGCACTCAGCGGCGGTGCCGTCACGTTGGCCAGGTCGGCCGGATTGCCCTTGAAGCCTGCGGCCTGGAGCGGCTTGGCCAGTTCCGGCAGCTGGGTCGGCATCCACATGCCTTCGTCGGCGTGAGCACCGGCGGCGAGGGTCAGGCCCAGGGCCAGGGCGGTGGGAAGGGCTTTGCGTGGTGACATGAGGCAATCCGGTACGACAGAACAGCCCGGGACCATAGCCGCTGGGGCCGGATGGGGCAACGGCCGATGGTTGGGGGCCTGTCAGGTAGAGCCGAGCCCATGCTCGGCTGCTCTTCCTGCAGACCGCGCTGCGCGCGGAAGCCGAGCATGGCTCGGCTCTACAGGGATGCCACGGCGGGTTATTTCTCCCGCCGCCAGTTGATCGACCCACGGTTTTCCACCGTGCTCGACTCCACTTCCACATCAAACCCGCGGCGCAGCAGGTACTTCAGCGTGATCACCGAACCTGCGCCCACCAGCGACACGCCGTAACCCACGTACAGCTTGGGCGAGATGTACTTGCCGACGCCGATCACCGAGCCGCCCAGTGCGCGCGACTGGCTCACGCCGGCATCGTCCAGGCCCAGCTTGGCACCCAGCTGCGACGCCAGCAGGCCACTGCCGGCCGAGAGCGCCGCCGAGGCCGCGTTGACCTGCTGCGCCTGGTCGCTGCTGGCGCCGGTCAGGCTGCGTCCCAGAACCAGATAGGCCAGTGCCTCGGACTGCGACATCGCAGGATCGGACCACACGTCGGCACGCGGTTGCTGGGCACGCCCGGTCACGTCGATGCCGGCGGTGACATCACCGATCCGTCGCTCGGCACGGATGTTGATGCGCGGGTCGGACACCGCGTTGTAGTTCCAGTTGAGGTTGCCGCGGGTGATGGTCAGGTCCTGCCCGTACGCCTTGTAGCGGCCGCTCACTTCCAGGCCGCCATTGGCGGTCATTTCGCGGCCGGGCTTGGCCCAGACCTGCATCTTGCCGGTCAGCGCGCCCTTCAGGCCGAACCCGGTCATCTTCACCTTTTCGCCGAGGCTGACGGTCAGGTCCATGTCCAGCGGCGAGGTGCGCGACTCTTCCGGATCAGCCGGATCCAGCACGACCACGTCTTCGGACACCGAGGTGCCACGGTCCAGGCGCTCCAGGTCGATGTCGGCCTCTGGCACGTGGACGGTACCGCGCAGCTCCATCGCTGCCTTGGCCAGGGTGAAGTCGAGGTTGGGGTTGGCGACGATGCGCAGTTCGCTGGTGTTGGACAGCAGCACGTTCTCGCCGTGGATCTTCAGCTGCAAGGGCTGCGCATCACCGAACCACGACAGGCCACCGTCCACGTACAGCGTGCCCTGGCCGGAGTTGGCCTGCGCGGTGATCTTGGCTGAACCGTCGGGCTGGGCCACGAAGCTGCCCTTGCCCTGGTCGAAGGTCAGGCCCAGCGCCGGGAATTCACCCTTGAAGTTGCTCAGCTGCGCGTCGCCACCCAGCGACGGCTGCCCGCGCGTACCGCGCAGGCTCACGTGGCCCTCGATCAGGCCGGTCGGGCGCACGATGTCCGGCGAGAACAGCTCCAGCCAGTACAGCCGCGACATGTTCAGATAGAGCTCACCGTTCAGTGGTGCACTGGCTTCCCAGCCGGTCTGCATCTTCGCGTCGACGAAGCCGTTGCCCTGGAAGCCCATGCCCAGGTAGCCCTTGATGCTGGACGGGGTCATGTCGAGCTTCAGCGAGAACTGGTCATAGCGCACCAGTTCGCCGCGGGTGGTATCGCCCACGGTGTTGCGGTTCTCGCCCAGGCGCACGCCGCCTTCCTTCGAGCGCACTTCCACATGGCCTTCCCAGGCCGCGCCACGCGGGCGGATCTGCGCGTCCAGGCTGACGTCGCCGCGCAGATAGATGCGGCGGCCGGACTGCGGCGGCAGCCACGGCTGCACCAGCGCCAGCGGCAGCGCGTCACTGCGCACCACCAGGCCTTCGCGCGGCCAGTTGGCCTGTGCGCACAGCGCGCCGCTGCTGGCGGCGGCCAGGCAGGCTTCGGACAGGGTGTAGGTGCTGCCGTTGATCGCGAACGCCGCCGGTGCACGCAGCGACCACGCATCACCCTTCACCGGTGCGATGCGCAGCGATGCCAGCTCGCCGCGCCACTGCGTGCCCTGCTGGCGCACGCTGCCCTGCAGCTCGATCGCCCCCATCTCGTTGCGGGTCTGCGCAGCCAGGCGCAGGTTGGAGACGCTGCCCTGCGCATCCACGTTCAAGCGCTCCAGCAGCATACCCGCGTTGACCTGCTGGCCCTGGATCGCCAGCGTGCCGCTGTCGCCGCGCCACGGCAGGCGGCCCTTGATGCTCACGCTTTCGGCGCCGTAGCCGTCCCAGTTGAGGTTGTTGCCGACCAGGTCGGCGGTGATGTCCGGCGCGTCGCGCGGGCCCTTCACCTGTACCTGGCCACGCAGGCCACCGTCGGCGCCCGGCAGCAGATCGCTCAGCTGCAGCGGTTCGAAACGCGCATCGATATCGAGGCGGTCGCCGACCTTGCCCGACGCGGTCACCCGGCTGCTGCCCAGCGACAGCTTCAGGTCGCCCTGGCCCTGCGCGCCCTGCAGCGCGAACTTTCCCTGCGCATCGAGATTGCGCTGGCGCAGCACGCCCTTCAGCGACGGCAGATCGACCGTGGCTTCCAGCGTACCCGAGGTGCCCGGTGCGGCATTGGCCGGCGGCGGCAGCTGGCGGCCCTTGGAGGCCAGGTTGCCGGACAGGCGGCCGTTCCAGCCCGGCACGAAATAGCCGGGGTCGAAGTCCTTCAGCGTGGCCTTGGCGTCCCAGTCCAGCTGCGGTGCCCACGCCACCTGGCCTTCCACCTGCAGCTGTCCACCCGGCGTCTGCGCCTGCAACTGGTGGATCGACGCGGCCTGGTCGTTGCCGCGTACGTCAAAGCGCAGCTGGGCCTTCTGCTTTTCGCGTTCGACATCGGCGCGGCCGATCGCCGCCCAGGCCTTCAGGGTACCGGCCAGGCCGAAGCGTGCTTCCTTCAGGGTGACCGGCACCGGTGCGCTGCCGGCGGTGTTCGGGTCCGGTGCCGGCACCCAGGTCAGGTCACGCGCGACCACCGAGAAGTTGAGCTTCTGCTGGTCTTCCTGACTGAAATCGGCGGTACCTTCCAGCCGCGCCTCACCGCCAAGGCCCTTCACCAGCAGCGGTGAGACCTTCAGCACCTGGTCCTGCAATGACACCACCGACGGTGCCAGTTCCAGTTCCTGATCGCCCTGCTTTACCTTGCCACGCAGGTTGGCATTGCCGCCCTTGCCGGCGGCGGTGAAGTCCAGCGACAACGGCGCGATCGCCGAGCTCGCCAATGCTGGCGACAGCAGCGCCAGATCCAGCTCGTCGCTGCGCACGCTGGCGTTCCAGGTCGGGTCGGTGCGGCCATCGAACACCAGCATCGCGTGCAGTGGCTTCGGCGCGCGCCCGGCTACGGCCACTTCCATGTGCGACAGGTCTCCGCGGGCGACCAGGCCCACCGTGGCGGCCGTGCGCCCACGCGGTGCCGGCAGCACGGCAGTGACGGTCACGTCGGTGTCGTAGTCCTTGGCCGGGATGTAGCGACCCTGGGCGGTGAAGTTGCCCATGTCGCTGTCCACCACCAGCCTGCGTGCCTGGAACTCGCCATTGGCGATCTCGATGCCACCACGCACGCGACTGATGTCGATCACCGGCTCGTTGGCCTGGCTGATGCGGAAGCCGTCGATGGCAATGGCGTCGGCCTGGATCGCCAGCGGCATCTCGATCTGCGGCAGCGAATCGGGCCACGACGGCAGCTTGAACGGCTCATCGCTCTTGGCCAGGTTCAACGTCGCGTTGCTCAGCTCCAGCTTGTCCAGCAGCAGCTTGCGGCCCAGCAGCGGGCGCAGGTCCGGCTCCAGGTAGGCGCGCTCGGCGTGGAAATGGATGTCGTCGTAACGGAAGTCGACGTTGTACAGGGTCAGCGGCCCTGCCACCGGGCCGTCCACCTTGTCCCAGGTGAAGCTGGCACCCACCGGGAGGCGCGCCACCACCTGGGCCAGCAGTACGTCACGGCCGGCCACGGTCTGCAGCAGCCAGTACACCGCCAGCAGGGCCAGCAGCACCAGGCCCAGCACGCCCACGCCGGACCAGGCCCAGAAGCGGCGGCGCCGGTAGAAACGCACGCGCGGCGGCCTGTTCGGAGTCGGTGCAGAGGCACTCACAGGTCCGCTCCGATGTTGAGGTACAGCTGGAACTGCGAATCCGGGTTGTTCAGGCCGTGCGCGATATCCACCCGCACCGGGCCCACCGGCGATTTCCAGCGCACGCCGAAGCCGACGCCGGTATGCAGGTCGATGGTGTTGTCAAAGGCACTGCCGGTATCGACGAACACCGCCGCCCCCCAGGGGCCACCGTTGAAGTAGTGCTCGTACTCGGCCGAGCCGATCACCAGGTTCTTGGCACCCAGCGCATACTTGTCCGGCTTCGGCGTACGCGGGCCAACCTCACGGTAGGCGTAGCCGCGGATGCTGCGGTCACCACCGGCGAAGTAGCGCAGGCTCGGCGGCATCGCCACCAGGTCGCTGGTCCAGGTGGTGCCACCCTCGCCGCGCAGGATCAGGCGATTGCTATCGCCCACCGGGATGTACCAGCGCAGCACGGCATTGGCCTGCACGAAGCTGGTGTCCGAACCCGCACCTTCCACACCGGCGCGCATCGTTGCCGTACCGCTGACGCCCTTGCGCGGGAACAGCTCGTCATCGACGTCGACGTAGTCGGCGACCAGCTGCGGGTACACCAGCGTCGAGGTGTTGTAGACCGCGTCGGTGAATTCGGTGCCGGAGGCATAGCGCCAGCGCTCGCGCAGCGCGTTGATCGAGGCGATCGCGGTCCAGTGTTCGTTGATCTCGCCGCTGCGGCTGGCGATCAGCTTGAAGTTGCGCAGGTCGATGTAGTCGGTCTGCTCGTCATACGCGCTGGCAGCGAAGGTGTACCAGCCATCAAGCCAGTTGAAGGCCGGAATGCGGTAACTGGTGACCAGGCTCTTGCGCTTCTGCGCATAGTCCAGCTGCGTGTTCATCTTGTGGCCGCGGTTGTTCAGGAACCGCCGCTCGATGCCACCGCGCACACCCGGGCCGCTCTCGCTGCCGTAGCTCAGGCCCGCGGTGTAGATGGTGCGCTTGGCCCGGGTCAGCTTCACGTCCACCGGCACTTCGCCGTTTTCATCGGCCTGGTCCGGGCGCGGCTGGATGTCGATCACGCTGAAGTAGTCCAGCTTGGTCAGCGACTCGCGCAGCCGGTCCAGCTTGCCCTCGTGGTAGTAGCTGCCCTGGTCCCAGTACACCAGTGGATCGAACAGCTTGTCGACGAAGTAATCCTGCTCGAAGCGCACCGGGCCCATGTTGTAGCGGCGGCCGCTGTCCCAGGTCAGGTCGATGTCGGCGGCGTTGTCGGCGCGGGTGATCTGCACCTGGCGCTGGGTGTAGTCGGCATCGAAGTAGCCGCGCTCGGCCAGGCGCCGGGTGATGGTGATCTTGCTGGCTTCGTACTGGGTGTGCTCGAAGCGCTGGCCCTTGCGGGGCTTGAAGGCGGCCAGGTCGTCCTGCAGGTACTGGTCGTACATCGCCGGGCCGGTGATGTCGATGTGCTCGCGGCGCACGGTCACCGGGGCCCCCTTGTCGACATGGATGAGCACGCGCACGTGCTCATCCTGACGCGGCGCCTCGACCTTGATCACCGGGTTGTAGTACCCGAACGGTTCCAGCGCCTGGCGGGTCTGCCGCTCGGCCTGCGACAGCAGGTACTCCAGGCGCGATTCACCCTGCTCCTTGCCGATCGTGTCGAACAGCGACAGCGATTCCTGGATGTTCTCGATGATTGCGGCGTCGTCGCCCTTGTCCAATCCCTTGATGTCCACCTTGTCGATGGTGCCGCGCGCGTGGGCCACGGAGGTGGCGGCCAGCGACAGGACCATCAGCGGCAGGGCGTATTTCTTTGGCTGCATGCGGCACAGCATACCGACCGGAGGTGACGATGCGAAATGCATCACGTCGTTGGAGATCGGTTGTTAAGTGGCGGTCAAAATACGCGCCTTTGTGGCGATCATCGGGATCGCACGCGAGGATGCCGACGTCGCGTGCGGCGACGCCGATGATCCCGATGGACATCCGCCGGCGATGTTCCGGTAGTGCCGGCCGCTGGCCGGCAACCCACAGATCCGGGGCAATGCCGGCCAGCGGCCGGCACTACCGATACGGGCGTCAGCTCGACAGATGCTCGATCGCCGCCACCTTGCCCAGGCGCTCGCCCAGCATCGTCAGCAGTGCCAGGCGGTTGCCACGCAGTGCCGGATCTTCCGCGTTGACCATCACGCCATCGAAGAACGCGTCGACCTGCGGACGCAGGCGCGCCAGGCGTGCCAGCACCGCCACATAGTCCTTCTGGTGCAGGCTGGCGCCGGTGTCATCGATGGCGGCGGTGACCGCTTCGGCCAGCGCGCGCTCGGCATCTTCCTGGAGCAGTGCCGCGTCGATCTGCGCCGGAATCTCGCCCTCGGCCTTGCGCAGGATGTTGCGGATGCGCTTGTTGGCCGCGGCCAGCGCTTCGGCTTCCGGCAGCGTCGCAAAGATGCCGATCGCATCCAAGCGGCGGTCGAAGTCGTACAGCGAGGCCGGTTTCAGCTCGGCCACAGCGTTGAAGTGTGAAGCCGGCACGCCCTTGTCGCCGTAGTAGCCCTTCAGGCGGTCGAGGATGAAGTCGTACAGCTCGCCGACGTCGGCCTGCACGTTGCGCGCCGCCAGGCCGCCGTTGGCGCTGGCCAGCAGCGCGCGCAGGTCCAGCTCGAAGCCGCTTTCGATGATCGTGCGGGCCAGGCCCAGCGCGTTGCGGCGCAGGGCGAACGGGTCCTTGTTGCCGGTCGGCTTCAGGCCTGCAGCAAAACCACCGGCCAGCGTATCCACGCGTTCGGCGATGGCCAGCACCTTGCCCAGCGGCGATAGCGCGATGTCATCACCACCGAAGCGCGGCTGGTAGGCCTCGTCGATGGCCAGCGCAACCTCGGCCGATTCACCACCTGCCACGGCGTAGTGGCGGCCGGCGATGCCCTGCAGTTCCGGGAATTCGTTGACCATGCGCGACTGCAGGTCGTTCTTGGCCAGCTCGGCAGCCCGCTTGGCCTGCGCCGGGTCGGCACCGACCTGGGCTGCGATCACTTCGGCCAGTGCGGCCACGCGCGCCACCTTGTCGGCCACGCTGCCCAGCTTGGCCTGGTAGGTCACCGTCTTCAGGCCCTCACCCATCGACACCAGGCCCTGCTTCAGATCCTCGTCGAAGAAGAACTTGGCATCGGCGAAGCGCGGGCGGATCACCCGCTCGTAGCCCTTGGCCACTTCGGCCACGTTCTTCGACTCGATGTTGGCAATGCCGATGAACTTCTCGGTCAGCGTGCCGGCCGCATCCAGCACGGGGAAGAACTTCTGGTTGATTTCCATCGTCTCGATCAGCGCTTCCTGCGGCACCGCCAGGAACGCGGGCTCGAAGCTGCACAGCACTGCCGACGGCCATTCGACCAGGTTCACCACCTGCTCCAGGTTGTCCTCGGTGATGCGGGCACTGCCACCGGCCTTGGCTGCGGCGGCTTCGACCTCGGCGACGATGCGTGCGCGGCGCTCGCTCGGATCGACCAGCACGAACGCGGCGCGCAGCGCTTCAACGTAGTCCTGCGGCTGTGCCAGCGACACGGTCTGGTCGTGGTGGAAGCGGTGGCCACGGCTGACACGGCCGGCCTGCAGGCCGAACAGTTCGGCCTCGACCACAGTGGCACCGTGCAGCAGCACCAGCCAGTGCGCCGGGCGCGCGAAACCCCAGGCGTGATCGCCCCAGCGCATCGGCTTGGGAATCGGCATCGCCGCGATCGCCTCGCGCAGGATCTCCGGCAGCAGGCTGGCGGTGCTCGCGCCCGGGGTCACTGCGCGGTGCACGAAGCGCTCACCCTTGTTGTCGGTGGTCTTCTCCAGCGCGGTCCAGTCGATCCCGGCCTTGGCGGCGAAGCCCTGCAGGGCCTTGGTCGGCTGGCCTTCGGCGTCCAGCGCGATGTTCAGGTACGGGCCCAGCACTTCGCTGTGCTGTTCCGGCTGTTCCAGGCCGACGCCCGGCAGCAGCACGGCCAGGCGGCGCGGGGTGGACAGCGGGCGCGCATCGCCCAGTTCCAGCGCGATGCCACGCTTGCGCAGGCCTTCGACAACACCGTCAAAGAAGGCCTGGGCCAGGCCCGGCAGCGCCTTGACCGGCAACTCTTCGGTGCCCAGTTCAATCAGCAGGGGGGACAGTTGGCTCATCGTTTCAATCCTGTGGTGGGGGCGCAGCGCGCGACGCGTCCGGCGCCCCGGAGTAAGGGGGAGAGCGCGGCCTTCAGGCCTTCTTCGCACCCGGGAAGCCCAGCTTCTCGCGCTGCTCGTAATACGCCTTGGCCACCGCCTGGGCCAGCGCGCGCACGCGCAGGATGTAGCGCTGGCGCTCGGTCACGCTGATCGCGCGGCGCGCATCGAGCAGGTTGAAGGTGTGGCTGGCCTTCATCACCTGCTCGTAGGCCGGCAGCGGCAGGCCCACTTCCACCAGCTTCTGCGCTTCACGCTCGCAGGCATCGAAGCGGTGGAACATTTCGTCCACGTCGGCGTATTCGAAGTTGTAGGTGCTTTGCTCCACCTCGTTCTGGTGGTAGACGTCGCCGTAGGTCACCGGCTGGCCGTCCGGGCCGTAGGTCCAGACCAGGTCGTAGACGTTGTCGCAGTTCTGCAGGTACATGCACAGGCGCTCGAGACCATAAGTGATCTCGCCCAGCACCGGGCGGCATTCCAGGCCACCGGCCTGCTGGAAGTAGGTGAACTGGGTCACTTCCATGCCGTTGAGCCAGACTTCCCAGCCGAGGCCCCACGCGCCCAGCGTCGGCGATTCCCAGTTGTCCTCGACGAAGCGCAGGTCGTGCACCAGCGGATCGATGCCCAGTGCCTTCAGCGAATCCAGGTACAACTGCTGGATGTTGTCCGGCGCCGGCTTCATCGCCACCTGGTACTGGTAGTAGCGCTGCAGGCGGTTCGGGTTCTCACCGTAACGGCCATCGGTCGGGCGCCGCGACGGCTGCACGTAGGCCGCATTCCAGCCTTCCGGACCGATCGCACGCAGGAAGGTGGCCGGGTGGAAGGTACCGGCGCCCACCTCCAGGTCGAGCGGCTGGATGAGCACGCAGCCCTGCTGGGCCCAGAACTGGTTCAGGGTCTGGATCAGGCCCTGGAAGGTGATCGGAACGGTCGGGGTCGCGGACATGCGTACGAGTCTTGGCCGGCAAGGGGGTGCGCTAGTATAACGGCCGACCTGCGGGGCATTCCGTACCCGGGAGGAGCAGGCAGATGGAACATCGGCTGCCGGTGGGCCCGCCCGGCGAGCCAGGCGGCGTCCCGCTGCCGTGGGGCCGCCTGCATTTCGAGCAGGTGGGTGCGGCGCTGCTGGCCGACGGCCTGGTCGCCGAGCACGAGGGCGAGCGCATGCGGTTTTCTGCACAGGGCGCGCGCAATGCCAGTGAAGTGCACCCGCTGGTGCTGCTGTCCAACCTCAAGCTGGCCACCCGCGACGGCGGCGAACTGACCCTGGAACGCCTGACCGAATGGCTGGCCCAACGCACCGGCAACCGCTACCTGCGTATCGATCCGACCCGGGTCGACGTCGCTGCGGTCACCGCGCTGGTCTCCCACGCCTATGCCCGTCGCCACCGCTTCCTGCCGCTGGCAGTGGATGCCGAACGGGTGCTGGTGGCCACCAGCGAGCCGCTGGTGCAGGAATGGCGCCGCGACCTGCAGCACCTGACCCGCCGCCGCATCGAGCTGGCGGTGGTCAATCCGCTGGACCTGCACCGCTACACCATGGAGTTCTACGGGGTGACCCGTTCGGTGCGTGGCGCGCGCGGCGACGTCCGCGGCGAGGCCAGCACCACCCTGCCCAGCTTCGAGCAGCTGGTCGAGCTGGGCCGCACCGGCGACGTCAATGCCGACGACCAGCACATCGTGCACATCGTCGACTGGCTGCTGCAGTACGCCTACGAACAGCGCGCCTCGGACATCCATCTGGAGCCGCGTCGCGAGATGGGCCGCATGCGCTTCCGCATCGACGGCGTGCTGCACAAGGTGTTCGAGGTGCCGCCAGCGGTGATGACCGCGGTGGTCAGCCGTATCAAGGTGCTCGGCCGCATGGACCTGGCCGAGCGGCGGCGCCCGCAGGATGGCCGCATCAAGACCCGCTCGCCGGGTGGCCGCGAGGTCGAGATGCGCCTGTCGACCATGCCCACCGCCTTCGGCGAGAAGTGCGTGATGCGCATCTTCGACCCGGATGCCGCGTTCAAGAGCATCGACCAGCTCGGTTTCAGCCCGCAGGAGGTCGCCGGCTGGAATGCGCTGGTCGAGCGGCCGCACGGCATCGTGCTGGTCACCGGTCCAACCGGCTCGGGCAAGACCACCACCCTGTATTCCACGCTGAAGCGGCTGGCCACGCCGGACGTGAACGTGTGCACGGTGGAGGACCCGATCGAGATGATCGCGCCGGAGTTCAACCAGATGCAGGTGCAGGCCAACATCGACCTGGACTTCGCCAGCGGCGTGCGCACCCTGCTGCGGCAGGACCCGGACATCATCATGATCGGCGAGATCCGCGACCTGGAGACCGCGCAGATGGCGGTCCAGGCCTCGCTGACCGGCCACCTGGTGCTGTCCACCCTGCATACCAACGACGCGCCCTCGGCGGTCACCCGCCTGCTCGACCTGGGCGTGCCGCACTACCTGCTCGCCAGCACCCTCAACGGCATCCTCGCCCAGCGCCTGGTGCGCACGCTGTGCCCGCACTGCAAGCAGCCGCACACCCTTGGTGCTGCCGACTGGGCGGTGCTGGCTGATAGCGATGGCGCATATCCAGATGCCGCCACGCCCTGTCGGCCGGTTGGCTGCCTGGAGTGCCGGCGCACCGGATTCCTTGGCCGCATCGGCCTGTATGAGTTGCTGCCATTGGGCTCGCGGCTGCGCGGGCAGATCCGCGCCGACATGGATCTGGCCGGTTTCAGCCGTGCCGCACGTGCTGAAGGGCTGCGGACCCTGCGCCAGGCCGGGCTTGAAAAGGTGGCGCAGGGGCTGACTACAATCGAGGAAGTCCTGTCAGTACTGCCGCCCCCGGATGAATCCAGCCCCGTTCCTGATCGTTGAAACCGGCCGACCGGTGCCGCCGCTGCGCCGCTATGGGCGCTTTCCACACTGGATTCGCGTCGCCGCCGGACTGGAAGAACACGAGACGGTGGTGGTCGATGTCGAACACGGTGATGCCCTGCCCGATCCGCATGCCTTTGCTGGCGTGCTGGTGACCGGCTCGGCCGCCTTCGTCACCGACCACGCCGACTGGAGCGAGCGTAGCGCCGTATGGCTGCGCCAGACTGCCCACGCCGGTCTGCCAGTGTTCGGCATCTGCTATGGCCATCAGTTGCTGGCCCATGCGCTGGGGGGCGAGGTGGCCTACAACCCGGCTGGCCGAGAGTCCGGCACGATCGAACTGGAACTGCAGCCGCAGGCGGCACAGGACCCGTTGTTCCAGGGCCTGCCGCAGCATTTCGCCGCCCACGCCACCCACCTGCAGACCGTGCTGCGTGCGCCCGAGGGTGCCCAGGTGCTGGCACGCTCGCCGCTGGACGGCTGCCATGCATTCCGCTGGGGCCGCCACGCCTGGGGGGTGCAGTTCCATCCGGAATTCGCCACCCACCACATGCGCGGCTACGTGCGTGCCCGCGCCGACTGCATCGGTCGCCACGGCGGCTGCGCCCGCACCATCGAGCGCGCAGTCAGCGCCGCGCCGCTGGCCCGCCAGCTGTTGCGCCGTTTCGTGCGCCAGGCGCGGCTGTCTTCAGCCCAGCCGATGGCAAAACAGGGATAATCGGCGGCACGGGCAGCCGCCCGGCCCCTCCTGTCCCTCCCGGATGTCCATGAAAGAGATTCGCAAGCTGCCGGCTTCGGCGGGCGCCCAGTGGTTGCTGGATACGTTCTCCCTGTACCGGCGTGCGCCGCTGCAGCTGGCCCGGATCGGCCTGGCCTGGCTGCTGGTGAGCTGGCTGGTCACCCTGTTGTCCACGCTGATTCCCGGCGCGGCAGGCATGGCCGTGCAGCTGATGACCCTGGCCATCTCGCCTATCATGTTCGGCGGCATGCTGTATGCCGTGGGCGAGATCGACGAAGGCCGCCCGGGCCTGGCCTCGCACTTGCTGCAGCCGATCCGCGACCACCGCGTCAGCCACCTGCTGGTGCCGCTGGCGATCCAGGTGCTGGCGGTACTGCTGCTGGGCGCGCTGCTGTTCATGATGATCGGTCGCGAGGGCTTCACCGCCTTCAGCGAGGTCATGACCAAGATGGAAGAGATCAGCCGCAGTGGCCAGCAGATCAAGCCGGACGATGCCGCCGCGCTGGTCGCCAACCTGCCGGCAAAGCGCATTGCGCTGTGGATGCTGCTGGTGTTCCTGAGCGCGGTGGCGCTGTCGCTGGCGATGTTCACCCAGCCGGCGCTGGTGGTGTTCGACAAGCAGAGCGGCATGCATGCGCTGCGCCTGAGCCTGCAGGGCTGCATCGAAAACATCGGCGCGATGATCGTGTTCGCCGCACTCGGCCTGATCGCCGCGTTCTGCATGTACATCCTGTTCGTGATCGTGATCCAGATCGCGATGCTGATCGGTGGTCCGCTGGCTGCGGCCTTCATCGCCCAGCTGGTACTGACCACGGTGCTGATGCCGCTGTACGTCGGTGCGGTCTACGCCGCGTGGAAGCAGATGTTCGTGCATCGCGGCAGCCGTGCAGCGCCGCCGATCCCGACCACGCCGACCTCGAGCGACGTGTTCCACGCCTGACCGGTCCCACCGGGAGCGCCGGGCCATGCCCGGCGGTGGCATCACATCGCACCCCGCACGCCGGGCATGGCCCGGCGCTACCGCATCACGCGGCGGGTTTCTTCACTACCGACGACGGCACCAGCCAGCGCGCGGCGTGGATGCCCAGCTCGTACAGCAGGCACATCGGGATCGCCAGCATCAGCTGCGAGACCACGTCCGGCGGAGTCAGCACTGCGGCTACCACGAAGATGCCGACGATTGCGTAGCCACGGCCTTCCTTGAACTGCTGCGGCGTCACCCAGCCCAGCAGCACCAGGATCACCATCGCCACCGGCAGTTCGAAGCTGCCGCCGAAGGCGAAGAAGATCGCCAGCACGAAATCCAGGTAGGCGTTCGCATCCGGGGTGATCGCGATCACGTCCGGGCTGAAGGTGGTGAGGAAGTGGAACACCGCCGGCAGCACCAGGAAGTAGGCGAAGGCGCAGCCGATGTAGAACAGCAGCACCGACGACACCAGCAGCGGTACGGCCAGGCGTTTCTCACGCGCGTACAGGCCCGGGGCAACAAACGCCCACAACTGGTACAGCAGCCACGGCACCGCCACGAACAGGGCGACGAAGAAGGTCAGCTTCAGCGGGGCGAAGAAGGCGCCGGCCGGGTTGGTGGCGATCATCGTCTGCCCGTTTGGCAGCTGCGACACCAGCGGTTCGGCCAGCGCGTTGTACAGCTTCTGGGTAAACGGCAGCAGCGCCAGCAGCACCACGCCCAGGCCCAGCAATGCGCGCACCAGGCGGCCGCGCAGTTCCACCAGATGTTCGACCAGCGAGCTTTCGCCGAAATCCTGTTCACTCATGGCTGGCGCTCCGTGCTCTGCGGCGGCGGTGTCGCGGATGCTTCAGCGGGCGCGTCTGCAGCCGCCCCGGCAACGGCGCCAGCCTGGGCCGGTGGGTCCACGCCGGGCTGGGCAATCATGTGCGGCGGCAGATCGGCCTGCGCCGGTGCTCGCACTTCCTGCGCCAGATCGTCGCCCTGCTGCCGCGCCTGCTGGGCCTGGCGACGGAGCGCTTCGCCACTGGCGCGCAGCTGGTTCTCGGTGTCCTGCATGCCTTGGCGCACGTCCTGCATCTGCCGCTTGATCTCTTCGGCGTGCAGTTCGCGCTCCAGTTCCTGTTTCACCGAATCCCACTGGTTGCGGGCACGACGCACCCACAGGCCGGCGAAGCGGGCCGCCTTGGGCAGGCGCTCGGGACCGAGCACCACCAGAGCGACCACGGCAATCACCAGCAGTTCGCTGAAGCCGATATCGAACACCGCGACCGCTCCGGATCAGCGTGGGTTGCGGTCGTGCTCGTCCTGCACGGTGCGCGAGGCATCCTGGCTGCGCGACTCGTCGCCCAGCTGCGCGTTCGGCTTGTCGTCGTCGCGCATGCCCTTCTTGAATTCCTTGACTGCCGAGCCGAGGTCCTTGGCGCCACTGGTCAGGCGCTTGGTGCCGAACACCAGCAGGACGATGGCCAGCACGACCAACCAATGCCAGATGCTGAAACTGCCCATAAAGACGCTCGTTACGTTAGTGATCAGGCTGTCGAGCATAGCGCACCGGCTGTAAGCCGGCGCGCGTGACGAAAGTCAGTTCCCGCCCAGCGTTTCCGTGCGGATTTCGCCGTCATTGACCGGCTGGAAGCCCTGCTGCTGCGGTGGCGGGGTCTGCGGCACGTTCTGCAGCGGCGCCGTGGTGGCTTCCGCCGGGGCGGCCGGTGCTGCCTGAACAGGCGCCGGCGCAACCGCCGGGGCCGCTGCCGGACGTGGTGCGCTGCCGTTGCCGCTGCGGTTGCTGCGTGCAGCGTAGGTGGCCTCTTCCAGGCGGTCACGGAAGGCCACCACATCCATCGACGGCGAACCGGCAGCGCGGCCTTCGAAGATCATGCGCGGCGTGGTGTTGCTGCCGTAGGCATCCAGATTGGCGGCATCATCGATCTGCAGCACCGCACCATCCAGCGCGACGCCGGCAAACAGGCCGCGCGCGCGCGACCAGGACCAGATCTCGGCCTTCAGCTGGCCGTCGGTGGCAGCGGCGGCATTGCGGCCGACCGGGCCGGCGGCGACACCGGCATCGGCGCCCAGCGTGAACTTGCCATTGACCAGGTTGTCCAGGCTGCGGTCGTTGCGGAACACCAGCACCACGTCCGAGGACTGCACGCCGGCCTGGAAGCCGATGCTGCCGCCGGTCAGCTTCACGAACACCGGATTGGACCAGGCGCCGTTGGGCATGCGCACCGACATCAGGCCGTGGCCACGACGACCACCAATGACCAGACCGGCCTTGATCGTGTCGGGAATGACGATGACCGCGCGGCCTTCGTCGAGCAGTTTGTCCGGAATGCCCTGTTCGGGGATTTCCTGGATTTCAGCAAGCACGCGCACGGCATTGCGCGCACGCTGGTCTTCCTGCGGTCCGGCCATGGCCTGGCTGGACAGCAGGCTGGCGGCGATCAGCAGGGCTTGGATCGGGCGACGCATGGCAGGCTCCAGAAGTCAGTCCATAGGAAGATATAGCAAGTGACTGAAATTAGTAGCGTTGTCATGAATCCCCAATGAGCGTTCCCTGCTCACATTGATGCGCGCTATGCCTGCAATCCGAACCCTGCATCCCGGCACGGCGCCGGATCGGCGACAATACCGCCCATGCTCGACGCACCCGATACCGCCGTGCTGGCGGTCAACCTAGGCACGCCCGAGACGCCGACGGCCCCCGCCGTACGCCGTTACCTGGCCGAATTCCTGTCCGACCGCCGCGTGGTCGCGATCCCGCCACTGCTGTGGCAGCCGCTGCTGCGCGGACTGATCCTGCCCCTGCGCAGCAGTCGTTCGGCGGCCAAGTACGCCCAGGTCTGGCTGCCCGACGGCTCACCGCTGATGGTGCATACACGCCAGCTGGCGCAGGCCATGCAGGCCCTGTTGCCGACCCTGACAGTGCGCCATGCGATGCGTTACGGCGAACCGGCGCTGGCCAGCGAGCTCGACCGCCTGGCAGCCGACGGCGCGCGCCGCATCGTGGTGCTGCCGCTGTACCCGCAGTACTCCACCACCACCACCGCCTCGGTCGAAGACCGCGTCGATGCGTGGCAGCGCCGCAACCCAGGCGTAACCGTCAGCCTGGTGCGCGATTACTCGGTCGATCCAGGCTGGGTCGAGGCCGTGGCCGGATCGATCCGCCGCTACTGGGAGCAGCACGGTCGCGGCCAGAAACTGATGTTCTCCTTCCATGGCATCCCACAGCGCCTGGCCGACGCGGGCGACCCGTATCCGCAGCGCTGCGAGGCAAGCGCGCAGGCCATCGCCCACGCACTGGGCCTGGGCAGGGACGACTGGCAGATGGGTTACCAGTCGCGCTTCGGCCGCGAGCGCTGGCTGCAGCCGTATGCCGAGCCCAGCCTGTGGGCGCTGGCCGAATCCGGCGTGAAGCAGATCGACGTGGTCTGCCCGGGCTTTGCCACCGATTGCCTGGAAACGCTGGAGGAAGTGGCGCTGGGCTTCACCGAGACGCTGGCCGAGCGCGGCGCGACGATGCGCTACATCCCCTGCCTCAACGCCGATCCGGAACACGCTCGCGCCCTGGCGCGGCTGGCCGTGGCCTCGCTGGCATGAGTCTGCAGCCGTTTGAACTGGAGGTCGGTGGCGCGCGCGTCGCCGGCCTGCGCAATCACGGCGACGGCCCGCGCGTGCTGGCCCTGCATGGCTGGCTCGACAATGCGGCCAGCTTCGTGCCGCTGGCGCCGCACCTGTCGCCGTTGCAGCTGGTGGCCATCGACCTGCCCGGGCATGGCCACAGCGCGCACCTGCCGGCCGGTGCCAGCTACACCACGGCCGCCGCGATCTGCCACGTACTCGATGTCGCCGACGCGCTGGGCTGGGACCGCTTCAGCCTGCTCGGTCATTCAATGGGCGCCGGCATCGCCAGTCTCACCGCCTCGGTCAGCGACCGCGTCGAGCGGCTGGTGGCGATCGAAGCACTGGGCGGCCTGCGTGGCCCCGAGGAAGAAACGGCCAACCGTCTGCGTGAACATGTAAACGCCACGCGGGGACTGGCACGCAAGCAGTTGCGCGTGTTCCCTGACCTGGCCGCGCCGATCCGTGCGCGGATGATGACCAACCAGCTCAGCGAAGGATGCGCACGGCTGCTGGTCGAGCGGGGCGTGGAACCGGTCGAGGGCGGCTACCGCTGGTGCAGCGATCCGCGGCTGATGCTGCCTACCGCGATCCGCCTCAGCGAAGGCCAGATCGACAACCTGCTGCAGGCCATCGCCTGCCCGACGCAGGTAATCTATGCCACGCCTGCGCAGTCCTACTACCCCGAGCCGATGCGCAGCGAGCGCCTGCAGCACCTGCGCAACGGGCGGCTGGCGGTGTTTCCCGGCAACCATCACCTGCACATGGAAAACCCGGAACAGATCGCAGACGTGATCCTGCACTTCTTCAGCAACGACAACGCCGGCTGAGTCGCGGCGTCCGCGCACTTCACTCCGCGCAGTTGCGGCCGATACATCAGTTGCGGGCCCCTGCGCCCGCCGCACGCGGACCCGGTCGGGCCTGCGGCGTGTGTCTGGTCCTGCAAGGAAGTCCGCATGCCCGCTCTGCTGCACCGTCATCCACAGGATGTGGCCACGGTGCCACGTCTGCCCGTCGCTGATCGCGTCGCATTCCCCGAATTCCCGGCACCCGCCCTCGTCACGCCCTGCTGCGTGCGTTGCGGCGTGGCCGTTGTCTTTAGCTGACCCAGGAGTCGCCGATGTCCGTTGCATCCTCCCGTCCCCCCGATACCGCCCGCCTGCCGCATCTGCAGCAGCTCGCGCGCCGCGCTGACCGCCGCCTGCTGATCGGCAGCGGGATATTGGCTATGGCTGCCCTGGTGCTGGCGCTGCGTGGGCCGCAGGCACAAGCCGCCGCGTTGGCGGCCGTCGCCGTATTGCCAGCCGCGTGGTTGGGCGGCCCCCAGGCGGGCCGGGCCGTCGCCCGCAACGGTCTGGCGTTGCTGTTGTCGCTGCAGCTGGCCGTGTTGTGCGCGATCATCAGCCTGTCACCGGCATTGCCGATTGCCCTGCTGCTGGGCGTGCTGCTGGGCCACCGTGATCGCCTTCCGGTGTGGCTGGCCGGTGGCGTCGGTACGCTCTCCCTGCTGGCACCGCTGCTGGACGGTACTGCGCTGTGGCCGGCGCTGCTGCAGGCCGCGATGCTGGCCGGCCTGACCCTGTTCCTTGGCCAGGTCGCACTGCGGCTCCGCCAGCAGACCGAAGCACTCGGCCACGGTCCCCGCCGGCTGGCCGCGCTGGCGCGCGACATCGCCACCGGCGCCGATCTTGGTGCACATGCTGACACCACCGCCTACGCACCAGGTTCGCTGGCCCATGCGCTGGCCGACACCGCACGCCATGTGCAGGCCCAGCGTGGACGCGAAGCGGAGGCACACGCCGAGAACGCGCAGATCCGCCAGGCCCTCGATGCCTCGCGCACCGCGATGATGATTGCCGACAACGATCACGTGATCCGCTACGTGAACCGCTCGGTGGTGGCCCTGCTGCGTAACCAGCAGGCAACGTTGCGCCAGGCCTTCCCCGATTTCGATGCCGAGCGCCTGGTCGGTAGCAGCATCCATCGCTTCCACGCCAACCCGGACCGGATCCGCGCCATCCTCAATGGCCTGCAGGTCAGCCACAACGGCAAGGTACAGATCGGCCCGGTGCACTTCGCACAGGTGGTTACTCCGGTCTTCGACGCACAGGGCGTGCGCCTGGGCTTCGCCGTGGAGTGGCATGACCGTACCCATGAGCTCGCGTTGGAGAACGCCGTCGCCGGCATCGTCGCGGCCGCCGCCGCCGGCGACCTCGACCAGCGCCTGCAGGCAACCGAAGGTGCCAGCTTCCTCGATGGCCTCACCGGTGGCATCAACCAGTTGCTGGATACGTTGGGCAGTACGGTTGACGAGGTGCGGCAGATGCTCTCGGCGCTGGCCAGCGGCGATCTCGATCGACGCATGCATGGTGAGTATCACGGCGCCTTTGCCGCGATCCAGCGCGATGCCAACGCCACCGCCGGCCAGCTGGCGCGCATGGTGGGCCGTATCCAGCAGTGCGCGTCCTCGATCAGCACCGCTGCGAGCGAAATCGCTGCGGGCAATGGCGCGCTGTCCGAGCGCAGCGAGCGCCAGGCAGCGCACCTGCAGGAAACCGCCGCTTCGATGGAAGAGCTGACCGCCACCGTGCGCCAGAACGCTGCCCATGCGCGCGAGGCGAGCCAGCTGGCAATCACCACCCAGAGCGCCGCCAGCGACGGCAACGTCGCCATGCAGCGGGTCGTCGACACCATGCAGGCGATCGAGGGAGCCTCGAAGCGGATCGGCGACATCACTGGCGTGATCGATGGCATCGCCTTCCAGACCAATATCCTCGCGCTCAACGCGGCAGTGGAGGCCGCCCGTGCCGGCGAGCAGGGCCGCGGCTTCGCGGTGGTGGCCAGCGAGGTGCGCGTGCTGGCGCAGCGCTCCGCCGCCGCCGCACAGGAAATCAAGAAGCTGATCGATGAGGCGGGTCGCCAGGTGGGCGAAGGTGCCCAGCTGGTGGCCGATGCGGGCCAGCGGATGCAGGGCATTGTCGGGGGCGTTGAGAATGTCAGCCACCTGATGCACGAGATCTCGGCGGCATCTCAGGAGCAGTCGGTTGGCATCGAGCAGATCAACCAGACCGTGGTGCAGATGGATCAGGCCACGCAGCAGAACGCGGCGCTGGTGGAGGAGGCCACCGCTGCCGCACGTGAGCTGCAATCGCAGGCTGGGACGCTGACTGAAGCGGTGTCGGTCTTCCGCCAGCAGGAAGCACACGAGGTCCCGGGGGCCGCCTGATCAGGGTCTGCCAAGCGAGTGGATGAGGACGGCGCCCGCAGGGCGCCGTCTTTTTATGCGTGACCTGCCCCTGGTAGTGCCGGCCGCTGGCCGGCAACCGATTGCTGTGTGGGCCTGCTGTTGGTAGCGGCCAACCTTGGTTGGCACCGCTGCTCCTCGCAGGGGGTATCCAAGCATGGCGTGGATCTACCGGGCGATGTAACGCCATCGGGTTGCCGGCCAGCGGCCGGCACTACCCGGTGTTTACCGCGCACAAAGTTGCCGGCCGCTGGCCGGCAAACGACCGCTGTGTGCGCCTGCTGTTGGTAGCGGCCAACCTTGGTTGGCGCCGCTGTTCCTCGCAGGGGGATCCACGGATGGCGTGGATCTACCGGGCGATGTAACGCCATCGGGTTGCCGGCCAGCGGCCGGCACTACCGGCGTTTGCTACGTACAAAGAAAAACCCCGCTGCGTGAGCAGCGGGGTTTTGGGTGTAAACCCTGGCGATGACCTACTCTCGCATGGCTTGAGCCACACTACCATCGGCGCAGCTGCGTTTCACTTCCGAGTTCGGGATGGGATCGGGTGGTTCCAC